>DKGY01000001.1:32532-48967 GCA_002453475.1 Clostridium sp. UBA6758 | reverse complement strand
TGCTAAAAATATAGCAAATATAGCTTACAAATATGGATTTATAGATGTAAGTTATACACTCTATCATAGAACAAGAACTTTTACAGCTGACGAATATACATCATTATTAGGTACTTATTCAGATCATATTGCTATTGAAGAAACCACAAGAATGAAATTCTTTGATGAAATAAGAGAAGCAATTAATGATAACGGTGGTATTATTACTATATACGATACAATAGATTTACAACTTGCAAGAAAACCATAACTTCCTGTTATGAGCATAACAGGAAGTTCGCTAAATTCCAATTTGTAGAATTAATTTACCCACTTTTGTTCTTAGCGGGGGTTTTGTCGAAAATGTTGGCTCTCCCCCTCAAAGAACATAATTTAATCTCTACTTCACATATGCTAAAATTGTTCATTTAAATCTATTTGCTAAATTGGAATATATATATTATATAATTCTTTTACAATACTCTATTTCATCATCATTTCTACTTATTTCATAATAACCAAATTTTTTATATAAATGTTGATTACCAACACTAAATACTGGAGTAGATAGAAACCATTCTTTTATATCTGGATATGTTTTTTCAATCAAATTCATTACTCTATAACCATAACCTTTTCCTTGAAATGATGGTTCTATTACAAAATCCTCGAATCTCATCTTATTATCATCTAAAGGGATAAGAAACAATGCCCCAATAATTTGATTATCTAATTCAATTTTATAAGCAATAAAGTTTTTGATAATATAAATTTGAGACTCGACCTCATCATAGCCTGGAGGTCCTCCATTTCTACCTAAGTATGTGTTAATTTCTTTATTATAAGCAATAGTCTTTATTTCTGTTATGGCTTGTGCATCATCCAATTCAGCACGTTCTATCATTATCATAAATACCTCTCCTTTAAACTCCTATTTGCCCGAAACAATTTAATACTATTATAACATATCCTGTAAATAAATCATTTAATTGTATATTAGTTTGGCCATTTAAGAAAGGTACGACATAACTGAATAAAAAATATGTTATATCAACCCTACAAATTGGAATTTGATGAACTTCCCATTATACTCATACCTCTTTTTGATAATAAACAGATTCCTTATCTCTGTACATTTCCAAATATCCAAGCTTTTTATAAAATGAATTTGTTCTTATATTCCAAACCGGAGTTTCTAAGCGCCATGTTGTAATCTTGGGAAACATCTTTTCAATATATTTCATTGATTCTAATCCGAAACCTTTTTCATACTCTTTTGGATCTATGAATATTCTTCCCACATACATAATCTCCTTATTTCTTTTATCCTGAAATAAAACGGCTCCGCCAATGAGATAATCCTCCTGCTTTATAGTGTATAAATTATGACTTAACATCATTTTTTTATGCCATTTTTCAGAATCATAATTGGGTGGCCCTCCTACCTCATCGGCACCTACCATTACGTCTGTATCGAAAGCTCTCTTTGAAATATTGGTTACTATTTTAATTTCTTCTGGACTCGCTAACTTAATATCCAATTCACTCACCATCTTTCTTAAAAATCTAATATTATCCAATTCTATAACTCTTTTTATTTAGTACATCTATATATTCACGCCCATTATTATTCCAACACTCAACTTCAGTAATATCTACTTCAATGAGTACCGTATTTTTATATTTAGCCCAATACATAAATTCCTTATCAAGATGCTCACATCTCTCTAAAATTTCTTTATTTTCATCACTTGATGGATGTCCTAATATGACTGCTCTTCCTTGTATTTGTACATTATTAAAACACATTGCTACTAAAGGATTTTTAATAATTTGTTTATATTTCGCATAGGCTTTCGAAGTCATAAAATATATTTTCAATTCATTTGATGTGCAGTAAACAGTTCTAGCAGTAACTTTTCCATTTTCGCAGGTTGCTAATACAACATTTTTTTGTTCTTTCAATCGATCAATTATTTTAGCCCTCATCTCTGTATATTCAAGACTCCTCATTACTTTTCACCTCACAAAATATAAATAATCTTCCCTACAAATTACTATTTATAAATCATTAATTCATCATATAATACCACTATGACTTAACTCATAAAAAAAGTGTATCATACTAACTGTTTTATTGCACTAATTTCCAATATGCTTATGTTAAGTTTTATCTTTAATACCGTATATTAACATTGAACAATACGGTATCATGAATACGTAATTTAAGTATATATTTGTTACGCTATTTAAGAATCAAATGTGTTTGATTGTCTCTTACTTATTTCGAAAAAACTATAGTGGTAGTCTTCTCTTTTTAAAAATCAGCACACTAGCAACGAAAAGAAAAATAATTATACCAATATAGATAAGATTAATACCCAATATATCACTACCTTGAACCAATTTTACTGGATCATAAAAACCATAAATAGATAGATCTTTCAATATCTCCATATCTGCTGATGCACCACCTAGCATATTCATAAGAAGAAATGCTATTGGAATGCCTGCCCCAAAAGTAAGTGACAATTTTGTTTCATTAAATAAGCATGAGAAGAAAAAACTAATCATCATTACAACCATATTAACAAGCATTGTTGTGAAGTTTAGACTTAAAAATTGCCTAGTGTCCAAGCTGCCTGAAAACATAACTTCACTAAATATAACACCTACTCCAAATAAGGCTATAAACAGCACTATTATAGAAACTAGTGCATAGATACCTTGTGTAATTATGATTTTGGATCTTGAATTAGGTGTGGATAGAAGATAAACAAATGAACTATTATCTACCATCCTTGCTACTAGTCTATTTCCGAGAATTATGCAGTAAACCATAGGAAATCCAAACATTAATAGTCCATAAAGCCAGCTTGCAAGATAACCTGTAAGGTCTGTAACAACATTTGTGAAACCCATAGCTTTCATTATATCTTCTGGAAGCAATTTAAGCATGGATGTCAGTGCTTCCATATCGTTAGGGTCATACATAGAAATCATTATAGTCATGTACATAGTCAGCACTCCAAAGAAAATAAGGAGTAGCGTCCAGTTCTTTTTTAATGTAGTTTTAAATAATGCAAAACTCATAACTATTTATCCCCCTTATTGTAGAACTGCATGAAAATATCTTCTAGCGATTGAGATTTAACATCAAAACTCAGTACAGTAGATTGTGCTAAAGTCTTAATGAAAGAATCAATATTTTCTCCAGTTACGAAAACTTCAAGTGCATTATCAGCTGTAACACTGACCTCAAAACCTCTATTCTTAAGAAGATTTAAAGTAGTAGAAACATCGTCAGGTTTTATGATAAAGCCTTTACGTTGAGCGTTTTTAAGAGTTTGTACATCGGATTGTTTAACAATTCTGCCATCCTTGATAATTAGCACATTATCACAGGTTTTTTCCACTTCTTCAAACATGTGACTGGACATCAAGATAGTTTTACCATTAGCCTTTTCATTTAATATAAGTTCAACAAATCGATTTTGCATAAGAGGGTCAAGTCCACTAGTAGGTTCGTCTAAAATAAGCACATCAGGATTATGCATAAAAGCAGTAATAATACCTATTTTTTGCTTCATGCCCTTTGAATACTTTTTAATTTTGCCTTTTGGTTCAATCTCAAACATTTCCATTAGTTGCTTTTGTCTTGATGTATCCTTTGTTCCTCTCATTTCGTTCATAAATTTAAGGAATTCATCCCCATTCATATCGTTAAGAAATGCAATTTCACCAGGTATGTATCCAAGAATTTTTTGAATTTCTGGAGCACTTTTTATACAATCAAGTCCACCTATTGTACAGGCCCCACTATTTGGCTGCATAAAGCCCATTAAAGCACGAATTGTAGTTGTTTTCCCAGCACCATTTGGACCTAAATAACCCATAACTTCTCCTTTTTTTACAGAGAAGTTCAAATCAAAAACTCCTTTTCCACTTGGATACTTTAATGTAAGTTGCTTTACATCAATCATAAAAATCCTCCTTATTTTATGATAGTAATAATCTATAATTGTCCACTTATAATCATAACATCTTAAACTTATTATAGCATAATTACAATAAAATGTATCAAATTGTAAAAATAACCTCTATAAAGAGGTACTCTAAGCAAGGTTTGTTAAATTTTTACACTAACTAATTCATTTCCCTAATCCACAAATTTGCATATTATTCTTTCAATTACACAAACTAAAGGTGAAAGGTGGTTGTGCTATGAAAAAATTTACTGCCATATTGTTAATTTCAATTACATTGGTATTAAGCACTTTTGCTTCAACACGTGTATTTGCTGAAAATGTATTTACAGAAGGTGTTTATAAAGCAACTGATTTCAACGTATCCCCAAATGAAACTTATCTGGTTCAAAATATTTCACCAGATAGTAGTGTTTTTCTTACTCTTTATGATGAAAATCAACTTATATTACAATCTATACGTCTTGAACCTAAGTCAGCTAAGTATAATTTAATTCCTCTTAAGCCTGACTATCGAATTGTTATAGTTGGTAATGGTCAAATATTTATTGACAAAGGGACACAATAGGGTGTCCTTTTATTGTTATAATCTTTATACCTTTGACTCCATCTTATCAATGTCTTTACTTAACATATCTACTCCACTTATAATTTAAGATCCTACAAGAAACTTCTGTACTTCTATCAAAAAAATCTTTTGACTCTTTATATTTTATAACTTTCAAGGTAATGCCCCCTATGCACAATATCCTACAATTATTCATTTACATTTTTAACACTACAAACTTATCATTACATATTTTATATACAAAAAATAAGAGGTGCTGTCCCACCTAGAAATTACTTTCTATTGTGTAGCATCCCCTTACAATTAATTATAATAGATTTTTTATGTTATTGTTCAGTTTGATCAGTTACAGTTTTTGATTCATTATAAGTGTCAGTCAATTGTTGCATAGGTGAATTATAAGGTTTAGCCCAACCTTTGTTTACAGCTAATTCTGTAAGAGCAGTATGCCCTCCAACTATTTGACTTAAGCCGGAAGAATATATGGATCTTAACTCTGGAGTACTACTTGTTAATGTAGCATTAAGATAAGCGTCAGCTGCAGCTTTTCCAGAAGAAAGCATATTTGTAGATATAACCTCATCATTGATATTAATGTTATTTTTAATTAGGTTTCCAACTAAATTTGCCATTCCATTATACCTCCCTTGGAACTGTTACTTGATTTTCATTAATAAATTGTTGTAATCCTTTTATCCTACCCTCTGATGCTAGTGTACTAGATTCACCTTGTCTTTTTAAATTTTCATCTGTTATTAGTGCATTCACTGCTCTTTGTACAATTAATCCATCTTGCTCCATCTTCAATAGTGATGTTAAAGATAGTACTTCTGCTTCTGAAAGTTTTCTCATGTTCTTACCTCCTCTAAATATAACTTATAAGCACTTATATTATGTGATTTTAAGAAGAGTAATAAACATGTTATATTTATCCAACTCAATTTCAGATAAGTATCATTTGTTTTTTTACGAGGTGGGTCTGATAAGTATAATACTTATTATATCTCAACTACAATAAGATATATTAAAATACAAAAAGCACCTCCATAAAGAGATGCTCTAAAATAAGCAGAGTTCTTTGCTCCCACTTTGAAGAAGATGGGAGTATTAGAGCTGATAGTCATCGGATAAACATATATCATTAAACATATTATACTACATTTCTCAGATTCTAATTATTTAATTTTTATATCTATATTAATTCTCCTATTTTCTTTATTAACGTCATACAACTTTTTAAAGTAGTATCAGTATCATCCAAATATGGATTAAATTCTACAAAATCCATAGATTTAACCAATCTAGTATTAAATATGCTGGTTAATAACTTCTCTGCATCATTTATATTAAATCCATTTGGAACTGGAGTTCCTGTACCCTTTATTAATTTTGGATCTACAGAATCTATATCAAAGCTAATATGAATATTTTTTATTCCTCGTGCTTTTAAAACCTCTAAAAGTTCCACACACACTTGATCTACACCTATCTCTTTTACTTTATCCATAGTCCAAACAGTTAAATCTATATCTTTAATTAATTGAAGTTCACCTTCATCTAAATCTCTTGCCCCTATTATAAATACATTTTCCTTTTTAACTTTTATACCTTTAAAATATAAATCTGTTAAAGATTCATCTCCAAATCCCATGGATGCAGCTAATGGCATACCATGAACATTTCCTGTGGGACTTGTCTCAAAGGTATTTATATCACCATGGGCATCAATCCATATTACAGCTATATCTCCATGGAAATATTTACTTGTTCCTGCAACACTTCCCATAGCTAAAGCATGATCTCCACCTAAAGTTATAGGAAAACCTCCACTACATAGGGAACTATAAACCGAATTAGCTAAATTCTCAGTTACTTCCAAAATTTCATTGATGTATTTTGCATTTACTCCGGCTTCAAACGGTTGCTTATCCTTTGTATTATCAACATAAATATTACCTAAATCATATACCTTATTTTTATGATTTTCTAATAATTCTTTAATTCCATTTTCTCTTAATTCATCTGGTCCATTTTCTACCCCTACTCTATCACATCCATAATAAAGAGGTACTCCAATTAAGTTAATATCCATATAATTCCCCTCCGTTAAAATGCCACTTATGTTATATTAGCATTCAGTTAAATTTTACTTTCAAATCCCTATTTCTATTATGTATCTATCTAATATAACCTAGAAATTTATCAGCAATTAATACTTTATTCCAAAACTAATAAAATTACAATAGAAAACTAATATTTATTTTATTGAATATATATATTTTTATATAATAATAGTTACATTATTCACTATTTTACTGGATAATTATATGGTTATCTTTAAGGTTTTATAATATATGTAATAAACTTCATTTTATTTCAAGGTATATTTTATGAAATTTCTCGCTTAGTCTAATTTTACATATAATCCATTTTCTATTTTGAAAATATGTATTTTTATACATTAATTAAATGAGAATTAAGGAGTATTTTCTTAAATACTAATAAAACCTATTTCAATGTTTTCCTTGAAATAGGTTTTCTATCTATATTTTTTTATAAAGAGTTATTTCTGTTTCTCCCTCTTGAAATTTAGCAAGTTCTGGTACGAGAGTAGTAAAATGTCTTGTATTGTTATGTAAATTTATTGCTTCTTCATTTTTCCAAACCTCAATAAATGCAACTACATTACTATTATTCAACTCTTCGTATAGATCATACTCTATACATCCAGTTTCTTTCCTACTTTCTTCTATAAGCTTATTAGCTAAGTTTTTAAATTCTTCTTTTTTATCTTTCTTTATAGTCTTTTTTGCTACAATAGTAATCATATTAATATACCTCCATGATTAATTATTTTAGTTAATACTCACCGAAATTTCTCCACTATTAGCTTTCATCTTCACAGAATAGAAAAATATTAGTTAGTTATACATAATATAAAATAATTGTATCATCTTTACTAAAATTTATATATAAAAATGAGGACTTAAAACATCATTCATAGCTGTTATAAATCCTCCTACTCTAGTTTAATCTATAGAAAATATTACTATTTTGTTATTATAGTTCCTGTATTACCATGTAATGCTTCTTTAGCTCTTTCTAGAGAAGTTATTAATGCTTTACCATTATTACTGAATTTAACATAGTCCATACATGCTTCTACTTTAGGTAACATTGAACCCTTAGCAAAGTGGCCTTCTTGTATATATTTACCTGCATCTTCTAAATTAATTTCTGATAGTTCTTCTTGATTTGGCTTATTAAAGTTTATACAAACTCTATCAACAGCTGTTAAAATAACCAGCATTTCTGCATCTAGATCTTTTGCAAGTTTAGCGCTTGATTTATCTTTATCTATAACTGCTGCAACACCTCTAAGAGATCCATCTGATTCCTCTACTACAGGAATACCACCACCTCCAACAGTAATAACTATAGTTCCTTGTTCAACTAATTGTTTAACTGTTTCAAGCTCTACAATTTTTTGTGGCTGTGGAGATGCAACTACTCTTCTATATCCTCTACCTGCATCCTCTACAAAGGTAAACCCTTTCTCCGCAGCTATTTTTTCAGCTTCTTCCTTGCTATAGAACATTCCTACTGGTTTACTTAAGTTTTTAAAAGCTTCATCATTTTCATTAACTACAACCTGAGTAACTACAGTAGCAACATTTTTTCTAATTCCTCTAGATAAAAGCTCTGTTCTAATGGATTGTTGTAAGTGATATCCAATGTACCCTTGACTCATGGCACCGCATTCTGCAAAAGGCATTAATGGAGTATTTGCTCCATTATTTGCTGCAAATTCCATAGCTAAGTTTATCATTCCTACCTGTGGACCATTCCCATGACCAACAATTACATTATAGCCTTCTTCTACTAAGTCAACGATGGTTTTTGCTGTATGTTTAACTAACTCTAATTGTTCTTCAGCTGTTTTTCCTAAGGCGTTTCCCCCTAAAGCTATTACTAGTTCCTTCATTTAATTCACCTCATATATAATTTAAATATAAAATATGTTGAGAATATTATATTTTTATCTATGGCTTAAATATAATATCTTATTGTTTAGTTAATTAAATAATAGGTTAAACCCCTTCCTTTCTCAATTATAAGAAAGGGGTTTAATTATTATAGCCCTATAGTTGCAGCCATAACTGCTTTAATTGTATGCATTCTATTTTCAGCTTCATCAAATACTACAGATTGTTTTGATTCAAATACTTCGTCAGTAACTTCCATTTCAGTCATTCCAAATTTTTCTCCCATTTCTTTTCCTACTACAGTTTTTAAATCATGGAATGCTGGTAAACAGTGCATAAATACAGCTTCTGGATTGGCATTTTCCATAGCTGCTCTATTTACTTGATATGGTCTTAACTCTTTTATTCTTGCTTCCCAAACTTCATCTGGTTCCCCCATAGATACCCAAACATCAGTATAGATAACATCTGCATTTTTAGTTCCAGCCATAACATCTTCGGTTAATGTTATAGTGCATCCATTTTCCTTAGCAATTGCTTTACAAGTTTCAACTAGCTCTTCAGCTGGGAATAATTCCTTAGGTGCACAAGCTGTAAAGTTTAATCCCATTTTTGCACAAGCAACCATTAAAGAGTTACCCATATTATTTCTAGCATCACCCATATATACAAAGTTAATTCCTTTTAATCTTCCAAACTTCTCCTCTATAGTCAATAAGTCTGCAAGCATTTGAGTTGGATGGAACTCAGTTGTTAATCCATTCCAAACTGGAACTCCTGCGTAAGCTGCTAATTCTTCAACTATTTCTTGGTCAAAACCTCTATATTCTATACCATCATACATTCTACCTAATACTCTAGCTGTATCCGCAATAGATTCTTTTTTACCCATTTGAGAACCTGTAGGTCCTAAATAAGTTACGCCCATACCTAAATCCATAGCTCCTACTTCAAAGGAACATCTTGTTCTAGTAGAATCCTTAGCAAATAGTATTGCAACATTCTTTCCCTCTAAATTTTTATGAGGTACTCCAGCTCTCTTTAAATTTTTGAAGTTCTTAGATAAGTCTAATAAATATCTAATTTCTTCTGGTGTAAAATCCAATAATTTCAAAAATGAACGTCCTCTTAAATTAATTGCCATTGTTATACTCCCCCTGATATGTTATATTTTTTTGTATAGTTTTATTTTATTCTCCTTTAGTATTTAGTTATTGAATACTTAAAGAAGTTTTTTTATTTTGTGAATATATTTTAATTTTTGTAAATTTATAATATTGAATAAATTTTAGTTATATTTATATCTTTAAGATTCACGAATTAAAGGCATAGACATACATCTTGGCCCCCCACGACCCCTTGACAATTCTGATGATGGTATAACATGAGTTTTTATTCCATATTCCTCTAATATCTTATTAGTTACATAGTTCCTTGAATATACAATAACTTCACCAGGTCTTATACACAAAGTGTTAGAACCATCATTCCATTGCTCTCTTTGTGAAATTACATAATCGCCACCACCGCATCTAATTAACTTCACATCACATTCTAAATATTTTGACAATATCTCTTGCAATGTCATACTTTCCTTAGTAAGCTTCACCTTTCCATTTTCCCCTTTAGTTAATTCAAATATCTCTAGAGGTCCTTCTATTTGTGGATGAATAGTGAACTTATCATAGTCAACCTGAGTAAATACTGTATCTAGGTGCATATATGCTCTAGTTTTTGGTATTTTAAACGCTAATACAGTTTCAATTTTACTATCTGGTGTTTCAAAAAATATTCTCTCTGATATTTTCTCAATAGCCTGTGGCGCTGTTCTTAGAGATATTCCTATAGCAAGAACCTTTTCAGATATATTAAGAATATCTCCACCTTCTATATGATACTCAAAATCTCTGTCGTATAACCTATTAGTTCCCTTAAAATCAGGATGATATTTAAATATAAAGTGTGCATATATAGTTTCTCTATTTCTCGTTTCAGAATACATCCTATTTAAACTTATAGAGTTTCCTATGGATGCAAAAGGATCTCTTGTAAAATAAAGATTTGGCATTGGATCTGTAATAAAAGGATATGCTTCATTTACATAATCCTCTAAGTTCTTTACCTTTGCTTCTTTCAATTCTGACTTTCTAATTCCAGCCATAGTCTTTCTAATTAGCTCTTCATTACAATTAAAGCTACTTAAATAGTTATATAATTCTTCTTGAACTTGGTCACTTTCTACCTTCGCTTCTTTTATAAACATTTTAATAAACTCATCTTTAACATCTGGTTTTTCTATTACTTTTGCTGCTAATTCATGTAAATATACAACTTCTACTCCATTGTTTCTCAAAACCTGTGCAAAGGCATCATGTTCTTCCTGGGCTACTTTTAAATAAGGAATATCATCAAATAATAACCTCTCCAGATATTCCGGTGTTAAGTTCTCAATTTCAGCACCAGGCCTATGCAACAAGACTTTTTTTAACGGTTTAATTTCGCTTGTAACATTTATTCCCATAACTCTTTCCTTTCTCATGTAATATTTTGTTAATTAAAATTACTTTTTTAAAACTAACAATTTTTTATTTATAATATCAATACCCCATAACCTAAGTAATAAATTAAATTATGTAATATTGTTTTACACAAGTAAAAGTTTACATCTTATATATTTTTAGCCTTGAATAAACCTAAGCTATTGGTTATATAAATTTCTCCATTTTTATCAATAGTTTTTCTAATATAACCTTCAAATTCTTTTTTCTTGGAATCAATAATATCTAATATATTTCCAGGTATAGAATATATATATTCTAATATATTTTTGGTATCATTAACTATAAGTTTATCATCATACAAAACTTTCTCTACTTTATTAAAATATCTATTAAGTATTTTTTCTCCATTCTCTAATCCAAATTTAGAAGATAACTTATCTTCATATATACGTATACTACTACTAAAGCTTAGCATTAACTCTTGTAACTCTTTTAAATGATTACTTCCAATAGTAGAACAATATACTACACCATTAGGTTTAACAACTCTACTAATTTCAGCCAAAGCTAAATCTATATCTTTCATAAAAAATAATATATGATTAGCAATTACTACATCAAAACTATTGTCATCAAAAGGTAATGAAGTTAAATCAGTTATTATAAAATTAAACCTCTTGGAATCATTTCCCAAATTTAACTTTGCTTCATTTATCATTTCTTCACATATCTCTGTTAGAGTAACTTCTATACTTTTATGTAGATTGTCCATATTTTTAGTCCATAAAACTCCATTACCACAACCTACTTCTAAAACCTTATCCTTATTTTTGATTTTTATATTATCAAATACCCATGGATACCACCCATATCTGTTTGTCGAGAATCTATCCATTAGCTTCACACCTTCGTTTAAATTAGATGCATCTCTGCTACGTTGTAATAATTCTTTTTCACTCTCCAGAGATTTTATTACATCAATAGACTCTTCCCATTTCATGTTAGAGTTCTCATTTATACTAAATTCAGCAGTTTCTATAGCATTTAATACTACCTTCATATTATTCATCTTGTTTTTAATAATACTTTTCTGAAGTTTCAGAGAATTCATCATATCTTCTTTCTTATAATCACACTTTTCTGTGCTTATAATTTCATCTAAGGATAATCCCAAGTACTTTAATGCTAAGATCTTTTTTAATTTTATGAAATCTTCATCGGAGTAATATCTATATCCTAGGTTATTTGTATATGATGGCTTAAGAATTCCTTTGCTATCATAATATCTAATAGTTCTAATGGTAACTCCTGCTTTCTTTGCAAATTCCCCTGTGGTATAAAATTCATTACTATTCATATTTATCCCTCCAAAGCAATCGTATACCTTACCCTATACTAATATAATAGAAGGTTACGTAAGGTAACTGTCAATACCTTTTTATGAATTTTATTACATTTTTACAACATACTAAGTGCTACATGTAATAATTGTATCATAACTTCCCATAATATTCTTACTTTTTATAAAATTTGAAATTTACAATTTAATACTTCTATTGTTATATAATAAAAAAGACAGAATTAACTAGTTAACTCTAGTTTTCTATCTTTTTATACATTAATTATATAATTTCACATCAGCTATAAACTCTAATACTTTTTCCTCTTCTGTTGCCCAAGATGTAACAAGACGAATAGCTGAATTCTCTTTATCGATTTTTTCCCAAGTTATAAATAAGTATTTTTTCTCAAGTTCTTTAATTAAATTATTAGGTAGTATAGGAAATACTTGATTGCTAGATGAATTAATCATAAAGCTGTAACCAGCATCTTCTATACCCTTTTTTAGAATCTCTGCCATATTATTAGCATGAGTTGCTAAATCAAAATATAGGTTATCTTTAAATAATTCTTCAAATTGAATTCCTAGTAACCTTCCTTTTGCAAGTAGAGCACCCTTTTGTTTAATATGGTATCTGAAATCCTTTTTTAAAGCATCTCTACATATTATAAGAGCCTCTCCCATTAAAGCTCCCCCCTTGGTTCCACCTATATAAAATGCATCTACTAATTGTGCTAATTCATAGATTTTCATATTATTTTCTTTAGAACATAGCGCAGACCCTAATCGTGCACCATCAAGATATAGATATAAATCATGTTTTTTACATACCTGACTTAACTCTTCTACCTCTTCTCTTTTATATATCGTTCCTATTTCTGTAGAGTTTGAAATATATACAAGTTTTGGTTTTACCATATGTTCATCAGTATGCTCTTCTATCACAGTTTCTATATTTTTTCTTGTTAATTTTCCATCTTCAACATCTACAGAAATAACCTTATGTCCCGTAGCTTCAATAGCTCCAGTTTCATGAACTAACACGTGACTAGTATTTGCTGCAATAACCGCTTCATGAGGTCTTAAAAAGGCTGATAAAGAAGTAAGATTAGTTTGAGTTCCTCCTACTAAAAGATGAACATCTACATCTTCTTTCCTTATTTTCTCCTTAATTAACTTAATAGCCCTTGCTGTAAATATATCTTCTCCGTAGCCTTCGCTCTGCTTCTTATTACATTTGATTAATGCCTCTAATATTCTTGAATGTGCTCCTTCACTATAGTCATTTTTAAAACTATACATAATATTACCTCCATTTTTTCATATTCTATCACTTCGTCATTCAAATATCAATAAATGCCAAATAGAATCATGAAAAACTATCATAGTATTTTTACATTTATTACATATGTGTTAACTATTATGCAATTATCTTTAGTGATGAAATATATTTGTGTATACTATGAATATACTATTTTATATAATAGTATATTCTATTAATTAATATTAGGATGTGTATTATGATTTATAGAAACATAATGAATATAAAAAATTTAATAATTATAATAATTTTACTGATAGTCATTATAATTTTCTGTTATTGGCAAAATAATGACATAGTTGTAACAAATATAAAACATATAAACTCAAAAATACCTAGGGGTTTTGATGGATATAAAATACTTCAAATTTCTGATTTACATAATAAAGAATTTGGAGCTAATCAAAAAAATCTTATATCCCTAACTAAAGAAATTAATCCAGATATAATTGTAATTACTGGTGATTTAATTGATAGTCGAAGGACAAATAAAGATAATATAAATATAGCTATTTCCTATATTAAATCAGTTATAAATATAGCTCCGGTATACTACGTATCTGGAAATCATGAATCAAGATCAGATTTATATGATGAATTAAAAATCATCTTTGAAGAATATGGAGTTATAAATATGGACAACGCTCATAAAAACATAAAGTTAAACGGTGATACTATTTCTATTCTCGGACTAGCAGACATATGCTTTAATCCCATAGATAGTTCCAAATACCCTAACTCTCCTTTAGGCTTTGATGAAATTTTAGGTAACCTAAAAGCTGAAAGTAAAAACAATTTTACTATCCTACTTTCTCATAGACCTGAACTAATTACCTTTTATGCTAAAGAAAATATAGATTTAGTATTTTCCGGACATGCCCATGGTGGACAAATTCGCCTTCCTTTTTTAGGTGGAATTATAGCTCCAGATCAAGGCTTTTTCCCCAAATATACTAATGGAATTCATAAATTAACCTCTACATCCTTAGTAGTTAGTAGAGGTCTTGGTAATAGTCTCGCTCCTCAAAGAATATTTAATCGTCCTGAATTAGTAGTTGTAACTTTATCAAATGAATAAATTGATAAGATACTATTCCCTCAGTTGTAAACCTTAATTGTAAATCGAAATGCAACCCTCCCCATGTCATATGCGTCAACAAATATTTATTGATATACAATAAATATTTGTTGTAATATTTTAACACCTATGGTAATCTTAGATTGTAAACTTTTATTTGTCTAAGATTTTTATTTATAGGAGGAAATAAAAAATGTTGAAAAAATTTAATGCTAAAGTTCCAAAAACTACAAAGGATCATTATATCCATTGATTATCACTTCCTTAATAGTAATTCTTTATTTATCTGTAAGCATTATTATAAAACCTCTAAACTTGTGTTTTAGAGGTTGGATTGATATGATTGCAAGTATTTGTTTATACCTAATCGGAATTAGTCTAATAATTTTTTTCGCTACAGCTTTATGCAATTTATGTAAACGTAAATTTTTAAAAAACCTTACCTTTACTTTAGCTACTTTACTTATACTAATATTTAGCTTTTTTAGTTTTATTATATTTGCATTTACTTATAGTCCTGAACATACTATTACAAAAAATAATGAAAAAGTAATAGCAAAAGTTCATATGGGCCTTCTTCACTCTTTTACTGAATTTTATGAACCAGCAACCATATTTTTTAAACGTCCATCTAATATTGAACATGAGGAATTCAAAGGTAGCTATGATCCCTACAAATAAATTATTTTATACTAACTCATTGTTTCATAAGCACTTTTTGCAATATTTTAAGCAATTTAAACACTATTTATAGTAAATCTACTCCGTATAATAAGAATAAATGAGTTTATTTAGTTACGGAGGAATAATAATGAAATTATATAAATTGCTTAATCAAATAAGTTATACCTTAATAAATGGATATGTGGATTTAAACATTGATCATATAAGTTATGATTCTAGAGAGATAAAGCCAAACTCTTTATTTATATGTATAAATGGCAATAACGCAGATGGTCATAATTTTATAGATGAAGCTGTTAAAAATGGTGCTATAGCTATCTTAGTTGAAAAGGATATTGCTTATTTAAATAAATCTATAGTTATCATAAAAGTTAAAGATACTAGAATTTCTTTAGCTAGTATATGTACTTTATTTTATAATGAACCTTCAAAAGAGATAAAACTTGTAGGAGTAACAGGAACAAATGGGAAAACTACAGTTACACATTATATCAAGGATGTATTAGAATCTTATGGGAAAACTGTAGGCGTCATCGGTACCTTAGGCTTTGAACTCACCAAACATAAAGTAAATATTATTAAAACAACTCCAACTACTCCTGAAGCTTTAGAACTTCAGAAAGCCTTTAGAGAATTTAAAGATAATAATGCTAATAGTATTATTATGGAAGTTACTTCTTCTGCTCTGGCAAAACATAAAGTAGATTTTTGTGATTTTGATATAGGAATCTTTACTAACCTATCTCAAGATCACTTAGATGAACATGGCACCATGGAAGCCTATAAAAGAGAAAAAATGAAGTTATTTCATAAATGCAAATTAGGAATTGTTAATATAGATGATAATATTTCAAAAGAAATAATAAAAGAAGCCACATGTAAAATACTAACTTACGGAATAGAAAATCCAGCTGATATTCAAGCTGCTGATGTAATATACAGAAAGAATTCTGTTAGCTTTAAAGTCAATTTTAAAAAAACTTGCAATGA
>DKGY01000001.1:0-32517 GCA_002453475.1 Clostridium sp. UBA6758 | reverse complement strand
ACGTTTTAGCTACAATAGTTGCTTGCTATTCTATGGATATGAGCATTGAGAATATCATAAAACTACTCCCTAATATTAACCCTGTTCCTGGTAGAATTGAATTGGTAGAAAACAACTTAAATAAAAATGTTATAGTAGATTATGCTCATACTCCAGATGCTTTAGAGAAACTCCTCATTATGGCAAGAGAAATAACCTGTGGGCGAATTATCACTATCTTTGGTTGTGGTGGAGATAGGGATATCACTAAGCGTGGGATTATGGGTAAAATAGCTGGCTCCTTATCAGATTATTGTATAATTACTTCTGATAATCCTAGAACTGAAAATCCAAGACTAATCATTGATGACATAGAATTAGGAATATTATCTACAATAACTCCTTATGAAAAAATCATTAATAGAAAAAATGCCATAGAAAGAGGATTAAAAATACTAAAAGATGATGATTTACTTATAATTGCTGGAAAAGGTCATGAAGACTATCAAATTATAGGTAAGAGAAAATTTTATTTTGATGATAGAGAAGTTGTTAAAAATGCTATTAAAAACTTTTTTAAATAAGAAATATATTATTTATTAGTGACTTATGGATAAATTTCCTTAAGTCATTATTTCTATAAAAAGAATTATAAATGAAATAAAACGCATACTAAACCTGAGGTGATAATATTGAAACATATATTAATAACTGGTTGTGGTTCTGGTCTTGGACGTAAAGCAGCTATAACCTTGGCTAGTAGAGGTCACTATGTTTATGCAACCACTCATACCGATGAACAGGCATACAAATTAAATATGTTAAATAAAAAATGGAAACTTCCCATTGAAAGCTTTAAGTTAGATGTATTATGTAAAGAGGATAGAGAAAAAGTAAGAGACTTACCTATAGATGTACTAATAAATAATGCCGCCATAGGAGATTCTGGTTCCATAGCTGAAATAGATGTAAATAGATTTAGAGCTACTTTTGAAACTAATGTGTTTTGTCCTATAGAACTGACTCAGATTGTTTTGAAAGGGATGATAAAAAGAAGAAAGGGCAGAATTATATTTCTCTCTTCCTTAACTGGTCGCATAGCTATACCATTTTTATCCCCCTACTGTTCCACTAAATTCGCACTTGAATCTATTGGTTATTGCTTAAATAAAGAACTTAAGCAACTTCCAAGAGTAAATATTCCTGTAATCTTAATTGAACCTGGCTCCTATGCTACAGGTTTCAATCAATTAAATGTAAGTAAACAGTTTAATTGGATGAAGGTAAACTCATACTTTAAAAATAGAATAAATAAATTACAGCGTAAACAATATCTATACTTTAAACTAACTGAATCAACTAATATGGATAGCATAGTTATGAAATATGTAGCTGCTGCAGAAGAACCTCACCCTAAATTTAGATACATAGCTCCTTATGTTCAGGGATGTATTGCAAAGNNTAAAAATATATTAAAAAAATAATTATAAGGAGGCTCATAATGGCTATTAAATATAATAATAAATTTGAAGAAATTCTATTTAAGCCAAAAGATATCATTTCTTCTATGGATGATGATTTAGACCATGTAACTACTTTAAATAAAGATTTAGATCATTTAAAAATTAACGATGATTTTTCCAACGAAGAACAAGTTAAGGATCAACATACAATTCAGACTCAAAATTCTAAAAATATACTAATAGATGCGTTAGGTAAAACAGAGAAAGGTCATGAAACTCTAAAAAATCTTAATAATAGAAATGACTCTGTAAATGTAAATAGCTTACCATTAATGAATAAATAATTTCTATTAATACTTTATAAAAATATGTACTGTAAGGAACAAAATAAAAAATTGAAGCCATAAAATGACTATGTGACATCCATATCATATAGTCATTTTAGATTTATATATGTTGATAATTAACTTATTCTAAAAATGATTTTCTTCATTTGAATATTTATTAATTAAATCATATTTTAGTGTCCATAGTTTTTCAGATAAGTCTACATAGTAATTGTGAGGATTTTTAAGTCTCAAAGACTCCTCCCACAAGGTTTCAACCTGTCCTTTGCAATACTCTCTAATTTCTTGAATACTAGGAGATAAATATACACACTCTCCTTTATCAAAGATTTTTACTTGTAATTCCTTTACATAATAGTCTGTTAAAACTGTTTTTTTCCATGTATGAACGGGATCAAAAAGAATATAAGGCTTACTTTCATCTAATACTTCATCCCTCAAGGTCAGTAAATCCCCTACTGCTTTATTGGTTTCCTTGTGATAAAATCTATACAATCTTTTAAATCCAGGATTAGTTACCTTCTCTGGATTTTCACTTAATTTTATTTTAGACTCTAATTTATTACCATTTTCTATAGCCACTAACTTATATACCCCTCCAAATACAGGATTTGATTTAGAAGTTATTAGATTTTCTCCTACTCCAAAGATATCTATCTCTGCCCCTTGTAGTAACAAATCACTTATAAGGTATTCATCTAAGGAATTAGATGCAGTTATTTTGCAATCTTTCATGCCAGCTTCATCTAACATTTTCCTCGCAGCCTTTGAAAGNNTTTGGCTCTAATATCTCCTTAGTAACTCTTATTGCATTAGGCACACCACTTTTAAGCGTATTATAGGTATCTACAAGAAGTATACTGGAGGTTGGATAAACTTCTGCATAGGCTTTAAAGGCTTCATATTCATTATGAAAGCTTTGAATCCAGCTATGAGCCATCGTTCCTACTGATGGAATTCCATATAGTTCTTCTACCATTGTACAGGCAGTACCAAAACATCCTCCTATATAAGCGGCCCTTGCTCCTAATAGAGCTCCATCATAGCCTTGAGCTCTTCTAGATCCAAATTCTAAAACCCCTCTCCCCTGGGATGCTCTAACAACTCTGCTTGCTTTAGTAGCAATTAAGCTTTGATGATTTATAGTTAAAAGTAGCATGGTTTCTATTAATTGAGCTTGAGGAAGTGGTCCCCTAACAGTTATTATTGGCTCATTAGGAAATACCACAGTTCCTTCTGGAATAGCCCATATATCGCATTGAAATTTAAAATCTCTTAAATACTCCAAAAAATCTTTAGAAAATATTCCTCTTTCCCTTAAAAATTTTATATCTTCTTCAGAAAAACTCAGATTATTTATATATTCTATTAGTTGTTCTAACCCAGCTATTATTACATATCCACCATCATCGGGAATTTTTCTAAAAAACATATCAAAATATGCTATTCTATCCCTCATACCCTTCTTTAGATACCCATTTCCCATAGTTAATTGATAAAAATCCGTTAACATGCTTAGATTCCTCTTTATATTCATGCTGCCATCTATTTTAATATTCATATGTTAGCAAGCTTCCTTTCCTTAGTTTTCCTATTAATCCTTATTAAATCAAAGACTTATACTCAAAAATAAATATACTATTCATAGTTATTTCTTAATTCTTAGATTATTATACTAAGGACTATACCAACAAATTCTTCATAAATATTACTCCTTAAACCACCCTTATCTAAAATTCATCACTTCATGGTACTTTCTCTTTTCTTTCATTGAAATAAAATTATAGTATAAGAAAAATAAATTTAAGGAGATGTATATATGAGAGTTGGAGTATTAATGGGTGGAATTTCCTTTGAACGAGAAATATCTCTTTTATCTGGAGAAGAGATATTTAAGAACTTAAATAAAGATAAATATGAAGTGATTCCTATGATTATAAACTCTAAAAAAGAAGTTATAGATAAAGTTCATGATTTAGATTTTGCTTTTTTAGCCTTTCATGGAGAATTCGGAGAAGATGGTGCTATTCAAAGTATTTTAGAAAGTCTTGGAATTCATTACTCTGGGAGTAATCCTTTGACTAGTGCCCTTTGCATGAACAAAAAGCAATGTAAAAGAATTCTAAAAGCTGAAGGTATTCCTATAGCAAATGGAGTTAATCTATATAAACATGAAGGTGTGAATTTAAAAGAAATAGAAAAGTTAAAATATCCTATGATAATTAAACCTAACAGTGGTGGCTCAAGCATTGGAATTTCTTTAGTTTATAGTAGAGATGAGCTTAGAAATGCTATATTAGAAGGATTTAAGTATGATGATGAAATAATTATAGAAGAATATATAAATGGTAGCGAGTATACTGTTCCCCTATTAAATGGTGAGACATTACCGATTCTTTCTATAATCCATAAAGGCACTTTCTTTGATTATGAATCCAAGTACAATGATACAGATACCTTAGAGGAAGTAGCTATTCTTCCTGAATCCCTTCAAAATGAAATCAATGAAATATCAAAAAAGTGCTATAGGCTCTTTGATTGTAAAGCCTATGCAAGAGTGGATATAATGGTGAGTAATAACAAACCTTATGTAATAGAAGTAAACACTTTACCTGGTATGACTAAAAATTCTCTACTTCCTAAAAGCGCAAAAGCTACCAACATGGAATATTCAACTTTACTAGATAAGATTATTGAATTTTCATTAATATAATAATATAAGAGGTGAGCCAATTGGCTCACCTCTTATATTCTATCTCTTAATAAGTTAATTCTTAAAATTAATCTCCTACTCCCAAATCTGTATTTTCAAATAACACTTCAATTTTACTAACATCCTTAAGGAATTTATATTCCTTTTCAAACCAACTTATTAATTCTTCATCTCTCTTAATATTCGTAGTGTTTTCTGTAAAAATATTTATTGTTCCATAATCAAAGTGATTTAACACTATATCAATATCTTCTTTAATCATTTCTTTGTTTTGTCCTTTTATACCTACCATTAAGCATACTGAGCTAAAATACTTTCTAACTTCCTTATAATCTTTAAATCTAGCATTTTTATTTAACACTAAATTTCTAAAATTATTATCAAAACTTTCAACTCCAATTTTAAAAACAATCTCAATGCCAAAGAAATCTCTTATTTCTTGCAACCTATTTCTATAGCACCAATGGCTTTCTAAAAACATCTTTTTTATATTCTTTTCTCTTATTACTTGTCTAATATTTTCTAAGGTTTCTTTAGGTAATTCAAAGCAACTTCCTGAATTAATTACTTCTAAGGTACCATATGTTCCCTTTACTTCCTTTAACACCGACTTATTAATATCATTGATTTTTGAAGAATCTGTTGAATTATCCTCTATATAATCGCAAAATGCACACTTCCCCCAAACACATGGAAAAGCCTTTAGTAATACTATTTCTCTTTTATTTTTTCCTGTTATTATATTATATCTATCCATACTATTCATTCCCAACAATCTTACTTTTAATATCTAATGGTAGCATTTTAATAAATGTAAATACTAATCCAAAACTCACAGCTTTATCTAATAAATCTGTAAAAATCTGAGTAGAAAAAACTGCTGTAATAATACTAATCCCTGAATTTTTAAGTATTGCAACTAAAATACTTGAACCTGAAGAAGTTACCCCTTGAAAAACAAAGGAAGCAATCACTGCTGCTGTTGCTGAGCCTAAAACAGTAATTAGCAGTATTCTTAAAATTGACTTTAAAACTCCATCCTTCTTATCATTAAATAACATTCCTGTACTTATTCCCACCACTAATTGTACTGGTAAAAAATAAAATGATATGGGATCAAAAGTTATACCATTAATAATTGATGATAATCCTCCAACCATAGCTCCACTTACTGGTCCAAATAGTATTGAAACTAAAATAGTTCCTATGGTATCAATGTAAATTGGAAGTTTTAATGACAATGCAATAAATCCTCCTACTAAATTTATAGCTACTGCTAAACCCATAAATATAATTCTCTTATTCTTTTTACTGTTCATATTTTTAACCTACCTATTCTTAATTTAATCCGTATTTAGAATTATTTAAAACTGATATGATATCCTCTTTGTGGTTTGGAAAAATTCTTGTTAGAAACATTTCCATAAAACCCTTTGAATTTACTTCCGATAACACTAAACAATTTGGTTTTTCTCTATAAAAGTTCCCTTCATCCACCAGTGTCATTCCTATGGCTTTTCCTTCTGTAACTACATCCACGAAATATTCTTTTCCAGAGCATAATTCCGAATTAATAAAATATGCTACTGCTAGTGGATCATTAATTACACACCCTAATGTTCTTTCTTGGTTCCAATGAAAATCCACATAAAATTTAGTTATCTTTACAATTAGCTCTCCAAGGGGCTCATTAAACTGCCTTATCATCTCTATATAATTTGGAGTTAAAACACATTGTCTAGTGACATCTAATCCAACCATTGTAATCTTCCTTTTTAATTCCTTAAAGACTTTTTCTACACCATGAGGGTCAACCCAGAAATTAAACTCTGCTACTTGAGAGCAATTCCCAAAACTCTTAAAGGTACCTCCCATAAGAACCAGTTCCTTCATTTTTCTTATGCCTACACAATCTCTTTCTAAAGCTTTTGCTATATTAGTTAAAGGTCCTAGTGCGATAACTGTGATATCCTCTGATTTTAACTCATCCAGAATAAAATCTACTGCACCTTCTTTATAGGTTACCTCCTCTACCCTTGGTAAAAAGCTTTCTCCAAGTCCATCACTTCCATGGGTATCTTCTGCAGNNCATCTAACCTATTTAGCTCCTTAAGTATCTTTAATGCATTTTCTGCCCCTTTTTTTCCATGAACATTCCCTGATACTATAGTTATACCCTTCACTTCTAGCTCCTCTGATTTTAGTGCAAGGATTACAGCCAATGAATCATCAATTCCTGGATCACAATCTATTATTACTTTTCTCTTATCCATATTTTCCCTTCCTTTCTTAATCAAAGTACGTATAATAAATAAAGCCTAAAATAAAAAATGCCTTGGGATCCATCCCGAGGCATAAAAAATACAACCTAAAAAAGGTCGTACTAAGGGTATAGTACGACCATATAAGTCTTATTCCCTAGTTTTTTATAGAGGGATGGTTACGAACCTCTCCCACAGAACTCTGTGGATTTTTTATTAAATTCTTTAATTAACATATCACATTTTATACTTTATATCAACTTCTTGTCCATAATTATGTGTACCCTTATTTAATCAACATAACGACCAATCCTTGAACTATACCAATTGCAGCTCCTAGGATAAATCCTAGAACCTCGATATGTTTTAATTCCTTTTTTGCTACACTTACAATTATTCGCTCAAGCTCTTGTAAATCCAAGTCATTTATTTTTTCTGCCACTAGTTTTTCAATATCTACTCTATTCTTAATATGGTCAATGACTTCACCCTCTATTTCCTTTAAGGCCCCATCAACTTCTTCCTCTATAATGTTATCAATGGGCCCTTGTACCATCATTCTAAAGGGTACTGGCACAAAATCCATCTTTCCTGCCACTAAAGTTCTTATTTTATTTTTAACTAACTGACTAAATATAATCTTATCATCTTCTGTAATGGCACTATTAATTATATCGTCAATTGATAATAATTCCTTTGCAACAACTTCCCCAATATTTTGGGCTATTTCATTTTTCCTCTTGGGAATTAACCCTACTATTTCAAAATTTATTATTGGAATTTTGATTGGATTTATTGGTCTAAACATCAGCTTTATGGCCAATATATTAGTTACCCAACCAATGACTCCTCCTACTAATGCTAATAATACTACTACAACTAAACTGTTCATGATTTCCTCCTAAGTGTCATAAAATTTCTATTAACATTCTACATCACTTGCTCTTATTTTTCTATTGAAACTAACTTATTTTTCTAATAAACTATCTTTAAGAGATGACATTATTAAATTTTTAATTTTTTTTAAATTTACCAAAATAAACTTATATATTTTTACCATATTTTCTTATAATATTATTTATAAGTTGAAAATTAACAGAATAGGTGGTGTTAACATTGATATTTTCTACGCTTATTATAAATAAGGATGAACCTATTTATCTTCAACTAGAAAGACATATCATTGATGGAATTAAAAAAGGCGAACTAAAAAAAGATAGCAAGCTACCTTCGACCAGAGAGGCTAGTAAACTTTTAAATATAAGTAGAAATTCTGTCATTGCTACCTATGAAGAATTAGAAAGCAAAGGCATAATAGCTACTAAAAGAGGTGTTGGTACTTTCATTCTAATGGAAAGTAAGAATACCTGTGAAGAATATAATGTAGATCTTATGAGTATGATTAACAATTATGCTAGTACCCTTAGAGACCTGGATATTATCAAAAGTGAGCTTCCCTACAAGAAGAATATGATTTCCTTTAAATCTATTGCTCCTGAACCTAGTCTTTTTAACAAAGATGACTTTAAAAGAGCTCTTTTAGATGCTTGGACCTATGAAGAAGAAAACCTGTTAAACTACGGATATGCTAAAGGATATGCCCCTTTAATCCAGTATTTTTTTCAATATATGAAGGAAAAAAGTGTTAATACTGAAGGTAAAGATATATTGATCACTAACGGTTTTACTGAAGCCTTTGATATTATTATAGGTTCCTTAACTAAAAAAGGAGATATAATCCTTTGCGAAGAACCTACCCATAATACAGCTTTAAAAATTATGAAAGCCCATGAAGTTGAAGCTGTTCAAATAAAAGTGGATGAGGAAGGTATGGATTTAAGGGATTCAGAAATAAAGCTTAAAAAACATAAGCCTAAATTTGGGTATATAATTCCTTCTTATAATAATCCTACTGGTATTGTAACTAAAACTAAGCGTAGAAAAGAGATTTATACTATTTTTAGAAAATATTCTGTTCCTATCATTGAAGATGGATTTAACGAAGAGCTTCTCTACTCTAGTTCTCCTATAGATCCCATAGCATCTTTAAGTGGTAAAGGTAACAGTGTAATTTATATAGGTAGTCTTTCTAAAATACTCTTTCCAGGCCTTAGAATTGGATGGATTCTAGCTAGCAAAGAGTTAATAGATGTTTTAGAAAGCGTAAAAAGAGGTAGAACAATTCACTCTTCTTTTCTAGATCAAGCCTCATTTTACTATTATCTAAAAAGTGGGGCCTTCAATAGATATGTAAAAAATGTACGAAAATACTATAGAGATAAGTATAACCTGGTTATGGAAATGGTGAATAAGTATATTCCCTATGAATATGTGACTGGAGAAGGCGGACTTCATATATTTATTAAGCTTAAAAATAATATGGATGCAAGACAGTTGCTAGATATGTGTTATAGGGATAATGTGCTCTTTATGCCTGGTGATATCTTCTATAAAAATAGTAGTAAAGGCAATGACTGCTTCAGAATAGGTTTTGGTAGAGTGAGTGATGAAGATATAGAAAGTGGAATAAGAATAATTGGTGATAATATTAAAAAATTAAGTAAACCACCTCACCTATAAATCCTTCCCTTACTGGTTCTTGTGATTTATTATATAAATAATAAAATATTAGTATAAGGTAAGTTTCACTTGATATAACGAAGTAAATTCTTCATAAATATAACTAAAATGGCTTACTAGAAATAATGAAAGAAATTACGAGGTGTACAATGGAAAAGGTAATGAGACCTGTATGGTCTGAAATAAATTTAGACGCAATAGCACATAACACAAAAAATATAAAAAAATTAATTGGAGATAAAGAACTCATTGCCATCGTTAAAGCAGATTGCTATGGCCATGGAGCTATAGATGTTGTTCCTACCCTTCTAGAAAATGGTGCATCTAGACTTGCTGTAGCAATGCTAACAGAAGGCATAGAGCTTAGAGAAAATAATATCAACGCTCCCATAGTAATCTTAGGATATACTCCTTTATACTTAGGAGAAGATCTAATAAGTTATGATATCGAGCAAACAGTATATGATTTAGACTATGCAAAAGAATTATCAAAAATGGCCTTAAATCTTAACAAAAAAGCTAAAATTCACATTGCCATAGACACTGGTATGGGCAGAATCGGATTTCTCCCTTGTGACCATACTGTTAAAATTATAAATGAAATTTATAATTTAGATGGTTTAGATATAATTGGAATCTTTTCTCACTTCTCTACCTCTGATGAAGAAGAAAAATCCTATGCTAATGAGCAGCTTTTAAAATTCACAAAGGTTATGGCTGATTTAGAATCTCTTGGCATTGACATTCCATTAAAACATATTTCTAACAGTGGCGCAATTATAGATATGCCTAAAACTTATTTAAATGGTGTGAGACCAGGTATTATACTTTATGGTTATTATCCTTCTAATGAAGTTTCTAAGGATAACCTTTCAATAAAACCAGCTCTAACTTTGAAAGCGAAGATATCCCATGTAAAAGAATTAGATAAGGATATGTATATAAGTTATGGTAAAACTTTTAAAACTAATAAAAAAACTATTGTAGCTACACTACCTATAGGTTATGGAGATGGTTATCCTAGAGATTTAGGTGAAGATGCTAAAATAATTGTAAATGGTAAATTTGCTAGAATTCTAGGTAGAATTTGTATGGATCAGTGTATGATTGATGTAACAGACATAGAAAATGTAAAAACTGGCGATGAAGTTATTATTTTAGGCGAAGAAGGAAATTTAAAATTTAATGCTGATGATATGGCAGAAGCTTTAGGAACAATCAACTACGAAATTCTTTGCAGAATTAAATCCAGAATTCCTAGAGTATATATTAAAAATAAAGAAATAGTTAAAGTTAGAAATAACATATAAGAAAAAAGTCTTGTCACTTCTAAATGACAAGACTTTTTTCTTAGGTATATATATCATGGACCTTTATAGTCCTTATAATTTATAGATACTACATTAAACCATTTTTACCATTCTATATAAATATTGAGAGAAATACTTTTCTTCTTTTTCAAATTTATAGTCTAAATTTTCGTAGAACTTTCTTACCTTCTCATCCTTAGCTAACAGTGAACACCCTTTATATCCTTCTTCTTTAGCTACCCTTTCTGCTAGCTTCATTAGCTCTTTTCCTATTCCAAGACCTCTAACTTCTTTAGTCGTAGCTAAATTTGCTATATACAGCTCTCTATCTCCACCCTCTTTTAAGTACATTCCTAAAATAAGGTCCTTTATAAATTTTACTTTTCCTTTAATTCCTTTTATCATATGAAGTAACTTAAAACTAGTTTTTATATCTAAATCAGATATTTCTTCACTTTTTAAAAGAATTATAGCTCCACAGGTGTTTTCATTTAATTCTGCTACCTTTATATTTAAATAGGAATATCTAGATTCCTTACTTAATACTAACCATTGAATCCTATTTAAAATCTCCTCTTTAGTACCCTGGCCCCAAACATGATCTGGAATTTCCTCAGTATCATATATAAGACCAGCGATAATGGGGGCATCCACCTCCGTTGCATCTCTTAATGTTAAGTTTTTCATAATTATCCCTCTTTCATGAAATTTTCATTTAAATTTCTTAATCCTATTATATTATTATTAGGAAAATTAATTAAGGCTTTAGATCCGCAGTATTTAGTACTTTTATGCTATTATTGAATTCTTACTAATTTATACAATTGTACTATTAGTACTTATTAATGCTTACAATAAGTATTATCCATAAGATCTGCTACCTACTTTATCTCTCACTTACAAACTCTTTACTAGCATTAGTATGAGGAGTATGTTCAAAATCAAAAGTAATTTTATTACTGTATTTACTTTTTCAGCTACTATGGTATAATATTTATGTATATATGTAATAATAGATATATCGAATATTATTATATTTAAAATAAATTAATGCAAAGAAAGAGGTCGAGTCGAATTGTGTAAAATGGTAGTTCTTGTAAGTGTTTTAGGCTAATAACGGGATAACTGCGCCCTTTTTTACCTAAACATTTGAATAGAATTGCCTTTTACAGGATAAGACTCTTTTTTCATACTCTAAATCATACAAGATTTAAATTGGTATCACTATACTCTTATTTTGATATAGCTAATAAGTGAGCTAACTTTTTACACTACTATGATTTAGAATATAATTTTCATTGCATTAATTTATATGAAATTTAAGGAAAGAGCAAAGCCTCTTTCCTTTTTTATTTTACGGAGGTATATAGACATGAGTATATTAAATATTGAAAATATAAGCTTTAGTTTTGGAGATAAAACTATTTTTAAAAATATGTCCCTTAGATTATTAAAGGGCGAACACGCTGGTCTTGTCGGAGTTAATGGTTCTGGTAAGACTACCCTATTTAATATTTTAACTGAAAAATTAATCTGTGACGANNTTCCTCATGTAAAATTGGATATCTTAAACAAAATTCCGATATAAATGAAAACTTGACTATAAAAGAAATATTAAAGGAAGCCTTTAAAAATCTTTACGAATTAGAAGAAAAGATTTTATTTATAAGTGATGAATTAGCTATTGGAGATATGAATGGCTATGATAAGTTAATTAATAAGTTAGGCCATCTTCAAGATAGACTAGACTCCAGTGAATTCTATAATATTGAAAAGCACATTGAAACTATGTCTAAGGGACTTGGTATAACTACCCTTGGTATGGATACTCCCTTTAAAAATCTAAGCGGAGGTCAGAAAACTAAGGTTATGCTAGCAAAGCTACTACTTGAAGCTCCTGATATATTACTTTTAGATGAGCCTACTAACTATCTAGATAAAGAGCATATAGAATGGTTATCTAAATACCTACAGGATTATAAAAATGCATTTGTAGTCATATCCCATGACACTAGCTTTTTAAATAAAATTACAAATGTAATCTTTAATCTAGAGTTTTCTACTATAAAAAGATATATAGGAAATTATGATAACTTCTTAAAGCTACAAGACGAGGAAAGAAAAAGATATATAGCTGAGTATACTGCTCAGCAAAAGGAAATTCAAAAGCTTCAGAACTTTATTGATAAAAATAAAGTTCGTGCTTCCACTGCAAAAATGGCTAAGGGTAGACAAAAGGCTCTTGATAAAATTGAAAAACTAGAAAAACCAAAAATAATTTCACCTAAGCCTAGTTTTTCCTTTAATTTTACAAGAACCTCTGCTTCCCTTATAATGAAAAGCTCTAATCTAGATATTGGTTATAGCTATCCACTTATAAAAAATCTTGACCTTACTTTAAAAAGAGGTGATAAAATTGCCATTACAGGTTGTAACGGTATAGGTAAATCCACCTTCTTAAAGACCATAATGGGAGTAATCCCTCCAATAAATGGTGACATAAAATTTGGAGATTATCTGTACCCTGCTTACTTTGAGCAGCAGGTTCATGGCTCAGATCGTACTCCCCTTGAGGAAGTATGGGATTCTTTTCCTCAAAAATCTCAAAGTGAAATAAGAGCAGCCCTTGGTCGCTGTGGTATTAAAAATGAGCATATGAACCAAAAACTAAAAACTTTAAGTGGTGGAGAACAATCCAAGGTGAGACTTTGCAAACTTACCTTAACTCCAACAAATTGGCTATTACTTGATGAGCCAACTAACCACTTAGACGCTATCTCTAAGGCTGAACTAAAAAAAGCTCTTATTGATTTTAAGGGTACTCTCCTTTTAGTTTGCCATGAAGTTGATTTCTATAAAGATTTAGCAACTCATGTTTGGAATATGGAGGAGCTTTTAGTTTAATTCATAAGGAGCAGTTATATATTTATAGCTGCTCCTTATTTATATATCTCTATTCTGCTTTAGGTTCCACTCTAATCCAAGATTCACAGTAGCCTTTGCCACTATCTTTTTCATAATACATTTCTAAATCATAGCCTTCTAACTTTTTATAAGTTGATGTAGGTAACCATTCAGTATGTGCTCTCTTATTTAAATCTTGAAAAGCAGTACTAATATTCTCAATTCCATATTCCTCTGAAGTAAAAATTGCCCAAGTAGCTGAGGGAATCTCTACTATTTTATAACCTGTGGTATCACTTTTATCATTCTTTAAAGCACATATCATATATGGGAAAGTAGTTCCACCAGTTTTCCTATAATCACATATTGCATTTACTGGACATAACTCCCCTTGATTATTTAAGTTACCTGCAGATTCAGCTAATTTGTCACATTCCCCATTACTTAATACCTCATCCCAAAACTTTGGTATCTCTCTTAAATTCTCATCATAATTCATGTCAAATATTCTTTCAATGCCATAAACTTGAAAAGCTTCTCTTCTTTCAATCCTATACTTCATTTCACTTACTCCTTTAATTGAAATTTGAAAGGATATACGTGGATATGCCTTTAGACTAATTCCCTTATTTCTTGCTATTGTAGGAGTAATACCATGCAAATTCTGAAATGCGCGGGTAAAAGCTTCTGGTGATTCATACCCATACTTTAGTGCAATATCGATAACCTTCATAGAGCTATTTTGCAGTTCAAAAGCTGCCATAGTCATCCTTCTACGTCTAACATACTCTACCATTGAAATATCAGTAATAAAAGAAAACATTCTTTGAAAGTGATGCACTGAATATCCAATTTCATTAGCTACTTTCTCATAGTCAATTTTATTTGTTAGATTAGTTTCAATATATTCAATGGCTCTATTCATTTTGTCTAAAAGTTCCATATCTATCCCTCCTTTAATAAAAGTATATCAAGTTATATTACATTGAGCCTTGCAGTTCTTGTCCTCTTCTGCAAGATTATTTAACTTAAATTATATATTACACTAGAATATATTTCTACATCATTATTTCACTTATATAGATTAATTTATATACAAAAATAAAGGTATTAACTTAATATATAAAGTCAATACCCTTATTTTCACTGAAATATTTATATGTTAAGGATAAATATATTAGGGGTAAATTAGGGGCATATATTATCCTAAAAACATTTCTAAATCTTCATCCACAGTTCCTATTCCTGCTATTCCAAAATTCTCTACTAATACTTTTGCTACATTTGGTGATAAGAATCCTGGAAGTGTTGGTCCTAGATGAATATTTTTTACTCCTAAATAAAGTACTGCTAGAAGTACTATTACAGCTTTCTGTTCATACCAAGCTATGTTATAAGCTATAGGAAGTTCATTTACATCATTTAGTTCAAATATTTCTTTTAGTTTTAAAGCTATTACAGCTAATGAGTAAGAATCATTACACTGTCCTGCATCTAAAACCCTTGGAATTCCACCTATATCGCCAAGATTTAATTTATTATAACGATATTTAGCACATCCTGCAGTTAATATTACTGTATCTTTTGGTAATTTTTCTGCAAACTCTGTATAATAATTTCTTGATTTCATTCTTCCATCACAACCAGCCATAACAAAGAATCTTTTTATATCTCCAGTTTTAACAGCCTCCACAACCTTATCAGCTAAAGCTAGTACTTGATTGTGTGCAAATCCACCAACTATTTGTCCCTTTTCTATTTCCGTAGGTGCTTTACATTGCTTAGCCATTTCTATAATCTTAGAAAAATCTTTTACTCCACTTTTATCAGCTTCTATATGATCACATCCTGGCATTCCAGTTGCCCCAGTTGTAAATAATCTATTCTTGTAAGATTTATCTGGAATTACTATGCAGTTTGTAGTCATAAGAATTGGACCATTGAATTTTTCAAATTCTTCCTTTTGCTTCCACCATGCATTTCCATAGTTTCCTGCAAAATGTTTATATTTTTTAAACTTAGGATAGTATTGTCCAGCAAGCATTTCTCCATGGGTATAAACATCTATCTCTGTTCCTTCTGTTTGCTCTAATAACATCTCTAGATCTCTTAAGTCATGTCCTGAAATCAATATTCCTGGATTTTTTCTAACTCCAATATCTACAGTTGTTATTTCTGGATGTCCATAGGTTTCAGTATTGGCTTTATCTAATAATGCCATACCATCTACTCCATATTTTCCTGCTTCTAATGCAAGTGCTACTAAATCATCAACAGTTAAACTATCATCTAAAGTTGCAGCTAATGCCTTAGCCATAAATCCATGAATTTCTCTCTCATCATATTTTAGGTTCATAGCATGCTTCATGTATGCTGATAATCCTTTTAATCCATAAGTTATAAGTTCTCTTAGACTTCTAATATCTTCATTTTCAGTAGCAAGCACTCCAACTTTTTCAGCCTTAGCATCAAATTCTATAGTATTATCTGCTGTCCAAGCTACTGCATCTGTCATTATTATTTCTTTCTTTTGTAGACCAAATATCTTTTTAAAGAATCCTCCAGTTATTTTAACTTCTCCAACTTTTCCACCAGCACTAACAACTTTTCTTTTTAAAGTTTCTCTTAATTTTAAAGTTTCTCTTACTCTATTTAAAATAGCATCTCTATCGAAGTTAGCATTAGTAATAGTAATAAATAAATTTTCTGTAATATATTTATCTACTACCCTATCAGTAACATTTACTTTTCTTCCTTCATTACTTACGATAGCTAATCCTTTAGTTACATATACTAATAAATCTTGAGCCTTTGCAACTTGCTCGTCTTTACCACAAACACCTTTTATAGTACAGCCTTTACATCCTGCTGTCTCTTGACATTGATAACAAAACATTGACATAAATTTCTCATCTCCTATTAAATTGTTATTATTGCTTTTCACAAGTTAAAGTATACTAAAGTACAAAACAATATTCGGTAACATTCGTTACTAAAAATCAAAAGAATATGTATTTAAATATGTAAATAAAATTCAGATATCAATATAAATAAATAAAATGAACTTTAAGCACAAACTCTCATGCACTTAAAGTTCATCATTTCAAATATTAAATATATTTTTTCTCTAACTCCTCTAATATTGATGTATATTTTTTCATAACCTCAGTATTTGCATCTTCAAATTCAACACACTCTAAATTTACCTTATCAATGATTTCTTGCTTTAATTCTCTAGTAGCAAATTTATATATTACATTATCTTCTTTATCTATATGCCTTTCTAAAAGATGAGTATAAGAAATGGCATTAGCAATAACATCTAATATAGCTTCTTTATTTCCTGATTTTAAACTTTCAAGTGCCTCACTTAGTCCTGTAATGTAAAGTCTTCCTAAATCATGTTCTACAAGCATACCATATTTTACAGTTTTCTCTGCTATAAGTCCAAGTTCATCTACCATCTTATTAAAAAGAATTACCTCTTCTTTTTTATGGTGATGTGCATCTGCATAATTTCTAATGAAATCTATCATCTTATAAAAGTCTTCGTAGTTTACATTCTTTTCTTCTAAAGCTTTATAAGTAGCTTTTCTAACCACAGTAAGCATACGTTTAATATACTTATGCTCTTCCATCATTAAATCTATAGCATTCATTTCTTCTCCTCCTTCTACTTTCTTTTAATTGCTTGAGTTCCATCTTCTAATTCTACATACTCAAAGTTACTATTAACTTCATTAACAAAAGCTTTAATCCACAATCCTCTTAAGCTGTAGAAATAAGAAACATCTCCAGATTCTCTATTCCATATATCCTTATGCACACAAATTCTTCTACTCCACTCTACCATATCTTCAGTAGACACAAGTACCTCATTCACTCTATCACATGGCATTCCATCTAATATATAGTCATTTATTCTATCATATATATCCATAGCATTACTTGCTGCATCTAATTTTTCTTTAACTTCCTTAGCTGCTTTCATTCCTTGATGAATATATATATTTTCTAATTTTGCCTTAGCTTTTTCATTATTATTAAGCAATTTAGTTGTCCAAGCTGCCATTCTTCCCTCTGCTGAATGTATCTTTCCTTGTAGCCAACCATGAATATTACTTGTATCTATCATGTCTTCTAAAGGAAGATTTGGTAATTTTTCTCCGTGATTTTTATTGATTTCCTTAGCTAATGAGACTACATCTAGTCCCTCTTCCTTAGCCAGATTAATTATCTCTTCCTCTAATCCTTCAAACCATAATATTTTGTTAAATAACCAATAATGTACTTTTCCAAGATATAAACTCATATTTTTTCCTCCTATTATTTAATTGATTTTAAAACTATGATCATGTTTAAAATCTATATTGAAATTACTTCATACCATTAATTTCAACATCTTTATAAATCATAATCCTTTAGTTAAATATATTTTAACCTGCCTAATTTATATTAACCTTCATAAGCAGATTATATTTTATTAATCTCTACATCTATGAGTTTATAGTAATATGTATATAAATTCGGTAACATTGGTTACCAATATCAAAATTTAAAGCTGATATATCAAAATATTTTATGATATATCAGCTTATACTTTGTACATTTATCCTATTTATAATTAAAATTCAATAATTCTTCAAACTCTTCCCTTGGCATAGGTTTTGCAAATAGATATCCTTGTGCCATTTCACAACCTATCTCTTTTAGGAAATCAGCTTGTTCCCGCGTTTCTACACCTTCACAAATTACTTCCATGTGAATATTTTTTGCCATATCGACTATACTTTTAACAATATCTTTACTACGTTGTGAATTAGTTGTTTCATCTAAAAATGCCTTATCTATCTTTAATGTATTTGCTGGGAACTCTTTTAAAAGGTTTAGTGATGAGAATCCAGACCCAAAATCATCAACAGAGATTTTAAATCCTACCTTTTTTAAGCCTATCATTTTTTCTATAAGTCTATCAGCATTTTTCATAAAAGCACTTTCTGTTAATTCAAACTCCACTAATTTAGGATCTATATTATAGCTTTTAACTAACTCATTAATATCCTTAACTATATTAGGATTATTAACATGAAATCTAGAAACATTTAAAGATATTGGAACTACTCTTTTTCCATTATCTAATCTTTCTCTTAAATATTGCAATACACTTTTATAAACATACATATCTAGGTTTAATATAAATCCATTTTTCTCAAACAAAGGTATAAATTTTACTGGAGAAATTAATCCTTTTTCAGGGTCCTGCCATCTAACTAAAGCCTCAGCTCCTACGATTTTCTCTGTATTTAAATCATATTTAGGTTGATAATAAACCTTAAATTCTTTATCTATAAGAGCCTTATACATTTTATTTTCTATCTCTAATTCCTCAATAATTTTATTTTCAAAACATTGATCATAAAAGGCAATTTTATTTGCATGCGAACCCTTAACTGATTTACGTGCTATGTTAGCTTTATTGATAATATCTTCAACCTCTATATCATTAGAATCAAATATATATATCCCACTTACAACTATTAATCTATAATTTTTTGCAATAACTTTTTCTATTTGTCTAAAAATATTTTCAAATTTTGTTAACCTACCATTTAATTCTTTTCTATTTGTGTATTCTACAAGTATTAAAAAATTATCCGCAGATACTCTTGCAAAAATTTCATTTTCTCCCAATGAATTATACAATTCATTAGATATTGCACATATAATTTTATCTCCTTCTTCATAACCTAAGTTATCATTTATAAACTTAAACTTATCTATATCGCTATATATAAGAGCATAAGATTTTCCTTTATTAGCCTCAAATATCTTTTTAGCTCTAACTTTAAACTTATTAGCATTCCATAGTCCTGTAAGTGGATCTGTAAATGCCATTTTTTCATAATACTTTGTTCTTCGTTGTCTCACATAAAAAAATATCAAAAGGGATATTATTACTAATAAAGATATAAAAATAATAATTTCTAATCTATATTTAACTAGTATTACCTTTAAATTTATTGGCATGGATTCTTGCACTACATTTTTCATAATGATATCTACCCTAGTTTCTTCATCTATAACATTAATACCCTTATTAAGTATAGATATTACTAGGGGATCTATATCGGTATTTACTCCAATTGATATATTATAACTTAAATTTCCAATATTCATTATTTTTAATTCATTGTCTTTTATAGTGCTAATAGCAATATTGGCTGTGTAGCTATCTAATACTGTTATATCTACTTTTCCAGATTTAACTGCATTAATGCAACTCATATAATCATTGTAATACTCAATGTTGCATTGCCCAAATTTATTTTCAAAAACTTCTTTGTTAATTTTCATATCAGTAGGTATAGCTATGTCTACATTCTCTGTTTTTATATTTCCTTCCCCTTTTCCAACTACGATTAAAGGTAAGGATAAATAAGGATTAGTTAATACTATGTCTCTAGAATGTGTATTTTTTTCAATACTAGATTCACTAGCTATTAAATCTACTTCTCCATTTGCCATTAACTTTATGGCTTCTTCTGTATTTTTTACCTGTACATACTCAAATTCTATACCTATTTTTCTAGATATTTCTTCTAACATATCTTTTACCATTCCAGAGAAGTTCCCCTGGCTATTCCTATATTCTATAGGACTTAAATAATCTTTATAAGCCACTTTCAGCACTGGCTTTCTTTTTATAAAATCTACTTCTCTTGGAGTAAGTAATGGTTGTTGATTTAAAATACTATTACCATAATATTTTTCTTGCAATTTTATGTCAAAATTTAAATCATCTAATTTTATCCTTCTTAATGCCTCATTAAGTTCATTTGTGATACCATTATTGCCTTTTTGTGTTATAAAATAAAAAGGATGAAGGCCACATTTTGCAACTAATCTACCACTATTCTGATTTGAAATGCTTCCTAAAACTATAGCATCTACATTACCTGATTCCATGTCCGCTATCATTTCTTCTTCAAAATCATAATATACTTTTTCATAGGTGAAATTATTTCGTTTTGCATAATCTTCAAAGACCGTATTTTGAAAACTTTCTTTTAAAAACCCTATTTTCAAGCCATTGAATGCTTCGAAATCTTCATAAAATACACTGCTATTTTTACTTGAAACATACATAGTTGTAAGTTCTATTCCATTTGAATATTCTACGTAGTCATATATCTTGCTTCTCTCCTCAGTGTACTGAGCCCCACACAACAAATCTATCTCTCCTTTAGATAGCTTGTCTAATAGTTCTGGCCATGTATCATAAACATATTCATAATTCCAATTAGTATATTTTGATATCTCCTCAAGATACTCCACTCCATACCCTGAAAAAAAGCCATCTTCATCTTTTTCAATAAAAGAAGGATAATCATAATAACCTACTTTAATTATCTTACTCTCAGTATCAGAAAACGCTATCATCGTCATAGCTGTATTGGTAATTATCAAAAATATCAGTGTTAAGCATAGTAATTTAAATTTTCTCATCATACCCTCCTTTCTTACTGTAAATAACAATATATTTACATACCACTATAATTATCGTACTTTAAAATTATATCTAAAAGCAAGATTTTTTATCTATTATGAAATAATATTTTTATTTCATTAATTTTATTTTTAAAATTTAAATTTATTATATAATTTTTATAAAAAATAGGCTTTAGATTTATAAATACAAATCTAAAGCCTATTTTCATTTATTTTAAAACTATGATTATATTACAAAAATTAAAAATTTGATGATTGTCCTAATGCATTTCTATCTAATTTCTTGAACTCTACCAACTACACCATCCTCAAGCATTACCTTAATACCTCTTGGATGTACTGAAGAATTAGTTAATAACCTCATAACTATTCCCTCTGTCAATTTTCCTGTGCGTTGATCTTCCTTCTTTACTACTAAGACCTTTGATCCCACTTTTACATCTGATCTTCTCGTTCCATCCATAATTATACTCCTTACTTCTTGAATAGATCTCCAAGAGCTGCAAATGGATTATGATTAGCTGCTTCTTGCTCTGCTTCTTTTTTCATCTTCTTCATGTAGTTATTAACATCTCTCTTATCAACTTTTCCGCCCTTTTCAAATCTCTTATTAAATTGGGATGCCTTTTCTCTAAAGTTACAGTTTGATCCTGGACATACATAGATTTGACCTTCTCCATGTCCTTTAAGCATAAGTTTTTTCTTACACTCCGGACAACGAGCATTAGTAGTTCTACTAACCCCTTCTCTGTGACCACATTCTCTATCTTGGCACACATTCATAACTCCAGTTTTAGTCTTAACCTCTAACATGTATTTCCCACACTTAGGGCATTTTGCACCTGTGACATTTTCATGAACAAACTTATTACCATTGACTTTAACATCTTCAACTAGAGCTCTTGAATATCTTCTCATCTCTACAATGAAGTCCATGGCATCTTCTTTACCTTTGCTAATATCCTCTAGTTGACTTTCCCATTTAGCCGTTAAAAGTGGCGACTTAAGGTCACTTGGAACTAATTCTATAAGCTGTTTTCCCTTAGAGGTTGGAACTATTTCCTTTCCTCTCTTTTCTATAGAAAATGAGTTGAATAATTTTTCTATAATATCTGCTCTCGTAGCTACAGTACCTAATCCACCTGTAGCATTTAAAGTCTTAGCTGCATCTTTACCCACATTAATATACTTATGTGGATTTTCCATAGCTGAAAGTAGTGTTCCCTCGTTAAATCTTGCAGGTGGCTTAGTTTGACCTTTATTTATATCTACAGAGTTTATTTTTAACTTATCACCAATATTAAGCTTTGGTAGAACTTGATCTTTTAAACCATCCTCTTCGCTAGAATCCTCCATGTCTTCTCTATCATATAGTGCTTTCCATCCCTTAGATTTTATAACTTTTCCTTTAGCTATGAACTTCTCTCCAGCTATTTCTGTCACTATATTAGTTTGTAAATATTCAAAAGGTGGCATCATAACACTTAAAAATCTCTTAACTACCAAATCATAAATATTTCTTTCCTCTGAACTTAAGTTAGACATATTAGGACTTTGCTCTGTAGGAATTATAGCATGGTGATCTGAAACCTTACTATTATCTACAAAACTCTTACTTGGAGTAATTTTTCCCTTTAAGATATTTGTAGCTGCTGCTCTATATGCTCCTATAGATATAGCTCTTAATCTCTCTGGAAGTGTAGCTACTATATCCGTAGTTATATATCTTGAATCTGTTCTTGGATAAGTTAATATCTTATGATTTTCATAAAGTCTTTGCATTATAGAAAGAGTCTGCTTTGCAGAATATCCCCAAATTTTGTTGGCATCCCTTTGAAGCTCTGTCAAATCATAAAGAGCAGGAGCTGGCTTTTTCTTTAAGCTTTCAGTTATATCTACAATACTTGCCTCTTGACCTCTAGCCTTCACTAAAATTTTATTAGCTACTTCTTCACTAAAAGTACTCTGATAATTATTTTTATCTACCCATTGAAGTGAAAATTCTCTAGCCTTTGCAGTAATTGTATAGTAATCCTTTGGAATAAAGTTTTTAATATCCTCTTCTCTTTGAACTATCATAGCTAAGGTTGGAGATTGAACTCTTCCAGCTGAAAGCTGAGCATTGTATTTACAAGTAAGAGCACGAGTTACATTAAGTCCTACAAGCCAATCTGCCTCTGCTCTACACACTGCTGCCTTATATAAATTATTATAATCTTTACCTGGTTTTAAATTTTTAAATCCATCTAAAATTGCCTTATCAGTTTGAGAAGAAATCCATAATCTCTTTAGTGGTTTTTTTACTCCAGCCTTTTCTATTGTCCAACGTGCTACTAACTCTCCTTCTCTTCCTGCATCTGTAGCAATAACTATCTCATCTATATCATTTCTTAGCATTTGCTTTTTTACTTCATAAAACTGCTTTTGAGTCTTTTTTAAAACTGTAAGTTTCATACGTTGTGGAATCATAGGTAAAGTTTCCATGCTCCACTTTTTATATTTTTCATCATAGTCCTCAGGATCTTGTAGTCCCACTAAGTGACCTAGTGCCCACGTTACCACATACTTACTTCCCTCTATGTATGCACCCTTACTCTGATTACATTTTAAAACCTTAGCTAAGTCTCTCCCTACTGAAGGCTTCTCAGCTAATACTAATATTTTTCCCATCTTTTACTTCCTCTCTTATCTACAGTATCTATATAAAGTATTATTAACTTATTAAGCTAAATCTTATCTTTTGTATTATATCATACTTTACCTTAGTATAAAGAGAGTTCTTTGCTTCAGGGGGAGTTTTTACTCCCACTAAAACTTACTAACAGAGTTCTAAGTATCAGTATTTTTGATACTTAGAAGCTGTTGTCCTTTAGTGGAAATCGTNNTATTAGAGCTGGTAGTCATCGGATAAAGAGAAATGGTAAAAGAAGGTTATCAACCAAAGTCGATAGCCTTCTTAATATATTGATTAAACCTATTTTACGTACATTCCACTTGGTTTTTCAGATAAATTAACCATAATATTCTTCATTTGAGTATAAGCATCTAGGACAGATTTATGAGTTTCTCTACCTATTCCTGAGTTCTTATATCCCCCAAATGGTGCTCCAGCTGGGAAATTATTATAAGTATTTACCCATACACGACCTGTTCTAATGCCTCTAGCAACTTTTATAGCTTTATTGATGTCTCGGGTAAATACCCCTCCACCTAAACCGTATTCACTATCATTTGCCATATCAATTACTTCCTCTATTGTCTTGAATTTAATAACAACTCCTACAGGTCCAAAGATTTCTTCTCTAGCAACTCTCATATCATTAGTAACATCTACAAGAAGAGTTGGTTTCATGAAATAGCCTTTAGCAGCATCGCCTTCAGTGTATCTTTCTCCACCTGTAGCTACTTTAGCTCCTTCTTCCTTACCTATTTCTACATAACTAAGAATTTTATTAAGTTGAGCTTCACTTACTTGCGCTCCCATTTGAGTATTACTATCTAATGGGTTACCCACATTAACCTTCTCAAAAGCTTCAACTGCTTTTTTTATAAATTCATCATAAAAGTCTTCCTGTACAAAAATTCTAGATCCTGCTGAACAAACTTGACCTTGGTTAAATAGAATTCCTAGTTGAAGTCCTTCTAGGGCTATATCTAAATCTGCATCTTTAAAGAATATATTAGCAGATTTTCCACCAAGCTCTAGAGTTGCAGGAATGATATTTTCTGCTGCTGCAAGTCCAATTTTTCTACCTACTTCTGTAGATCCAGTGAATGCTAATTTATTAAGGCCTTTATGATGTTGTAGATATTCTCCACTCTTAGAACCTCTACCTGTAATTATATTAATTACACCCCTTGGAACTACATTTTCTATTAATCTCATAAGCTCAAGTACACTTAATGAAGTTGTGCTTGATGGTTTAAATACTGAAACATCTCCTGCCGCTAATACTGGAGCAAGCTTCCATGCAGCCATTAAGAATGGGAAGTTCCAAGGTACTATTTGTCCTACAACCCCAATTGGTTCTCTTAATATTATATTTAAAGTATTTTCATCAATCATTGTTGAGCTACCTTCATCTGAACGAATAACTCCAGCAAAATATCTAAAGTGATCTGCTGCTAGTGGTATATCAGCTCCTGTAGTTTCTCTAATTGGCTTTCCATTATCCATAGTTTCAATAGTAGCTAAATACTCCGCATTGTCATCAATGATATCTGCAACTTTGTTTAGCACATCTGCTCTTTCAGCAGCTGTTGTTTTTCCCCAAGTTAGGAAAGCTCTTTGAGCTGCTTTAACTGCATCATCTACATCTTTTTCTGTAGCATCTGCAATCTCAGCTAAGAATTCTCCAGTAGCGGGATTGTAAGTTTTCAAGACTTTTCCATCAGAAGCCTCTCTCCATTGACCATCAATATATAGTTGATATTTTTCTTGTAATTTTATATTCATAGTAAATCCTCCTTGTGCGTTCTCATAATGTTTTATATTTTTAAATTTGTTTTTTCTATCTTTTAATTTAACTTTATTATAATCACAAAATATCTTTTCAGGAAGTAGGCACTTTATTCTCATTAACTATACTTTTTGTGACATAGTATCATAAAGGATACTTATATATTAAAATTAAATAAATAATATTAGGAAATTTTATATATAGTACAATATAAATAGTAGATTTTAAATTTTAATCTCTATGAAATTCATGGTATAATGCAGAGTATGTTATAGAATTTTTATATGTAGTTACTTTTTTATACTATAATATTATAAATATACTATTAGGACGGTGAATATAATGGATAAGAATTTACTATGCATATTTCCTAGACATGAAGAGTGTCATATGAGGAATCAATGAACTAAGTACTCTACGTGCCCCATGGTGGTGGTACAAAATCTTCTATCTGGTAAATGGAAATTATTAATTTTATGGTACTTAAGCTATGGCACCTTAAGATTTAGTGATATTAAAAAGAGGTTGCCTAAGGTAACTCAAAAAATGCTGACTTCACAATTGAGAAGCTTAGAAGAAGATAAACTTATATCTAGAAAAGTTTATCCTGTAGTACCCCCTAAGGTTGAATATAGTTTAACTGAAGTTGGTAAAGAAATTATACCTATTCTTGAAATGATGCATTCCTTTGGAAGTGAATATTTAGATGCAGGCTTATTAAATACTGAAGAAAAGGATGAAGATAGCACTCATTTAAATTAGTTAGACCTTTCTATTTAACCTTATGTAATAACTGAAGAAGTACATATAAACCGTGTTCTTTGCTCCCACTTTGAAGAGATGTGAGTATTAAAGCTGGTAGTCATCGGATAAAAAGTACCCAATGTAATTAGCATTGGGTACTTTTTATAATAGTTGTGTAACCTGAATATAATGGTAGCAGATTGGTACAGTATTTAACTATTTTCTTTTATCCATTTAGACTTTAAAATTGACATTTCATATAGACTCCAATAACCATCCTTAGCCTTTCTTGCATCCTTTAATAATTTTTCTATTACAAAACCAGCCTTTTCATAGCATCTAACTGCACCCTTATTAAAATCAAAAACTCCAAGAGTTATTTTTTCAAATCCTTTAACTTCAAATCCAACTCTTAAGATTTCCTTTAATGCTAAAGCACCTATACCCTTTCCTCTTTCCTTCTCTTCTCCAATTAAAAATCTACATACCCTAGCAATCTTATTTTCTCTATCTATTTCACGCAGCTCCACTGTCCCAATAATATCTCTTGTACTAATATTAACTATCTTATATATAGAGGTATCCACAACTTCCTTATTTTTCTCATCTAAGAAATATTTTTCTACTTGAGAAATGGTTAATGGATACTCATATAAAGGTCCAGCCCATTGCAATAGATCATTAGCAGATTTATTCCTATTCCATTCCACAATTTTGTATAAATCTTCTTTTTTAATTAACTCTAATCTTATCATTTCATATCCCCTATTTCTTATAATTAGTAACTCTTATGACTTATTAGAGTATAGTGTCTTGTTCAAAGTTTTCTGAATAAATTTTGTCTTTCTCTCGCAATAAGTATCAGCATCGTATCTATACTCTTTAGCTAGTTTTGTTTTCAAGGCTGCATAATCCTCTCGTGCATCTCTACTTGTTCTAAGGTAATCTCTTAATGCAACATGTTCTAAATATCCTTTCCCATCTTTAGGACATACATATAAGTGATATGGCATAAATCTATTTTCCACATAGCTAAACGCCTCTCTATCTTCAATACCTAAATTCCCTTCATGATGATATCCAGCTTCTTCTAACCTCTTCTTTATTTCATGGAAATCTTTATAACTATCCATAACTACATCTATATCGATGATAGGTTTTGCAGATAATCCTTCCACTGAAGTACTACCCACATGCTCAATTGATAAAACTAAATCTCCAATATAGGAATTTAGCATGTCCCTTATTTTTTCAAATTCTAACTTCCATTTTTCATTATAAGGCTCAATAACAATAACTTTCGTTCTTATGGTCATAGATTTATACCTCCTTTTTTTTCTATCTAAAATTAATTATACTATTCAGCTAGAAATCCCTGGAATCCTCATGAATAAAACAACTATTTAACTATTTAAATAGTTTCCTATATACCAATATATCTATATAAATATTTATATAGATATATTGGTCTTAACTTCTTTTCTATCTATATCAACAATTCTAGTTCTAGTATCTGCTTTTGATATAAATATTTCTTCTCCATTACTATCTATACAATATGAAATAGGAATAGATATACCACAATTTCTGTATGAACCATCTGCATGACTTGTTCCAATTACAATTGTTTTATAGGTTTTAGCAATATTTTTTGCCTCTGTTATCCACTGCTCAAATTGTTCATCACTAAACATTCCTACACCAATAGGATGAGCAATAAACTTCATTTGATCAGTAACTCTTTTTAAATCTCTAGCACCTTTTAAAATTTCCATGCATAGCACATATCCAATATTTATTTTATTATGTCTAACTACTAAAGGAGAATATAATTCCTCATTTTCATCTGGTGGTGTTTTAGCTCTCTCTAATATTTTCTCTCCATGATTATTGATTATCACAGCTCTATCTTTGTTGTTCAATTTGTAGGAAGTAATAATCATCACATTATATTCTTTTGCAATACTACAAGCATCCTTTAATGCTTCTTCATTATCTAAATACCCTTCAGGATATAGTACAATATCAACTTCTCTATTTTCTCTTATCTCATTATTAATTCGCTTAACTCCACTTTCATGTAGTGGTTGTCCTATTAATATCTTCATCTCCAACCCCCATTATCTAGATAAAACTTCCTCTAAACCCATTATAAACATTTCCACTGCACCTGTGTATAAATATTACGATTCTAAATTAAATATTGTTACTATCCTCACTATCTAATTTTTTCAATATAATATCTAACTTTTCATCTATTTCTTTATTTCTACTAACAAAGTCTTTACACCATTGTACTCCTTTACAAATAGCTATTAAAATTATAAATAATAAACTAACGTTAATAATAGTAGTTATTATTATAGTATAATCTAACTTCATATATAGTCTCCTTTCTTAATTTCAAATTTTTATTAACTTTACTTCTCTATGTCCCTCACTATGCATCTCACTACATCTATACCATCATACAAGGTAAATTATAAAATTTTTATTTATTTTCATTCATATTAATTTCTTTTACATTTAACTTAACAATAAAACTTCCCATTTGCCCATCATCTTTTAAATAATTAAGATTAAAATATAGATTATCCTTAATGATTTCTGTATCATCTTCACTAAATAATACCTGTGAACTCATTTCCCCTAAACTTTTATTTAACAAAAGTTCATCAGATAAAGATGTTCCTTTATTGTCCATTTCCATTGAAACTGTTTTTAATAAAACTACATCTTTATCTCCTTCTTTATCTAAATAGATACTTTCAGAATATGATTCAATTTGTTCTTCTTTGCTTCCTATATACTGTATATTACCGCCACTAACTATATGTTTGTTAGGAGACATAATAATTAGTCCATCAGTTATTCTTATGTCTGTGTTTTCCCCCTGAAATGAATATACTTTAAATTCTTGTTTATCCAGCTTAGTTTTATACCACATAGTTGTACTAATGAATACTATATTAGTTATAACTAAAAAAAACATAATCCAAAGTATAAATGTTCTCTTCATACATTTCTCCTCCCTATTTTACTACAAAATCAGCATTTTCAATTGGTGAATAATCTAAGATATATTTTTCTTCCGCTAGGAAATAACGCCTTTCATATTTGCATTTTATATCCTTTAATCCACCTATATACCCATCTCTTTTTATAACTCTACTTAATCTAACTTCTTGTGGTACATCAAGATAAATTATAAAATCTAAATACCTTCTTATTTCTTTTCTTTGTAGAAATATCCCTTCTAAAAGCAAAACAGTACCATGTTCTATTAAAATTTGTTGTTTAATATATCCATCATTTTCTTTATCATATAACTCTATTAATTTATATATTTTATCTCCTCTTTTTACAGGTGATAAAATTTCTTTCACTAAATAATCATATCTCCACTGTATATTGTAATAACAATCCCATTCTTCTTTAGACTCATCATATCTAATATGTTTTGGATGTACAAAGTCATCAATATGCAACACATAAGTATGATACTTTTCCTTTTGTAATTGCACTTTTAATGAATTAGCTATTGTACTTTTACCTGCTCCTCCTAATCCATCAATTCCAATAACATAAATTCTCTTAGAAATATCCTGATTTCTTAATTCTTTTAACAAGCACTCCATTTAATACTTCCCCACTAAATATTATTTCGTTTCTTTATCATTTCTTCAAGTTTATTCATTCTCAAATTAATTTCCTTAAAATGTATTAACATTCCTTCTTCATGTTCTTTTATTTTTTCAGGAATGTAAACTGTAATATTATAAATTATCCATAGGTTTAATATTATTAAAATAATCTCCAATGCTTTTATCCCCTATATAATGTCTAATTTGTAAATAACAATTCTTTTATTACATCCATAACTGCATCTGGTCTTGTTTCATTTATACAATGATTGCTATTTTTAATTACTCTTATTTCACTCATGCTCGATAATTCTTTTAATCCACTAGATAGCTCTTGTGATAACTTTTCTATTCTCTCTGCTTCTATTTTAGGAATTCCTTCTTCAATCATTTCATTAGTGGAATAAACGGGATCTTCAATTAGTATTATCAATGTACAATCAGGAAATTCCCCATACTTATCCATATATTTTACATTGTTTCTTAAATCCATTATTTCAGATAACTGATTTACGTATATCTCTGGTCTTACATAAAACTCTAGAATCTCATTCTGCATATTAAGTGACAATCCTAAACTTGCTTCTGATAATTTAGGTTTTATCTCCTCAATTAATTGCTTCTTGCTAAATTTAGAATACGTTTTCCATAATTTTATGTAAACTTCATCTGAAGCAAATTTATCTGATACATGGGTTTCTAACTTATCATATTTATCTTCTCTATACATAGATGCCGATTCAACAAGTATCATACTATCTACTTTTTCAGGATACATTCTTGCAAAGTTTTGAATGCATAGTCCACCATAAGAGTGCCCTACTAGTATAACTTTATCTTCAACGCTTAACTTATCTAATAGTAAATTTAAGTCCTTAGCAGCTGTAACTATATTACTTCCCTCACTATTTAACTCACTATTTCCAATCCCAGCTCTATGTATTGCAATAACTTTTGCATATAGAGATATTTTATCTATAATATTTATCCAATCATAAATACTTCCGCCCATTCCAGGCATAATAACGACTGTTTTCTTTCCATAACCTTTTATTAAATATTCTAACTTTCTTCCTTCAATATCTATTAACTTAATCATTATTTAATCTCCTTATCTATATTTCCTTAGATTTTAGTAAGTGATCTGCTTTTAGTTATAATATTTTATCTCTATTTGTTCTCTCAATTCCTTATGAAAAGTAAGCTCCTTTTCCTAAGAAGCCTCTAATATGCTTTCTAATATATTCATTATATCCTGACTTTAAATATTTTACATTATAGGTTTATTATATATCATCCTCAACTATAACCCTATAACTTTTACATAATTTTACTCTTTTAAGTCTTAAAAAGACTGTCATCTTCAGTTAAAATAAAGTATATACTTTAAAATGAATAGTGATATAATTTATTTATTACTAAGTACTATTTAATTAATTTTGTGATAATCTCTATGTGAAAACTTTGAGATTCATACTTATAAAACTAATTTTTTATTGTATTAAAGGGGGATTTCAAAATGAAGGTACTATTAATAAACGGTAGTCCTAATGAAAAAGGATGTACTTATACTGCTTTATGTGAAATAGCAATGGAACTTGAAAAAGAAAATATACAATCAGAAATATTCCATGTGGGCAAGGCTCCCATTAGAGGCTGTATGGGGTGTGGTCACTGCTATAAAACTGGTAGTGGCAAGTGTATTTTTAATGATGATACTGTTAATATTGCTTTAGAAAAAGCTAAAGATGTAGATGGATTTATCTTCGGTTCTCCAGTCCACTATGCTGGTGCCTCTGGTATGATTACGTCCTTCTTAGATAGATTTTTCTATGCAGGAAGTAGCTTTGAATACAAACCTGGGGCTGCTATTGTAAGTTGTCGTAGAGGTGGTTCATCTGCTACCTTTGACCAATTAAATAAATACTTTACTATCTCAAACATGCCAATAGTTTCTTCACAATATTGGAATATGGTTCATGGCAATACTCCAGATGAAGTAAAACAAGACCTTGAAGGTATGCAAACAATGAGAACTCTCGGTAAAAATATGGCTTGGCTATTAAAATCTATAGAAGCAGGTAAAAAATCCGGAGTGTCTTTACCTAAAAAAGAAGAAAAGGCAAGAACCAACTTCATAAGATAAAATGAAAACAAAAGTGCTTTTGCAAAATATCTTACTAATTTCATGTACGATGTCTTGCCAAGCACTTTCAATTTATATTATAAAGTTTACTTTATTCTTCATATCCTTTTGGATTTTGACTTTGCCATCTCCAAGAGTCTTCACACATTTCTTTTATACCCTTTTCAGCTTTCCAACCTAATTCTTCATTAGCCTTTCTTGGATCTGAATAGCAAGTTGCAATATCACCAGGTCTTCTAGCTGTAATTTTGTAAGGAATTTCTCTTCCACTAGCTTCTGAAAATGCCTTAACTATATCAAGAACACTATATCCATTTCCTGTTCCTAAATTATAAGTTACAAGACCAGAGTTAGTTTTTAATTTTTCTAGTGCCTTTAAATGTCCTTTAGCTAAATCTACTACGTGAATGTAATCTCTAACTCCTGTACCATCTGGTGTATCATAATCATCCCCAAA
>DKGY01000009.1 GCA_002453475.1 Clostridium sp. UBA6758 | reverse complement strand
ATTTTCTCATTTAATAGCTTTTCTTTATGAAGCATAGAAGTTAAATTATATAATCCTGGAATTAAAACCTTTGAACGTCCTCTACCTACAACATAGACTTTATTTTCATCTTCATCACTTCCATAATAAAAAAGTTCTCCTCGATTTCCATATACTAACTTATTAAAGTTAGGTAATTTCAATATTTCATCCTTAGTTGGTTCTCGAGTTTCATCCAGCATTTTTAAGTGATAAGCCATTGCTAGAATAGACGAGTGGGTTCCTCCATAACAATTATATATGTATATCATTTAAACCACCTAATTTCTTCTTCTTTTACTTTATTTTAATATTTGTAGTATATGCAATAAACATTTATATTAAACATTTTTTGAACATATTTTATCCAAGTTCCCCAATGTTCTACAATTCTTTATACATAAAATAAATATGTTACAATCCGTTACCACTACCAAACCTAAGCTCTTAATAATTTCATTAATTTATGTGCATCTCCATCAGCATTAACAATATCATCATCTGTAAGACCTGCCTCAACTGCAATATCATATGCTTTACCAAAATCCCCTACATCCTCTGATTTGTGTGCATCACTTCCCAATGAAAATTTAACGCCCATGTTCTTTAACTTTTTTATTGTTTCAATATCCATATTCTTATGAGATCTGTTAATTTCTAAAGCAGTATTTCTTTCAATAGCGACCTTTCCAATTTCAATAATATCTGGATTAACATGCTCTAATGGATGATTTAATATTGTAATTTCATATTTTTTAATAGCATTAATCGCAGCTTCTGTATAATTTCTCAATAAAAGTGGATTTTGTACCGCTCCAGGATGATAACCAACACAAATTATGTCCAGGTAATCAATTATTTCATCTTTAATATCTATATCCCCCTTTTTAGTAACAATATTACATTCTATACCAAGAAGAATCTTAAAGTCATTCTCCTTCAATAATGAACTCTTATTAAAATCATCAATTACTTTACGTACTTCTTTATATTGATTTAGTTTCATCCCGTAGATACTATGCCTATAACCATGGTCTGTTATTGCTATTTCTTTTAATCCTTTTTTTATTCCAGCTTTAACATTTGATTCAATACTTCCTTTTGCATGTTCTCCAAAAATAATATTAAATAAGGGAATATGCCCCTTTGCAATATTAGTATGAGTATGATAGTCTGCAATAATCTTAAAACTCATTTTATCTCCTCCATAGTTTTATTTTGCCCATATTATTGGATAATTCTTACCATATATCACAAATCTACACAAACAATATATATCATTACTTCTGCATAGTATTTGTTTTTTACCATAAAAAAACCTCCATTATTTATGGTACGGTTCACTCTTAATTATCATAAATTTCACCCTATATACTTTTAATATCTCCTATTACCCAATAACCCATACCATTGATTAAAAACCTTCTGATACATCTGTCCAAAATTTAGTTACTTTATTTAGCTCCCTTTTCTGGTGTTGTGATTTTAAATAAAATTGCTGGTACATTAGGACTTAACTAGTTCTATGTACAATAAATATACCTTTGTTTAAGGCATAACTACATAAAAAAACAGTAGAATTCTGAAATTCTACTGTTAATAGGTGTTCCTAATTACTTAGTTTTATAGGGAATATATCCCTAATTAAATATACTTCTTTAACTCCTCTATGGACTCTATATCAAACAAATCTCCATTAATTTTTTCTATCTTTTCTAATAATAAAAAAAGTGAATTAACTCAACTATATACTACAATAAGTCAAATGCTTTTGAAAATTACTCTGGAAAAACTCTTAACTGCACTGATACCCCATTTGGATCATATACATAAAAATAGCGAGTTCCATCACCAGGGTTTTGGATGTCAGAAGGATTAAGACCTCTGTCCTGCACAAGATTATGCATTTCATCTAGTTTATCTGTTTTAAAGCAAATGAACATACCCTTTCCTTCAAACTTCTGACCCTGTGGCATACAGACAAGTTCAATCTCAGTTTCTCCCTTGCCATTTGTCAGAAATGCAAGCTCTCCAGCTCCTGCTTTAAAGCGTCGGGAAACAGTTAGTTCTGTAATTGTCTCATAAAATTTAATAGATTCTTCTAAGTCGTTAACCATTAAGGTTACATGCTGAATATGCATAATATATCCCCTTTTCTTTGTGTAATCTTTAATAATTATCTCATAATGAAATATGTAATGCAAGAATTGCCCTACTGCTCTATTTGTACTTATTTATTACTAAATCTATGAATAGGACCATCCCAAACTTCATTACCATTTTGAAGTTCTATGAAGTTACCTAAAGTATAGGTTTATTACATTATTCCAAAAAATATGAGAAACCTTATGTAAACGCAACTGTTTTACTTCCCAATTTCCTTGAAACTTATTCTCTAAATCTACACTCCCTGTTGCCAATACATTCAACTGTTCTTCTGTATAATCTTTTGCATTAATAGAATGCATTGTATTATAAAACTGACTATTCATAAACTCTTCCATATTATACCACCTCACTGTCCACTGCTCAATAAATTAATACCATGTTAAACAAATATTTCCTTTGTTTAATGTATAACTACATAAAAAAACAGCAGAATTCTGAATTCTACTGTTACTATGTGCTCCTAACTAACTATAGTTTTATATTGAATATATCTATAATTAAAGATACTTCTTTAACTCCTCTAATGATTCTATATCAAATAAATCCCCATTAATTTTTTCTATCTTTTCTAAAGATAAATTAAGTATAGACTCTATTATATTATCTGGAATATCCTTAAACTTTTTCCTTAAAAGTTTTATAGTGCTTTTGACTAAAGCATCTTTTGCTCCTTGCTTTATACCTTCTTCTCTACCTTCATCTCTAGCGCCTTGAAGTCTACTTTTCTCATCCCTTATAGCTTTATCTCTCATCTCAGCCAACTGTATTAACTCTTTATCTCCACTAATATTGTATAGAACATCCATTGCTTCCTTGATTTCAGTATCTTCCTTTTTCATTATATCTATCTCCTTTCCCTCCGGATTTATTAAAAAGCTTAACCATCTATGCAACTTATTACTATAGTCTTTCTTTGATTTTTCGAACTTCTTAAGTTCTATAAAATGAATTTCAACAATATCACTTAGTAATTTCTTTGTCATATCTTCATATAGATGATAACTACTATGAAACTTCTCATCCTTAATATAATCAAAATCTAAGATATTTATAGTTATAGTTTTATTAAGTTGATTATAATTATCTCCTTTAACCAACTGTTTTAATATCATTTTTGATAAGTAGAATATTGTCCTTTTAATCATATTATACTGATTTATCAGCTGTATTTCTACATTGATATGAGTACTATTTTCTGTTGTTACATTAATATCTAAAATACTTAGCTTTTCACTGGCAATCAAAGATACATTTAGTGCTTTTTCCTCTAAAGAAATACTTTTTATTTTTCCATTTCCCATGGGTTCTAGTATAGAGTTTAAAAAGCTTATTAATAGCTTTTCGTTTTCTTTTACTCCAAATATTTTTTGAAATACAACATCATTTTTAGGGTTTAATAATTTGTTCATGTCTCAATTCCTCCTTAGTTTATTACTATTTAAATTATTGACACAAACATTTGTTCTTATTCTCGTTCGGGAAATATTTTGTATGATTTAACTTAAAATTAGAATATATAAAAAACAGCAGAATTCTGAAATTCTACTGTTCCTATTTGTATATAATTAACTAGTTTTATATTGAATGTATCATTAATTAAAGATACTTCTTTAACTCCTCTAGAGATTCTATATCAAATAAATCTCCATTAATTTTGTCTATCTTTTCTAAAGATAAACTAAGTATAGACTCTATTATATTCTCTGGAATATCCTTAAACTTTTTCCTTAAAAGTTTTGTAGTACTTTTAGCTAAAGCGCTTTTTCCTTCTTCTCTTCCTTCATCTCTAGCACCCTGAAATCTACTTTTCTCAATCTTCCTTTTTCAATTTATTAGTAAATCTATGAATAGGACCATCCCAAACTTCATTACCATTTTGAAGTTCTATGAAGTTACCTAAAGTATA
>DKGY01000095.1:859-7803 GCA_002453475.1 Clostridium sp. UBA6758 | reverse complement strand
TAGTATTTGTGTATAGAATAATATTATTCCCCTATAAGAGAAGTTATAACAATTAAACCTTTGTTTAATGAAGTAAAATATTGAAAATCTGATATAATAGAAGTGAACTAAGTAGGAATACTATAATCATTGAAATTAATTGAGGTGATTTTATGAATAAAGAAAAACGAAAGAAGATTTTAGAAATATTAGAGGAAACTTATAGAGGTGCTTCATGTGGATTAGACTTTAACAGCCCCTTTGAGCTTTTAATATCTACTATACTTTCTGCTCAGTGTACGGATGAAAGGGTTAATAAGGTTACAAAGGAATTATATAATGAGTATAATACTCCAGAAGCTATGCTAACCTTGAGTGAAGAAGAGTTAGGTGAAAAAATTCATAGTTGTGGATTCTATAAAAATAAAAGTAAAAATATATTAGGAGCATGTAAAGCTATTGTGGAAAAACATAATGGTCAGGTGCCAAAAACTATGGAAGAACTTATAGCCCTTCCAGGTGTAGGTAGGAAAACAGCCAATGTGGTTTTATCTAATGCTTTTGGTGTGCCAGCTATAGCTGTAGATACCCATGTATTTAGAATTTCTAATAGAACAGGTTTTGCACCTGGAGATAATGTAGAAATTGTTGAAGAAAAGCTTATGAAATACATACCAAAGAGTATGTGGAGTGATGCTCATCATTATATAATTTGGCATGGAAGAAAAATATGTGATGCTAGAAAGCCAAAGTGTCATGAATGTCCTATAGCACCTTATTGTGATTACTTAAATAAGGCATCTTCCAAAAAATAAATTTTTCATATCTTTGACTTATTATTTATTTTCAGATGCCTAAAGGAAAATAGATTATTTTAAATAGGAGGATTTAATTATGTCATATGGTGAACAATCTTTAAAGATGCACAAGGAAAAGAAGGGAAAACTAGAGGTTATAAGTAAAATTCCTGTTAATACAAGAGAAGATTTATCGATAGCTTATACTCCTGGAGTTGCTCAGCCTTGCGTTGAAATATCTAGGGATAAGGATAAGGTTTATGATTATACAATAAAAGCTAACACTGTAGCTATAGTTTCTAATGGAACGGCAGTATTAGGACTTGGAAATATAGGAGCAGAAGCTTCAATTCCAGTAATGGAAGGAAAGGCATTACTATTTAAAGAGTTTGCTGGAGTAGATGCTTTCCCAATATGTATTGACAGTGAAGACCCAGAAGAAGTAATTAAAACTGTAAAATTAATATCTCCTGTATTTGGAGGAATAAATCTTGAAGATATAAAGGCTCCTGAATGCTTTTACATAGAAGAAACTTTAAAGAGAGAGCTAAATATTCCCGTATTCCATGATGACCAACATGGAACTGCAGTAGTTGTATTATCAGGATTATATAATGCATTAAAATTAACTAAGAAGAATATTAACGGTGTTAAAATAATAATAAATGGTGCTGGTTCTGCTGGAATTGCTATATGCAAATTGCTTCTAAAGGCAGGAGCACAAAATATAATTATGTGTGATAGGAAGGGTGCTATTTATGATGGTGGTAACTGTTTATTTGAGTCTCATGAGCAAATAGCAAAGGTTACTAATAAAAATAAAGAATCAGGTTCATTAAAAGAAGTTTTAGTAGGAGCTGATGTGTTTATAGGAGTATCTGGACCTAATATGATAAATTCAGAAGATGTAAAAACTATGAATTCGGATGCAATCATCTTTGCTATGGCTAACCCAACTCCAGAAATAATGCCAGATGAAGCTAAATTAGGGGGAGCTAGAGTAATAGCGACAGGTCGTTCAGATTTTGCTAATCAAATTAATAACGTTCTAGTATTCCCTGGAATATTTAAGGGAGCTCTTACAGTTAGAGCAACAGAAATAAACGATGAAATGAAGTTAGCTGCAGCAAGAGCTTTAGCGAACCTAATTCCAGAAGAAGAGTTAAATGAAGAGAACATAATACCAAATGCTTTAGACAAGAGAGTATCAGGCAAAGTATCAGAAGAAGTTATGAGGATAGCTAGAGAAATGGGAGTAGCAAGTCTTTAGAAACTAAAATATACGGGCTTTCGCAAAATAAACTAATCTAAGTAAATGCTCAACATTTTATATAAGATTAGTGATATATTTTGTGAAAGTCCCTTTATAAGTTTAGATAAATTACTTTATACAACCAACTTCTATACTAATAACATCACAAGGTTGTTGGGAGGCAATTTTTATGGAAGAAAGGCTATCTTTCTCACAGTCTTCAATGATTAAGGTGTCACTTTTAGGAAGAAAAATATTATCCCCATCTAGTGTGAAGCTTAAGTCTGAATTAGGTGAGAAGAATATATAATTATGGTATGAATGTTTATTTTTTCTACTATTTAGTTTTAGCTTCAATGAAGAGCCAGCAGTTAATTTTAAGTTGTTCATTATACCATCACATTCAGGTCCTATCATTAAGTTAAAGTCTGTAACCTTTCCAAAGCTTTCAGTGTTTACTTCACCGGAAAATCCATGAACTTCAAAAGGATCTAAATGAATTAAAGGACCTTTATCGTGGCAAAGATCCATGGAACCTTCTAAGGTTGTTATATATCTGTAAATTTTTGGAAGAATAGTGAAGATGGAGTGTTCTAGCTCTACAGTAGCAGAACTAATTCTCCAGCTAAAGTTTAAAGATTTATAATGAGAGTCTTTAGGATAAATATATATTTCATTAGTAGTGCCTCCACTCCAATTGGAGGTTTTAATTTTATCCTTTGTTATTATTTCTATTTTATAACCCATAATATCACCTCATTAATAATTTATAATAAATATTAATACAAAAAACTCATCCATATATGAATAAATATAGGAATGAGTTTTAAAATGTAATAAAAATTACAGTATTATATCTAAAAGGTTTTTTTCTATTAAATCATTATATTTTCCAGATCTATATTCTGCTACAAGAACTTTTCTCTCATCATTAGAGATTACAGGAAGTTTTTTAAATAATTCCTTAGGCATCTCTACATATGCACCCTTAGGATCCATTTCTTCAGTGAAAGTGATTACTGCAGGAATATTTTTACACCCTACTGCTTCTTCAAGAAAACCTTCGTAACCGGTTCTAGGAAATAGATGAACCTTTAAATTTTGGTTTTGTTCTGAAAGTTTTTGTACAAAAGGAATAGTTACGATACAATCAGGGCAAAAACCTTCTGTAAATATTGCAGCGTGAACAACTTTGTCTAATTTTTTAATTTGTTCCTTGGTATCATTAGAAAGCTCAGTGTCTTCATAGGTCTTATCTTGGATATTCCCATATTTGTCATGTTGTTTTTCTACATACTCCTCAAAGCTTAAGGCTTTATTAAAATCTAACATATTATCTTACCCTCCAATTACTTCTAATTAAATTTTGTCTTTTATAAATTAGAATGTATTGTATTAAATTAAATTTATTTAATATAATACATTATGTTAGTAAAGCATTAACAGAGTTCTAAGCTTCAGAGGCCGCTGAAGCTTAGAAATCGTTATCCAGGGACGTAGCAGCTCTTTACTCCCACNNGGTAGTCATCGGATAAATATTACTGTATAGACATAGCTTGTTCATGATTATTATAACAAATAAAGATGATAAATAGTAGATATATACAATTTATTAACTTGTAAAAAAAATTAGAGTTTTATATACTATGATTATAAGACAAAATAAACATAATAAAATATAAACAATATAATATAATTATAAAATTTTAAAAAAGGCGGCGATATTATGTCAAAAGTTATAGAAAGATTTTTAGGATATGTGAAGTATGACACACAATCAAGTACTTCTACAGGAACAACTCCAAGTACAGCTAGCCAAAGAGTTCTAGGTGAAGCTATATTTGAAGAATTAAAAAGAATAGGTATGAGTGATGTTACTATTGATGAAAACAATTACGTAATGGCTACATTGCCTGCTAATACAGATAAAAAAGTACCAACTATAGGCTTTGTATCTCATATGGATACTGCTCCAGACTATTCAGGTAAAGATGTTAAACCTCAAATGGTGGATTATAAAGGTGGAGATATTAAATTAAATGAGAACACAGTGTTATCTCCAGTAGATTTCCCAGAACTTAATAACTATATAGGTAAAACTCTTATTACAACAGATGGAACTACCTTATTAGGAGCAGACGACAAAGCTGGTATATCAGAAATCGTTACTGCTATGGAGTATTTAATTGCAAATCCAGATATAAAACACGGTACAATTAAAGTTGGATTTACTCCAGATGAAGAAATTGGAGAAGGGGCAGATCACTTTGATGTAGAAAAATTTGCTGCAGATTTCGCTTACACAGTAGACGGTGGAGCAGTTGGTGAAATTGAATATGAAAACTTCAATGCTGCTGGTGCTGAGATAGTTATCAATGGAAGAAATGTTCACCCAGGAAGTGCTAAAAATAAAATGGTGAATACTCAACAAATAGCTATGGAATTAAACGGATTATTACCTGTTAATGCAAGACCAGAGTATACAGAAGGATATGAAGGTTTCTTCATGCTTTGCGATATGGTAGGAACTGTAGAAAAGACAACTATGTCTTATATTATAAGAGATTTCTTTAGAGATACTTTTGAAGAAAAGAAAGTTTTGATTAATGAAATAGTAGATCTTCTTAATAAAAAATATGGTGAAGGTACTGTAGAAATTTCAATGGAAGATCAGTACTACAACATGAAAGAAAAAGTAGAACCAGTAATACATGTAGTAGATACAGCTGTTGAAGCAATGAATGCTCTTGATATCGAGCCAATCATAGTTCCTATCAGAGGAGGTACAGATGGAGCAAGATTATCATTCATGGGACTTCCAACACCAAATATATTCACAGGTGGACACAACTTCCACGGAAAATTTGAGTTCATTCCTGTAGAGTCAATGGAAAAGGCTGTAGAAACTATAGTTAAGATAATAACTCTTTATGCAGAAAAATAAATAAAGCTTTTTTAGATAAAAGTTTGTTTTATAGTAAGATTATTAACCGCTTTTTAGGAAGTTTTTCTTCTTAGGAAGCGGTATATTTTAGCAGAAAAGTTTACAAATAAAAACTTCATAATTTATATTATAAATATACATAAAAAGTGCTTCCTTAATACACACTATAGTAAAGTAACTGAGGAGGTATACTATGAGTAACAATAAATCAAAACCAATATATCCACCAGATACGCATAACTATTTTGGTGATTTTAGAAGTATGACACCTATGGCTGATACAGTTTGGGAGAATGTAAGAGAAGCTGAGATAGAAGCTGCAAAAGCAAGAAATCGAAGAACTTACGATATGGAGACTAGTGAAGAAATTGCTTTTGAGAATTTAAGTGAAGACATAAAAAGCGAAAGTGAAGTTGACTTTGATTCCATTATAGATGAGGTAGACATGAGTGATCATGGTAATGATTATGGAGATTATGCTAAGAAAAAATTATTTTAATATTTCTTAGAGGAAGAATTTATTCTTCCTCTAAGTTAATTTAGGACTTATTTTGGACATAATTTAAAATAGAGAATTGCTTTTATATAGGGAACTACTGAAGCTATAAGGTTTTAGTAGTTTTTTAGAATATTAAGTTTACATATAGAGTTTTAGAAAATTTATTTCTTCAAGGGACAATTAAGAATTCTTTCATATTTTAGTCACTGAATTGACACATAAGTGTTGATAATAATATACATAGAGATAAGAAAAATAAATAAATCAGTTTTTAATAAGGGGGAAGATTTAATATGAATAAAGATATAAATAATAATGAACTAAACAATAATGAATTAAATAATAATGAAGTTAATAGGGATAATAACTTAAATGAAAATACTAGTATTAATAGCAATAACAATGACAATAATACTAATGAGAATTTAAACTATACTGTAATTCAAGATGTAGAATATACAACAAATGATAACTTGAATATGAATGAAGCTAATACTTCATCATGGCAAGAAGAAGAGGAAAAGAAAAATAAGAAAAAAGATAAAAAGAGCAAAGGGAAGGGGTCAGCCAAATCTTATATTGCCATAGCTCTAATTTGCTCTATATTAGGAGGAGCAATAGGTACAGGTGTTACTTATGGTGCTATGAGAAGTACTATACAGTCAGCAGTTAAACAGGGTAAAAATAATACAAATACCGGTGGCTCTACAGCAAATGTTAATCCTATAAGTAGTATGAACATACCAGAAGTTGTAGCAAAGGTTTCTCCAGCTGTAGTTGGCGTATCAACTACCTCAGTTTCAACTAATGTATTTGGATTTGATATGGGTAAACAAGAAGGCATTGGATCAGGATTTATATTCTCGAAAGATGGTTATGTACTTACCAACTATCATGTAGTTAAAAATGCTAGTCAAGTTAAAGTTATTTTTAGCACAGGTAAAGAAGTAAATGCTAAGGTTGTAAACTATCAGGAAGATGCAGATTTAGCAGTTGTTAAGATTACTGATAATGTTGAAATGCCAGGGGTAGTAGAACTAGGTGATTCTGATAGCCTTCAAGCAGGAGAACAAGTTATAGCTATAGGAAATCCCCTTGGAAAAGAATATTTAGGATCTGTAACGACAGGGATCATAAGTGCTGTTAATAGAGGAGTAGCTTTAACTGAAGGTGGAGAGAAAATGAATCTTATCCAAACAGATACTGCTATAAATCCAGGGAATAGTGGAGGCCCATTAATAAATTCTCAAGGTCAAGTTGTAGGTATAAATACAGCTAAGATAGATGCTAGTGGAGTAGAAGGAATAGGTTTTGCAATTCCGATTAACGATGCCACTGAAAAATTAGATACTCTAGTAAAACAAAAAGTAAAACTAGGTATAGCAGTTAGAGATATAACTGAAGATTTATCAAAACAATTTAACTTACCAGTAGGTGTGTATATTCAATCTGTAGAAGACTTTAGTATTGCCC
>DKGY01000095.1:400-847 GCA_002453475.1 Clostridium sp. UBA6758 | reverse complement strand
ATGTAATTACTAAAATTGGTAAGAAAACTGTTAAGACAGTTGAAGAATTAAATAAGGAAAAAGAGTCCTTTAAAGAAGGAGATAGTATTCCTATAGAATTTATAAGAAAAGGTCAAACAATGCAAGCTACTTTAGTAGTAGAATAATTAAGTTAATAATTATAATTATCCCCTAATTATAATATTATAAAATTTCAATAGGCATGAAGCTTGAGTTATCAATGTTTCATGCCTATTATTTTTTAGATATGAATCATAATATTGTTAATATATAAGATATTATACGTTAAAACAATAAACAAACATATATTACTTTTGATAATATTTATAGATAATTATGTATTTTATGTAATTAATTTATTGACTGATACAATTATATATGCTATATTCTCATATGAAATAGCATATATAATTTAGTAAGAGTTTTAAGGAAACATTGAAGTATATA
>DKGY01000095.1:0-369 GCA_002453475.1 Clostridium sp. UBA6758 | reverse complement strand
GGAGTTAGTAGTGCAACCGACCTTTATAATCAAACTTAGATAGGTATAAGCAGGGGTCGGTTTTTGTTATATAAGTTGAAAAATTTAATAGAGATTTTCTTGTAAAGCAATATAATATGAGGCTGTATTTAATAAATGGATAGAATAAGGAATTAGAGTAGCGCTCAACCTAAAAATAATTGCATTATATTTGTATAGTATATTTAAAATTTAAAAACTGGATATAGGAAATATTAGTATAAAAGTAAAAAATGTATAGACAAATATTAAATATAGAGTTATACTTAATTAATAAAGTATGTTAAATAATAATAAATATTAAATGATTTGGATTTGTTTATAAATTTTTGAATACAATTTACTAAAAGT
>DKGY01000111.1:18644-24510 GCA_002453475.1 Clostridium sp. UBA6758 | reverse complement strand
TATTTATTTTCAGATGCCTAAACAAATATATTTATTTCAATATCAAGGAGGACAATTAAATGACAAATAATGAAAATAAAGATATATTATCTACTGGTTCTAATACATCCAATGTAGTACCTTCCCTTACATTGGATCCTTTTGCTGAAGTAGCTCCAGAAGTTAAGCAAGAGCCTACTCCAGAGGTAGAGCCTGAGATTCTTGATGATAGCTCATTAACTGATGAAGAGAGAAGAATGGTAAGTGATTTTGCAGAAAAGATTGATATTACTAATACAAATATGATTCTTCAATATGGTGCTGCATCTCAAAAGAAAATAGCTGGTTTTTCTGAAAGCGCTCTTAGCAAGGTTCGAACAAAGGATTTAGGCGAAGTTGGAGATATGATAACTAATTTAGTTGGTGAGCTTAAAGACTTTAGTACTGAAGAAAAACCTAAGGGCATCTTTGGGATATTTAAAAAAGCAGCTAATAACATATCAAATCTTAAAACTAAATATGATAAAGCTGAAGTAAATGTAGATAAGATATGCAATGTTTTAGAAGGACATCAAATTCAACTATTAAAGGATATTGCCATGTTAGATGAAATGTACAGCATAAATCTAGTATACTTCAAAGAACTTTCCATGTATATCCTTGCTGGTAAGAAAAAACTTGAAGAGGTTCGTAATATAGTACTTCCTGAATTAGTTGCAAAGGCTAGTGCTTCTAATTTACCTGAGGATTCTCAAGCTGCCAATGATATGGCTAATCTTTGTGACCGTTTTGAGAAAAAGATTCATGATTTAGAGCTTACTCGTATTATCTCTATTCAAATGGCTCCACAGATTAGATTAGTTCAAAATAATGATACTCTTATGGCAGAAAAGATACAGTCTACCTTGGTTAATACTATTCCTCTATGGAAGAGTCAAATGGTTATTGCCTTAGGTGTTGCCCATTCTCAACAAGCAATGGAAGCTCAAAGAGAAGTTACAAATATGACTAATGAATTATTACGTAAGAATGCTGAGACCTTAAAAACTGCTACCATTGAAACTGCTAAGGAAAGTGAACGTGGAATTGTAGATATTGAAACTTTAAAACACACTAACCAAACTCTTATATCTACCCTAGATGAAGTAGTTAAAATTCAAGAGCAAGGCCGTCAAAAACGTCAAGAGGCAGAACTTGAAATTGGACGTATCGAAGGAGAGCTTAAGAAAAAGCTTTTAGATATTCGTTAGTAAGGAGGACAAAATGAACCTTTTTAAAAATAAAACCTTTGCCATAATAATCATGATTGTAATGATTATTGCCTCAATTTTAATAGGTAGTCATCGTTCCCTTACTAACCTTTCCGTTGATGCAAGTAATGTGTTTATTAATGGAGCTAATGGTGATGGTATGGGTATTCAAAATGATTTAAATCAACGATTTGAACTCTCTGGCAATCTAGTAAAAATTGCAGACAATTATCTTGATATGAATAATTCTATATTTAAAACTATAAGTGATGCTAGAAATAGCCTTACCACTGCTCAAACACCCAAAGAAAAGTATAATGCAAATATAAAATTAACTGAGGCTGTCAATGAATTATATACTTTACTAGGCAATGAAAATTTATCTGATAAGGATGAGAGATATCGCAATAGCATATATGCAGACTTTTGTAGCCGTAATGACACTATAGGCCATGATAAATATAATGAATATGCTAAAAAATTTAATGATACATTAAAGCAATTTCCTGCCAATATATTAAGTAAGCTTACCTTTGTAAAGCCTTTAGAATTATTTCAATAAGGGGGACCAATAATGAAAAAAAGGCTATTTAAAGCTAATATCCTTTTGTTTATGGCCATTACCATAGTAATGTTTTTATTTAATATTCCTATGGTCAATGCTGAAACTAATATACCTGAACCTTCTAGCCTTTTATATGTAACTGATAATGCCAAAATATTATCTTCTGACACAGCAAATTATATAGTTGAAAAAAACAATATATTATATGAAAATACTGGCGCACAAATTGCCATATTGACCATTGATTTCTTACCTGATGGGTACAACTCAGAAGAATATGCTCATGTCGTTTTCAACAGTTGGGGAGTAGGTTCAAAGGAAAAAAATAATGGTATATTATTGCTTTTAGTGCCTAGTGAAGATAAATTTTGGATTGCTCAAGGTACTGGATTAGAAAATTCATTGAGTAGTGGAACTATAAATAATATCATTAATGATTACCTTGATGATGATTTTGATAAGGGTAATTATGATGTTGCTGTTAAAAATACCTTTAATGCGCTTCTAGATGAGATGGATAGGATCTATGGTTCTTCTTCCCGAGATAATGCTAACTCTAGTAATCAGGTGATCGATAGAGAACCTGAGAAGAAATCTACATTTTTTACTAATATAGTTATTCCTTTAGGAATATTCTTTTTAATTTTAATGTTTACTCTTACATTCTGTAGTCCAAGGGGTAGATCTAGACGTAAATATTATGACGATAATTATGGTCCTGGAAGACCTTTTAATCCTAGACGTCACCATCATCGTCCACCAAGACCACCTTTTGGTGGCAGACCTCCCTTTGGAGGTAATAATCCAAAACCTCCTTTTGGCGGTGGCTTTGGCGGCGGTTCTTCTGGAAATGGTTCCTCTGGTGGAAATAGCTTTGGTGGTGGTAGCTCAAGAGGTGGAGGCGCTGGCAGAAAATAATTTTAAATATTTATAAAAATAAAATAGCTGGAGATTTTACTTCAGATATTTTATTTTTTAATATATTGTATTAATTTTAATCTTATAATTACAGGAGATATTTATGAAAAATAAATTTTTGAACTTTAAATCTTTAATACTCATTATTATATTAGCTTTTACTATTAATTTTTTTAATATATCTGCTAATGCTGATTCTAACATACCTGATCCTTCTGAACTTTTATACGTTACTGACAATGCTAACATATTATCAGATGAGACTAAAAACTATTTAGTTGAGCAAAATGAAATTTTATATGAAAATACAGGTGCCCAAATAGCTATTTTAACAATAGATGCAATTCCTGAGGGCTATGATTCAGAAACTTATTCCTATGCAGTTTTAGATCATTGGGGGGTTGGTTCTAGTGAAAAAAATAATGGTGTAGTAATATTACTTGTACCTGGTGAAGGTAAGTTTTGGATTGCTCAAGGTGCAGGATTAGAAAAAACCCTATCTTCTTACGTCTTAAATAAAATCATTGACAATGACCTTGCTAACGATTTTGATAATAAAAATTATGATAAAGCAGTTACAAATACCTTCAATTCAGTTGTAAAGTTGATAAATAAAAGCTACAGTTCTACAGAAGATAAAGCTAATTCTAAAAATGATCTAAATACCTCTAAAAAAAGTGACACAGATTCATTGATTCCTACCCGTTCTCAGCTTATATGGGTAACAGATAATGCTGATGTTTTATCTGATAGTAGCATAAACTATACAATCAATAAAAATGAAAAATTTTCCGAAACCAGTAATGCTGAAATCTCAGTTCTAACTATGGAAAACTTACCAGAAGGTTACGACATAGAGACCTATGCCTATGAAGTTTTCGATGAATGGGGTATGAATTCAAAAGAAAAAAATAATGGAGTATTATTACTTATTGTATCTAGTGAAAATAAAACCTTCATTGCTACAGGCTCAGGTTTAAAAAATTCCTTAACCACTTCACCAGGCTATAAATCTATAGAAGAAAATCTTGCTACATCCCTAAGTACCTATAGCAATAAATACAATATTAGCAATGTAGTATCAAGGTTAGCTACTAAAATTAATACTATTGATAAAAATAATTCTTACAACCCTAGTAATAGTACAAATAGTTTAGGAAATAATGTAAGTGATTCTGATAACTCTGATACACCTTATCTAGGATATTTATTTATTATTCTATCATGTATACTTTTCTTTTGGTATTTTTCAAAACATGCTTCTAAATCTTCTAGCAAAAATACTTATAGCGAAAAAAATTATGATAGTAATTCATCTGATTATAACTATACTAATAATTATAACCACTCACCTTCTTCTTCTAAAAGAGAGCATAGCTATAAATATAATGATAATAGGCATTGTAATGATGATAGTTGTAAACAAAATAAGAATAGCTTTTGGAATAATAATAGATATACACCTCCTAAAAGAAGCTTTTGGGGAAGTTCTTCTACATCTTCCAGGTCTTCTAATAGTAATTCCTCAAGTACTAAAAATAAACCACCTAAAAAAAGCTCCTTTGGCGGAGGTAAATCTAGCCCGCCTAAAAAGAATTCCTTTGGCGGTGGTAAAAGTAGTTTCTTTGGTAGTAGTTCTTCCTCTAAAAATAGTTCTAGTGGCAGTAGTTCCTTTGGTGGTGGCAGCTCTAGAGGTGGAGGCGCTGGAAGAAAATAATTCCTAAAGTTAATTTAATATATGCTTCAATTAAGTTTTCACANNATAGATATCATAGATGATGCTTCTCTATTGAAACTTATATAATATTAAAAATTTTCATATTAAATTATATAGTAAATGTGCTATAATTAATTTGCTAAATAATTATATAGTGCTTTAGTACTTTTAATCGCCGGGTTAAAGTACTTTATAAAGCGTTAGGAATCATATCATTAGGTCTTTGGATATGATTACCTAACGCTTTTTTATTTTGAGGAGGAGATATATATGAATAATAATAACATATTAAATGACAACATTTATAAGACATTTATTAAATATGTTTCTCTGAATATAATGAGTATGCTAGGACTATCTCTATATATTCTTGCAGATACTTATTTTGTTTCCAACGGGGTCGGTTCTGATGGATTAGTTGCTTTAAACTTAATTTTACCCGTATATAGTCTTATTAATGGTATTGGATTACTACTTGGAATGGGGGGTGCTACACGTTCTTCAATATCTTTAGGGAAAAATACTCATGAGAAATGTGAACAGATTTTTACTCAAGTTATACATTGGGGATTAGGTATTGGAATTATTATCACTATAATAGGAATATTCTTTTCAAAAAATATTGTAAAATTACTTGGAGCTTCTTCCTCCATCCATCCTTTAGCAAACAGCTACTTAAAAACTATAATGTGTCTTTCTTTAGGATTTATTATAAACAATATCATTGTATGTTTTGTTAGAAATGATTCAGATCCAAATTTAGCTATGTTAGCTATGCTTACTGCCAGCTGCAGTAATATAATTTTAGATTATATCTTTATTTATCCAATGAAGTTAGGTATGTTTGGAGCTGCTTTTGCAACAGCGCTTGCGCCCTTATTTAGCATGTTCGTACTATCAACGCACTTTTTAAGGAAGAAAAATACCTTTAGGCTTTCCAAGGAACCTATGATTAAAAATGAAGTTAAACCAATTATACTCTCTGGAATACCTTCATTTATTACAGAACTTTCATCTGGTGTAGTTATATTAATATTCAATATGATTATTCTAAATCTTGAAGGAAATATGGGTGTAGGTGCCTATGGTATTATCTCTAATATATCTCTAGTATGTGTAGCTATTTTTACAGGGATAGGACAAGGTATCCAACCAATCATTAGTGTTAACTTTGGCGCTAATAAATTAGAAAATATACGTAAAACTTTCTATTGTGCTCTATTTCTTTCTATTATATCAGGTCTTTCCTTCTATATATTAGGATTATCCTTTGATAGTGAGATTATATCACTCTTTAATAAGGATGGAAATTTACAATTAGCTAAAATTGCGTCTCAAGGTATATCTTTATACTTCTTAGCCTTCATACTTATGGGAATAAATATTGTTTCTACATCCCTATTTACTTCTATATCTAGGCCTAAGCAAGGTTTTGTA
>DKGY01000111.1:1094-18617 GCA_002453475.1 Clostridium sp. UBA6758 | reverse complement strand
AGAGGCTTTATAATTATTATACCTACAGTGTTAGTACTGTCATCTATATATAAAATTGAAGGAGTATGGCTTAGCATGCCAATTACAGAAGCTATCACACTTATATTATGCATTATTTTACTAAAATCATATTTTCGTAAAATATCCTATAAAAATATCTAGTAAAATAAAATGTATTTATATATGAAAACTAAACTTCCAATGACGAGAGTTTAGTGTATCTAATTTTTTCATTTTCCTTAGGCATTTAAGTTTCTTTTTCTTCCTTTTACCCTTATAATATAAGAGTAGACTATGCTTCATTAATGTATAACATATTCTTTAATATGAGGCTTATAAACAGAGTTCTTAGTATCAGTATTTTTGATGCTTAGAAATCGTTATCCAGGAACGCAGCAGCTCTTTACCCCCACTTTGAGAAAGATGGGAGTACTAGAACTGGTAGTCATCGGATATATTTAAATTTATGGAGGAATTATGAACACACTTACTTTTATTTTTTTATGCTTTGCAGGTTTTCTAGCAGCCTTTGTGGATTCCATTGCTGGTGGTGGTGGAATAATAAGCGTTCCTGCTTATATGATAGCTGGGTTGCCTCCTCACATGGTCCTTGGAACTAACAAGTTTACAGCTTCTATGGCATCTCTTACTAGTTCTATTAATTTTATAAAATCAGGCAACTGCAATTTTAAGTTTCTTAAAATAGTAGCACCTTTTACTTTAATAGGTTCTATTCTTGGAGTAAAGGCTGTACTTCTATTGGATGAAAGTTTTCTTCAACCTTTAGTTCTTGTACTGGTTCTTGCCATAGGTGTTTATACATTTTTTTCCAAATCCATTGGAGAAAAGGATAATTTTAAAGGATTAAATAAAAGAAATATGACTATTTCTATAATCTTTGCTTTTTCACTAGGATTCTATGATGGATTCTTCGGACCTGGTACAGGCTCCTTTTTAATCTTTGGTCTTATAAATATTTTAGGTTTTAACTTTCTTAAAGCTTCAGCAAATGCTAGAGTTTTAAATTTTGTTAGTAATATAGCTGCTCTTGTTACCTTTGCTTTTAGTGGTAACATAAATTATCTAATTGGAATACCTGTTTGTGTATTTATGATATTAGGAGCTAAATTAGGAACAAAGTTAGCTATTAATAAAGGTTCAAAGGTTATTAAGCCTATCTTTGTAACTATGTCCCTCGCTGTAGCTATAAAAATGTTATTACAACTATTTTAATATTCAAACATTTTATATATTAGGAATAATTTTCTTTACAGTGACTTATCCTTGGCCTATACTTATTAATATGTGTTAAAAAGGAGGCTTTGTGCTCATGTATTCATTTATTGTTTTAATTATTATAATTGTTATTGGATTTTTAGTTTGTAAAAGAAATTATAAAAACAGAGCTAGTCATATTAATGGCAATTTATTAGAGTTTTGCTATCATATTGTTGTAGAATTTGAAAAACTCAACTATGATCAGCGGATAAAATTTAAAGATTCTCTTACTCCAAAGGAACTAGACTTATTTGATGGAATAATAACTAGAAACATATCTTTAGGTAAAAATCTAAACATACTTCAAAATCATATGTTTAATCTAGAGTCCATTATGAAAAAATTAAAGGCACAGGAAAACTAATATACTTTATAAATAAATATTTTTTATAAATATATAGATATAATTTCTCATTTTATACATAAACTAAATGGGAATCTTAAGAAAGGAATGATTATATGAATTTCAAGAAATTAATAACAAATACTTTAGCTATTGTAGGTGCTGTTGTCATTGTAGATAAAATAGTAAATGCTGTTTCAAACAAGAGTATAAAAACTATAAGCGAGGCCCTTATGAATGACAATGAAGATAAGGATGAAGATTCAGACCTATGTCAATGTAGCTTTTTAGATGATGACTATGAAGAAAATCTTAATGCTTGTCACTGTGGTGAAGGCGAAATGGATTATGAAGCTTTCCCTGACATAAAACAATATGAAAATGAAGACGATAATGCTTTTCAATATGCTATAAAAACTGAATCTACTACTGATGCTTCAAAAGAAGTATAATTGTTACACAAAAGTCCACTTCCTATAAAGGAAAGTGGACTTTTTAACTATCTATGATGTTTTTTATGATGTTTTTTCTTCTTCTTTTTACTTTGATCACAATCATTACATTCTTTATAATCATAGTGTTTCTTCTTGTGNNTTAAATACATGTCCTGGAGTAAGTATTCACACTTTATACAATTGCTTTTAGGTTGAATACATTCCTCACATACCTTATATTTCATAGAATCACGGTTTTCTAATCTACGACGATCACCTTCATACTCTTCTCTTAAAATTTCATCATAGGCAGGTTTTTCATACCTTTTATAATCATCATTTAAAACTAAATCTTGATTTTCTTCTTCTCTATCACATTTGCATTTTATAGTTTTTTTGTCCCATTCATTTATAAATTCTGATTTATCCTCATGGTTTTCATGAAGCTCATCATTATCATAGCAGAATTGTTTATATTCTTTCTCATGGAAGTTGTGGTTTTCATGATAATCATCATCTTTATGATTATCACGGTAATTACAGTACTCTTTCTTCCAACGGAAATCATACTTATCCCACCTATCATGTTCATCATGGTTTTCATCAAGCTCATCATTATCATAGCAGAATTGTTTATATTCTTTCTCATGGAAGTTGTGGTTTTCATGATAATCATCATCTTCATGATTATCATGGTCATTACGGTACTCTTTCTTCCAATGGCAATCATACTTATCCCACTTATCATGTTCATCATGGTGGTCGTCATTATGATCATGATGCTCTTCATGGTGTTCATGATTATCGCAGTGGTGTTCATGATGTTCTTCATGATGGTCATGACCATCGTCATGGTGTTCATGGTGATCTTCATGGTGATCGTGATCATCGTCATGGTGTTTATGATGTTCTTCATGACATTTACTACATTTTGGACAAGTGTATTTAGATTTTTCTTCTAAGTATTCACAATCATCTTCACATCTATAATCATTATTAGCTCCATAAAGGCTTAATTTATCTTGAGGTTCTCTATTTCCATAATATTTTTTATAGGCTGTTTCAGCTTCTAATCTCTTCATATATAAAATATCATCAAATTCATCATCAGTTTCTACAAAATCATCATAAATTTTTATATTTTCTTTTCTTTCAATAGGTTTAACAAATCTTTTTGCTAAACTATCTACAGGATCATTAAATTCTAGAGACTTCACATCAGCTTCTCTATCCCATCTATTATTCACTTGACGTTTATCTGTATTTTCAATACTTAACACTGTATTTCTGCCAAAGGTAACATTAGCACTAGCTCTTTCTTGTGAAAAATCTCCATCAGTATCAAAGGCTTCAATGGACATTATATATTTTTCTCCCACACTTGGTTTATTAGCTAGTCTTAAAACATATGAGTTAGCATCTCTTCCTAATGTAGTTACATAATTAGAGTTTATAAATATATTATATCCACCTAAATCTATATCTGTATTTGGAGTCCATGTTAGACGTATTTCTTGTCCTGTTGCTACTGCTCTAAAATCCCTTACCTTTCTAGGTTGCATTAATAAATCTAAATTTTCTGGTCCATAGTTTAAATCTACTGGTGGATTAACTCCTGGCATAGTTCCATTTTCAGTAAATTGCCACATTCTCCATCTAGTCCATCCACCTTGATCCCTTGGATATGGTGGATTGGGTTGTATTTCTGGATACATAGCAATCCATAAAGGCATATCTGCTAGAATAAATCCTTTTTTAGTATGATAGAAATTATTGTATAATTCTATGAAAAAAGCTCCTGTATATAACATCATTTTTCTTCTAGTTCTTCTCTCAAATCTCTTTCTAAATCTATCTACCCAATCTAATAAAGCATCTGTAGATATAGATTTATCTAGTGGCGCTTCAATATCAATNNTTACTGGAAATAAATCTCCATATCTTCCTGGTCCATAAGCCTGTTGTAATATGTCTATAAATCCATCACATTGAGCATCTGCTGTAGTTAAATCTGTGGAAGGCACTGCATAGTGATATGCACCTGTTTTAATTCCTACATTTCTTAATCCATTTGCATATTCAATAAACTTTCTGTCTACTCTAAATCTACCAGTACCAAAACCAGAACCACGTAAATAAGCGTAAGGGGTTTGTGTTGCAAGTAGAGTATAGTTTACATCGCCCCTATATTCATTTAAGTCAGGACCTATTATGTTGCGACTAGTTTTATTTTGCATACTATCCTCCGAAATTGAATGCTTCACTTATTATATTACTAGTCTTACATATAATGTGTTACAGTTTTTTTATTTAAATTATAGGAATTTTTATTAAAATTTTCCTTGTTATATATTAGAATACGACACCTAATTACTTACTAATTCTTTACTTTAATATCTCCATTTTGTAAGTTTATCTCATATATTTTGTTGTATAATAAAGTATTTTCATCCCTTCTATTATTCCCTGAATAGGTTATATCAAAAATTATGGTATTCTTATCTTTAAACAAGCTCTTATAATAAGTAGTAATTCCTTTTATATATTTATTTGAATTTTTATTTTGAGAATTTGCTTCTTTAACATCTTTGGCAAATTTAAAGATTTCTTCCTTAAAGTAATTGTTAATTTTTGCTTCTATATCCTTATTCACCATATTTTCAATTTCAGGATAGGATAAATATTCATTAAAGTCCTTATTACTTTCTTCATAGGTTATTGTTTTTATTGTTGGTGCTTCTACTTGAATATTTACTTTATTTAATCCATTAGGAAATGCACTTAATGGTATGTAGAATTTAGGACTGCCTGCTACATAAGGCGCAATTTCATATTCATCAAAATATACAACTAAATCCTTATCTGTTAGGAAAAACTTTTGATTATATGGAATCATGTTTAATTTATCTACAACTTCTTTAAAATATAATTCTGGATTTTTACTTATTGTAGATTTTATATTATCTAAAATTATTTTATTATAATTTTTATTATTCCCGAGGAAATCCTCAATAACTCCTCTATTTCCTGTCTTAGTATCAAAGTTAAAAGACTCATCTGTAGTAGAACCATGAGCTCCACCGGTAAAACTGTATAAGTGCAATGTTAAGGAGAGTATATTATCCTTGTTATAGGTTACATTATTATTTATATTAATTACATAGGGTTTCACTTCTAATCCAGCTTTTATATTAGATTCATTATCTCTTATAGATAAATTAGTTATATATTCTACAAAATCGTTAATTCTTTTAGATATTTTATTATTTATAATTTCTTCAACAGCTTTATTATTAGGAATTTTTACAACGGGTTTATTAATATTTACAGATACATACTCATTAGAATATACTTTTTCCTCATTTTCTATTATGGCACCTTCTTCATCTTTAACTATGTTATTAACCATTCTTGGTAAGGATATCTCTACAGAATCTGGATCAATATGTGTATCTAAAGCAAATACTGTATGAAAATTAGTTGTTAGTAATAGAATTAAGATTAAATATTTAACTTTCCTCATAACATTTCTCCCTTCTATAAAATATATTTTAAACAATTCTATATAAAATAACTTTATATTAGTTTGCCCATAGAAATCCTCTGTACACCTGTTAATTTTTAATAAAAAAAATGCCTTAACTTTTAGTTAAGACATTTTTTTATTATTTTTAAACTTTAATTCTTAATTGATTTAAGATAGTACTTGTTATAAATTGAGGTCCACCTACTACATACATCTTACTTATACTATTTCTATTTTGTGTAACTATATTCATTACTGGGGTTTCTACATCAATTGTATTTGTCAATAATACAAAAGATTTTTTTTGTGCTGCTAAAGCTGAAATAGAAAGTGCATCTGGAAAATTTGTACCTAGAGCCATAAACATTTCACTACTAGTTAAACTACTTTTAAATCTATTGAAAATTTTCTCATTAGTTTCGTATCTAGTAGCTCCTCCTAGTCTCTCCGGATTTTTTACACTTCTAGCTACACTATCTGATATAACAGTTGTTCCCCCTATCACATAACTTTTAGAAATGCTCTGGGTATCTAAATAATTTTTTACTGTACCTGTTAATACACTTTGTTCAGTTAAAAGTATAGGCATTCCTTTTATACCTGCCACAGATGATATAGAAAGGCTATCTGCAAATCCTGCACCTGTTGCAATGGCTATTTCACCGTTATTACCAACAGCTTGAGCAATTTTTACAGAGGTCTCATATCTATCTAATCCACCTAATCTTTCTGTAGATATGGACATAGCCTTAATTTCATTTTCAAAAGATGTTGAAAGTGCTGTAGGTCCACCAACTATAATAGCCTTCTTTACTTTTAAACTAGATAGTAAGTTTCTTAACTCACTTTGGCTACTTAAGGATTCNNCATTTCTTGCTAATAAAATTGGCGCATTATTTTTTGCTGCTAGTGGTCCTGCACACAAGGCATCTGGATAGCTCATTCCTGGTGCTATTATTACTGTGTCTGAAGTTGTCCATCCTTTTTTTGCTGCTAGATAGGAAGTTTCAAATCTCGTAGCTCCATACATTCTCTCTCCTGGTGTTGAAGAAAGAGTTATATTAGCTTTTAAATAATTATTTATACCATTAGCTATACCACTGGCTAATAATTCTTGATAACTATTAGTACCCATTTTAATTGCTTCACTTTTATTAGTTATAAAACCACATTCTGCTAAAATTGATGGCATGTTAGTTTCTCTAACCACATGAAAATCAGCAGTTTTTACCTTTCTATCATAAGCTCCTGTACTGCTTAGTAATTGCTTTTGCACAGAATCTGCCAGTGGCTTTGAATCCATCCTATTAGGATAATAATAAGTTTCTATTCCATTAGCGGTCGGTGCATCCTTTACTGAATTTATATGAATGGATGCAAAGGCATCAGCTCCTGAATTATTAGCAAGAGAGCTAATCTCTTTAAGCTCTAAGAACTTATCTGTAGTTCTACTCATTACTACTTCTATACCTTGAGCCTGAAGAATTCTTTGAACCTTAAGAGCTATAGATAAGGTTAGATTTTTTTCTACTAGCCCATTTCCACTGGCTCCTGGATCAGTTCCACCATGTCCTGCATCAATAAATACTCTGTAATTACTGTTATTTGTTATAGCTTTTGCATTGGTTGCTGTTAAAGTTCTAGATGACACTACTTCTTTAGCTGGATCTTTTACTTCTACTTGATAGACATAAGAACCACCTTCACTTTCAAGCATTATAAAGGTTTCCCCTGAAGCTACCCCTACAAATTTGCCATTTTCGTCTACTTTGACTATACTTTCATCTCTAGAACTTGACTTGAAAGGAATTGAAGCTTCTTCCTCTGCTAAAAGGCTAGTATGGTCAATTACTTGTCCAACATCAATGGATAATCCATTTTTTACTTGTACATTAGCCCCTTCATTTTCACTTAGTATGGTTTGTAATTGACTTTCTGTATTACTTATACCACCATCTTCTGCTACAGCCAATCTACTAACTGGAGATATCATAGTAATTGTTAAGACTGCAGTTATTGCACATAGTAGCTTTCTAATACGACTTTTACTTCTTTTCACTCTTCTTTCCCCCTATTATACATAATTGTACATTTTATTACTAAAATATAGTCACAATTAATTTTATTCTACATATATCATTCATATCCTTTTGAATTTTGATAAACTATGTGAAATTTTTATCCTTCATATGACTACTTTTATATTATAACATATAAATTAGAAGTAAAATGTAAATTTTTATAATACAGTATCATTATATAATAGTTAATAGGAACTTAAATCTTTCTTTATCTGTTGTAAAACTTTTAAAGGATACATCATAGTGACTCTCATCATTATGATATATCCTTTAATATTTACTTTAAATTATAAAATCCTTTGGATCATGTTCCTTTGCTTTAGGACCATTATATTCAGCTTTAGGCCCATTAAATACAGCCTTTGCACTTTCAACTTGAGGATCATGATTTATATTTTTCTTCTTAAAATTTCCATCTTGTTTTTTATTGTTTTGTGTTCTTTTCATATTTGTCATGGTATCACTCCTTTGTAATATTAGAGTAACCACAAATCTTTAGTTTATACTTTTTAAATTTCTTTCCCTATTTATTATGTCCTTAGATAAACTATTTGCTTTATCTATGGTATTATCATAATTCATAGTTAATATTACACCATCTTTAAATACTATCTCACCATTTATTATTGTGTATTTTACAAAACTAGAATTTCCACAACATACTATGGCAACTATAGGATCTTCGCAGCCAGTAAAGGATATGTCTTTTAAATCTATAGCAATCATATCTGCAGCCTTATTAACTTCTAATCTCCCTATGTCATTTCTTCCTAAAACTTCAGCTCCACCCTTTGTAGCCATTTTTAATACCTCATAGGCACTTAATCCAGTATTCCCATACTTTAAATGATTTAAAAGATAAGTTCTTCTAACTTCTTCCCACATATTTGATCCATCATTAGAAGCACTGCCATCAACTCCTATCCCTACTGGAATGCCTGCTTTTATAAGTTCGCTAGTTTTACATATACCACTTCCTAGCTTCATATTGGATGTTGGACAATGAGCAATGCCAGCTCCTTGGATAGCTTTAATTTCTCTATCACTTAAATATATACCATGTGCAAACCACACATCACTGCCTATCCACTCTAACTCCTCCATAAGTTCCACTGGAGTTTTATCATATCTGGCCTTGCAATACATTTCTTCATCAACGGTTTCACAAAGATGAGTATGAAGCATTACACTTTTTTTTCTTGCTAATTTTTTTGTTTCCCACATTAAATTTTTAGTTACAGAAAAAGGTGAGCAAGGGGCTAAGGCGATCCTTGTCATTGCTAATTCTGTATAATCGTGGTACTTATCTATTAATCTCTCGGAATCAAGTAAAATTTCTTCCTCACTTTGTATAGCAGATGAAGGTGGTAATCCTCCTTCATCCCTTCCTAGATTCATAGAACCTCTAGTAGCATGAAATCTTATTCCAATATCTCTAGCAGCTTTAATTTCTTCATCAATTAAAGTTGCATTAGCTTTTCTTGGAAATATATAATGGTGATCTGATGTAGTTGTGCATCCTGTACGTACTAATTCACTAAGGCTAACCATTGCCCCATAATAAACAGACTCACTGTCTATATGCTTCCAAAATTCATATAATCCCTCTAACCATGGGAAAAGCGGCATATCCTGTACTTCTTTCATTCCTCTAAATAAACTTTGATAAAGATGGTGATGAATATTTATAAAGCCCGGCAATACAGCCATGCCATCACAATCTATAATCTGTACTTTATTTTTAATATCTGAAATATCTATATTTTTTTCTATTTTCGTAATCCTATTGTTCTCTATTAATAAATCTATATGTTCAAATATATTGTCTTCATTATCCATAGTTATTAACCATGAGATATTTTTTAATAATTTCACATTCATTTAAATTCCCCCAAATTTAAAATTAATATTTAATTATATATTATTGAAGATTATCTATATGTTATATAATATCACAAAATCACATATTAATAAATTAAATCTCAGTATATTTTGTTATTTTTTCTAATATATTCCTTTATTTATAATTATATTATGGAATAATTATAGTATTATACTCAATTATTAAGGGTAAATTTATTACTATAAGAAAATAATTTAAAGGAGGATATTTTATGATGGAATACAACTTATCAACATTAGAAGCCTTTCAAGTTTTAGATTCTAATCCCACTTACAGAGCTATAAATTCAGAAGGTCATACTCTAGAACTTAGAGGTCCAGAAAAATTTATCATTCATAGACGTGTAAAACTTGCAAAGGATAAGCATGTAAGTCTTAATGATACATGGAGAATAATTAAGCCTATTGACTATGAACTAGCTAATGATCTTTTCAAAAGACTCAGAACCATAGAAATTAGATTTGACGACGGTACTAAAAAATTCTATTCAAAGATGCCTGACAATGGTCATGTTATCCTTGAAAGTGATCTACCACACTATAGAAATTGCTTATTTTATTGTTTTAGTTATTATGAAGAATAAAATTTTTATGTAAGGATTTATTATGGATGCTTATGAATGGATAAATGAAAAATAGACTGTGAAACTTATTTTAAGGTTTCATGGTCTTTTTTTGTAACCTTTAAATCTCATACTAATATATTATATATAGATAATACTTTTTAGGAGATTTAAATGGATTTTTATGGAAGTCAAACTGAAAAAAACTTAAAAAAGACTTTTACTGGTGAGAGTAAGGCTAACACTAAATATACATTGTATGCCGAGAAAGCCAGAAGAGAAGGTCTTCACTATGTAGCCCAAGTCTTTGATGAAACTGCATTTAATGAACTTGCACATGCTAGAAGGGTCTTTGCTGAATTTCTAGGCGAAGTAAACTCTACAGAAGAAAACTTAATGAATGCCTTTATGGGCGAAACTGCTGAAGCAACTGCAATTTATAAAGAATATGAAGAAGTCGCAAGAAAGGAAGGGTTCGAAGAAATCGCAGACTTCTATAAGGAAGTTGCTGAAGTAGAAGCTGAGCATGACTTAAGATTCCGTGCTCTTTACAACAGATTACTTAGCTGTACATTGTATAAAGGAGATTCTGACTCCCTATGGCGATGTACTAATTGTGGATATATACATGAAGGATCCACTGCACCTATGGTATGTCCTCTTTGTAAATTCCCTCAAGGATGGTTTGAACCATATTGTAACCCTCTAGAATAGCTCTTCTAAAATAGCGCAGATACCTGCCCCGGGGTAATCTCGCTATTTTTTATTATATAAAGGTTTTTAAGGATTTTTATAGAAATATTTAATCTATATACTATTAAGCTAAGTTTAGCTTAATGTGTGTTTATTTTTTCACATTGATATGAAATGGAACTATCACACTTTGTAGCCATGATATAAACAGAGTTCTTTGCTTCAGAGGGAATTTTTACTCCCACTGAAGCTTACTAACAGAATTCTTGGTATCAATTTATTTGATACTTAGAAATCGTTATCCAGGGACATAACAGCTCTTTACTCCCACTTTGAAGAAGATGGGAGTATTAGAGCTGGTAGTCATCGGATAAATTTATTTATTATAGGAGTTATTATGAGTATTAAAGTTTTAATTTGTGATGATGATGCACTGATAAGAGAAAGTTTGAAAATTATACTATCCATGGATGAAGAGCTAAATGTTGTACATATATGCGAAAATGGTACAGAAGCTGTTAAGTATTGCTGTTATAACTCTGTTGATGTTGCACTTTTAGATGTTCGTATGCCTAAGTTAAATGGTGTAGGTGCCACTAAGGAAATTTCTAAAAACACCTCAACCAAAGTCATTATATTAACTACCTTCGATGAGGATGAATATATTTCTTCTGCACTAAGGAATGGTGCAAGGGGTTATTTATTGAAAAGTAATTCTCCAGATACTATAATTAACACCATTAAAGTAGTTCATAATGGAAGTGGCGTAGTAGAAAATGGAATTATAGATAAGCTTCTTTCTAAGGTTTCTCCAATATGCCCTAACCTTATTATGAATAATTTTTCTAAAAGAGAGGTAGAAATTATAGAATCCATTGCTGAAGGTTTAAGTAATAAGGAAATCTCTGAAAAGCTATATATTTCTGAAGGTACTGTGAAAAATTATATTACAAACATATTAACTAAAACTAATTTAAAGCATAGAACTCAAATTGCAGTTCACTATTTAAAAGGAAAAATTTAAGTATGACGAAAGTCATATAAAGTTATGACCTTTTCCACTTATTAGTAGAAAAGGTTTTTTATATAATTTGAATATAGGATATTCTAGTTCTATTCAAAGGAGTTGTTATAATGTTAATAAATATAGAAAACCTGACTAAAAACTTTGGTGATAACATTGCTGTAGATAATTTAACCTTGTCAATTGAAAAGGGTGAAATTCTAGGTCTTTTAGGACCTAATGGTGCAGGTAAAACTACTACTATAAATATAATTACCTCCATATTAAAACCTACTAAGGGTAAAGTAGAAATCTTCGGAAAATCTCTTTATAAGTATGGTCCAGAAATTAAAGCTGGCATGGGTATTGTGCCTCAATGCATATCTTTATATGAAAACCTTACAGTAGAAGAAAATATAAGCTTTTTTGCTAAACTTTATGGATTAAGGGGAGCTTCTTTAAGGGAAGGTTTAAACTATGCTCTCGATTTTACCTCTTTACAGGACCATAGAAAAACTAAGTGTAAAAATCTATCTGGTGGAATGCAGCGTCGATTGAATATTGCTTGTGCCATAGCTCATAAGCCTGAAATTATAATTATGGACGAACCTACTGTTGGAATAGATCCTCAGTCAAGAAATCATATATTAAACATGGTAAAGGAACTTAATAAAAAAGGGTGCACTATTATTTATACTTCTCACTACATGGAAGAAGTTCAACAGCTTTGTAATAAAATTGTCATTATGGATAATGGAAAGCTTATAGCAAAGGGAACTAAAGATGATTTAATCTCTTTAATTTCAGATAACTCAACTTTAGAAATTGAAGGCTATGATATTGATGAATCTATTTTAGAAAAACTTTTAGAAATAAAGGGTGTAAAAAATTATTCCTTTGATGAAAATAGAGTATTAATAACCTCCAGCACGGATGTGTCAAATTTAAGTTGCATTATTAACTTTTTCACTTCTAATAACATAGAAATTAAAAATGTGGGATATAAAACCTTAGATTTAGAAGATGTATTCTTAACTTTAACTGGCAAAAAACTTAGAGATTAGGAGGAAATTATGAAATTTTTAAGTATTGTTTATTATGATATATTAGACCTACTTAGGGATAAGACCTCCATGTTATCCATGATAATTTTCCCTATAGTATTAATGACTACCCTTGGAATTACTTTAAGTGATACCTTTTCTTCAAGCTATGAATTTAAACCTAAAACAGTTATATATATAAATAATCTTTCTACCACTTCTGATTTTAGTGAAGAAAAACTTATATTAGATAATTTCTTAGAATTAGGCCCAAAAAATAATATAACCTTTAAAGAAATATCATCTTTAGAGGAAGGTAAGAAAGAAGTTCAAACTGCTAACTCTATACTATTAGAACTTAAGGACAAAAATATTATAGTTTATAAAAATTCTAGGAATAAATATTCTACAAATATAGTTATAAGTATGCTAACTTCTATATCTAAAAAAGTGACTCTATCGACTATTACCAATGGTAATATTGAAACCTTAGACGAAGGCTTTACTACTGCCACTGAGTTTCAGCAGAAAAAAGGATTTACCTCCTATGATTACTATGGAATTGTAGAAATAACTATGATGGTTCTTTATGGCTCATTATATGGATTTTATAGCATCTATACCAACAGAAGAAACAAAATAGAAGCTAGGTGCTTTCAAGGTAATCTTTCTAAAAATTTCTATATACTAACTAAAGTTACTTCTACTTTTATTGTAACTATAATCTCTCTAATTCCNNGCTTATTGGGGCGAGGATTTCTTATCCGTTATAGCACTGCTTTTATCCTTGAATTTCTTTGGTACTACTCTAGGTATTTTATTTGGATATATTTTCAAAGAAGAAAAACATGGCTCCTTCTTTCTTAATACCTTAATTATACCTGTTATGACCTTTTTAGGTGGAGGATATGTATATTTAGAAGATGGCAATAAGCTCCTTGATATATTACGCTATATTTCACCTTTAACCTTAATAAATAAATCTATTCTTTCCATAGCTTTTTATGAAGACTATTCTATATTTTATATAAGTATTTTCTACTGTCTATCCCTAGGAATTTTATTTTTAATTTGTACTTTCTGTATATCAAGTAAAAAGGAGGCTTATTAATGAAGATTTTATTAGTTATGGCTGAAAAAAATCTAAGACTTATATTTAAAGATAAACTTTCTATTATTCAGCTATTTATTCCCATAATAATAATAATGTTAAGTATAAAATTATTTAGCTTTAGTAATGGAACTGTAAAACTTGGAATTATAGATGAAGATATCTCTAATTCATCAAAGCTTCTAATAAGCAGTTTAAGTAATAGTTCTTCAATTAATACAGTCCATCTTGAAAGTTCCACTGTTGAATCAACTATGACAGAGAACTCTATTCCTGTCACCATTGAAATCCCTAGAGAAGTTGAAAAAAGTATTATAAATGGAACTCCCGAAAAGATCAATGTGCTTTGTGAGAAAGATAATTCTATGGGTGATGCCATTACCTCCATAGTAAATCTTCAAGTACAAGATTTATATAATTTAGGCATTAATTCCAATAAAAACAATGATGAATACCAAAGTCTTCTTTTAAAATATAGTGATGATCCAGTTAAAATTACCTCTGAAACCTTATCAGATTTAGAGCATGATTTTGACTTAACTCAGACTTCCATTGCCTTTGTAATTTTCTTTCTCATGATGAGGGCGTCTTCTGTATCTCATATAGTATTATCAGAGAGATGGAATAAAACTTACTTTAGAATATTTACTACCCCAGTTACCTCTTTTCAATATATTGGAGGAAATATCTTAGCAAACTTTTTACTTTTAGCTTTTCAAGTTCTCATTACTCTTATAACTCTAAATTATGTTGTAGATATATATACTGGAGTAGGATTTATTCCTTTATTTCTTCTCTTATTAGGAATAGCCCTAGTTACCGTGGCCTTTGGTACTTTTTCCATAGCTTTATTTTTTAACTCTAGGGGCTACGGTATGTTTTCTAACATTGTAATTACTATAACTACCATGATATCAGGTGCTTTTACTTCTATTAATTTTTTACCTGAAAGTGTTAAATTTATAGCACCCTTTACTCCTCAATACTGGGTAATGAATGGAATAACTAAACTTCAAATGGGTATGGGCATAAATTCTATTATTATAAACCTGGGAATTTTATTATTATTTTCTATTGCTCTATTTTTAGCTGCAGCTTATAAACTTAAGTTTAAACTTCAATAATAGTTTTATATGTAAATTGATTGTGATAAGTATAGTATAAAAATATATTAACAATAACCCTTACTATGAATTCTAACTTCTTAGTAAGGGTTTATCTATGCATTCTTTTCTTTAAATGATATAGTTTAATTAATAATATTTATTTGAAACTTTATTTTGAAAGCAGGGATATAATGAGTATATTATCTTTGAAAAATGTTTCTTTTCAGGATGCTAATACAAAAGTTCTAAAGGACATAAATTTAGAAATCAATGAAGGAGATTTTATAACTATCACAGGTCCTTCTGGTGGTGGTAAATCAACTTTGTTAAGACTTTTAGGGGACTTAATTTCGCCAACTTCTGGTCATATATTCCTAAGAGGAAAAGATTTTTCTGAAATTCCTCCTCTTAATCTACGGACGGAAATAAATTATTTCTTTCAACAACCTTATCTCTTTGGTAATACCGTATATGATAATCTATCTTTTCCCTATGAAATTAGAAAAAAAAATATAGATGAAAATAAAATCTATATGCTTTTAGAAAAATTTAATATGGGAAAGGACTATCTTGATAAAGATATAAATAAATTATCTGGCGGTGAAAAACAAAGAATTTCCCTTATTCGTTCTCTTCTTCATGCAGGTCCTATTCTCTTGCTAGATGAAATTACCTCAGCACTAGACAAAGAAAATAAACTTTTAGTTGAACATATTATGAAGGATATGAATAAGGAAGGTCATACAATCTTGTGGATTACCCATGATATATCTCAAATAATGGAATTAAGCAACAAAAAAATTATTATAGAAGATGGAACAATAATTTCTAAGGAGGGATTCTAATGAGTACTCTCTCCCTTATAATTTCTTCAGTATTAATTGCCATCCCTATTTTTATCTCTTATAAAGAAGATTTAGGACTAGGTAAAGATATACTTATCAGTATATCTAGAGCCATAATCCAATTAGTTATTGTAGGCTATATACTTCAATTTGTGTTTAGCTTAGAGAATCCTATATTCACTATTTTGTTAGTTACTCTAATGATTGTGAATGCAGCATTTAACACCAAAAAGCATAGTCACAATATAAAAAATCCTGTTAGAACATCATTTATTGCTTTATTTTCAGGTGCTTTTATAACTCTTTCTATATTAGTACTTTCTGGTGCTATAAATTTTATTCCTAATGAAATAGTACCTGTAGCTGGTATGGTTGTTAGTAATTCTATGGTTGCCATTAATCTCAGTTACAAAAATCTCAATACTACTTTTAGTAGTAAGAGAAATGAAGTTGAAGTTAAACTTGCCCTTGGAGCCACAGCTAAGGTTGCATCTAAAGAGATTCTTAAAGATAGTATAAAGCTCTCAATAATGCCTTCCATTGACTCTGCTAAAACTCTTGGCATTGTATCTCTTCCTGGAATGATGACTGGATTGATTTTAGCTGGATCTTCTCCACTTATGGCAATCAAGTTTCAAATAATGGTTACCTTTATGATATTATCTTCAACTTCTATCGCCACCCTAATAGCTACCTATACCTCTTACAAAAGCTTCTTTAATGAAAGAACCCAATTAAACCTATAGTGTTAATAAAAGGATTGTCCCTAATAAATTTATGAGTTATTTAAGACAATCCTTTTCTAAATAGTGCTCTTATGATAAGGGAAGAATCATTAATATGGTAAATCCGTCTTGTCCATTAAAATTAATATTTCCTCCTAAGTCTATTATTCTCTCCTCCATTGCCTTAAGCCCAATGCTCTTTTTTATATTTAATACTCCATCCCCATTATCTTTAAGTGATACTCTTACAATCTTATTAAGAACTTCGATATTTAAAGAAACGCTGTCACCAGTAGAATGTTTCTTTATGTTTGTAATTCCCTCCATTAGATTATTAATTATACACTTCCAATGACTATAGTTAAGCTTGTCTATATTTCCAGAGTGATTAAAGGTATATTCATAACTATTATGGCTAAAAGCATCATCCATTATGGATTTAACTCTATTTATACCTAATTGTTCCTCTGAAGGCTTAATTATTTTTAAAGTTATTCTAATGTCATCCATACCTTCTCTTAGAACTTTAATAGTTGTATTTATCATATTTTTAGCTTCATTTTTATCTTTATCTATTACTACCTTTGTTGCCTCTAGATGCATTAAACTAGAGGCTATAGTATGTCCAATTTTATCATGCATTTCCTTTGATAGCTTATTTCTTTCTTCTAACTTTGTGGTGTATATTATCTGTTTTGAATAACTTTTTTCTTTTTCTACTTCTTTAGTATATTTGTCTATTTTCTCCCTTAGCATTAAGTTTTCTTTCCATATTTTATCTATCCTACTTACTTTATTAATTAATATCTTTGCTACTATATAGTAAAATATTACAAACAATAAATAATTCATAACTATGGATGTTGGTAT
>DKGY01000111.1:697-1075 GCA_002453475.1 Clostridium sp. UBA6758 | reverse complement strand
GCTTTTTATTCATCAGTATACCTATATCAAAAAAGGTAAATGGAGTTAATATAAAAAATATGCTATTATATTTTATACCTAACCCATAGGAAATTAATAAAGATATTATTGATAAACCTATCTTTACCTTAATATTATCTATATAGTATAGCGCTATGTTTATTATTATATAGCATAGTAATCCTATAACTATAGAGGTTTCGAATGAGCCATAATTTATATATACATAAATACTAAATATCAACCCAATTAATTTTATAACGAGGAAATAATCATCTCTATTATGAAGCATACAATTTCCACCTTTGCTAAATATTATATCTATATATTATCACAATAATAAGTAACTTTCGCAGAATATATTACTAATCTTATATA
>DKGY01000111.1:0-671 GCA_002453475.1 Clostridium sp. UBA6758 | reverse complement strand
TATAAGTGCATGCTCAACATTTATTTAGATTAATTTATTTGGGAAAGCCTTTTTATTATTGACCTAAGTTAGATTGTATGACTTCTATATCTTCTTTCTCACATAGAGTTATGGTTGCATCTTCTTCAAGAGTATCTACCATGCTTTCCTCTATTGATTTTTTATCTCTTTCCTTTCCTTTAACAAACATGAGAAATATTACCACTGGAATTTGAACAAATATAAGTGCTGCAAATATTCCAAATAAACCTGATAAATTTATATCCCTAAATCTTTTATAACTTAAAATGAATAACATTGTATTTATAAAAACCATCAGGGTAATCTGAAAAGACATGGAAGCTGCTATTAGCAAATTATAGTCAGTTTTTTCAAATGTGAAAGTAATAAAAGTTCCAATAGTCTCTAATATTATAAATCCTATTAAAAAAGCTAGTACATATATACTATATTTTTTTCTTCCTATTACTTTGTTAAGTAAGAATAAGTCATCACTCATTTCATCACCTCATTAACAGTATTTTACAGTAACCTATTATAATTCTATACACATTTTCAAATATTATAACTAAAATCAATAAACCTATAGAAATTATTTTTAATAATTTCTATAGGTTTGTTTTACTGCTAGAACAAATTTCTTTATAAATGTAAATATATACGTAGGAATA
>DKGY01000005.1:57063-71840 GCA_002453475.1 Clostridium sp. UBA6758 | reverse complement strand
ATTCAAATTAAAAGATGAAGATAAGTACGTATTAGTATGGACAACAACTCCTTGGACATTACCAAGTAACGTTGCTCTTGCTGTTAATAAATCTTATGATTATGTGGAAGTTTTACATGAAGGTGAATATCTAATCCTTTCAAGAACTCTTTTAAATAAACTTCAAGGTGAGTACGAAGTAGTGGCTGAATTTAAAGGAGAAACATTGCTTGGAAAAGAATATGAGCAAATGTTTAAATTCGAAGTGCCTGAAGAAAAAGCATTTTATATAGTTCATGGAGACTTCGTTACCTTAACAGATGGTACTGGAATAGTTCATATAGCTCCTGCTTATGGAGATGACGATAATCAAATAGGAAAGAAATACGGCCTTCCTATGATTAATCTAGTAGATGGAGAAGGAAACTTTGTTCCTGCAGTAACTCCTTGGGCTGGAATATTTGTAAAAAAAGCAGATGAGAAGATTTTAGCTTATTTAAAAGAAAATAATATACTTTATAAGAGTGAGAAGTTTATGCATTCATACCCACATTGCTGGAGATGTGATACACCACTTCTTTATTATCCAAGAGAAAGTTGGTTTGTAAGAATGTCTTCAGTAAGAGACCAACTTCTTGAAAATAATAATAAAATAAATTGGATGCCTGACAATGTAAAAACAGGTAGAATGGGTAAATTCCTTGAAAATGTAATCGACTGGGGAATTTCAAGAAATAGATATTGGGGTACTCCACTTCCAATTTGGGAATGTGAATGTGGTCACAGAGAGCTAATAGGAAGTGTTGAAGAACTTAAGGAAAAAGGTGTAAATGTACCAGAGGGAATAGAGCTTCATAAGCCATATATTGATAGAGTTAATCTTACTTGCCCACATTGTCAAAGAGAAATGACAAGGGTTGAAGAAGTTATAGACTGTTGGTTTGACTCAGGCTCAATGCCTTTTGCTCAATATCACTATCCTTTTGAAAATAAAGAATTATTTGAAGCAAACTTCCCAGCGCAGTTTATTTCTGAAGCAGTAGACCAAACAAGAGGTTGGTTCTATACACTACTTGCTATTTCTACAACTGTGTTTGAGAATAATCCTTTCGAAAATTGTATAGTACTAGGACACGTTTTAGATAAAGATGGACTTAAAATGTCTAAACATAAAGGAAATGTACTTAGTCCATTTACAGTACTTGAAAATGAAGGAGCAGATGCTTTAAGATGGTATTTCTATACTGGTAGTGCACCATGGCTTCCATCAAGATTCTATGAAGAAGCTGTTATAGAAGCTCAAAGAAAATTCATAGGAACTCTATGGAATGTATATTCTTTCTATGTTCTATATGCAGATTTAGACAATTTCAATCCAATAGACTATAATGATTTTAAATCAGAAAATGTAATGGATAAATGGATGATGTCTAAACTAAATACATTAGTTAAAAATATTGATGAGCATTTAGAAAATTATAGAATAACTCAAGGTGCTAAAGAACTAGAAGATTTTGTAGATGAATTATCTAACTGGTATGTAAGAAGAAATAGAGCAAGATTCTGGGGTGAAGAGCTTACAGAGGATAAAATAGGTGCATACATGACTTTATATAGAGTACTTGTAACATTCTCAAAGATAGCTGCACCATTTATACCATTCATAACAGAAGAATTATATCAAAATCTTGTTGTTGCTTTTGATAAAAATGCACAAGAGAGTGTTCACCTATGTAAATGGCCAGAATACGTTAAAGCAGATGTAGATACAGTATTAGAAGATGAAATGGATAAGGCCTATAAGATAGTTAAGCTTGGAAGAAGTGCAAGAAATGGGGCTAATATTAAGAATAGACAGCCACTTGGAAAAATGCTTGTATCTGTAGATTCACTTCCAGAATATTATGGAGATATAGTTAAGGATGAGCTTAATATTAAACAAGTAGAGCTAGGAGCAGACCTTTCTAAATATGTTAATTTTGAAATAAAACCTAATCTTCCAGTACTGGGAAAAGCTTATGGGAAAATGATTCCAGGAATCAGAAAAGGCATCGCTTCTATGAATCAAATGGATCTTGCACAAAGAGTAAATAATGGTGAAGTGGTTACAATAAATGTAGATGGAACTGAAATAGAGTTGAACAAAGAAAATCTACTTGTAACAATGCAAGGCTTAGAAGGATTTGCTTTTGCTGGAGAAGGTGAAATAGGTGTAGTATTAGATACAAATATTTCAGAAGAACTTAGAGAAGAAGGTCATATAAGAGAAGTTCTAAGTAAAATACAAAATATGAGAAAAGAAACTGGCTTTGAAGTTTCAGATAAGATAAACTTATACTTTGCTGGCAATGAAGCTTTAGAAAATGTAATAAGAAAATTTGAAAATCAAATAAAGAAAGATACATTAGCATTAACTGTAACCTATAACAGTGATAAGGCTATAAATGAAGTTAAAATTAATGGTGAAAAGTTATTATTACAGGTAGAGAGAGCTTAGTGATAATATTTTAAGTTAAAATATTAANNTTGATATAATAATAGATTGCTCCATCTAAGCTTTATAATTATACTTTACTTTATAGTTTAAATAAGGTATATATGTATTAAAAATATGCAGAATAATAAGAGAGGTGATATATAGTGGCAGCGTCAATTAAAGATGTAGCAAAAGAAGCAAATGTTTCTATTGCCACAGTTTCAAGAGTACTAAATGATATAGATGTAGTTAATCAAGAGACAAAGCAAAGAGTTCTAGATGCAATAGACAAGTTAGATTATAGACCAAATATTTTAGCAAGAAGCTTAAAGACTCAAAAGTCAAGCACAATTGGTATAATAATACCAGATATATCAAATTCCCTTTACCCTGAGATTGTAAGAGGGGCAGAGGACTTAGCAAGTATTTATAATTATAATATAATGCTATGCAATACTGATCTGGATAAGAGTAGGGAAAAAGAAAGTTTTAATATATTAAGAGAGAAGATGGTAGACGGTATAATATATATGGGAGACCGTCTAGATAAAGAGATAAAGGCAGCTATAAAATCTGTTGGTACCCCTGTAGTATCAATAGGTGCTATGGATGAAGAAGGAGATGTTCCTAGTGTTGGAATAGATAGTTATACTGCCGCTTATGATGCTGTAAATTATCTATTCTCAAAAAATAATAAAAACATAGCATATTTAGGATATATTAAAGAGAACGCTACTGAATATAAAAAAATGTATCATGGATATAAAGATGCCATGGACGAAGAGAACTGTTTCAATGAAAATTTAGTTTATCTTGGAAGTTTAAAATATCAGGACGGGTTTGAAGGAATAACTCATATTATAGAAGATAATAAAGTGGATGCAGTTTTATGTGGAAGTGATCAATCAGCTCTTGGAGTTATAAATGCTTTAAGAGAAAAAGGGATTAGAGTACCAGAAGATGTAGATGTTATAGGTTTTGACAATATAGCATTATCAGCAGTATTTTATCCTAAGCTAACTACAGTTTCTCGTCCACTATACGATATGGGATCCGTAGGAATGAGACTTCTTATAAAGCTTGTAAATAAAATTCCAGTAGAAGAGAGTTATTACAGATTACCATATACCATAGTTGAAAGAGATTCTTGTAAGAAATAAATAAAATTAAGCAAAATATAATTTTTATAATAAAAAAGTGGATTTTTAAAAATCCACTTTTTTATTAGCATTTATCTATCTAAGGATATATTATCCATAAGTTTATTAGCTTTATTATCAGATACATTTTTGATAGATGAACTTTTACCTTCTTTAATAAAGGTTCCTTTAGCAACTGTAGGATCTGAGAATACTCCAGCACCATTTATACATCCACCAGTACACATCATTCCTTCTATAAAATTACCTTGCAATTTATTTATTTTTGCCATACTTAAAGCTTTTTTTATTTCTGTAGGACCTGAAACCTTTACTGGTTTAAATTCTACAGAAATATTTTCTGTACTTACATAGTTTTCTATAGCAGCAGTAAGTCCTCCAGCAATACCAAAACCCCTACCTAAAGTAGAACCATCTTCAAGAGTTTCTTCACTACAGTTTTCAGGATTTATATCAAAAGCATCTAACATAGCACAAAGCTCTTCAAAGGTTAGTACATAGTCAATAACTCCAGCTACATCGGGTCTTTTAGCTTCAGCTTTCTTAGCTGTGCATGGTCCGATAAACACTACTTTAGCATCAGAAGTTTGATTTTTAATAGCACGTCCCATTGCTATCATTGGAGATACTGTATTGGAGATATGAGAAACTTCAGTAGGAAACTTTTTCTCAATATAGCTAAAGAAGCCTGGGCAACAAGAATTAGTCATGTATGTATGTCCATTTTCTGTTCTCTCTACAAATTCCTTAGCTTCGTGAATTGTTACCATATCTGCGCCACAAGATGCTTCAAATACATCGGAAAATCCAATAGCTTTTAATGAAGATTTAATTTGACCTATTGAAACATTATTACCCATCTGTCCTGAAATTGATGGGGCTACAAGTGCAATCATATTATGTTTTTTCTGATACAATTTTTTAGATACAGGAGCAACAAGGCTTTTATCAGATATAGCACCAAAAGGACAAGCTGTCATACAGGCGCCACATTGAATACAATCATCTTCATTAATAATAGCACGTCTACTATTTTCATCTACCCTAAGAGCTCCAGTTGGACAGGAAGTTTTGCAAGGACGACGAACTTCGGATATAGCGTTGTAAGGGCAAATCTTCTTACAAAGTCCACATTCTTTACACAACTCTTGATTTATATATGATTTACCACCTACAGTCATCATAGCATTAGCTGGACATACTTCCTTACACTTATGAGTAATACACCCCCTGCAAGCCTCTGTAACAGTATATTTATTTATAGGACATCTATCGCAAGCTGCCTCAATAACATACATGATTTGTTCATTATTTTTAATATCAATAAGGTCACTATATTCATTTTCTATAGGCATATATCCAGCAGCCAGTTTAGCTCTTTGGTTTACTATGGCACGCTCCTTGAAAATACAGCATCTATATGTAGGAGTATCCTTATCAACTATAAATTTATGAATATTAAATATTTCTTTAGTGTTAAGATTATCATTAATAGATAAAGTAACTATTTGCTTTAGAACCTCATGCTTAATCTTTTTTAGCGATGTATCAAAAGTAAACATTAAAATCCCTCCTAATTTCATGACATTGTTAATTTTTTAACCAAATCTAATTATAACATCATTTAATTATTATTCAATAGGTTAAGCATTTAAAAATGAAATTTGGCAAGAATATATCAGGTAACAGTAAATATATTTGAAATTAAGGTCACATAGTTATATACTAATAAAGGCTAATTAATAGTTAATAAATCAAGTATTTATGCTCATGAAATTTATTTTATTTAAAATAGAAATAAAGTTCATGATAAAGACATAGAATTAATAAAGAGGATAATTGAAAAAGGTGTATTAAAAAGGTTTAAAGAATATTTTAGAATAAAGAAAAGATTTTAACTATAAGAAAACGAGTGAAGGAGGAGATTATAATGAGTAATAAAATTAATCTTATATGGAAAAGTGATGATAATAATGATTTTGTAATAGGGGAAATTCTAAATAGTGACCATAGATATTATTTTAGGTATAATCTAGAAGAAGTGAAAAGGGCTATGGGAGAAGGTTTTAATGTATTAGAGGGATTCCCACGTATAAATTCAAAATATTTTAGTGAAGAACCATTTAAGTTATTTACTAGTTGGATTGAAGAAGATCAGAAAGTTAATAATTTAACTTTTGAAATGTTTAAAGGATTTGCTCATGGGAAGTTCAGATTTGAAGAGAATAATAAGGATAATAAGGATAAAATAGCATAAAATAAAGAGCAAAATGTATTTATATGTTTTGCTCTTTGTTTAAATAATATAAATTCTCATAGGGAAATTATGATGTTTTATGTAAATATATGATATACTAATAGTATTATATTACTAATTTATCGATATTTGGGGGAAATTGACGTGAGAAGATATTGTACAAAAATATTAGGTAGCTTATTTATATTCTTAACATTCAATATTATGAATGCATATGGAATAAATATGGACTATATTTGTGGTTCAGATAGATACGAAACAGCATCCATTATTGCATCGAAAATGCAATATTCATCTGCTATTTTAGTAAATGGAAACTCATTAGCAGATGGACTTTCTGCTAGTGGGCTAAGTGGTGCAGTCAATGCACCTATATTACTGACTCAAGCAAATGTGATACCACAAGTTACACTTGACAAATTAAATAAAGCCAATACAGTTTATATTGTTGGAGGTAATACTGTAATTTCAAAAGATATAGAAAATAAATTAATTAACATGGGTAAAAAGATTATACGACTTGGTGGACAGCAAAGGTTTGATACGTCTATAGTGGTAGCAAATGAAATAGAGAAAGTAAAGGGAGTCCAAGAGATTTATTATGTTAATGGGCTTAAAGGAGAAGCTGATGCCATGAGTATAGCGCCAGTAGCTGCCAGTAAAGGAAATCCAGTAATTTTAACAGATGGGGAATCCACTAACTATAGAAAAAGTGTACTAGCATACTCTATAGGAGGAACGTCTGTTATAAACTCTAATTTTAATAATTTTTCCGAGAGAATTAATGGAATAGATAGATTTGAAACAAATAAGAATGTTATAAACAAATTTTTTCCGGATAAGAATCATGTTAATCTAAGTAAATCTGATGTTTTAGTTGATGCATTAACGGTATCATCTTTAAAAGAACCAGTAGTATTATTATCAAATGATTCAGATAAGAGTATAATAGCAGGAGCTAATAGCGCTACTGCTTTAGGAAATATAAGTGAAATAGCTATAAGTCGTGCTAAAAGTTATTTATATGGAGATAAAGTAGTGTTTTATGTGCAACACCAGGATGATGAAACTATTTTTGGGGGAAGTGCAGTAATAGATGCTATAAAGTCTGTAGGAAGCGATAATGTTTATATTGTTTTAGTTACAGATGGAAGTGGTTCTAATGTGTTTAATTTTGATAGATACAAAGATATTACACATCAGCAGAAGGTAGATTTAAGAGATAATGAATTTAGAGCAGCTATAGATAAATTAGGAATTAAATTAGAGAATGTAGTATTTTTAAATCAACCAGAGAGTAAAATAGATAATGAACTTTTGAAAGATACTGTATTATATTTTGAAAATAGCTTTAACAATGTTACGCACATTACCCATAGTTATAAGTATGAAACTCATGTACAACACATAGATACAGGAAATACAATTAATAATTTATATATAAATGGAAGTATAAAGGATTGTAGATTTTTAGCTAGAGAAGACAAAATTTCGGGAATTTCAAGAAGCAACTTAATAGAAAGTGTTGCTGATGATGAAGAAGAAAGAGAAAAGGTTCTTAATGCGTGTAGAGAATACGAATTAGATAATAAAGATATGGTAAGAGAAGGGATAGGGTATAAATCAGTAAGTGGATTATTTATAGGCCTAACATCTAATCCCAAAGTACCATCATATCTTCATGAATCTGGAATATAGTTAAAAGTTGGCTTAAGATGTTTAGTCTTAGGCCAATTTTTACATTGTCAATAAAGTTCATAAAATATTATTACAAAAGTCTATAAGATACTACAATGTGTTGATTATATTGTACATATTGTAGTAAAATACTAAGTATGTAAAATTATTTTAATGAATTACATAAACATATTGTTTATAATTCTTGATTTTAAATATAATTTTATATACTCGTATAAAAAAGGAAATTAGGTGATAAATAATATGAAGAAATTTTTTAAGAAGTATAAATTAAATAAAGGTGAGATCTTAGCAATGATTATGTTAACTTTATTCTTAATTAGCGCGTATTTACTTTATGTACTTCAAGAAGCTAAGGAAATACCGTTTATTTATAATCAGTTTTAGTAGGGGGAAGTTATGAAAAAATCATTTATTATAGTTATACCAATAATAGTAGCAATAATATTTATTTCTATATTTAATTTAATAGTAAACAAAGAAATTGAACAATTAAAAAGTAGTAAAGATTTAACAACCATTAAACATGCTTACGGTGGAGATGTTAAGAAAAATGGAGTTAAATTTAGAGATATATCTTTAGAAAACAATGATTTAATGCTATTGGGATCATCAGAATTAAGCAATCCTGTTCCACAAAATCCTGTTAATTTATTTCCCTTTAATGATAGTAAATATGACATAAGTATATTTGGAAGTGCACATGTTCAAGATCTTCAACATGCAATTATGCTAGGTGGAGGTGACAATTATAATAATTCTAAGGTAGCATTGGTAGCTTCGCTACAATGGTTTTGGAATAAGGATGGCATAGGTAGTGAAAAATTTATTCCATTATTTTCTGATTTACAATTCTATCAGTTTCTAAATAATCCTAAAATATCAAAGGAAAATAAAACATATTTAGCACAGAGAGTTGCTACTTTGTTAAAAGACTCTGATATATATCAAGAGGAGAGAGTCTATGCAGAATTATTTATAGGAGAAACTTTCATTGATAAAGTAAAATATAATTGTCTTCTACCTTATTTTAAAACAAAACAGAAGTTACTTGAAACTAGAGATAAGATTGCTCTTTTAAAAGAAATGAAATCTCTACCAGATAAGTCTAATGTTAATACTGTAAAATCAATAGACTTTAAGGAGCAATATAAAATTGCTGAGAGCCAGGGTATGGAGAAGGTTTCTAATAATATGTTTAATGCATCTGATGAATATTACAATAAATATTTAAAAGACAAAGAGTCTAGTCTTAAAAATGCATATAAAGATATAGATATTTTAGATTCAGCGGAATTTGAAGATTTTAAGTTTTTACTAAGTGTATGTAAGGATTTAGGAATTAAACCATATATAATTTTAATGAATGTAAATGGTTGGTATTATGATTATACAGGGATTTTAGAGGATGAAAGAACACAGTTTTATAATAAGTTAGAAAGTATAGTTAAAGATAATAATTTTGATGTATTAAACTTACAAAAGCATGAATATGAAAAGTATTATTTAACTGATGTAATGCATTTAGGATGGAAAGGTTGGCTAAATGTATCAGAAGAAATGAGTAATTATTTTAAAGATTAATATAAAGGTGGTAACAAAAGTGAATTTATTACTTAAAATAAGAGAGTATTCAATAGATAAAAGAATTGCAGTTATTTGTGATGAAGAAAAGCTTACATATGAAGAGTTAGACAAGCTTTCTGATGAATTTGCAGCATATATGATAGAAAAGTATAGAGATGATAAGTCACCTATTGTTATTTACGGTAATAAGGATAATCTTATTCTAGTGTTAATTGTAGGAGCATTAAAATCTGGTAGAGCATATGTTCCTTTGGATGTAACGTTTCCTGTAGAAAGAGTTAATCAGGTAATAAACGAGGTGAATCCTAAAGTTATAGTAAATTTTACAAATAGTCCTATAGATAATGATAATGTTTTTAGCAAAGAAGAAATGTTAACAGAAATTAAAAGATATAAGGGAGCTATAGTATCTCCGGATAATTGGCTAAAAGAAAATGAGAATGCCTATATATTATTTACATCAGGTAGTACAGGCTTACCAAAAGGAGTGCAAATAACTAAAAATAATATAGACTCTTTTACAAATTGGTTTGAAAAATTTCTTAGAATAAATAAAGAGAATGATGTGATTATGAATCAAGTATCTTATTCATTTGATGTATCAGTAATACCAATTTATTTAGGGTTGATTTGTGGTAAAACATTATTTAGCTTATCAAAAGATACATTAGAGGACTTTAAACGATTGTTTAATGCTTTAAAGATTTCAAACATAAAGACATGGGTTTCTACACCTGCATTAGCTGAGATATGCATTAAAGACAGTAATTTTAATAAGGAATTAATGCCTAAGCTAAACACATTCGTATTTGCGGGAGAGGTATTATCTAAGAAGTTAGTAAAAGAACTTATGTTAAGATTTCCTGGAGTTAGGATAATAAATGGATATGGTCCAACTGAAGGAACCGTATTATTATCAGCAGTTGATGTAAATGAAGAAATGATTGAAGATAGTAGAGAAATACCAATAGGATATCCAATGGAGGGTGCTACTCTTAAAATTGTAGATGAAAATGGTAATACTGTGCCAGAAGGGGAAAAAGGAGAATTACTAGCTATTGGAAATAGCATAAGTAAGGGATATTTTAATAATGAGGAAATTACTAAAAAGGTATTTTTCAACGAAAATATGGAAGGTAAACTACTTAGAGGTTATAGAACTGGAGATTTAGCTTACTATGATGATAATATAATTTATTATTGCGGAAGAAAGGATTTCCAAATAAAACTAAATGGATTTAGAATAGAGCTTGAAGACATAGAAAATAATTTAAGAAGAGTAAATATTGTTAATAACTGTGCAGTATTTCCTATATATAAGGATGACAAGATATCTCATATAATGGGCGTAGTTACATTAAATGAAGATAATGGATTAAGTAATCTTAGAAACTCTATATTAATAAAAGATAAATTAAAGCAGTATATACCATCCTATATGATTCCGAGAAATATTAAGATAATAAAACAATTCCCTATAAATACTAATGGGAAAATAGATAGAAAAAGACTTATGGAGGAAATAAAATGATAAAATTAACACAGTATGGAGATTATTTCTATCTGTATATACTATTATTATCACTTATTCCAGCTATAGTCTTGGGTATAAAGGGCAAGAATATAAAACCTTATGGTATATTATTATCCATATTTATGGTAGGAGTGATTATAGGAGTAAAGTCAGTAGGAATTGTATTATTTATAATGTTTTTACTAGGAGAAATCATATTAATCAATTCATACTTAGAGATACGTGATAGAACAGATAATAAATTTATATATTACTTAGTACTATTTTTATCAATGTTACCAATAATAATAACAAAGGTATCAGTTAAATCGATCTATGGGCCTATAGGATTTATTGGATTATCTTATCTGAACTTTAAGGCTATACAGATGATTATAGAGATATATGATGGAACTATAAAAGAAATTAAGTTTTCTACTTTAGTATATTTTATTATATTTTTCCCAACATTAAGTTCAGGTCCCATTGATAGGTATAGAAGGTTTGAAGAAAATATAAATACTAAAATAGAGAAAGAGGATTATATAAATAATTACTTATTTGAAGGATTGAAAAAAATAATTAGGGGAGTAGGATATAAGTTTGTAATAGCATATATTATAAATACTCTATGGATGAGTAAAATTCCAACGGATATAACATTCTTAAATAGTTTGAACTATATGTATGCTTATAGTTTATATTTATTCTTTGATTTTGCGGGATATAGCTCTTTTGCAGTAGGTACAAGCTATATTATTGGTATTAAAACACCAGAGAATTTTGACAAACCATTTCTTAGCAAGGATATGAAGGAGTTTTGGACAAGATGGCATATATCTCTTTCAAGGTGGTTTGGAGATTATCTATACTCTAGAATTCTTTTAAACTCTATGAGAAAGAAAAGATTTAAAGATAGATTTAGGGCGTCTCATTTTGCTCAAATGATAACTATGCTTACAATGGGAGTTTGGCATGGATTAGAAGTATTCTATATAATATATGGAATATATCAAGGTAGTGTTTTGGTACTTACAGATATATTACAAAGAAAATCTAAGTTTTATAAAAAACATAAAAAAGAGAAATGGTTTCAAAGAGTTCAGGTTTTAATTAATTTCCATGTAGCTTGTTTTGGATTATTGTTATTCTCGGGGTACTTATTTACTCATAAATAAAGATAAAAATTTAATAGTATTGATAAATATATAATATATAGAATGTATAATAAAATTAGATAAATTAAGTTTTAGGAGGAAAATTAAATGAAAGAAAAAGTATTAGATATATTTGAAGAAGTAACTGGAACTGATGAAATAAGAGAGGATTTAGACTTAGATTTATTTGAGGCTGGATTATTAGATTCATTAGGAATTATAGAAGTGTTACTAAAAATAGAAGAGGTATTTGGTATTAAGCTTCAACCAACAGATTTAGAAAGAAAAGATATGGCTACAGCAAATAATTTAATTGCTTTTTTAAGTAGCAGAATATAAAATTAAATTTTAGTATAATTGTTAAAATTTAATTAAAGGGAATGCTAGTACACTAAAAATAGCATTCTCTTTTTATTTCTATAGAAGATATATATTAAATAGGATATAATATATCTAGTAGAAATTAGTAAAGAATAGACTACAAAATAGATTATATATGGTTTTATATGAGAGTTTATAACACATAAAATAATATAAATGTAATCAATTAAAAGAAAAAAAGGAAGTGTAACATATGAATTATATATCAGAAAAAGCTAATATAGGTAACAATGTGAAGGTTGGAAGATTCACGGTTATTGAGGATAACGTTGTTATAGGAGACAATTGCATTATTGGTCATAATGTAGTTATACATGAGGATACTATAATAAAAGATAATGTTAGAATAGATGACAATACGGTTATAGGTAAAACTCCAATGAGAGGAGTAAATAGTATATTTAAAGATGAAGAAAAGTTACCAAACTGTACTATAGGAGAAGGATGTTTAATTGGAGCTACAACTATAATATATAGAGGGGCAGTAATAGGAAATAAAACATTAATCGCAGATATGGCAACGATAAGAGAAAATGTAACTATAGGAGAAAAAACCGTTATAGGTAGAGGCTCAACAGTAGAAAATTTCTGTACAGTAGGTTCAAATTGTAAAATTCAAACTAACGTATATTTAACTGCATACTCTACTGTAGAAGATTATGTATTTATAGCACCTTGTGTTGTGACTTCAAATGATAACTATGCAGCTAGATCAAAAGAGAGATTTGGAAAGTTTAAAGGTATTACTATAAAAAATGGTGGTAGGCTAGGAGCTGGGGCTGTAGTACTTCCTGGCAAAGTTGTAGGAGAAGAAGGATTTGCAGCAGCAGGATCTTTGGTAACAAAGGATATACCAGCTAGAAAAGTAGTAATTGGAAGCCCGGCAAAGGTTTTAAAAGATGTACCAGAAGATCAACTTCTAGAAAATCAGTAAGCAAGTATAAATATATGAGTAATTTAAATTCTAAATTAAATGCATTAAGCCGTAATTCCTTACTTAGAAAGTTTTTATCTTTTTCTGTAGGTAATTGGTTGGTTTTAATCATAGGACTTATATCATCTCCAATTATAACTAGGATAATAGATCCTTCAGAATACGGTAAGTTTGGAATGTTCAATTTATATGCAAACATACTTATGCTAATTACAACCTGTGGATTAGACCAATCTTATGTTAGATTTTTTTATGAAGAAGATGAAACTAATAGAAATAAATTATTATTTGAAAGTATAAAGATACCTTTTATATTAAACATACTGATATCAATTATAATCATTATATTTAAGGTTCCTATATCAAAGTATATAATATCTGATTATAATCTAAATTTTATAATATTACTTATATTAAATATAAGTTTAGCTTCTATAGGCAGATTTTCACTTTTGACAGTAAGAATGAAGCAAAAGGGTAGACTATATTCTATGCTTCAAGTGATGCAAAAGGTTAGTTATCTTATGTCTGTAGGACTGTTTTTTATGATATATAATGATAGTTTTTTGACACTTGCTTACGCAACCTTAATTTCTAATGCTGTAGTAGCTAGTGTATCTCTATTTACTGAAAGAGATAGCTGGAATTTTAAGAATATTAAAGATAAAAAACTCAAAAACTCTCAAATAGATATATTAAAATATGGTATACNNCATACCATTAATTTTTACAGTATTGGTTACATGGCTATTCCAATCAGCTGATAGGATGGCAATTAAAGCTTTTTATGGTAACTATGAGGTTGGAATATATACCTCAGCTAATAATATAATAGCTATATTAAATATATTACAGACATCATTTGCAACATTTTGGGTACCAGTGGCCTTTGAAAAATATGAAAAAAATCCAGAGGATACAAAATTCTTTTCAAACATTAATGATATTGTAAGTTTTTTAATGTTTGGAGTAGGAATTGGTTTAATATTATTTAAAGATATAATTGTATTACTTTTAGGAGAAAAGTATAGGGTTGCATCTTATATAATGCCATTCTTAGTATATATGCCTGTATTATACACTATGTCAGAGGTATCAGTTGTAGGTATAAATTTTAAAAAGAAACCTAAATATCACATAATAATAGCATCAGCAGCTTGTCTATTTAATGTTATAGGGAATAGCATTCTAGTACCAATGTTAGGTGCTAAGGGTGCTGCTATTTCTACAGGACTTGCATACATTGTATTCTATTATGCAAGAACTTTAATATCTAGAAGACTCTATAAAGTAGACTATAGCGTAGGAAGAACCTCAATAGCTATATTTGCTATATCAGTTCTTGCTCTACATTCAAGTTTTATGGAATTTTCTATGATTACAATAATTATTGGAATTATAGTTATATTAATAGTTTTATTCTTATATAGAAATACTATAAAAAGTATTATAGATATAATATTTAAAGATAAAAATAGTAAAGATATAATAACATAAAGTAAAAAAATATATAAATATATTTTTTTATATAGAGGTCTATTTAACTATTTAAATAGGTGTTCTATCTATGATGGATTAAAGAGGATTACTATCTAAAGAGTACAATGAAAATAGGGAGGGGTAAAATTGAATTAT
>DKGY01000005.1:56697-57028 GCA_002453475.1 Clostridium sp. UBA6758 | reverse complement strand
GAGTTAACTCACCAGAAATTGATGAAGAAACCAAATCAGAATTAAAAAATATTATTGATGAAACTGAACTAGAAGATAGATTCTATAAGGATTTAGAGTTTGGAACAGGAGGATTAAGAGGAATAATTGGAGCTGGGAGTAATAGGCTAAATATATATACTGTAGGAAAAGCAACACAAGGATTTGCTAATTATTTAAATAATAAATATACTTCATCAAAGGTTGCCATAGCTTATGATTCTCGCCATATGTCTAAAGAATTCTCAGAATATGCTGCTAGAGTTCTAGCTGGTAATGGAATAGAAGTATACTTATATGATAGGCTTACTCG
>DKGY01000005.1:38035-56635 GCA_002453475.1 Clostridium sp. UBA6758 | reverse complement strand
TGTGAGAGAATTAGATTGCCAAGGTGGTATAGTATTAACAGCTTCACATAATCCTAAAGAGTATAATGGATATAAGGTTTATGGTAATGATGGGTGTCAGGTTACAGATGCATCAGCTAATGAGATTATAACCTTTGTAAATAATATTGATTCCTTTGATCAGGTTACAGTAATGGATATTAAGGAAGCTGTTGATAAAAAATTAGTTAACTATATAGGAAAAGAAATATATAATTCATATATAAATAGAGTAAAAGAGCTTACTATAAGAAAAGATTTAGTAAAAAATCATGGAAAAGATCTTAAAATAATATATACACCTATTCATGGTACTGGAAATATTCCTGTAAGAAGAGTGCTAGATGAACTTTCTTATAAAAATGTAGAGGTGGTTAAGGAACAAGAACTACCTGATGGAGATTTTCCAACAGCGCCATATCCAAATCCAGAGGACAGTAAAGTATTTAAGTTAGCTTTAGAAATGGCTAAGAATTTTGAACCTGATATAATTCTTGGTACAGACCCAGATTGTGATAGAATAGGAGCTGTAGTAAAGGATAATAAAGGTGAGTATAGAGTTCTTACTGGTAATCAAGTAGGTGTATTGTTAACTCATTATATAATATCATCCTTAAAGGAAACAGGAAATTTAGATACTAAGGGGACTATAATTAAAACTATAGTTTCTACAGATATGATAAAACCTATATGCAAGGAGTTTAATGTACAGGTTAAAGAAGTTCTAACTGGGTTTAAGTATATAGGAGAACTAATTAGAAGCTTTGAAGAAGCTCCAGATAATAATGAATTCCTATTAGGGTTTGAGGAAAGCTATGGATATTTAGCAGGGGACTTCGTTAGAGATAAGGATGCAGTTATAGCAGCAACTTTAATATGTGAAATGACGCTTTATTATAAATCCATAGGTAAAACTTTATATGAAGGGCTAATTGAATTATATGAAAGCTATGGATACTATAAAGAAAAGTTAATATCCATAGAATTAAAAGGTAAAGAGGGTCAAGAAAAAATTAAAGAAATAATTGAGCATTTTAGAAATGAAGACATAATAAGCTTTGGAGATTATAGGGTTTCTGCTAAGGAAGACTATAAGTTAAGTTATAGAATTAATGTTGAGAATTCTAGTAAAGATATTATAAATTTACCTAAGTCAAATGTTATTAAATTTATTTTCTGTAATGGATGCTATTTTGTAGTAAGACCTTCAGGAACAGAGCCTAAAATGAAAATATATTTAGGAGTAAATGGTGAAAATAATGAAAACTCAGATAAAAATCTACATTATTTAGAAGAAGCTGTTCTAAATAGTATAAAAGAGTTTTTACCAAAGTAAAAGTAAGAGCTACATTGATTAAAATCAATGTAGCTCTTACTTTTTATTTAGGCATTATATCTTCATAGATATATTTTTGTATTTGTTCTTTTGTAATTTCTTCATCAAAGGTAGTATAGTATACACCGTCTATTTGCTCACCTTTACTATACTCTGAAAGAGGAAACCTTATTTGTTCTATATTAGTAATTCCAGAGGTTAATACCTTAGTTCCGAGACTTAAAACTTCAGAAGTTGAAAGACTAGTTTGAACATGAGGTAATATATCATTAACCATTGAAGGTAATTTAAGGATTCCTACAGTAGATACTTTATTAAATATTTCTGTAAGTAAAATTCTTTGTCTTTCAGTTCTACTATCATCGCCACCACTATTTTTTCTTATTCTAGAGTATGCTAATGCTTGAGTACCATTTACATGTTGTCTACCAGAAGTTGAAATTACTCCATTTAAATCCTCTAATTCAGAATCCTCTACAGTAATATCTATACCACCTATAATATCTATAATATCTTTAAGGTTGTTAAAATTAACTTTTGCATAGTCTGTAATATCTAAACCAAAGGTTTGATTAATAGTTTTTATAGCAAGTTCCTCTTGACCAAAGGCATAAGCATGGTTTAATTTATCATAGCCATGACCTTCTATATTAACATAACTATCTCTTGATATAGAGGTTAGCTTTAATTTTTTATGAAGAGAATCAACTGTAGCAATTATTATTGCATCTGAACGTCCAACATCTCCATCAGTTTGATCAATACCAAATAAAGCTATGTTTTTAATTTTAGAGGATGTGTTCTTAGAGCTATCTATTCCTAACGTTGAATCATCTAAACCAACATTATTTAGCTTACCAACCATAGATAGTAAATAGCTACCTAAAGCTGATAAGGAAAATATTAAAATAGTTGCTATTATAATAAGTACCTTCTTGCCAGTAGTTAATCCTCTAGATTTTTTTTTTGACTTTACTTTATTACTTTTATTCATAAAAACTTCCTCCTATTAAGGCTTTAGGGCTGAACAGTTCCCTCGGTAGGTGGTATATCTTTACCTTCAGTTTTACCATCATTATTATTAGGATTTTCTTGGTTTGATTTATCAGAGGAACTATCTACATCATTAGTGTTACTTTTATTAGTATTGTTGTTGTTATTAGGAGTAGTAACCTCTGTTTCAACATTGGTATTAGGAACTGTAGTTTCAGTATTTTTATCCTGATAATCTGGAACTACATTACCATGAGAGTGTTCAGCATCGTGATTATATACCTTCTGGTTAGGCTCTAGCCACATTTTTCTATCATTAAAAATATACTCGTGAATTTGTTGCTCTGTATAATCCTCATCATAGCATAAGTAGAATACACCATTAATCTCAGAGTTTTTAGAGTAGTCATCTCTAGGGAATCTTTCTTGTTCTATATTTTTAGTTCCTAAGTTAAGTACATTTGCTGCTAGATTAATTATTTCTTTATTAGATAAACTTGTTTCTACATAAGGCAATAGCTTTGTTGCCATAGAAGCGAGCTCTGCAGTACCAGCATTAGAGATTTTATTAAACATTTCAGTCATAATCTTACGATGTNNGTCTTTCAGTTCTATCAAAGTCACCATTATCGGTACTTCTAATTCGGCAGTAACCTAAGGTTTGAAAACCATCCAAGTGAACTTTACCTGATTCGCTTTTTACTAAAGGCTTTATTGGAAGATTTGAAACTCTAGAAACTCTTTCTATGTAATGATCAACTTCTACAATTTCTTTATCGGATAGTTCCATATCTATACCACCAATTGCATCTACAAGTCCTTCAAGTTCTTCAAAATTAATTTTCACATAATCTTTAATGTTAAGTCCAAAATTTTGATTTAAAGTTTTTATTGAAAGTTGAGGACCACCATAGGCAAAGGCATGGTTGATTTTATCTTTACCATTTTCAGGTATGTCTACATAGGTATCTCTCATTATAGATGTAATCTTTAATTTTTTATGAACAGGGTCAAAGGTTGCTATCATAAGAGCATCTGAACGACCTACATCATTTTCAGCTTCATCTACACCTAAAATTGCTATGTTTACTATATCTTTAATTTCACTAGTTTGTACCTTTTCTGCAACATCTTTCTTAATACCTAAATCACTTTCATCAATTTTTGATCTTTTCACTTTTGAAAGTAGATTATTTCCATAAAAAAGTCCAGCACTAAGTATAAGTATAAGTATAAGTACAGCAATACAGGAAATAATTATCTTTTTCTTTCGGGATTTTTTTCTTTTATTTGATTTTTTACCATTTAAATCTTCCAATGTTATCACTTCCTAAAATTATTATTTTTCTAAAAGTAAGTTTAAAAATAAATATATTTATATATATATTTATAAAGCAATATATACTTTATTATTATAATATTAGATATAATAATAAAGTATATGTTTTAACAATCTTTACATAAATATTACAATATATTTATAAGTTAATTATTGGGAGACTCATCTTTAGAAGAATTGCTATCATCTGAAGTTTCACTTTCCCATAGTTTACTATCTTTAAATAAATATTCATGAATCTCTTCTCTTGCTATATTTTCATCAAAAGTAAAATAAAAGATTCCATTAATTATAGAGTTTTCACTATATTCGTCTCTAGGGAATCTAGCTTGATCTAATTGTGCGTTATTCATAGATAGAACCTGAGTACCTAGAGATAATATTTCGGAGTTAGTTAAACTAGTTTCTACAAAAGGAAGAAGCTTATTCATTGTAACAGTTAGTTTACCAATACCAGAATTTGAAATGTTATTAAATATTTCATTCATTACTTTTCTTTGTCGTTCAGTTCTATCGAAGTCACCTCCTGAAGTTCCACGAATTCTTGTATATCCAAGAGCTTCATATCCTGTCATATGAACCTTGCCATTTTTGCCAAAGGAAACATGTTTTGGAGTTTTACCTGCAGCAGTGTATACAACATCTAGATATTTGTTTACATGTTCTAATTCAGTCTCAGACATTTCCATGTCAATTCCACCCATAGCATCAATAATACTTTCAAGTTTTGTAAAATCAACAGAAACATAATCAGTAATATTAAGATCAAAATTCTTGTTTATAGTTCTTATGGACAGTTCAGGTCCCCCATAGGCATAGGCATGATTAAGCTTATCATACCCATAGTCAGGAATATTAACATAAGAATCTCTCATTAAAGAGGTAATTTTAATTTTATTATTAATGGGATCAAGAGTTCCAATCATTATGGCGTCAGAACGTTGTATATCATCAACTTTCTCATCTAATCCGAAGAAAGCAATATTTACTACATTGTTATATTCTTTTGTATAAGTTTCGCTATTTTTAAATTTATCACTAATTTCTAAATTTTTATCATCAATTGTAGTACGTTTAATTCTACCTAGAGTAGAATTAATACTTATTAAGAATACAATAAGTAATATAATTAATGATATTATTATTATAGATATAATTCTTCGTCGTTTACGCTGCTTTGCTCTTTTTTTCTTTAAGGCCTTTTTTTTAGCATCTATAGATTCGGTTTTATTGATAGTGGTTCTTCTATTAATAGAAGTTTTGTCATTACTCAAGATAAAACCACCCTTTCTAAGTATTTTCTATACTAGGTGTCAATTATATATTAACAACTATTGGAGATATATTGATTACAAAAGTATTACAACATTAAATTTATACAATAAAAACACACTAATGATTAAAAACCAGTATATAAACTATTCTATAATTATACGATAAAATTTCTTATAATGGTATATTAAAAGAAGTTTTTTATTCTTCACAAATTTCTTTTAAATTTCATATTATGAAAATAAGCAATATAAAAGGTGATACTTGTGTTATACGCATTAATTTTGGCAGGAGGCAAAGGTACAAGACTGTATCCACTGTCTCGATCTAACAATCCTAAGCAGTTTTTAAAAGTTTTTAATGAAGATAGTTTTTTGACTAATACAGTTAAAAGGATAGAACCTTTAATAAATAAAGAAAATATATTTGTAGTTACGAATAAAGAATATCTTGATAAAATTCATGGAGAGTTATCTCAACTAAATAAAGAAAATATATTTATAGAGCCTAGTAATAAGGAGACTGCTACATGCATAGGTCTTGCAGCAGCCAAGTTGTTAAAGCGTGATAAAGATGCTGTTATGGTAGTGTTACCATCAGATCATTATATAGAAGGAGAAAAGGCATTTTTAGATACATTGAGAAATGCAGTAGAGTTAGCAGAAAAAAGAAGAGGGCTTATAACTATAGGCATTGAGCCTAATAGGCCAGAAACAGGCTATGGATATATTGAAATGGGAGATCCAATAGTAAGTTCTATGAAAACTTATAGGGTGTCTAGATTTACAGAAAAACCTAATATAGATGTAGCTAAGGATTTTATTTTGAAAGGGACCTATCTATGGAATTCAGGGATGTTTATATGGAGAGCAGATGTATTTCTAAGAGAATTACAAAAGTACTTACCAAAGATGTATAGCTCCATCAGTGAAATTTATAAACATGTTGGAGAAGGTGATGAAGAAGAAGTTATAGAGAGTGAATATAAAATAATAGATGGCATCTCAGTTGACTTTGGAATAATGCAGAAAACTAGAAAAGGATATGTAATAAAAAGTGAATTTCAATGGGATGACATTGGAAGCTTTGCATCCCTAACCAGATTTTTAGATGAACGCAATGGCAATAGAATAGTTGGCTCTGCATACTTAAATTCCAGTGAGAACTGTGCAGTATTTGGACAGAAAAATCTAATTATAGGTTTTGGCATTAAAGACTTAGTTATTGTAGATGCCGGAGATGTTATTTTAGTAATGGATAAAAGCAAAGATCAGGAGTTAAAACATCTGCTTAATGAGATTAAGGAAGAAAAGGGCTTAGAAGAGTTCTTATAGTATGAAATAAAGCTTAGCTTTAGAGAGGAGTAATCTCTTACTGAAGTTAAGCGTACTAACAAATTTATTAAACTTTTCTTAAATATATAAAACCCTACTGTTAATAAGAACAGTAGGGTTTTATATATTTGAAGGAGGAGAAAAAAATATATTTAAAATAAAATTATATTATATAGGGTCTTGATTACCTTTCCTCTATAGCTCTCTTATATATTTCATTATAGATATCTAAAGTTTTTCTAGCTGTATTTTCCCAAGAAAAATCTTTTGATCTTAACAGTGCAATTTTGCTAAATTCACTACGAAGAGTATCACTACCAAGCATAAGTTCCATGGCATTTAAAAGGGATTTATCACTATGTGGATCAATTAGAATTCCGCTATGTCCAACTACTTCTGGAATAGACGTTGTATTTGAAGAAATAACTGGAGTACCACAACTCATTGCTTCAAGTGGTGGTAGTCCAAATCCTTCATATGATGAAGGATATGCAAAGCATTCACAAGCATTGTAATAAATGGGCAAATCTTCATCAGGAGCAAAACCTGTAAATTTTATATATCTACTCATATTAAGTTTATCAACTAATTTTACAAGTTCTTGAGATTCATCTCTATAAGAACCTACAATTACTAAGTTATATTCCTTGTGCATATGCTTTACTAACTTACTAAAGGAGGTTATTAGAGAATATACATTTTTACGCTTGCTAAAGCCTCCAACATAAAGAATAAAAGGTTTATCTACTCCATATTTTTCTTCTATTATATTTCTACAGTGCTCCTTATCTAAAGGCCTATACTTTTTATCAGCAGCTAGTGGCGTAACAAAGACTTTATTTTCGTCTATTGGAAAAAATCTAAGGATGTCTTGTTTTGAATATTCAGATACTGTAATAATCCCGTTACTAGCTTCTGCGATAAAAGGCATCTCTTTTAAAAATTTAAGTAAATATCCCTTACCTACAGTTTCAGGCATTATGTAGGGAATTAAATCATGAATAGTAACTACTTTTTTACAATGAACTTCAGGAGCCAATCCTATACCATTTTGTGGAATATGATATAAATCTATATTCTCTCTTTTCAAGTCTTCTGGAAAAAAACTATCCTGGAAGAATCTTTGATATTTTTTTGAGCACATAACTAAATTTGTATTTTCCTTTTGATAACTTTCATAGTTTTCACCGGACCAATAAATTTGATAAGAGTTATTTCTATCTATGTTAAGTAAGTTTTTCAAAAGGTTTTCTGTATATGTTCCTATACCACTTCCGTTATACCAATTTATGCCTCTACCATCTATGGCTAACTTCATAAATTTCACTCCTTTTAAAACCATATATTACATATTAATCAGGGAATAAATAAGTGTTACAAATACTTGAAAACTAAACACACATTTATTCCAATTATCATATATTACCTATAGAAGGTTTATGGAGGAGGTTTTTTTGAAAAATTTAGAGATATCAGAAATATTGAAAAAAGAATATAACATTCTAGTAACTTCTATAGAAAAAATAAAAAGTGTTTATAGAGTAGAGGCAGGTAAACAGATATATTGTCTAAAAGTAGTAAAATATGAACTTCCACATTTTTTATTCATATTACGAGCTATGAAACATCTAGATAGTAATGGATTTGAATATGTACCAAACATAATAAGAACAACAAGAGGAATGGATTATATAAAATTTGATGAGAACTTTGCCTATATAACACTATGGCTTAATGGGAGGGAAAGTTCCTATGAAAATCCTATTGAACTTTCTATAGTCGCTAAAAAATTAGGTCAGCTTCATAAATGTAGTGAGGGATTTATAGTAAGCAAAGATATGAAACCTAGAGTAGGATGGTTTAAGTGGATAGAGGTATACAGGACAAGAAAGGGAGAAATATTGAGTTTCAAAAATTTAATAAATAGGAGGTCTAAAAAGACTGATGTTGACTTGTATTATTTAAGCATGATAGAAGAAGAGCTTCAAAGATGTGATAGAGCTATTAATAATCTTTGTGATACAAACTATGAAAATAAGATGCTTGATGAGATAAGATTAGGAGGTTTTTGTCATCACGATTATGCCAATCATAATGTATTAATAGGCAAGGATAATGAGGTTAATATCATTGATTTTGATTATTGTATTTTGGATACTCATTTACATGACTTATCTAGTCTATTAATTAGGGCAATGAAGTATGGAAGATGGAATGAAGAGAGAGCAAGGATTATATTAAAAGCTTACAAATCATCTCATAGGTTAGAACAAGATGATATTAAAATCATGGCGGCTTTTATGGAGTTTCCTCAGGATTATTGGCAACGAGGAATTCAATATTATTGGGAGAAAAAAATGTGGGGAGAAGATTTCTTTTTAAGAAAGTTAAAGGCATATGCCAATGACAGAGAAGAAAGACAGGAATTTATAAATAGCTTTAGGCAATTTAAGTTAGATAATCTTTAAGGAGGAGATTATGTGAGTAAGAATGAAAATAAGAATTATGATGAATATATGGAAAATATAGAAGAGATAAAGACCTTAGAGGATTATGATAAAAGATTAGAGGACATGGAAGCTTATGTTAAAGAGTTAAAAAAAATAAAAAAAAGGAAAAAGAAGATGATGGAGCTTGAAATGGAGAAAGAAGAAATACTGAAGAAGATAAATAAAGTAGAAAAAAATAAACGTAAGTAGAGGTGATAAAATGAATAGATTTTTTTATGATAGCTTCCAGCAATATTTAAGTACTAAGGGTGTTAAAAAAGTAAATTTTATGCTTAAAAGTAATGAGACATTAAGTAGACGAATACTAGAGGAGAAGGTAATAGAACAGATTCATATTATAAATGAAGTCCATAAAGTATCTTGTGGTTTTAATGGATATTTGAGAAAAAGGATAAATAATCACACTTGTAAGCTTATTGAAGATGATAAAATTCAACTTAAAAAGCTTAGACGTAGTTTAGAAAAAATTAAAGATAATGGGCCAATAGATAGAGTAGAAGAGATAGTTTTAGAAAGAGGAGATAAAATTTTAGCTAGAGGTGAGAAAGTCATTGATACCATAATGGATAATGGATATATGGAGCTAGTTGCAAGAAGTATGGATAATGTAGAGATATGTTTAACTAATGTAGATTTTGATAACTTAGGAAAAGGTGAAACTATAGAAATCGTAAATTTCGATGACATAGCATATAACATGGTAGAAATGGATTGCTATTATTTTTTAGTAAAGCTTAAGAGAAAGGGGTTTAAGGTGGATTTTAATAGGTGTATAGATGAGTTTTGCGAGTTAGAAGGGTTGGGAAAAAATAGTAAAATTTTCATTAGAGCACTTTTATCTTATCCTTATGAATTTATTAAGATATACGAGAAATATAAGAAGAATAAGAAAAATTGGAATGAAGAGGAGTATATAAGAAGGTTATTAAATGGTATTAAGGAGGATGAAATGTCTTTAATATAAGGAGGTGACTAAAGGCTATGGAAAATAGATTTTCTTATAAAGAATGGCTGAGTAAATACAACTTAGATATAAAATTTTTTAGCAGTTACGATTTTGTAGTAACAGATGTAATTCCATTAAGAAAGGTATTTATTCTGGTAACGGATAAGGGAAATAAAATATTAAAAAAAATAGATTATGCTAAAGAAGATTTATATTTTATAGTATATGGCATAGATTATGTAACTAGCAATGGATTTGATAGAATCATAAATTTTTATCGAAATAATATGGGACATATCACCACGGTGTGGAAAGAAAGTACCTATGTAGTTATGGATTTGATAGAAGGCAGAGAGTGTGAATACAATAATCCTTTGGATATTAATATAGCAGTTAGGAGTTTAGCAGAGATGCATAAAGCATCAAGAAAGATAGGATTTTCAGAAGAGTGTAACAGATTTAAGGGTTTTAAACTTATAGATAGTTATAAAGAAAAGCTTGAGGATTTAGAAAATATGAAGACTATGGCTTTAAGCTATAAGAATAAAAATGAGTTTCATGAAATATTTCTGACTCATGTAGATTACTTTCTTGAAAGAATGAAGAAGAGTATAGAAGTACTAGAAAATTCACCTTATATTGAGCTATGTAAGGATAAAGAAAACTTTATTCTTTGTCATCATGATTTAGCTTATCACAATATTTTAATAAAAGATAACAAAGGGTATTTTATAGATTTTGCNNATGGTAAATATATACATAACGATAATAAATTAATAGGTTTTAGTAAAAATTTTTTAGATGAAAAGTTTAAATATTTTGATTATTCCATAATAGATTTAAGAGTTCATGATATATGTAACTTTATAAATAAGACTACAAAGCATAGTTGCTATGATTTCAATGTATTTAAGCAAATTATTGAAGAATACAATTTGGAAACACCTATATCAAAGAAAGAATATGAAGTGTTATATGGAATGCTATTATTCCCAGAAGGGTTTTACTCTATATCGAGAGATTATTTTTATAGAAAAAAACTTTGGAAATATAATAGTTACTTGTATAAAATACAAAAAAAAGTGCAAGATATAGAAGAAAGACAAGATATGGTAGATAAATTCAATAATATTTATGGGTTGGCTACATCCTAGCCCCCCCTAGGATGTAGTATAAAAAGGAAGATACTTGATGTATCTTCCTTTTATAGTGAAGTTATTTTTTTGTAGCTATCTAGAGTTTGTATTGCTGTACTCTCCCAGGATAAGGAGCTCACTTTCATAAAACCTTTATAAATTAAATCATTTCTCACCTTATTATCTAGTAGAGCTTTTAAAATACTTTCTGTAAGTTCTTCTATATCATAAGGAGAGCAAAGTAAAGCACTATCACCTAAAATTTCGGGGATAGAAGTTACATTGGATGCAACTACAGGAATACCACATGCCATAGCCTCTATAGGTGGAAGTCCAAAGCCTTCATAAAAGGAAGGATATACTAGAAGGGCTGCATTGTTGTATAGATAAGGCATATGTTCCATAGCTATAAATCCAGGAAATATAACTTTGTCAGCAATTTTTAATTTTTCACAAAGAGTCTTATAAATACTATAGGATTTTCCTTTAGTTCCTGCGATGACTAATTTTATTTCATTAGGTAATTTACTATGAATCTTACTAAAAGCCTCTATAAGACCAGAAATATTCTTTCTAGGACTGAACCCTCCTGTGTACAAAATATAATTTTTAGGCAAAGAGTAGTATTTTTTTATTATAGTACTGCATAGAATTTTATCAAGGGGTTTATATATATCTTCACTGGCTAAATAGGTAACATATATTTTTTCTTTAGGGAAATTAAAATCTTTTGAAATATCTTCCTTAGAAAAATTAGAGACAGTAATAATACCATCACATCTATTTACTATATTCTCCATGCAGCTGTTAAATAGGCTAAGGTATTTATCACCTACTGTTTCTGGCATATGTGCTGGAATTGTATCATGGAGAGTGATAACAAAAGGATGATTATGATCCAAAGGTAAGCCAACGCCATTTTGAGGTACATGATATATGTTTAAATCTTCATTATTTAAATTTATAGGAAGACTAACACTTTCCCAAAAATTATTAGCACTACTATTAGGAATAGGAGAAATTTTGAAATTAGAGTTAAAGTTTATGGGGATAGAATTACAATCACTGAAGAGGGTATATTTATTTAGGGAATCAACTTTATTAATAGCGTTTATAAGCTGATAGGCATAGGTTCCTATACCTGTACCTCTGTACCATTTGGCAGCTCTAATATCTATACCAATATTCATATCAATGCTCCTTTATAATAGGTATTATAATCTATACTATTCAGTTAAACTCAAATATGTTATGGACTATTCTAAATTATGACACTAATACATATAAATTATAGAGGGGGTGCGAAATTATGATGAGAGAGTTTGAAATTGAACGTCAATTTGATATTAAAATTGAAAGCATTAAACCTAATAAAGGTGTATATCAATTAAAAACCAATGAGGGTGTCAGGTGCTTAAAAAAAATAAGCTATGGTACTCAAAAATTATTCTTTGTATATGGAGCTAAAGAACATCTATACAATAATGGGTTTAAGAACATAGATAGATATTATCTTAATACAGAGGAAAAACCGTATGCTCTAGTAAATGAAGATATTTATACTTTATCACAATGGATAGATGGTAGAGAATGTGATTTTCATAGTGATGATGATTTAATATTGGCATCTAGGGCTTTAGCTAATTTTCATTTAGCGTCAAAGGGATATGAACCATCTGAAAACAGTAAATTAAAATCTGACTTAGGAAGATGGCCTCATTTAATGGAAAAAAGGATAAAGTCCTTTGATAAGATGAAGGAAATGGTTAGAAAGAAGAGAAATCATAAGACAGATTTTGATCTGAATTATATAAAATCTATGGATTATTATAAAGTTTTAGGACAAAAAGCTCTAGAGGTTTTAAATCAATCTAATTATTATAATATTTGTAGAATATCAGAAGAAGAAAAAAGTTTTTGCCATCATGACTTTACTTATCACAATATAATAATTGATGAAAAGAATGAAGTGAGTATAATAGATTTTGATTACTGTAAAAGAGAGGTTAGAACTTTGCATTTATCTAATTTTATGATTAAAGTTTTAAAGAGGCGTGAGTGGAACTTTGAGATAGCAAAGTTTATCATTGATAATTACAATGAAATATCTCCAATAGAAGATGATGAATATATGGTGCTATATGCATTTTTGATGTTTCCTCAAAGATATTGGAGAATATGTAATAGGTATTATTATAATGAAGTAAATTGGGTACAAAACACTTTTAATAAGAAAATAGAAGAGCTTATACAAGAAAGAGAAAAATTTGAGAATTTTATGAGGCAATTTAAAGAATTCTATAATATTTAAGGAGATTATCCTTGAGGAGATAAAAAAGTTGTGGAATATATGATATACCACAACTTTTTATCTTTAAATTAAATTTGCATTAGAAAGCATCCTTAATTAGTTCTGCGATTTCAGAAACTAGAGGTAGTCTAGGGTTTGAGGTAGTACATTGATCTTCAAAAGCTTCATCGGCTAATGAATATAGTACAGAATCTAGATGATCCTTAGTAACACCACATTGACTAAGGGTGGTTGGGACATTTAGCTCTAGCATAAGGTTTCTGATAGCTTCCACTAAATTATTTACAGCTTCTTCGCAGGTAGAGTGATTTAACTCTAAAAACTTTGCAATTTCTTTAAATTTTTCAGGAGCTTTATAATATTCATATTTTGGGAAGGCTACTAACTTACTTGGATTACTTCCATTATATTTTATAACGTGTGGAAGCATGATAGCATTTGCTCTTCCATGAGGTATATGGAATTCTGAACCTAATTTATGAGCTATACTATGATTAACTCCTAAAAATGCATTAGTAAATGCCATACCTGCAATGCAAGAAGCGTTGTGCATCTTTTCTCTAGCAAGAGTATTGCTTCCGTCTTTATATGCAATAGGTAGATATTTAAAAACAAGCTCAATAGCTTTAAGAGCTAAGGCATCGGTATAATCAGAAGCCATCACAGATACATAAGCTTCTATAGCATGAGTTAAAACATCTAATCCGGTATCGGCCGTAACTGATGGTGGTACAGTCATAACTAATTGAGGATCTATTATAGCAATATCAGGAGTTAACTCATAATCTGCTAATGGATATTTTATATTATTTTCTTTATCAGTTATAACAGCAAAGGCTGTAACCTCAGAACCAGTACCAGAAGTTGTAGGAATAGCAACTAATCTAGATTTCTTACCTAGAGAAGGAAATTTAAATGCTCTTTTTCTTATGTCCATAAATCTAAGCTTAAGACCGTTAAAATCTATATCAGGATTTTCATAGAAAAGCCACATACCTTTAGCAGCATCCATTGCTGAACCTCCACCAAGAGCTATTATAACATCAGGCTCAAAGCTGTTCATTTGAGCTGTTCCTCTCATAACTGTTTCTGTAGATGGATCTGGCTCTACATCTAAAAATACATTTATATCAAAGTTAGCTTTTTTTAGATGTTCCATTACTTTAGATACATATCCAAGTCTATCCATAAATTTATCTGCTACGATGAAGGCTCTTTTGCCTTTAAGTTTTTCAAGGTATGAAAGAGAGCCAGGCTCAAAGAAAATTCTTTCAGGAACTCTAAACCATTGCATATTAACTCTCCTTTTAGCTACACGTTTAATATTTATTAAATTATTTGCACTAACATTTTGAGTGGTTGAATTTCTACCCATAGTTCCACACCCTAAAGTTAGTGAAGGAATATTTACATTATAAATATCTCCTATAGCACCTTGAGAAGAAGGAGAATTTATTATGATTCTTCCAACCTTAACTCTTCTAGAGAATTCTTCAATAACCTTATCATTGGTAGAATGAAGAACAGCAGAGTGACCTAGGCCACCAAAAGCAATCATATCTTCAGAGGCTTTTATTCCATCTTCCGTGCTATCAACTATAAACATCGAAAGAATAGGACTAAGCTTTTCTCTTGAAAGGGGATAATCTGCCCCAATTCCACCAGGCTCACACACAAGAATTTTAGTATCCTTTGGAACTTTAATATCAGCCATTGCTGCAATTTTTGTAGCACCTTGACCTACGATGTTTGGATTCATAGATTGTCTTTTTTCATCTATAGCGACCTTTTGAAGTTTTAACATCTCTTCACTATTAAGGAAATAACAATCACGCTCTTTTAAAAGGGAAATTACTTCATCGCTAATTTCTCTATCTATAATAACTGCCTGTTCTGATGCACAAATTGTACCATTATCAAAGGATTTTGATAGTACTAAGTCATTAACTGATCTTTTAATATTAGCTGTTTTTTCTATATAGCAAGGAACATTTCCAGCACCAACACCAAGAGCTGGCTTTCCAGTAGAGTAAGCTGATTTAACCATTCCAGGGCCACCGGTGGCAAGAATAATATCTACACCAGGATGAAGCATAAGCTTTTGAGAACCTTCAATGGAAGGACTACTTATCCATTGAATACAATTCTTAGGAGCACCTGCTTCAATAGCTGCATCCAAAAGTAATTGAGCAGTAGCTATACTGCATTTTTGAGCTCTAGGGTGAAAGCTAAATATTATTGGATTTTTAGTTTTTATAGCTATNNAAGATTCGTAGTCGGAGTAACTCCTGCCACTACTCCAATGGGTTCTGCAACTTCCATATAGTCTTCTTCTTCATTTACAATACCCACAGTTTTTAGATCTTTTATACTGTTATATACATATTCAGAAGCAAATATATTTTTAGTTATTTTATCTTCATATATACCCATTTCTGTCTCATCTATAGCCATTTTAGCTAGTTCGCGGTGTTTACTTAGGGCTGAGATTGTCATTTTTTTAACTATATTATCTATAGAAGTTTGGTCAAATGTTAAAAATTCATCATAGGCATCACGAGCGTTTGTAACAAGTTCATTAATTTCAGAATCTACAGAAGATGTGGCTTTAGTAGCTAAAATACCAGGGTTTGAGACGGTTTCGTTCTTAGATTTATCATCAGGTTTAACATCAATTTTTTTAGTAGACATTTATTATAGACCCCCTAAACTTTGTTATTTATTTAACTAATTATATTATAACGCAGAAAATTTATAATTCAAGATATTTAGTTAAAATTTTATCAAAATTTTAATGGAATTTTTTATAATTGTTTAATATCTCACAATTATTAAGTAAAGTTCATATTATATTAAGAGGAAATCATGAGGAGAGATATACATGAATATAGGTGATAGAGTAGTGAGGAAATCTTATAATAAAGATATAGTCTTTAAAATAATAGATATAGAAATTGATGATGAAGGTGTAAAAAAATATTTATTAAAGGGATTAAATATAAGGATTGAGGCAGACAGTATAGAAGAGGACCTAGAAATTATTAATAGTGAAGTAGTAGGAGAAAAAGATAAAGTATTTGATAAAAAGGTAAATACGGCTCTAAAGAAAGTTTTACTATCAAGATCAGCTACAAGAGGATCTTCTGCTGCGCTAAGAGTTATAGATAGTGAAATAAACAGAAAGGAAAAAAAAAGTACATCATTCAAAAGCAATGAATTGTTTTTTGGAAGACCAGGTAAAATACTCCATATAGATGGTGATCCTCAATATCTAGATATTTGTTTAAAAACATATAAGCAATTATCCATTGAGGCTGTAGGTAAAGTAATAGCAGAAAAGGACCAGCCATCTCAGATATTAGATTTAGTAAAGGAAGTAAATCCAGATATAGTTGTAATTACAGGGCATGATGGGATGAGCAAGAATATATCAGATTATATGGATCTTGGAAACTATAGAAACTCAAAATATTTTGTAGAGTGTGTTTCCTTATTAAGAAGTTACAATTCTAATTATGATGATTTGGTTATTTTTGCAGGTGCCTGTCAATCAAATTATGAGGCTTTATTGGATGCAGGTGCTAATTTTGCATCTTCCCCCAGTAGAGTACTAATTCATTGCTTAGATCCAGTGCTTATTTGTGAGAAGGTAGCATATACTAATATTGATGATATAGTAAATATTGAAGATGTAATTAAAAATACAATTACAGGGATTAAAGGGGTAGGAGGATTACAAACTAGAGGTAAATACAGAGAAGGATATCCTAAATCTCAGTATGCGAAATAAGAAGTAAGCGATAATTTGAAATAAATTTAATATGGATTTATGTATAATATTTAGATAATGAAACCATTGTAACACGCATGAATAGAACAACTAGCTAACTAGTTAAATATTTATATAGTTTCATAGTTACCTATTTTCATATATAAATTTTTACTAGCACTTAGAGAATAATCTCTAGGTGCTTTTATGTGTTGAAAAAGAAATATTCAAAGTCTATAAAATTAGTTGAATCTCTAAGAAAATTAAAATTTATACCACAACTCTATTGATAAACCGATATATTTTCCTAAAAAAATATAGATTTATATAATTATATGTGAATATTCTAAATAATTATTACACATACTAATGTCAAGTTGATTTCTGTTCATTATAGCTGAATAAATGACATAGTATCGAAAAAACAAAATAATACATAAAATTTTAACGAATATTTAACATTGACAAATGTTAATAATATGTTGTAAAATATTTAGTTTGCTTGACATAAGGAGGGATAACTGTTACAATATAGTTGGAAGCCTTTATGGAAATATTAGAAAGAGGGTGTCTACTGTGAAGATGGGAAATGTATTGACTACGATAAAAAAAGATATCGAAAGTCATGTTGGCGAAAAAGTGACATTGAAGGCAAATGGAGGAAGACGTAAAGTAGTAGTAAATGATGGTGTTTTGGAAAAAACATATGACAGTATATTTACAATTAGACTTGATAATAATGTGCAACGTACTGTTAGTTATAGCTATAGTGATGTGCTAACAAAAACTGTTCAGCTAGTGTTTGCAGGGTAGAATAAAGAGGTGTTCTTTTAAGAATGCCTCTTTTATTTTGAATACAAACAGAGGTCTTAGCTTCTTGGAAGCTTTACTAACAGAATTCTAAGTATCAGTATTTTTGATACTTGGGAGTCGTTGTCCTTTAGGGGAAATCGTTACCCAGGACTTAGCAGCTCTTACTTCCACTTTAAAGAAGATGGGAGTATTAGAGCTGGTAGTCATCGGATAAATAATTACTCTTTCAAGAAAATTTAATATAAATAGTTATATTTCATAACATTCTCATATATACATTATTAGTAGGTATTTTAGGAGGGAAAGTTATGGATTTGGATTTAATAAAGGACTATATAGAATATGAGCAATCAATAGCTGAAAATGACACAAAGATGTTCATAAAGGAAGAATATGTTATACCTGATACGCTACCAGATGTGGATAATATACTAATGTTAGATGTAAAGCCTATGATAACAAATAAAGAGGTTGGAACTGATAAAGTAAATTTAGAGGGGCAACTTCAGTATACTATCCTTTATATGGCCAAGGACGGAGGAGCTACTGAAGCTCATTCAGTAGTATACAATGGTAACATTTTTGAGTCTATTGACATGATTGGTGCCCAATCAAATATGTATTGTGATATACAGCTAAACATTGAACATATGGACTGTGTTATTATTAATGAAAGAAAGATAGCTATTCAAGGATTTATTATATGCAAGTGCAATGGATATAACATAAATTCATTTGAAATAGTTAAAGATGTACATGAAGGAAAGGATATTCAATTTTTAAAGAATCCTATGACTGTTGATAAGGTTATGGAACCTATAGA
>DKGY01000005.1:8820-38029 GCA_002453475.1 Clostridium sp. UBA6758 | reverse complement strand
AGTTGGAAAAGCAGAAGTTAAAATTGACATGGATAAGAATGAATGTCTAAAGGTTATAAAATATAACGTTATTATTGGTAAGAAGGATGTAAGAATATATGATGGTGGGCTCAAAATAGAAGCTATGGCTAATGTAACTATATTATATAAGGGAAAAAATGGAAGAGGATTGTTCTGCGTTTCAGAAAGTGTGCCTTTATATAAAGAAGTTACCGTTGATGAGTTAAAACCAAATATGGAATACTTCACTGAATTTGAAGTTCAATCATTTGAATATGATGTTAGACAAGATGATATGGGTGAAAATAGAATAATTGATGTGGAATTCGTAGTTAAGGCTGTTACTCATGTAATGTATAAAGAAGAAGTGGAAGTTATACAAGATGTATACTGTCCTACAAAACTATTAAATATGGNNGGATATTAAAGAAAATAGTATTAATGTGATACAAGGTCATGGATATACTGAAAGTTTGGTTAAAGGCGATATTGATGTGAAAGATGATGAGTTAAAACCAAACAAGGTTATAATGACTACAGGAAATGTATCTATTACTGATAAAAATATTAAAAATGATAAGATAGAAATTGAAGGATTATTAAAGGTTAATGTATTATATTCAACTGAGGATGAAGAGAGGTATCTAGTTACTGTAGATGAAGATATTCCTTTTAGTTGCAAGGTTGATATAGCTGGAACAAAACCAAATATGCAAACAAATGCTAATATATCCTTAGAGATGATAGAGGGTAGTTTAGAAGTTGGAAATATATCTATTAGAGCTATTGTTAAAGTTCATTGTAAGGTATATTACAATATTAAAAATAAATTTGTTGTTAACATGGCTATTAATGATGGAGAAGTTCCGGAGAAAAAAGCAAGTATAATAATATATGTAGTTCAGCCAGAGGATACTCTTTGGAGCATAGCTAAGAAATATTTGACTACAGTTGAAGAAATTATGAATATTAATGAATTAGCTGATGGGGAAGAAGTTAGACCATCTCAGAAACTAATTATACCAGGAAGAGCTACAGTTTAAAGATTTGAAATTAGATATATTATAATTTAGTATTTTTATTAAGTAGAAATGCCATGAAGGGTAGCATTAGCTGCCATATTTCATGGCATTTTATTTTGTTAAAGTGAGTAATCTGTTTTTAAATTTATAAATAAGTATAAAATTCTTGACGCAAAGAGGTAAAAGGATTATTCTCATTTGTAGTGAGGTGTATGAATAGATGAAGGTAAAAGCTTATGGTAAAGTAAATTTAGTCCTTGATATCATTGGAAAAAGAGAAGATGGGTATCATCTTTTAAGAATGATTATGCAAACTGTTAATATATATGATGAATTAACCTTTAATAAAGGGGAGGAAGGAATACATATTACAAGTAATAAAGACTTTGTTCCTACAGATAATAAAAATCTTGTGTATAAAGCAATAGAGCTATTTTGTGATACCTACGAGGTGAAAAGAGAAATAGATGTTCATATTGAAAAGAATATTCCTGTAGAAGCTGGGATGGCAGGCGGAAGTACTGATGCTGCAGCGGCCTTAAGAGCTATGAGGGATATATATAGACCGGATATTAGAAATGAAGAACTTAGATTACTTGGAGTTAAGTTAGGTGCAGATGTACCCTATTGTATAGAAGGGGGAACGGCTCTATGTGAAGGAATTGGAGAGGTTATAACGTCACTTAAGGATTTTAAAGATAAGCTAATGGTAGTGGTAAAGCCCAATTTTGGGGTATCTACAGTGGAGGCTTATAAAAACTTTAAGCTTAATGAGGTAAAAATCCATCCCGATGTGGAAGGTATTATAGAAGCCATGTATAGGGATGATGTTGAATATGTAGCGAATAATATGATGAATTTACTAGAGCTTGTAACAATAAAGGAACATAAGGAAATTGAGGATATAAAAGAATTTATGTGTAAGGAAGGTGCTCTAGGAGCAATGATGAGTGGAAGTGGACCTACTGTTTTTGGTTTTTTTAGTGACATTAACAAAGCCAATCAGTGTGCGGATAAATTAAGAGATAAGTATAAAGAGGTTTTTGTTACAAGAACCATCTAGAAGTTGTTTAGTTAAATAATGGTCATAATATAATTAGGGATAAGAGAGTGATTCAAGAGGAATTACTCTCTTATTTTTTTATTAAATTGTGGTTTGAGGACCTTAAGGATTCATGCTGATAATTTTATGAATATAAACTTTATACAAAGGTAAAACTAGGCTAGCAGGGAAATATTAAGGTCAGCAAATAGATGATAAATTAAAATATAAATTTGAAGGATGATAATTTATGATGAGAGTTTTAATTGAAAGATTTGATATATACCTAGTAATACTAGTATTAGTATCTGGATATATGATGTTAATTGGTGATGTAAGATATTTTTCAAGGGAAGATAAGCATAAAGCTAAAAAACAAAGCTTAGTAGTAGGGATAGCCATGATGTTAATTGTGGTTGGAATGTATATTCTGAGAGGAATTTTTATCTAGAAAATAGATATAGAAATTATGAAATTTTAAATTATGTTGCATTAAAGGGAAGGAGATAGCTATATGAAGGGTCAAATTCGTGAACATATTTCTAATAGCACAAGAGAGAATATGGATTATCTTAAGAAATTATTTGAAGATACATCCGATATGGTATTTAGAGAATTTAAGTTTGGGGATATTCTTTGTGGAGTCATCTATATAGATGGTATGGCAGATAAGGAACTATTAAATGATTTTTTACTTGAACCTATGATGAAGATGAGTGAAGAGGTGATAGATGCTAAGGAAATAAAAGATAGAATTATAGCTATATCTGATATGAGAGAAGTTAATAAATTAAGCGATGGAATTAATGCAATATTATCAGGTGAAAGTTTAGTTTTGATAGATAATTTAGCAGGAGCTTTAGTAGTTGCTAATAGAGCATGGCCTAATCGTGGAGTTGGTGAGCCTTCGGGAGAAACTGTAATACGTGGTTCTAGAGAAGGATTTACAGAAACTATAAGGTTTAATACAGCACTTCTTAGAAGAAGAATTAGAGATGCAGGACTTAAAGTTGAGGGAAGACAATGTGGTGTTAGATCTAAAACTGATATTGCTATAGTATACATAGATGATATAGTAAATACCGATGTACTAGAAGAACTTAAGGAAAGATTAGAGAGAATTGATATTGATGCAATTTTAGATAGTGGTTATGTTGAACAATTTATTGAAGATAATGATAAAACCCCATTTCCTCAAGTACAAAGTACAGAAAGACCAGATGTAGTAGCGGCTGCTTTATATGAAGGAAGAATAGGAATAATTGTAGATGGATCACCCTTTGCATTAATTGTTCCAGCAGTGTTAGTGGATTTCTTTCAATCACCAGATGATTACTATACAAGCTGGATAAGTGGAAGCATAGTAAGATTTATTAGGATTGTTGGAATACTGGTATCTCTAGTTTTACCTGCTTTATATGTAGCGGTAACTACATTTCATACAGACTTAATTCCTACAAAATTAGCATATACCATAGCTTCATCTAGAGAGGGAGTACCTTTTGCTGCCTATGTAGAAGTACTACTCATGGAGGCTAGTTTAGCATTTCTAGTTGAAGCTATTATAAAATTACCCAAGCCGGTTGGTTCTACTATTGGTATAGTTGGAGGGCTTATAATAGGGCAATCAGCTGTAACAGCAGGATTAGTAAGTCCTATAATGGTTATAGTTTTAGGACTTACAGCAATAACAACATTTTTGATGCCTAACTATACAGTAACCTCGGCTTTTACCTACTTCAGAATAATGATTATTGTTTTAGCAGCAGTTTTTGGTTTGTACGGAATAATGCTAGGTATTATATTCTTAATAATTCATTTAACAAGAATAAAAAGTTTTGGAATACCTTATCTTGCTCCAGCTGTAGATTTAGTTTGGAGTGATTTAAAAGACTTGTATGTAAGAATGCCCCTTAAAGTGTTTAAAGATAGGCCTCATTTCTTAAAAACACAAAATCAAGTGAGACAGAAAACTAAAAGACAAGGTGGTACTAAATAAGGTGTTACCATAGCTGGGAGGTTAAGATATGAAAAATAAAGGATTTATTGAAGAATTTGCACTCTTTGCTAGCTTATCAGTATCCATGATAGGGGTAGGTGTTTTTTATGCTCCCGCTATTGTAGCTAAATATGTAGGTGCAGATAGTTGGATATCTGCAATAATAGCAGGAATTGCAATTTGTCTAATTCTTTTTTGTATATATGAAATAGTAAAATTAAATAAATATAAGGATATTACGCCCATATTAAAAGATACTTATGGAGGAGTTCTAGGAACAATTATATCATTAATATATTCATTGGTGATAATAATTGTATTATCATTTTCTCTTAGAGTATTTTCAGAGGTTATAACTATGTATCTTTTAGTTAATACACCTACTGAAGTAATAATAATAACATTTATATTTACAGGAATGTATTTAAGTCGCGGAGGACTTGCTAATGTGGTGCATTTTAATGAAATAGCCTTCTGGGTTATGTTTTTACCTTTAGCAATAATTTTATTATTAACTTTACCTGAAGCAAATTTCAAGAATCTTTTACCAATAGGTGCTTCACCTATTGAAAATTATTTTATATCTAGTTTTGAAATGTTATTTTTATTTAATGGTTTTTCTATTGCTTTTATATTGATACCATATGTAAGGGAAAAAGGAAAGATTGGTTCGATATTAAGAAGAAGTAGTATTTTTGTAGGTGTGTTCTATGTGATAATATTTATCTTAGTATCCGCTACTTTATCATCAGTACAAACTGCTGAAAGTATATTTCCAACCATAACAATGCTACAATCCATAAGTTCAAGAAGTGGCTTTCTAGAAAAGTGGGATGGTTTGGTTATGGCATTGTGGGTAATATTTTATTTTACATCGTTTGCCAATATATATTATTTTGCCTCTTCCATATTAAAAGAAAGTCTTAATTTAGATGATATTAGAACATCCTCTATGATATATGTTCCTATAGTATATTTAGCTTCTATGATACCTAACAGTATTGTAGAAGTTAGAAATTTAAAATTTGGGTACTTAAGAATTGGTTTTATTGCAACAATTATAGTTGTAATAGGAATAACTCTATTATTAAGCTATATAAAGAAAAGGAGGATGCAAAGTGAAGAATAAGATAATAAAACTTATTCCTATAATGATGATATCTTTACTTCTTACTGGATGCTGGGATAGTGTAGAGATTGATAGAAAAGCCTTTGTATCTACCATAGCAATAGATGTAGGTGAAGATATTAAAGTTAGGAGTGAAATAATAAATTCTAAAGAGAATACATCAGAAGAGAGCATTGAAAAAAATAATACTTTAAGAGTAACCTATGGATTTCCAGACATTAGAAATATGGATCCTAAAAAGGGTACTGCTTCAGAACTTTCTATAACAGTAGAAGGGTATTCTATGACAGATACATATTTTAAAGCCCTTGGAAAGAGCAGTAGAGCTCTCCACTTTGGACATAGTAAACTCTTACTTTTAAGTGAAGAATTATTTAAGTACCCTGAAATTTTACAAGAAGTAATGGATTATATTGAAAGAGAACCAAGTTTAAATAGAACAATTATGATGGCTATAGTTAAAGGAAAGGCAAAGGATTATGTAGAAGTTAAGCCTGTAACTGAAGAAAATATCGATAATTATATAACTAGCCTTATGGGTAATAGTAGTAAAAATGGTACAGTAGCTCCTATAACTTTAACAAAATATATTGATATGGTTAAATCTTACAATTCGAGTGTGTTGCCTGTTTTCTCTCTTGAAAATGAAAAAGATATACAGCTTACAGGTATGGCTGTCATAAAAGGTTTTACCATAAAGGATTATTTAGATAATAATCAGATGACAGATATTCAAATACTTAGAGGAGATATTGGTTCCTGTAGAAAAGCTGTGAATAAAGAAGGGCATAATATAGACTACTATATAAAAAATGTAGATAGAGATTTACATATAGGTTACGAAGACAATAAATTAAAGTTGGAATATATCATTGACACAGAAGGGTCTTTAAAGGGATATTACACTGAAGCAGAGACTTTAGATAGTGATGTCATAAAGGAAATTGAACAACAATTCGATGAATCTATGAGAAAAGATTTCCAAGAGATTATAGATTTTACCGGGAATAACCTAAAGGTAGACGTATTAGATATTGGCGGTGATATTAGAAGGTTTCATAAAGGAATCTGGGACGAAGTAAAGGACAATTGGCCAGAAGCTCTTCAAAATGCAGAAATATCTATTATCGTAAATAATGATATAAGAAATATAGGATTATCAAATTAATTATTGAATAAGTTAATGTACTATAAAATATAAAAAATATAACTAAAAGTGAATATAACTTGTCCATATGGTAACAATTAAAATATGATTTTAAGTTTTAGGAGGAAGAAGTAATGAAAAAAATTATATCTACAATTGTTACCATATTTATTATAGTTGTACTTTTAGTTAAGGTGCAGGGAGTTGAAGCAGTTAATTCTGTTTCTGAAAATAAGATGGAAGATAATGTTTCAACAGAAGATATATCAGGAAAGTTAATTAGATTTCACGTTATTGCTAATAGTGATAGTGAAAAGGATCAAAGCCTAAAGCTTAAAGTTAGAGATAAGGTTTTAGAATATGTACAACCACTTTTAAAAGATAGTAAGAATATAGAAGAATCGAGAGAAATTTTGAATAAGGAAAATGAAAAAATTCTTGAGATAGCTAGAGTGGTTATAAAAGAAAATGGTTATGATTATTCTGTAGAATCTACTTTAGGTAAGGAGAATTTCCCTGTTAAAACCTATGGTAATATTACTTTACCACAAGGAGAATATGAAGCATATAGAATAATAATTGGAACTGGTGAAGGTCAAAATTGGTGGTGTGTTATGTTTCCTCCCATATGTTTTGTAGATATAACTAAAGGTGAAGTTGCTTATGAGGAAACAGAAGAAGAAATGAAAAAAGTTCTAGATGACGAAGAATTCAATATGGTAGACAATACTAATTCAAAAAATATTAATAGTGAAAAGATAGAGGAAATTGAAGTTGTTAGTGAGGCTATAGCTGATAATACTGAAGATGATAATATCGTAATAAAGTTTAAAATAGAAGATATATTGAAAAATCTGTTTAAATAATATTGAATATGGTAGTGAACATATATAAAATATAAGGAGTATAATTTATTTATGTTCACTATTTATTTTTACAGTGAATAGATTGTACCAAGGATAAAATTATTGTTAGGAGTGATAAATATGAAGAAGGTAGCAATACTATTTGGAGGACAATCAACAGAACATGAGGTGTCTAGAGTATCAGCAACTTCTGTTCTGAATCATATAGATAAAGAAAAATATAGTATATTTCCAGTAGGTATAACTAAAGATGGAAAATGGTTTCTTTACAAAGGTGATATAGAGAATATAGGAAATGGAAAATGGGAAGATGATCATAAGAATAAAGTTGAAGATGGAATTAAATTATTATTAAATAAAGAGGTAGATGTAGTATTTCCTGTACTTCATGGTATGTATGGTGAGGATGGAACTATTCAGGGTCTATGTAAATTAATGAAATTACCATGTGTAGGTCCTTCAGTTATGAGTTCAGCTGTATGCATGGATAAGGTTTATACGAAATATCTTTTAGAACATGAAGGCATAAAACAAGCAGCATACGTAGTGGTAAATGCCTTTGATTATGGAAAAAGTAGTGAGAAATTTATAAATGAAATTGAAGATAAGTTGGGATATCCTTGTTTTGTAAAACCAGCAAATAGTGGATCTTCTGTAGGAATAACTAAAGCCCATAATAGAGATAGTCTTAAAAATGGATTAATAGAGGCCTTAAAACATGATAGAAAGATTCTTGTAGAGGAAGGACTAAATGCTAGAGAAATTGAAGTTGCAGTACTTGGTAATGATGATGCTAAAGCATCCATTCCAGGAGAGATAATTCCGGCTAAGGAATTTTATGATTATGAAGCTAAGTATGCCAATGCAGAATCTAAACTTCTAATTCCAGCTAATTTAGATGAAGAAGAAATGGAGAATATAAGAAAGTTATCTGTTAAGATTTATAAAAAATTGGATTGTGCAGGTATGGCTAGAGTAGACTTCTTAGTAGATAAGGAAAGCGGAGAAGTATATCTAAATGAAGTAAATACTATACCGGGATTTACAAGTATAAGTATGTATCCTAAAATGTGGGAGGCTACTGGATTATCGTATAGTAATCTTATAGATGAGTTAATTGAACTTGCGATTGAGAGAGGTTAGTAAATTAAAATTATTATTAGCCATTACTTTCAAGTTGATAGTAATAAAATAAAATAGTAAAATTATTGTATGTCTTATTTTAAATAGTTATATAAGTTAATGTGATACAAATAGATTAATATACTATAGAGTAGAGCAAAGGATACAGAATAAAGAATACTAGGAGAGTTAGGTGGAGAAAAAATGACAAGAGCATTGGCTATGGTTTCAGGTGGTTTAGATAGTATTCTTGCAGCAAAGTTAATTAAGGATCAAGGAATTGATGTTATTGGAATATGTTTTAAATCTTATTTCTTTAACGAAGAAAATGCAAGAAGAATGGTAAAACAGGTAGATATTCCTTTAGAGGTAGTAGACTTTAAGGAAGAACATTTTAAGATGGTTAAGAATCCTAAAAATGGATATGGTAAAAATATGAATCCGTGTATTGATTGTCATGCTATGATGATGAAGTATTGTGGAGAGCTTTTAGAAAAATTAAATGCAGATTTTATTATTACTGGAGAGGTTTTAAATCAAAGACCTATGTCTCAAAATAGAAGTGCATTAGACAAAGTTAAGAATGAAAGTGGGATAGGAAGTAAAATTCTTCGTCCTCTTTGTGCTAAAAATCTTAAGCCTACAGAGATGGAAGAGAATGGACTTGTAGATAGAGAAAGACTTTTAAATATTCAAGGTAGAGGAAGAAAGGTTCAAATGGAACTTGCTGAAGAGTGGGGTATAAAGGAATATCCGTCACCAGCAGGGGGATGTAAGTTAACAGAGCCAAACTATTCTGTTAGATTAAAAGAACTTTTATCTCATAACCCAAATCCAGCAGAAAGAGAGCTTGAATTACTTAGAATAGGTCGTCATTTTAGAGTTACACCTAACGCTAAGGTTATATCTACAAGAACTCAAGAAGAAGGAGAAATGATTAAAGGTCTTCTTAAAGAAGGGGATACAATACTGTTAGTTCAGGACTTCAATGGTTCCATGATAGTAATTGTAGGAGAAGCCACAGGAGAAGTAATATCTGTTGCGGCTAAGATTGCTATAAGATATAGTAAAGGTAAGGATGAACCAAAGGCGACAGTTAGATATTCAGAGTTTGGAAGTAAAGAACATAGTACTATAGAAGAGACTTGTGCAACTGACGAGGAAATAAATTCTTATCTTATATAGAAAAGTTTTTAGTAAAATAAGTTAAGATAGCTTATTATTTTTCAAGAGTTTATATTAATCTTAGAGCTTAAATATATTTTAAATAAGATTCTAAGGAAGAATAGAGGGAAGTATTATGGATAAGGATGCTATAATTAGAGTAAGTAGTATACAGAATAATGATGAGGATGAATGCATTGAAATTGTTAGTCCGGGGTCATTTTTAAAAGAAGATGATGAGTATGTTGTTACTTATGAGGAAACGGAACTTTCAGGTTTAGGGGATACATTAACTACTTTTAGAATAGGAAAAAATTATTTTAATCTTATAAGAGAAGGCGACGTAAATACTAATATGGAGTTTAAAAATGGGAGTAGTTCGTCTATTCTTTATAATACTCCTCATGGTGGATTATCTATTAGAATTAAAACTAATGATGTAAACATAGATATAAATGAAGCTGGTGGAAAAGTAAAAGTTGACTATGATGTGATAATAGCCAAGGACCAAATTATTAATACTAAGCTTGTAGCTACCATAAATGTTAAATAAATATAAATATATTTTACTTAGAGGCTATGCAGAATTATATAATGCATAGCTTCTATTATAAAAGGGGTTGTAAATTTTGTATAGCTTTGAAGATATAATTGGAAATAGTAGAGAAATAAAAAAAGTTAAGGAATTAGCTATGAAGGTATGTAATTCAAAATCTCCAATTTTTGTTTACGGTGATACTGGTACAGGAAAAGAATTAATAGTACAAGCTATACATAATAGCTCTATAAGAAGAAAAAAGCCTTTTATAGCACAGAACTGTGCTGCGATTCCAGATAACTTATTAGAGAGTATTTTCTTCGGAGTAGGAAAAGGTGGTTTTACTGGAGCTATAGAGTCAGAAGGTCTATTTGATGCAGCTAATGGTGGTACTTTGTATTTAGATGAGTTAAATTCTATGAATATAGTTTTCCAAAGTAAGTTCTTAAGGGTTCTTCAAGAAGGTGAATTTAGAAGAATTGGTGAAACTAACACTAGAAAAACAGATATAAGGATAATAGCATCGGTAAATGAGGATCCTGATTTTTTAGTTAAGAGTAATAAATTGAGAAAGGATTTATATTATAGACTTAATGTTATAAGAATTAATATGCCTGAATTAAATGCAAGAAAAGAAGATATACCTTTACTTGTATCAATATTTATAGAAAAGCACAATAAAAGATTAGGTACTAGTGTTAGTGGAATAGATAGTTATGCATTAGAAGTTTTAATGAAAAAAGACTATGATGGGAATATAAGAGAGTTAGAACATATAATCGAAGGCGCTTTAAATTGTAAAAGACATGGGATCATTGAAATGTCTGATTTGCAATTGGGAAACACTATTGAAAGTTTATCTCTTAAGGAAAAGCTTGAAGATATGGAAAGTAAATATATAAAGGAAGCGTTAATTATTTATAGCAATAATGTAAGTAAAGCAAGTAAATTTCTTAATATACCAAGGCAAACACTTCAATATAAAATTGCTAAGTATAATATAATGGATTTAATAGATAATTATAAGTAGTTTAAGATCATAATAGATTACTTAGATATTTTAAACCTGTATATATATAGATATATTTGGTTAAAATTATAATTAGTGGGTTAGGATTTTGCGATATAAATCAGATTATTTATTGACGTTAGAATAAATATTTTTACTTGTTAGATAGATTTTTTAAAAATATGGTGTATACTTATATAGTAAAATCTAAACTACAACAAATTTAATTATATATGTAATTATATCAATAGATTTAATAAACAATATAAATAAAAAGTTTAATACATTTTAAAAGAAAGCTTCAAACTTCTATCATTTATAAACAATAACAACTTATATTGAACATATAAACATTATTCCCCAAAGTTACATTTAAATGAAATATACAATTAGGAGGTGATCCTTTGAATAGTGAAGATTTACATAGCATGAGTGTTATAGAATTAAAGAGTATTGCAAAGGAATTAGGAATAAAAAATGTTACTAGGTTTAAAAAGAGTGAATTAATTGAAGAAATTAAAAGAGTATTTTTAAAATCTAATGAGACTAAAAATGAAGAAGACCATTATAAGGATGATGAAAAAACGCAACCTGCTCAAATAAAAAAAGAAGGTATAATTCTTAAGGAGAAACTTACTAAGAAAGAAGTAGTAGAAGATAATAGTATTAATAGAGATACTAGTAATGGTTTAGAAAATGAAGAATCAAAGGAGACTAAGGAAGTTGTAGTGGAAGAAAAGATTGATAGTATAGAAGAAAAACGTGAAAGGTTAAAGAGTTTGATAAGTGAATCTGAAACATCTAAAGGTGTATTTGAATTAAGTGATAATGCTAATTTTGGATTGCTTAGAATGAATAACTATTTAAGCGGAAATAATGATATATATGTTTCAATATCTCAAGTTAGAAGATTTAATCTTAAGACTGGTGATGAAGTAGAAGGGAAGGTAAGAAGTTCTAAAGAAGGGGAAAAATATCAAGCTCTTCTACAAGTAACAAAAATAAATGGTGAAAATCCAGAGAAAGCTGTTGGCAGAACATCTTTTGAGAGACTAACTCCTATATATCCTACAGAGCGATTAAAGTTAGAAACTGAGGATTCAAAAGATTTATCAACAAGATTAATGGACATATTATCACCTATAGGAAAAGGGCAAAGAGGTGTAATAGTTGCTCCACCTAAAGCGGGAAAAACTTCTATCTTAAAGAAAATTGCTCATAGTATAGCAGTGAATCATCCAGAAGTTAAGGTTATAGTACTTCTTATTGATGAAAGACCAGAAGAGGTTACAGATATGCAGAGATCTATAAAAGGTGATGTAATATATTCAACCTTTGATGAAGAGCCAGAGCATCATGCTAAGGTTGCTTATATGGTACTTGAAAGAGCAAAGAGGATGGTAGAACAAGGACAAGATGTAATAATTCTTTTAGATAGTTTAACTAGATTAGCTAGAGCTTACAACTTAACAATAACTAGAACAGGTAGAACTCTATCAGGTGGATTAGATACAGGAGCTTTACTTATGCCTAAAAAGTTTTTTGGTGCAGCTAGAAATGTTGAGGAAGGTGGAAGTTTAACAATTCTTGCTACGGCCCTGGTTGAAACTGGAAGTAGAATGGATGATATGATTTTTGAAGAGTTTAAGGGTACAGGTAATATGGAAGTACACCTTGATAGACAACTACAAGAACGTAGAATATTCCCAGCACTAGATATATATAAGTCAGGAACTCGTAGAGAAGATCTGCTTCTTACAAAATCACAACTTGAAGTTAGCTATAATATAAGAAAGATTATGTATAAAACAGGCAATCCTCAAGCAGTTACTGAAAAACTTATAGGAATCTTATCAAAAACTGACAATAATGAAGAATTTTTTGAAATTGTATCTAAAAATCAAGACATATTAAAATAAATTATATTCAAAAGCCATAGGTGGTGTTTATACCTATGGCTTTTGAATATAAAAAAATAGGAGAAGTAACCTTCTCCTACATAAAAATATATATGATTATTCGCTTTTAAGGTTGAATTTTTTCATAAACTTGTCAACTCTTCCACCAACGTCAACATTCTTTTGCTTACCTGTAAAGAATGGATGACATTTTGAACAAATATCAACTTTTAATTCTGACTTAACAGAACCTGTTACAAAAGTATTTCCACAAGCACACTTAACTACAGCTTCATCGTTATAGTTTGGATGTATTCCTTCTTGCATTTCATTTCACCTCTTTCGATATAACATACATACCCGTATTATCAACTACTAGATTATAACATAGAGATAGTATAAGGTCAATATGATTATTAATTGTATTATATATTATTAGTATATAAAAAAATATATATTTTTGAAAATGTACTTATAATATTAATTTGATTAATGAAGTTTTTTCTACTAAAATAATATTATATGATTAATCAATGGACTTTGGAGGAATATTACTATGAGTAAACTATATTTTAGATATGGAGCAATGAATTGTGGAAAGTCTACAAATCTTCTTCAAGTAGCTTATAATTATGAAGAAAGAGGAATGAAAGTAATAATAATTAAACCCAAGACTGATACAAAGGGAGGAAATAAAATTGTATCTAGACTTGGAGTTACAAAGGAAGTAGATTTAAGTTTTGCTGAAGGCGAGAATATTTTTACTACCGTAGAAGAATATATAAAGAAAAATGGACAAATTCACTGCATACTAGCAGACGAGGTTCAGTTTTTTACAAAAAATCAAGTTGATGAAATGTTTATGATAGCTGTTAAATTAAATATACCAGTGATATGTTATGGTTTAAGAACAGATTTTCAGATGGAAGGCTTTGAAGGTAGTGAAAGACTTTTACTAATAAGTCATAGTTTAGAGGAACTTAAAACAATTTGTAAATGTGGTAAAAAGGCTATACTAAATGGAAGAAAGATTAATGGTAAATTTGTCTTTGAAGGTAATCAAGTTGCTATTGATAATGAAGATAATGTAGAGTACGAGTCTCTTTGTGCAGAATGTTATATTAAGTATGAAGAGGAAGCATCAAATAGTAAATAACAACTAAGATAATAGGATACTTATATTAAGATAATATTATGAAGTTAGAAATAATGAGTAGAAGGCAGGTGTTAGAATGGAAAAGAAGACAACGGTCGGGGGACAGGCAGTTATAGAGGGTGTAATGATGAGAGGTTCTAATGGACTCGCTACTGCTGTAAGGCTTCCCAATGGTAGTATTGAAGTGAAAAAAGAAACAAGTGAAAGTTTGACTAAGAAAAATAAATTTTTAGGGTTTCCTATAATTAGAGGATTTGTATCCCTTATAGAATCTTTAGTTATAGGTATAAAAAGCTTAGAATATTCGGCTTCTTTCTTTGAAGATGCGGAGGAGGAAGAATCTAAATTTGATAAATGGTTTGATAAAATTTTTAAGGATAAAGGAAATAGCGTGCTTATGGGCATATCATTAGTTCTTTCCATAGGTTTTTCTATATTACTATTTTTTATTTTACCAACGGCCTTAACTAGTTTGGTGAAAAAAACAATAACATCTAATGTATTAGTTTTAAATATTATAGAAGGAATAATAAGAGTTACTATATTTATAAGCTATATATTTATTGTTGGCAAATTAGAGGACATAAAAAGAGTATATCAATATCACGGAGCTGAGCATAAAACTATATTTTGCTATGAAAGTGGTATAGAGTTAACAGCAGAAAATGCGAAGAAGTTTGAAAGACTCCATCCGAGATGTGGAACTAATTTTTTATTTTTAGTTATGGTAATTAGTATAATTATATTTTCATTCACAGGATGGCAATCCATTGGTCAAAGAGTGATTTCAAGGGTATTGTTACTACCAATAGTATCTGGAGTGACCTATGAGGTTATAAAATGGCTAGGAAAGAGTGATAGTAAAATATCAAAAATCATTGCATGGCCAGGGCTACTTTTGCAAAAGATAACAACACAAGAACCAGATGAATCTATGCTAGAAGTTGCAATAACTTCATTAAAGGCGGCAGAGGGTTTAGAATGAATTATAGTGAATGAGGAATAATATGAATATAAACGAAGCGTTAATAAAAGCATATAATATATTGAAAAATAGTGATATTGAATCATACATAATAGATGCACAGCTTCTATTATGTATGGTTTTAAATGTAGAAAAGTTGTATATAATTATGAACAGGTCAGAAAAATTAACTTTAGATAAAGAGCAAGAGTTTTTTGAACTTGTAGATTTAAGAAGTCAAAAAAAACCTATGGCATATATTCTAGGGAAAGTTGAGTTTATGGGTATTAACTTTTACGTAGAAGAGGGAGTTTTGATACCAAGACCTGATACAGAAATTTTAGTAGAAGAGTGTATTTCTATAATAGAGAAAAATAATATAAGTTTAATATGTGATATGTGCTGTGGAAGTGGAGCTATTGGAATTTCCATAGGACATTATGTAGAAAATAGCAAAGTGTGGTTATATGACATAAGTGATATAGCGTTAAGTGTAACTAAAAAAAATATTTCAAATTTAAATTTAGGAGAAAAGACCAATGTAAATAAAAGTGATTTATTTCAATTACCAATAAGAGAAGGTTTAAAGTTTAATATGATAGTGTCAAATCCACCATATATTAGGGATGAAGTAATTCCTACACTTATGGGAGATGTTAAAGACTATGAACCGCATCTAGCTCTTTCAGGAGGTCAAGATGGGCTTGAGTTCTATAGAAGAATATGCAAAGAAGGAAAAGATGTATTGTCTCCTGGTGGATATTTATGCTTTGAAATAGGTAATGATCAGGAAATGGAAGTAAAATCTATTATGAAAAATGAAGGATTTGTTGATATATATAGTTTAAGGGATTTGAGCGGAAATTACCGTGTTGTCATAGGAAAGTTACCATAAATCATATTTTTATGATATAATGGAATGATGTAAAAAATTAAGATTTATGATTAAATTACGGAGAGTGTTAATATATGTTAGAGAGATTAGATTTTTTAGAGAACAAATATGATGAATTATCAAATAAAATTAGTGATCCTAGTATTATGGCTAACCAAAAGGAATGGCAAAAGCTTTGTAAAGAGCATGCTGAGTTAGAGATAATAGTAGGAAAGTATAGAGAATACAGAGATGCTGAAAATGCATTAGCTGAAAATAAAGAGATGCTAAATGAAGAATCAGATAGAGAAATGAGAGAGATGATTCAAGAAGATATAAAGGCATTAACAGAACAATGTGAGAAGGCTAAGGAAGAAATAAGAATATTATTATTACCTAAANNCCTAATGATGATAAAAACGTATTTATAGAAATTAGAGGTGGAGCTGGTGGAGATGAAGCAGCTTTATTTGCAGCCAATTTATTTAGAATGTATACAAGATATGCAGAGCGTAACAGATGGAAAGTAGAAATAATGAGTGCTAATGAAACTGATATCGGTGGATTTAAAGAAGTAGTATTCATGGTTAAAGGTGATAAGGCTTATAGTAAATTAAAATATGAAAGTGGAGTGCATAGAGTTCAAAGGGTACCTGACACAGAATCAAGTGGTAGAATCCATACATCTACAGCCACTGTTGCAGTACTTCCAGAAGTTGAAGACGTAGATATCGACATAAATATGAATGATATAAAAATAGACGTATTTAGAGCTTCAGGAAATGGTGGACAGTGCGTTAATACAACAGATTCAGCAGTAAGAATGACTCACTTACCAACAGGACTTGTAGTTTCATGCCAAGATGAAAAATCACAGCTTAAAAACAAAGAAAAGGCTATGAAAATATTAAGAGCTAGACTATATGAAGCAGCAGAAGCAGAAAGAGCTAAAGGAATTGCAGATGATAGAAAGAGTCAAGTTGGAACTGGAGATAGAAGTGAAAGAATTAGAACCTATAACTATCCTCAAGGAAGGGTTTCAGATCATAGAATAGGATTAACTCTTTATAAGCTTGAAGCTTTCCTAGATGGAGATATAGATGAAATGTTGGATGGGTTAATAACTACTGACCAAGCCGAAAAAATGAAGGCAATGGGAAATGGTATTTAGGTGTTGAATTTTGTAAGGTGGAGGATTACTTAATGGATATAGATAAAGTCCTAAAGAAGCAAAGAAAATCTTACAAAAGGTTTATGCTATCTATGGGCTTTATTTTTATAATATTGCCTATAGTATTGCTTATAACTAAACAAATAAATATATTCTTTATAATATATCTTTGTGTTATTGAAAGTTTAATATTATTTTCTGTGCTTATGAGATACAATGAGGAATATTTAAAGTTTCAATTATATGAAGATAAAATACTAATATCTATTTTAGGTGGCAGAATAAAATATAAAATTCATTATAGCAAAGTAGCAATCATTCATACAATACCTCAAGAAAAGTACTTTGATATATTGATAATAACAAAGTCTAAGTTTAGAAATAAAAGATTGAGGTTGGTTACGAATAAAGTGCTAGAGAGATTTAATGGTATAGGGNNAAATGCCTAAGGATGATGACTACTATTACTTTGTAGTAAAACGAGGCGGAGTAAAGAAATATATGCTATTAAATTTACTTTTTAAGTATTGTGTAACTGCTGTATTTACTGAGAATGCTATAGCTAATATAAAAGAATATAGAAAACAGAATAAAATATAGAATTTATAAATATATTTTACTAATAATAATTTTCAAGGAGAAATTATGAATAGTACTATATTTATAATAGGAATTTTTTCTGCTATAGTATCTCTAATAGGAACTATGGTTGGTGCATTAATTGGAGTATCCTTAAAAAATCCTACTGACAAGTTATTAGGAGTTTTATTAGCAGTTGCTACAGGGATAATTATATCAATAATTTTCTTAGAACTTATACCAGAATCAATTGATAAGATTGGCTTTATTAGAACTCTCATAGTTATAATTATTGGAGTAATAGTTATATATTTTATAGATTGTTTAATTAAAGTAAGTAGCTACAGTAATGATAGAAGTCCAAGTATGATAAATCATACAAAAGTTGCAATATTAATGGCCTTAGGGTTAATGATGCACAACTTTCCAGAAGGTATTATAATGGGTTTTGGATTTGTTAAGGGTTCAGGATTAGGTATAAAGATGAGTATATTAATATCCATTCATGATATACCAGAAGGAATTGCCATGGCAACACCGTTAATAGCTGCTGGCAAGAAACCATTTAAAATTTTATGGTATAGTTTTTTAGTAGCATTTCCAACCGTTATAGGAGCCTGGATAGGTATGTTAATTAATTCTATATCATCTGCATTTTTAGGCTATAGTATTGCCTTTGCCAGTGGAATTATGCTTTATGTAGCTTTTGGACAAATGCTTCCAGAAAGCAATGAATTGCATAGTAGTTATACAAATGCAATGTGGATTATATTTGGAATTATATTTGGATTTGTAATGATAAATTTATTTTAATGGATTATTGAAGTGGGTGTTAATAGATATGAAAACAAAAGTTATGATGTTAAGTGAGAAGACTCCAGATGAAAGTGTGATAAAAGAAGCAGGAAAAGTTATAAAAGATGGTGGCCTTGTAGCCTTCCCTACTGAAACTGTATATGGATTAGGTGCTAATGCACTAGATAGTGAAGCAGTAGCTAAAATTTTTATGGCTAAGGGCAGGCCGCAGGATAATCCTCTAATAATTCATGTAGGCGATTATAATATAGAGCCATATGTTAAAAATGTACCAAATGTAGCAAGAAGAATAATAGAAGAGTTTTGGCCGGGACCTATAACTATAATACTTGAGAAGACTGAACTAGTTCCACAGGTTACTAGTGCAAAGTTGCCTACTGTGGGAATTAGAATGCCACAAAATAATATCGCTATAAGTTTGATAAAAGCCTCTGGAGTACCTATAGCAGCACCTTCAGCTAATATATCTGGTAGACCTAGTCCTACAGATATGAAAAGTTGTGTTGAAGATTTAGATGGAAAGGTAGACTATATATTAGGAGGGGAAAATAGTATTGTAGGTGTAGAATCAACTATAGTAGATTGTACAGTTTCCCCTATATGTATATTAAGACCAGGAGCTATAACCTTAGAGATGTTAAGGGAAATAGATAATCAGGTTTATATAGATCCATCTGTATTATCNNTGATTTTAAACCTAAGGCACCAGGAATGAAATATAGACATTATGCACCGAAGGCTCCGGTGAAGATAGTAGATGGTGATATAGATAAAGTTGTTGCAAAAATTAATGAAATAGTATTAAATTATATTGAACAAAATAAAAAAGTTGGAATTATTGCAACTGATGAAACAAAATCTCTATACAATAAAGGGACTGTTGTTTCAATTGGATCAAGATGTGATATAGAAGATGTAGGTAAAAATTTATTTAGAGTTTTAAGAAGTTTTGATAGTTTAGATATTAATATAATTCTTTGTGAAGCTTTTGAAGAGAGTGGAGTAGGTACTGCTGTAATGAATAGACTTAAAAAAAGTGCAGGATTTAACATATTAAAAATATAATTGGAGGGAAGAGTATGAAGATAGCAATAGGTAGTGATCATGGTGGTTTAAGATTGAAAAAAGAAGTAATTAAACACTTAGAGAAAAAGAACATAGAAGTAAAGGATTATGGTACATACACAGAAGATTCTTGTGACTATCCAGAGTTTGCTGAAAAAGTGGCTGAAGCAGTAGTGGCTAAAGAGTATGATTATGGAATTTTAATATGTGGTACAGGAATTGGAATAAGTATATCTGCTAATAAAATACCAGGAATAAGAGCAGCACTATGTAGTGATACCTTTAGTGCACATGCAACTAGAGAACATAATAATGCCAATATATTAGCAATGGGAGAAAGAGTTGTAGGAACAGGACTTGCTTTAGATATAGTTGATGCATTTCTTGGTTCAACCTTTGAAGGTGGAAGACACGAGAATAGGGTTAACAAGATAATGGAAATAGAAAAAAAATATAATAAATAATATTAGGAGGATAAGAAACATATGAGTAAAGTTACACAAATTGACCATCCATTAATACTACATAAATTAGCATTCATGAGAGATGTAAATACGGGGTCTAAGGACTTTAGAGAATTAGTAGAGGAAGTTGCTATGCTTATGGCTTATGAAGTTACTAGAGATATGCAACTAGAAGAAGTTGAAATTGAAACTCCTATAGGAATTACAAAATGCAAAGTTCTTGCAGGAAAGAAAATGGCAATAGTACCTATATTAAGAGCAGGACTTGGAATGGTTGATGGAATGCTTAAGCTTATACCAGCAGCTAAAGTTGGACATATAGGTATGTATAGAGATGAGGAAACTTTAATGCCAGTAGAATATTTCTGTAAGTTACCTCAAGATATAGAAGATAGAGATATTATAGTAACTGACCCAATGCTTGCAACTGGAGGATCAGCTATAGATGCTATAAATGCGCTTAAGAAAAGAGGAGCTAAAAATATAAGACTTATGTGTCTTGTTGGAGCTCCAGAAGGAATAAAAGCTGTCATGGAAGCACATCCAGATGTAGACATATATTTAGCTTCAATAGATGAAAAATTAAATGAACATGGATATATTGTTCCAGGATTAGGTGATGCTGGAGATCGTTTATTCGGAACTAAATAGTATATTATTTGATTTATAACATAACCCTGATTAGATTTAGATACCTAGTCAGGGTATTTTCTATGAAAGACATTATTATGAATATATTAGATTGTATATGAAAAAAGAGCCCTAGCTAATGCTAGAGCTCTATATAATTTAGGCAAATTCCATTATACTGGGGGAATGGGGGTTATTTACCAAAATATCTTTGTAATAAACCGTTAAAAGCAGCACCGTGTCTAGCTTCATCTTTACACATTTCATGAACTGTGTCATGGATTGCATCTAAGTTTAATTTTTTAGCTAATGTAGCAAGGTCTTTTTTACCTTGGCAAGCACCATGCTCAGCATCAACTCTCATTTGTAAATTAGTTTTTGTATCTGCTACAACTACTTCTCCTAATAATTCAGCAAATTTAGCTGCGTGCTCAGCTTCTTCAAAAGCTATTCTTTTATAAGCTTCAGCTACCTCAGGGTATCCTTCTCTGTCTGCTTGACGACTCATTGCTAAGTACATTCCAACTTCTGTACATTCTCCAGTAAAGTTAGCTCTTAATCCTTCGATTACTTCTTGATCAACTTCTGCTGCAATTCCAATTCTATGCTCATCAGCCCAAGTAAGGTTTCCTTCTGGTTTTTCTATAAATTTATCAGCACCTGCCTTACATACTGGACAAAATTCTGGAGCTGAATCTCCCTCGTGAATATAACCACAAACTGTACATACAAATTTTTTCATAGCTAATTCTCCTTCTCTTATCATGTTTTTGTTTTTTGTTGCTTCCGGAGGCTTATTGCCTTACGGTAATTNNGTACATACAAATTTTTTCATAAATATTTCCTCCTTAAATCTTCTTATTATATTAATTTTTGTTTTAATTTTTCTTGCTGTATTTATCTTATGAACTTATTATATACTATTAAATAATAATTATCAAGAGAAAATTATTATTTTTTATTATTTTTATTAAGTAATAAAAAATAATATAAAATTATTATATTACTTAATAAAATTAAAGTCATGGTATGTACAGTATTTTAATATAAAGTTCAAACTTTTCTAAGGCATAGGAATTATTAATATATATTTAAGGTATGTTATTGGATAAAAAATACTTAGTAATAAAAATGAAAGATATATGATACATGTAATTTAAAAATTTTTAATTAAATTAGGTATAGAAAAGATAGGAATAAGATACACTAAAAACAATTATAGAAGAATAAATATAGAAAATTTATTATGGAATAGTGCTTATATAGGGTTATATATCTTTAATTAGTTAGAATTTTGAATGGATTAATATTCATTTAATCAATATTGAGTAATGTTGTACTAACTAGCTAATTTTGTTATAATTATAATGAATAAAAATTTGTATATTATGAATATACATTTATACATTTTGTGGATAAAAATTGTATTTAAAGGGCTTTAGTAGAATTATTATCATCTACTAAGGCTTATTTTGCTAAGAACTCTTTTAATTAAGAAGAAAATTGATATTTTAAATTCTTTTGACTCCTTATTGTAAATTTTCAGTTTTGACAGACAAATGAATAAAAGTTTTTCAACTTACTCCTTTTATTGTAAAACCTCAAAAAATGTAGTAAAGCAGAGATAACTTGTACTATTATTGAATATTTATCTGTTTAGGAGTAATTTGACCTAATTCGGTGAAAATTTAGGTTTTAGAAGATTTCACTGTAGATGTATAATATCATATATGCAAAAGCGAGGTGGTCCAATTTAATGAATAAAGAATGCTTAGATATTATTAAGATTGTTGGTTTATTTGATTCTATCATAGGAATTATAGTTTCATTAATTTTAATGTTCTTTTTCAGCTGGATATCATGGTTTTTTTTATTGGGTATAGTTTGTAGTTTGGTGAATTTTATTATTAATTCATTTACAACTGAGACTATTATAATGAAGGATAAGAGATTTAAAGCCCTATTAATATTATTGTCTTATACAGTTAGAATTGGACTTGTATGTGGAATATCTCTCGCTATCATTAAAGAAAGTGAGGTGAGCTTTTTTATTTTTATTTCAGGATATACGGCTCAGCTATTAGCTGTGTTATGCTATGGATTTAGCTTAAAGAGCCAGGAAGGAGTGTGATGTTATGGAGGAGATGGCGCCTTTGTTTGCACTTAATCTATTTGGGTATGAATATCAAGTTACATCTGCATTATTTATCCAATGGGTAGTCATTGCAATTGCATTGGTTTTATCTATTCTATATAGTAGAAAAGTTAAAAGAGTTCCAGGGAAGATACAAAGTGTTGTAGAAATGGGAATAGAATTTTTATCTAACGTAGTTAAAGACAATATGGGGCCAGGGGCAAGTGCCTTTATTCCTTACATTGGATCCTTAGGAATTTATTTATTTTTATTAAATATGGTAGGGCTATTTGGAATAAAACCGCCTACTTCAGATTACAGTGTAACTTTGGGAATTGCACTTACAACTTTTTTTGTAATTCAGGGGTATACTATAAAGAAGCTAGGACTTTCGGGTTATTTCAAAGGATATGCATCTCCTGTGCCATTATTGTTACCAATAAATATAATGGAGAGATTTATGCTTCCAATATCATTAAGTCTGAGACTTTTTGGAAATATATTTGCAGCAACAATGATCATGGAACTTTTGTATGGCGCTCTTACAGGAATAAACTTTATTGCTGCAATAGGTTTACCGATACCGTTCCATTTCTATTTTGATATATTTGATGGAACTATACAAATGATTATTTTTGTAATGTTAACAATGATTAATATTAAAATCACAGCGGAACACTAAAGTTTAAAATTTAATTTTATCTAAATACTAGTATAAATAATTAAGATTTAATTATTATAAGTATATATAATATTTACGTTTAAGGAGGAATTACAAATGGATTCAGCAGCTTTTATAGCAGGTATGTCAGCATTAGGAGCAGGTATAGCAGCTCTTGCAGTTATAGGTGGAGGATTAGGAACAGGAAATGCTACTGGTAAAGCAGTAGAAAGTATAGCTAAACAACCAGAAGCGAGCAGTAAAATAATGAGTGCTTTAATAGTAGGGGGAGCTTTATCAGAAGCTACAGCTATATATGGATTTTTACTTGGATTATTATTAATATTATTCGGAGTAAAAGGCTAATATCTTAGTAAAAAATATTGAGAAGGAGGGTGAGATTCCATATCTTAATTAATTAATATTTTTAATAATATCAGGCATTAAGCTTGTTTAAATTTTATTATATTAATGATTAATGAAATAGGATGGAATGAATTTTATGAATATTGATTTAGGTATTATAATACCATCAACCATCAATTTCTTTATATTTTATTTAATACTAAGAAAGTTTGTATTTAATAAAACTTTGGCAGTTATCAATTCTAGAAAAGAAGAAGTAGAAAGTGCTTTTAAAAAGGCTAGAGATGAAGAAGAAAGAGCAGAATTATTAAAGCAAAAATACGATGAAGATGTTGTAAGATATAGAAATGATGGCTTGAAATTAGTAGAGAGTTATAAGCAAAAGGCTGATAAGATCTATGCTGAGGTAATTGAAGATTCACAAAGAGAAGCAGTTAACATAAAAGAACGAGCTACTAAGGAAATCAAAAGAGAAAGAGAAAAGGCTAATAAAGAGATTAAACAAGAGATTATAGACCTATCAATGAAACTTGCTGAGAAGACTTTAGAGAAAGAAATCGATGAAGAAAATCATAGAGAATTAATTGATAAGTTTATAACTAAGGTAGGTATTTAAAAATGTATGAATTTTTAGATAGGAGATATGCTCTAGCACTTTATGAAACATGTAAAGAAGCAGGCAATGTAGAAACTGTTTTAGAAGAATTAGGTGAAATAGTTGAGGAACTAGATAATAATGAAGGACTTAAAAAAATTATTAGAAATCCTCAAATTAATAAGCATAATAAAAAGAGAATATTTGAAGAGTTATTTAAGGGTAAGATAGAGGATGAACTTTTAAGTTTTTTACTATTACTTATAGATAAAGGAAGAATTCTATATTTAAAAGAAAAGTATGTTCAATTTAAAATAATTTACCTTAAAAATAATAATACTGTTGTAGCTAAAATTAAGTCTGTAATTCCATTAAATGATACAGAGAGAGAAGCTATCAAAAATAAATTAGAAAAACACTATGAAAAGAACATAATAATAGAAGAAGAAATAGATAGAGCTCTCATAGGTGGGTTACTCATCAATGTAGGAGATGAGACAATTGATGGAACCATTAAGACTAAACTTATGGACCTTAAGAATATATCAGAAGGTAATGTAAGTAGATATAATTTTAATGAGCTTAATAAACAATTATTAGCAGATGTTATAACAAATGAACCTCTAAATGAAGAGGAACTAAAAAAAATAAGAGGCTGGTTAATGGAATTTTATGATAGGGAAATCATTATAGATAACATAGTAGATGAGTCTTATAAGGATGGTATTAAAGTTATCATAGGTGAAGATGTAACTACAAAAGCTACAATTGATGAGATAGTTAATAGTGAGGGAACTAAGATAAAAAGAGTAAGGCCAGAAGATTGTATTATAGACTTAGAGGAAAAGGGTAAGATGCTTAATGCTACAGTTAGAACGGTAATCCCTCTAACTGAAAAAGAAAGAATTAAGTTAAAAGAGGGACTCGAGAAGTTCTATGATAGAAAAATAGTAATCCATGAAGAGATAGACGATAGTATAGTTGGTGGAGTATTATTNNAAATGACATGGAGTAGAAGCTTTAAATCGTGGTAAGAATAGAGGTGGAATCATGCATATTAAACCAGGTGAGATAACGTCTATTATAAAAAGAGAATTAGATAGATATGAAAGTCATATTAACACTATAGATTCTGGAACCATCATTCAAATTGGAGATGGTATAGCTAGAATTTATGGATTAGATAATTGTTTAGGAGGCGAGCTACTAGAGTTCCCTAATAATGTATATGGAATTGCCCTAAACTTAGAGCAAGATAACGTTGGATGTGTATTATTAGGTTCTGAAGAAGGGATAAGAGAAGGAGATATAGTAAAAAGAACAGGTAGAGTTGTAGAAGTACCTGTTGGAGAAGCTCTTGTAGGAAGAGTTGTAGATTCTCTAGGAAATCCTATCGATGGTGATGGAGCGATAGTAGCTTCAGAGTATAGGGCTGTAGAAATAGAAGCTCCAGGAGTTATAGAAAGACAATCAGTAAAAAGTCCTATGCAAACAGGAATTAAAGCTATAGATTCTATGATTCCAATTGGAAAAGGTCAAAGAGAGCTAATTGTAGGAGATAGACAGACAGGTAAAAGTGCAATAGCTATAGATGCTATCATAAACCAAAAGGGTAAGAATGTAACTTGTGTTTATGTAGCTATAGGTCAAAAGCAATCAACTGTTGCTAATATAGTTAATACACTAAAAGCAGAAGGTGCTATGGACTATACAATAGTTGTAGCTGCAACAGCATCACAATCTGCATCACTTCAATATTTAGCACCTTTTGCTGGATGTTCAATGGCTGAATATTTCATGTATAAAGGTGGAGACGCTCTTATAGTATATGATGATTTGTCTAAGCATGCTGTTGCTTATAGAACCATGTCATTATTACTTCGTAGACCACCAGGAAGAGAAGCTTATCCAGGAGATGTATTCTATCTTCACTCAAGACTTCTAGAAAGAGCTGCAAAGCTTTCTGATAGCTTAGGAGGAGGATCATTAACTGCTCTTCCTATAATAGAAACTTTAGCAGGAGATGTTACAGCATATATCCCTACAAACGTAATATCAATAACAGATGGTCAAATTTTCTTAGAAGCTGACTTATTCCATGCAGGTCAAAGACCAGCAGTAAATGCTGGTATTTCGGTATCTAGGGTTGGAGGAAATGCACAAATTAAAGCTATGAAGCAAGTATCATCAACTCTTAGAATAGAACTTGCACAATATAGAGAGCTTGTAAACTTTACTCAATTCGGATCAGATTTAGATAAGGAAACAGTTAAGAGGCTTGAAAAAGGTAAGAGACTTATAGAGATATTAAAGCAAGAGCAATATGCTCCTATGGATGTAGAGAAGCAAGTAATAATAATATACTGTGGAGTAAATGATTTCTTAAGTGACGTTCCAGTTCATAAGATTAAAGCTTTTGAGAAGGAATTCTTAGAATATATATATACTCATCATAGAGATATTCCAAATGCTATAAAAGAGAAAAAAGAATTAGATTCAGAAATAGAAGAAAAACTTAATATGGCCATAGCTGAATTTAAAAAGGTATTTTTGACTGAAATTTAGAGATATCACCTAAATTTTTAGGAGGTGACAATATGGGCGTTGCAGGATTAGTTATTTTAAAAAAGAGAATAAAATCTATAGAGAATACGAAAAAGCTTACTAAGGCTATGGCTTTAGTAGCAACATCTAAGCTAAAAAAGGTAAGAGTATCCTTATATACAAATGACACGTATTTTAGAAGCTATAAAGAAGTTATGAACGAAATAATTCCGTCACTACCAAAGGAAAATAGATATATGCAATCTAATGGAAGTGAAAAGAAATTAATTATAGTTATAACTTCAGATATGGGGATGTGCGGTGCCTATAATAATAATGTTATAGATAAGCTTGAAGAAATAACTAAAGGCCATGAAAAAGATTATTTAATAGCAGTTATTGGTGAAAAAGGTAAAAGCTTAGTTAAAAGACATGGACTTAAAACATTAGATGAGTATAATCAAACTATTTCTGATGTACCTACATCTAGTGAAGCTAAGAGTATCTTTGAATATAGCTTCAATATGTTTAGAGAAGAAAAAGTAGGAGAAGTAATTATACTTTATACTTGGTTTAAAAATCCGATAGTAAAGGAACCTAAAGAATATAGATTACTACCCCTTGCTTTTGAAGAAAGTGAACAAGACCATATTGGTGAAGATGAATTTGATATAGAAGGGAATAAGGAAGAGCTTATAGAGTCAATAGTTCCATCCTATTGTAATGCAATGATACTTAATGCAATGATAAATTCTAAAGCATCAGAGCAGGGAAATAGAATGGAAACAATGAATAGTGCGACTCAAAATGCAGACGACTTAATAGCTTCTTTAAGGTTAAAATATAATAGGGTTAGACAAGGTGCTATTACTCAAGAAATTTCTGAAATTATTGGCGGAGCACAAGCACAAAGTTAATAAGTTATTATATAATAACCTAAATAATTTATCTGATGTCTAGCTACTGTAACACTTCTGACTTTTATTAAGATGGAAGTGTTACAGTGATTAGACCCTAGATAAGTTCAACTAAACTTCAGAAGGGGATCAAACTCCATCTAAAAGCTTAGTTTCACTTGATATTATAAAAAGTATAGATAGGAGGAGTTACATTTAACTTGTATTGTAACATAGTTATATGTAGCAGATTAATATGGCACAACGTATTGGTAAGGTAGTTCAAATTATTGGACCAGTAATAGATATAAAATTTGATACAGATTCATTGCCTAACATTTATAATGCTATCCAAATAAAGATGGATGGTAGAGTTATAGTTGCTGAAGTTGAACAACATATAGGAGATGATATAGTTAGAACTATAGCTATGGAGTCAACAGATGGACTTAAACGTGGAGTTAAGGCTGTAGATACAGGAAGACCTATTGAAGTACCTGTAGGAGAACAGGTACTTGGAAGATTATTCAATGTATTAGGTCAACCTAAAGATGAAAAAGGTCCTCTTGAAACTAATAAATATTACACAATTCATAGACCAGCTCCAAGTTTTGCAGAACAATCAGTAGAGCCAGAAATGTTTGAGACTGGTATAAAGGTTATAGATTTAATAGCACCATATCAAAAGGGTGGAAAGATTGGACTTTTTGGTGGTGCCGGAGTTGGGAAGACTGTACTTATACAGGAATTGATTAACAATATAGCTAAAGAACATGGTGGATTATCAGTATTTACTGGTGTAGGAGAACGTACAAGAGAAGGAAATGACTTATACAATGAAATGGTAGAGTCAGGTGTTATTAATAAAACTGCCTTAGTATTTGGTCAAATGAATGAATCTCCGGGAGCTAGAATGAGAGTTGCACTTACAGGACTTACTATGTCTGAGCACTTCAGAGATCAAGGTCAAGATGTATTATTATTTATAGATAATATATTTAGATTTACTCAGGCTGGTTCAGAGGTTTCTGCATTATTAGGTAGAATACCAAGTGCGGTAGGATATCAGCCAACTCTAGCAACAGAGATGGGTGCATTACAAGAACGTATAACATCTACTAACAGTGGCTCAATTACTTCTGTTCAAGCAGTATATGTTCCTGCCGATGACCTTACAGACCCAGCACCAGCTACTACATTTACTCACCTTGATGCTACTACAGTTTTATCTAGATCTATAGTAGAACTTGGAATATATCCAGCTGTTGATCCTCTAGAATCAAGTTCAAGAGTACTAGACCCTAGAATTGTTGGAGAAGAACATTATGAAATAGCTACTCAAGTAAAATATATTCTTC
>DKGY01000005.1:8438-8814 GCA_002453475.1 Clostridium sp. UBA6758 | reverse complement strand
AGATGAAGATAAAGTTCTTGTTAATAGAGCAAGAAGAGTTCAAAGATTCTTATCTCAACCTTTTACAGTAGGAGAGCAATTCACTGGATTTAAGGGTAAATATGTTCCTATAAAAGAAACAGTAAGAGGATTCAAGGAAATATTAGAAGGTAAATATGATCATTTACCAGAGTCAGCATTCTTGTTTGCAGGAACAATAGATGATGTTATAGAGAAGGCTAAGGCTTTGGGCTAATACTATTTTGGATGTGATAAAATATGAAAAAGGTCTTTAAGCTTACGATAATTACTCCAGAGAGTGAGTTTTTTAAAGGAAATGCAGTTTCTTTAAACTGCGAAACCACAGAGGGAAGATTAGGAATTCTTCCAGACCATT
>DKGY01000005.1:391-8372 GCA_002453475.1 Clostridium sp. UBA6758 | reverse complement strand
TCAGTATTTTCGATACTTAGAATTCGTTGTCCTTTATGGGAAATCGTTATCCAGGGACGTAGCAGCTCTTTACTCCTACTTTGAATAAGATGGGAGTATTAGAGCTGGTAGTCATCGGATTAACTAAAAGGAGCATATTAAATGATTAACAAAGTCATTTAATATGCTCCTTTTTTATTTTCTGCATTTTGTTAAAATAATTTTTTTTCATGAACACATTTTTAATATTACTATATATTATTAGTATAAATAAAAATATAATCCTATTACATTATATGTAAGTATGAATAAAAAAAGTAAAATAGTTAATCATCTAATATAAGTGGATTTATTCTTATATTAAGGTGGTATATGTATGAAGTTATATAGTAAGGTATTAATTATGATCATGTTCACATTAAGCATACTAATTATAAGTGATGAAACCTTTTATGGAAAGAGTAAAGAGGATATGTTTAGTGGAATTTTAAATAGTGTAAATGCTTCTACCGAGGAATATGTAGTGGAGGGTAGGTTTTATAGTCAAGAAAGTAAAGAAAATATATATGAAACTATAATTGCTAATATAGAAAAGACTATGGGACAAGTTTACCAAGAGGTTAATAATGACTTAAGTTTTAAAATAGATTATAACCATGGAGAATATGATGGAAGAATTTCAATAGCTGATTATGGTGAAGGGTATGAGGTTGTACTAAAAATTTCCATTTGCAAACCTAATTTAGATATTGATGAAGAAAAGACTGTAAAAAACAAAATTAAAGAAATTTTATCCCCAATTAGTAGTAGGGTGGAATACTCACTATACGTAAAAAGTAAAATCTTAAACGGCACAATAGATGAAACAAGAGATGTGATTTTAAAGCAATTAAATTTAAATAAAGCACAAAATATTGATGAAGTAGAAATAAGTAATGGATATAGTATTATAAGCAATACAAATTTATATGATAAAGAGATAATACTAGGTGAGGAGATAGATTTTAACTGTGCTATAGTTAGATATTCCTCAGGGTGCTATTTAATAATGGGGACACCTGTAATCAGGATAACATACTAAAAAATAGCATTTTAAATGGAGGATTAACATGAGTAAGTTTTATATAAATGGAAACCGTAGATTAAAAGGGAGTGTAAACATAAGTTCAGCCAAGAATGCTGTATTACCAATACTAGTGTCCACTATACTAACAGACAGTGTATCAACCATCAATGGATCACCTATGCTAGAAGATGTATTTGTACTATGTGAGGTATTAAGGTCCCTTTCAGCAGAGGTTAATATAGATAGGAATAATAATAAAATTAATATAGATACAAAAAATTTAAAATATGAAGGTATAGATAATGACTTAGTAAGAAAAATGAGAGCATCTTTTCTAGTTATAGGTGCTATGGTAGCTAGATTTGGAAAGGCAAAAATTTCTTTGCCGGGAGGATGTAAAATAGGATCTAGACCTATAGATTTACATTTGAAGGGACTAAAAGCTTTAGGTGCAACCATTAAAGAAGAATATGGATATGTTGAAGTGGTTGCAGAACAATTACAGGGTAATACAATTTATTTAGACTTTCCATCTGTGGGGGCTACAGAGAACTTAATGATGGCTGCAACCCTTGCTAAAGGGGATACTTATATAGAGAATGCAGCTAAGGAACCAGAGATAGTAGATTTAGCTAACTTTTTAAATAAAATGGGAGCTCAGGTTGAAGGAGCAGGAAGTGGTAAGATATGCATAAGAGGAGTAAAAAGGTTAAATGGAGTTTCATACACACCTATATTTGATAGGATAGAAGCAGGAACATTTATAATAGCAGCACCAATTACAAAGAGTAAAATAACTATAGAAGGTGTTGATGAAGAACATCTAAAATCAGTGATAGTTAAATTACGTGAAATGGGTGTTAAGATTGATGCGCTAGGAAATAAAATTGTTGTAGATGGAGATGTAGAATTAAAACCTACAGACATTATGACTATGCCTCATCCAGGATTTCCAACAGATATGCAATCACAAATGATGACATTGCTAAGTATCACCCCAGGCAGAAGCAGTGTAACAGAGACTATATTTGAAAATAGGTTTATGCAAGTGGCAGAATTAAGAAGAATGGGTGCTAAGATTAATGTTAACGGAAGAATTGCTACAATAGAAGGTGTCAAAGAGCTTACAGGAGCAGAGGTAGTAGCGCCAGATCTAAGAGCAGGAGCAGGCCTGATTTTGGCAGGTTTATGTGCTAGAGGTGAAACTATAATAGATCACATACATCACATAGATAGAGGATATGTAACTATAGAGGATAAGCTTACTGCACTAGGTGCACAAATAACTAGAATATAATAATATTTGATATAGCTCAGCTTTTGTTAAAGGCTGAGCATTTTTTTATAAAATTATATGCATATTACTATAAATATAATAATAAATATAAATATGTCATCTAGTACAGCAGAAAATTTTATTTATTAGGAGGAAGAAAAGTGAAGTACTATGGGAGGATTAAAATTAATTTAAATTATGATAAAGCTTTAGCTATTGTTAAACCAATATTGACAGTGGCTATATATTCAGCGGTATTACTAGGATTTCTAATATTATCTTATAAGTTGATATTAGGTGAAGGGAGTAAGATAGGTCAAAAAGTAAATGATTCACCAGATGCTATAGAGGTAATGCAATATAAGAACGAAGCTACAGCGTCAAACAAGGATGTTCCATTTAATATAGATGTAGATACAATAAAGGTTTATTTGACAAAGGGAAATAGGATTGTAGAGGTGCCTTTAGAAGAGTATATTAAAGGAGTAGTATGTAGTGAAATGCCATTAAACTTTAATAAAGAGGCCTTAAAGGCACAAGCTATAGCAGCAAGGACATACACATTAGCACATACAAAAGCTGTATCAAGTGGATGTGCTAATGGAAGAGGAGCAGATTTGTGTGATTCAGTTCATTGTCAGGTATATACACCTAAAGAAGAAAAAATAGCTCAATTCGGTGTAGGAGGAGAAAGTAAGTGGAAGCTAGTTGAAGATGTGGTGGATGAGACTAAAGGCATGGTATTAACATATAATAATGAATTAGTATTGGGAGCATACTATTTCTCTACAAGTGGTGGGAAAACTGAAAATGTTGAAGATGTATTTTCAACAGCGCTGCCTTATCTTAGAAGTGTTGAAAGTTTAGGAGAAGATGTTGCACCTAGATATAAAAGTACAGAAACTATAGACGTAAACAGATTTGCGCAAATAGTGAATAGTAGTTATGGCGATGCAGATTTATCACCTGCTAATCTACAAAATCAAGTTAAAATAAATAATTATACAGATGGTGGATCAGTGAAAGAAATAACTCTTGGAAATGTTACTATAACGGGAGTTAAATTTAGACAGTTATTTGGATTGAATTCTGCTAATTTTTCTTTAGAATTTTTGAATAATCAAATAGCTATAAATTGTAATGGCTTTGGTCATGGAGTAGGCATGAGTCAATGGGGAGCTAATGTAATGGCTGGCCAAGGCAAGAGTTGTGAAGAGATCTTAAAACACTATTATACAGGTATTGAAATAAAAAATATTAATGGAAATTAGAGAAAAAATAGGGCTTTTGCCCTATTTTTTAGTTTTTGGCAAAAAAATATGCAAAAAGTGGGGTAAATAAGAAAAAATTTTTCTTATAGTGTATTAATTTCCCAATAAACGTCCACAATACTGATGGAGGTGTTTTTATGAACAATAAACTTAACAAAGTGAAGCAATTTTTCAAAAAAGAAGGCTTCTATGTAATTTTATTTGTTTGTCTATGTGCTGTTGCTACAGTTGCAGCTGTAACAGCTGGAAGAAATAACAGTAAGAATTCTGAAGAGGATAAAGTAGCATTAGAACAAACAGAAAAAGAAGTTGTAACTCAACCAGAAAAACCTGAAAATGCACTACAAGTTAAAGATGATCTTGAGTCAGTACCAACAGTTCAGAATGATGATACTGCAGCAGTTTCATCTCAAACTGAAGTTAGTTTTAAAAATCCAGTAGAAGGTACTTTAGGTAGAGCATATTCTGAAGATCCAGTATATTGGGCAACAACTAAGAGTTATAAAAATCACTTGGCTATGGATGTTAAAGCTGCAGAAGGATCAGCAGTTGTAGCAGTAAGTGCTGGAGTGGTTAAAAAAGTAGATGTAAGTACAGAAGGTACCTATGTAGAAATAGACCATCAAAATGGACTAACTACAATATATGGAAACCTTAAAGAGCAGGTTTTAGTTAAAGCTGGAGACAAAATTACAGCTGGTCAAGAAATAGGAGCTGTAGGAAAAACTACAAACCTTGCATATGAGGAATATGGAGATTATCTTCACTTCCAAGTATTACAAGATGGAAAAGAAGTAGATCCAGCTAAATATGTTAGTTATAAGAAATAACTAACATAAAATTAATATTCTTGCTAGCTTTTAAACTTTAAAGTAAAAGGCTAGCAAGAATGTAATTTAAATGAGGAAGTTAGCATATTTATAATTATAGAAGGGTTAAGGAGGTAACGCTTTGAAAGACTATATTGAAGATAGAGTACTAGAAGTAGCAAAATATATAATAGAATCCGAGGCTACAATAAGAAAAACAGCATCGGTATTTGGTGTAAGTAAAAGTACAATTCATAAGGATATGACTGAAAGATTACCTAAAATAAATGCTCAAATAGCAGAAGAAGCAAAAAACATCTTAGATCTAAATAAAGCTGAAAGACACATTAGAGGTGGAAAAGCTACTAAAATGAAATATAAAACAATTGAAGGTTAGGTAGAATAGTAATATAATAAGTGTATATTGTTTTAGTAAATATTGTATAGTATTTCAATAAGAAGAAAATACTAAAGAGCAGGAGTGAATTTTAAGATGTTTTTTTTCGGTGTAGGAACAGATATGGGAATAGACTTAGGTACGGCTACAGTGCTTGTTTACACGAAGGGTAAGGGTATAATACTAAAGGAACCTTCAGTTGTAGCAATAGATAAAAGTGCCAATAAAGTCTTAGCAGTAGGTGAAGAAGCTAGAAAGATGATAGGTAGGACACCAGGCAATATTGTTGCAATTCGTCCACTTAGAGATGGGGTGATATCAGATTATGATGTTACAGAAAAAATGCTAGAGCACTTTATAAAGAAGGCTTGCGGTAAGAGAAAGATGTCAACCCCAAGAGTTGTAATGTGCGTACCTTGCGAAGCTACAGAAGTAGAAAGAAGAGCTGTTGAGGATGCTGCAAGAAATGCAGGGGCTAAAAAGGTTTTATTAATAGAAGAGCCTTTGGCAGCAGCTATAGGAGCAGGGTTGGACATCACTAAAGCTAGTGGTAATATGGTTATTGACATAGGTGGAGGTACCACCGATATAGCAGTAATTTCTCTAGGAGGAATGGTTGTAAGAGAGTCTATTAAAGTTGCTGGAGATGATTTTGATGATGCTATAATTCGTTACATAAGGAAAAAGCATAAATTAATGATTGGAGAAAGAACAGCAGAAGAACTTAAAATAAACATTGGATGCGCATATCCAAAAGAAGAAGAAGCGAAAGCAGAAATAAGAGGAAGAGACCTTATAACTGGACTACCTAAAAATATTACAGTTTGTTCTAGTGAAATGGAAGAGGCATTAAAAGAAGCTGTTACTTCCATAGCTGAATGTGCACATTCTGTACTAGAAAAAACACCACCTGAACTGGCTGCAGATATAGCTGATAAAGGTATAATAATGACTGGTGGCGGAGCTTTATTAGATGGCTTAGATAAACTTATTGAACAAGTTACTAATGTACCAGTATATGTAGCAGAAGATTCAGTATCTTGTGTAGCTATTGGAACAGGAAAAATGCTTGACTATGTAGATAAGTTAGACGATTCTTTTACAGGATATAATGTTTCAATAAATAGTTAAGATGTACAAGTTAGAATATTAAACCTATATTTTAAATTATGTAAATAAGTTTATATGATGTCTAACGATAAAAGTTAAAAATAAAGGTTATATAAATATAAATTTAAAAATGTGATTCAATATACCCACTATACAAATATTTATTTGTATAGTGGGTATATTTTATTTTGTCTCATGTCTATTCATTGTAATCATCTAATCTTATATGAAGGTGAGAGTTAATAAAAATTATAATACTCCCTTTGAAATTAAAGGTTAATTAAATGATGTTTAATATTATAAATAGTTAAATAAGTACATGTACCTTATATAATATTTAGATGAGAATTGTTCATTATTAATCACATAAGGAGCTGAGATAATACCCATGAACAAGTCCTTGAGTTATGACTTTAGATATTTCTAAAATTAGATTTAATCGTATGTTTCTACTTGTAAAGGGTTCATCAATATCGCTAGAATCAACAATACCTATTATTGAAATATCTCCTACAGGGGAAAGTGATTTGCCAACACCTTTTCCAGGATTGATTGGATAATCTCGAACTTGTATCTCACCAATTTTATTAGGAGGACCAAGACAAGCATCAATACCAATAATTTTAGAATTTGGATGTTTTGATTTTATATCGGATAGTTTACTATCTAAATTTAATGCATGTATAGGATTAGCTATGGTTCCATAGACTGGCAATGGAAAAAATTTTTCTTCTAGCATACTACCAATAAGAGGACCTAAGCAGTCTCCAATGCATCTATCGGTTCCTATACAAACAATAATTGTGTCTGTATTTAATTCATCTTTTAGAAAGTTGGATAAGGTATAATAACCTAATGAATCTTTGTAATGAATCTTAACTTTGCTCACAGAAACACCTCCATATGAATTTATATGAAGCAACTTCGGTATAAATTCTAAAAAATATGGAATAATTTAGATAGTTTTTATTTAAGGAGGATACGTTATGAATAGAAAGGGATATTCTGTGACCATAATTCTATATACAATAGTAAATATAGCAGCTTTAATGAGCTTAAATATAAGTAATGAAAATTTAAATTACAAAGAGGAAAATAAGGTTATAGCTAAAAGCAATGAAAAAGATGAAAATTATAATAAAGAAATTCCTACTGACATACAAAAGGAGTATATAGATGCAAATACTTCACAGGATTCAGCCAAAAGTGATGAGACTAAAGAAAGTGTAGTATTAGATGAAGATTTAGTGAGAAAAAGAATTCAAGCTAATAGAGAAATACAAAATAAACCCAATGAAATTTATAAGAGTGATAATGAAATAGTTAAAGCAGATGAAATTGAGTTTGAGAAATATAATAAGGAAATTAAGGAAAAAAGCAAAGTAATGAAGGTTCCTGCAGAAGAATTAGTAAACAAATTGACATTTTCAGAAAAAGCAAAAATAATGAGTATATGTAAAGAATTAAATGAAGAAGATTATTCAGAGATAAGTGAATTTCTTACTTATAATGATGAACGATTAGCTGTATTAAGAACTCTTAATGTAATAGAGAATAAGGTAGATGAAGATCAAATAGAAGAATTAAAGGAGATATTTTCTAAATATATAGATATGGATAAGGTAGAGGGAAATTAATTATATAAATATATATTAAGAAACTATTTATATATAAACATATGCCAATAGTTCTCTAGGAAACTAGATATATAGTTTCCTAGAGAACTATTAAAATAGTTGTTGCATTCATGTGGATTTCAGGGATTATTATGTAAGAAATGAATTAAATATATTGAAATAATAGTTATGTATTAGTGCTTTTAATTAGTATAATAAGTTAAATTTAAGTGACAAAATGCCTAAAATTAGGAATTTAAGATTCAACGAGAGAAAAACAACAAAATTTTTATAAAAATATTGAAAAAAGGGGTTGAAAAAAAATCAATATAATTGTATACTAAGTCTTGTCAGTTTAGTGACATTTTTATTTATGTAAAAGATTGGAAAATGACTCAGGTCAAGGTAGTGTGAAAATCTAATTTTATTACAATTATGGAGGAGTTCCCGAGTGGCC
>DKGY01000005.1:0-250 GCA_002453475.1 Clostridium sp. UBA6758 | reverse complement strand
CCGTCCTCCTCCACCATATAAGGTCGCATAGCTCAGCTGGGAGAGCACCTGCCTTACAAGCAGGGGGTCACAGGTTCGATCCCTGTTGCGACCACCATAATGAATTATAATTCATTAAATTTCAAAACTATATAATAATATGCTGGCATGGCTCAACGGTAGAGCAGCTGATTTGTAATCAGCAGGTTGTAGGTTCGATTCCTATTGCCAGCTCCATAAAGTGGAGGAGTTCCCGAGTGGCCAAAGGGGG
>DKGY01000099.1:78825-81891 GCA_002453475.1 Clostridium sp. UBA6758 | reverse complement strand
AGAAAATTAGAAGAGAAAAATATAAAAATAATTAATGGACCTATGGAAAAATATATCTTTATACATGATCCAAATGGCGTGAAAATTGGAGTTAGACAAAAGGATTAAAAGATATTTTAACTTTTAAAGGCTGATTTAGCATATTGATAAATATAGGTTATGCTACTAAGAAATTATAAATAATAGTAATATAAATAACCAGTAAATTTATTTTGAAAATAAATCACTGGTTATTTTAGTGTGCTTTATATATGAAGAATAAGTATATACTGTTCTAAATCATTTTATGAAAATTCATTGAGATTTTATTGATTTATAAAACCTTAGATAAAAAGTCTACAGTTCTAGGATTTTTAGGATTTCCGAAGAGGTCGTCTGGAGTGCCTTCTTCTAGAATTTTTCCTTCATCCATAAACAAGATTCTATCTCCAACTTCTCTTGCAAAGCCCATTTCATGAGTTACTACAACCATAGTCATGCCTTCTTTAGCTAGTTCTTTCATAACATTTAAAACTTCGCCAACCATTTCAGGATCTAAAGCAGAAGTAGGTTCATCAAATAGCATTACATCTGGGTTCATGGCTAAAGCTCTAGCTATGGCTATCCTTTGTTTCTGTCCACCAGATAAGGAGTTTGGATAAGCAGTAGCTTTATCTGTTAGTCCTATCATTTTTAAAAGAGATAGAGCTTTCTCATTAGCTAACTGTGATTTCTCGCCTTTAACCTTAATAGGAGCTATGGTTATGTTTTCTAATACTGATTTATGAGGAAATAGATTAAATTGTTGAAATACCATTCCCATTTTTTCTCTTAGTTTATTTATATTAGCTTTTTTATCAGTAATATTATTTCCTTCAAATATAATTTCTCCTGAAGTAGGTTCTTCTAGAAGATTAAGACAACGTAAGAAGGTAGACTTACCAGAACCAGAAGGACCAATAATTACAACAACTTCTCCCTTAGTTATATGCTCATCAATTCCTTTTAAAACTTCTATTTCACCAAAGTTTTTCTTTAAATTTTTAACGTGAATCATTTCCTTTAAGTCTCCTTTCTGCATAAGCCATTAATCTTCCTAGAGTAAATGTAAGGATAAAGTAGCAGATTGCTGCTACAATTAAGGGCTCGAAGTTTCTATAGGTGGCACCTGTAACTAGCTTAGCGCCATAAGTTATTTCAGTTACTCCAATAGCTGATGCCATGGATGATTCCTTTATTATAGCAACAAACTCATTACCAATAGCAGGTAAAATATTTCTTATAGCTTGAGGTAATATAATATGTTGCATTGCCATTCTTTGATTCATACCTAGACTTCTTGCAGCCTCTAATTGTCCCTTATCTACTGCATCGATTCCACTTCTTATTATTTCTGCCACATAGGCTCCTGAGTTAATAGAGAGTGCTATTACACAAGCTACTACAGGAGTAAGCTTAAGTCCGAAGGAGGTGGTACCAAAATATACTATAAAAATTTGTAGTAGTAGTGGTGTTCCTCTTATAAACTCTATATAAACAGAAGCTATAACCTTAGGAATAGGTACTTTTAATATAGATAACTTGGACCTTTTCATGAAGCATAGAAGAGTTCCTAGTATTGCTCCCAATATAACTGATAGCATTGCTACTAGCAAAGTCCACTGAATACCTTCTATAAACACGGGATAGTATTTTTCTAAAAACTTAAAACTTAAATTAGACATAGCTTCCTCCTTTGTAGCTAGTAAAAATTATTGAGCTGTAACCTCATTTTTACTTAATTCTATAGCTTTTTTATAATATTCCTGTATTTTACCTTCAGATTCTAATCTTTTTAATGTTTTATTAACTGATTCTAGTAAAGCTTCTTGTCCCTTTGGAAGAGCTATGGCAGAACCACCACCAGATGTATCACCAATTTTTTCTTTAGCAACAGCTAATTCATCATGAACGGTAGCTTGTATATCTGCTACTGGAAGCTCAACTATTACTGCATCTAAATTTCCAGCTATTAAATCTTGAACTAAAGTTGGAACTTCTGATAATAACTTAACATCAGCATTTTCAATTCCTTGAGCTATAGTACCTTGTATAGAACCATTTTGAGCTCCTACTTTTTTACCCTTTAAATCATCAATGCTTTTAATAGTATCTGCATTATTTTTGTTTATCAATATTCCTTGTTCTGCTTTAAAATATATATTTGAGAAATCTACAATTTCTTTTCTTTCTTCATCAGGAGATAGTCCAGATACTCCTAAATCAATTATTCCATTTCTTGTAGCATCACAAATTGTGCTAAACTCCATTTCTTGAATTTCATATTCTACACCTAAGTCTTTAGCTATTTCACTTATTAAATCTATGTCTAGACCAACCATTTTCTTTTCACCATTTTCCATGATAAAAAATTCGTAAGGTGCGTAATCAACACTCATACCTACTTTTAATTTTCCTTCTTCTTTTATTTTGGATAGCAAGTCCACTTTTTCTTTATTACCACATGCCATCAAAGATAGTGACATAGTTCCTACCATAGCTAGTGCGAAAATTTTCTTTAACATACTTTTTTTCATTATTTTATCCCCCTTGTATAATAATTTAATACCATTGCATAATTATACAACTATAAGTTATAATTATGCAATGGTTTTTTTATATTTTATTTAAAAAGATTTATATTTCTTTGAAAAAAATATATTTAGTTAAGTTAAAATGCTATATTAGGGGAAAATAAATTATGAAAACCATTGTGAACTCTATGATGACGTGATAATATTACTATGTTGTTAAAATAAGGAGCTTATTTAGTAAAGAGCAGAGCTCTAAGAAATCTATTTATGTTGAAATCAAGAGGAGTAAGATGATGAAGTTATCAGAAAAAGCTAAGAATCGACAAATCAATAAAGAAGCTATCATTTCTATTATTTTGTATATACTTTATTTCATTTGGTGGTATGTTACTGGCTTTGGCTTAGGAAGTGGAGATCCATCTAGTTATAAATATGTAATGGGACTTCCGCTATGGTTTGTATTAAGTAGTTTTGTGGGACCAATAATACTTATTGTAGCAGTAACATTTACTGT
>DKGY01000099.1:52352-78800 GCA_002453475.1 Clostridium sp. UBA6758 | reverse complement strand
TTAGAAAATGATGAAAATCAAAAGAATAACAATGAGGAAAAATAAAGTGGGGAATGTGCTATGGAAAAAATGTTAATCGTAATACCAATTATACTTTATTTAGCATTAAACTTATTTGTAGGAGTTTGGATTAGCAAAAATGCATCAAGAGAAAATGCTAAAAATGGATTTATAAATAATTACTTCATAGGTGGCAGATCTATGGGAGGGTTTGTTCTTGCCATGACACTAATAGCAACTTATACTAGCGCTAGTAGTTTTATTGGTGGACCAGGAATTGCATATTCTGTAGGATTAAGCTGGGTATTTGTAGCAGTAACTCAAGTCCCAACAGCATTTTTAACCCTAGGAATTTTAGGAAAAAAACTAGCTATAATATCAAGAAAAATTAATGCTGTAACGGTTACTGATTATTTATATAAAAGATATAAATCGCCAATAGTAGTTATAATGGCATCTATTGCTTTAGTTGTATTTTTCATTGTAACTATGGTGGCACAATTTATTGGAGGGGCTGTACTATTCCAATCTATTACAGGATATTCTTATTTGGTAGGACTAATTTTATTTGGTACAATAGTAATTATATATACTACCATTGGAGGCTTTAAAGCAGTAGTAATTACTGATACCATTCAAGGAATTATAATGATAATAGGTACAGGACTGATTATTTACTCCATTATAAAGGTTGGTGGCGGAATGGATGCTATTTCAGCCACTTTAAATGAAGTTAATCCAGTGTGGAGTACCCCTTTGTCTGGAGAACATTTTAGTAAAGGATATATAATGTCCTTTTGGGTATTAGTAGGAGTCGGAACCCTTGGTCTTCCACAAAATACAGTTAGAGCCATGGGATTTAAGAATAGCAAGTCTATGCATGATGCTATGATTTATGGAACAGTAGTTTTCTTCATTCTGATGTTTGGAATGCTTTTAGCAGGAGTACTTTCTGCAGCAATTCTTCCAAAAGGAATTACAAATTCAGATACTGTTATTCCAACCCTAGTTATTAATATTATGCATCCTGTAGCTGCTGGAATATTTCTTGCAGCACCTCTTGCGGCAGTAATGTCAACAGTGTCTTCTATGTTAATTTTGTCTTCTGCTGCAATTATAAAGGACATATATATGAACTACATTATGAAAAGTAGTGATGTAAAAGAGGGAAGAGATTTTGAAAAGAAAATATCAAAAATGAGTCTATGGTCTACAGCAATTATTGGATTCATAGTATTTATTCTTGCAATACAACCTCCAGATTTACTTACTTTTATTAATCTATTTGCCTTTGGAGGTTTAGAGGCTGCTTTCTTTTGTCCAGTAGTTTTTGGCTTATATTGGAAAAGGGCTAATGCTATGGGAGCTATAGTATCTATGATATGTGGTGTTGGTTCCTTTATAATGTTTTATATCACAAAGTTTGCGCCAATGGGAGTTCAACCTATAGTGCCAGCACTTGTGGTAGCTATAGTTACATTTTTAATGGGAAGTTATATTGGGAAAAAACCAGATAGAGATGTAATAGAATTATTCTATGGTTTAGAAGAATAAAGTGTTTCAATGAGCTTAGAGCTAGAGATTAATTATTTTAATCTCTAGCTTTTTATTTTAACTATGGAATTTATAAAATACTAATAAGTTTTTTAATTATAGATGATACTATAAAATAACTTAAGGTATAATATGAGATAAAGTAATATAGAATTAAAATTAATTAATAAGGGGTAGGGGAAAATGACAAATATATATTTTGTAAGACATTGTGAGCCTGATTTTTCAATTCATGAGGATTTGATAAGACCATTAACCAATAAAGGATTAGAAGATAGTAAAAGAGTAGCAGAAGTATTAATAAGCAAACAAATACATGTTATTTATTCAAGTCCATATATCANNAAACTTAAAGGTAGCAACTAAAGAGGATTTAAGAGAGAGGACTATTACAGATAAATGGATAGATGATTTTAATGTATTTGTAAAATGTCAATGGGAGGATTTTGAGTACAAGCTATCTAAAGGAGAATGTCTTAGACAGGTACAAGAGAGAAATATAAAAGCAATAAAAGAGATATTAGATGAGAATAAAGGCAAAAATGTAGTAGTAGGAACTCATGGTACAGCTTTAAGTACAATATTGAATTATTATAATAAAAGTTTTGGATATGAAGAGTTTAATAGAATAAAAAGTATTATGCCTTGGATTATTGTTATGAAATTTAAAGGTGAAGACTTTATAGGATTTAAAGAAATAGATTTAGATTAATGAAGGAGGAATTAAGGTGAGAATACTTCATACTGGGGATTGGCATCTAGGAAAAAATCTAGAAGGTCAGAGTAGAATGGATGAGCAAGAAGAGTTTTTAAAGGACTTTGTAAATATAGTAGAAGAAAACAATATAGATTTAGTTATTATTGCAGGAGATGTCTATGATACAAGTAATCCACCAGCTAGGGCTGAAAAAATGTTTTATGATACTTTAAAGAGACTTTCTAGAAAGGGTGAAAGGCTAACCCTTGTAATATCAGGAAATCATGATAATCCAGAGAGGTTAGTAGCAGCAGGACCTTTAGCCATGGATCATGGAATAATTATGGTGGGAACTCCTAAAACTGTAGTTCAGCTAGGGGGTTATGGAAACCACAGACTTATTGAATCAGGGGAAGGGTTTATTGAAATTGAAGTTAACGGGGAAAGGGCAGTTATATTAACAGTACCTTATCCAAGTGAAAAGAGATTAAATGAGATATTATATAGTGGTATGGAAAGTGAAGAAGAAAAATTAATGTCATATAGTGATAGAATACATGAGTTATTTCATTCTTTAGAAAGTCATTATAAAGAAGACACTATAAATTTAGTGGTATCACATCTCTTTGCCATGGGAAGTGAAGAAAGTGGTTCAGAGAGAAGTATACAATTAGGGGGAAGCTACATAGTAAACGGAAGTTGTTTTCCAAAGTCTGCTCAATATATAGCCCTTGGCCATGTGCATAAGCCTCAAATAGTTCCTGGAACTAATAAAAGAGCACGATATTCAGGTTCTCCTCTTCACTATAATAAAAAGGAAATTAGTTTTAAAAATAAGTGTTTTATTGTAGATGTAAAGCCTGGAGAGGACAGTATCATAGAAGAAGTGGAAATAAAGGTTTATAAGCCTATTGAAGTTTGGAAATGCAATGGGGTAGAAGAGGCTATATTAAAGTGTGAGGAAAATAAGGATAGAGATTGTTGGGTTTATCTTGAAATTTCTACAGATAGATATATAAACGAAGATGAAATAAAGAAAATGAAGACATTAAAAAGAGATATTCTAGAAATAATGCCTAAGATTATAGGTGTGGAGGAAGCGGATGAAAATGCTAGGAGTCTTTCAGAAAAATCCTTTGAAGAGATATTTAAGGATTTTTATAAAAGGGAAAGAGGAGTAGATGCAGAGGATGAAGTGGTTGATTTACTTATGTCTATAATTTCAGAAGAGGGAGGCGAAGATAATGAAACCAATCAGCCTTAAAATTAAGGGATTAAATAGCTTTAATGAAGAGCAATTTATAGATTTTGAAAAGCTTACAGAGCAAGGTTTTTTTGGTATATTTGGACCTACTGGTAGTGGAAAGTCTACAGTATTAGATGGAATAACTCTAGCTTTATATGGAGAGGTTTCAAGAAAAAGCTCAAATTTTATAAATACTAATTGTGATAGCCTAGCTTTAAGTTATACTTTTCAAATTTCAGGAGTAGAGCCTAAAAGATATGTTGTAGATAGAGAATTTAAGAGAGACAAGAAGACAGGTAACCCTGTATCAGGAAAATGTAAGATAGTAGATATAACTCCAGAGGAGCCTATAATTTTAGCAGATAAAGTAAAGGAAGTAACTACAGCTTGTAGAGAGATTATAGGATTAAGTTTAGATGATTTTACTAGAACCGTGGTTTTACCACAAGGAAAGTTTAGTGAGTTCTTAAAGCTAGAAGGTAGAGCTAGAAGAGATATGCTAGAGAGATTATTTAACTTGCAAAAGTATGGAGATAATCTTTCAAGTAAGCTTAAGGCTGAGATAACTAAGGAAGAAAATAAATACACGGAGCTATCTGGTGAGCTTAAGGGCTATGAAAATATCAATGAGGATACATTAAAAGAGAAAGAGGATGAATTAAAAAATTCAACAGATAAATTAATAAAAGGTAATGAGGAACTTAAAAAGTTAGAAGTAGATTTCAAGGAAAAAGAAGAAGTTTGGAAGTTAATCTTAGATATTAAAGCCTATGAGGAAAAGAAAGAAAATCTAATGGAAAAAGCCCAAGAAATAGAAGGGTATAAGGAAAAACTAAAAATTGTTGAAGGGGCAGCTAGGGTTTTACCTTATGTGGAAAACTATGAAAATACCCTAAGGGATTTAAAAGCTTCAAAGGAAAAGGAAAATACCTTAAATCTTCAATATGAAAAATTAAAGGTAGAAAAAGACGAACTAGAAAGTAAGTGGGATTTTTGGAGAAATAAAAAAGATAAGAAATTACCTGATTTAAAAGTAAAGGAAGAAAAGGTTAAGGATTCTTTAATAGAAAAGAAAAACTTAGAAGCTTTAAGAGTTAGTATTAACGAATTAAAGGAAAGTGTTAAAAGTTTAAAGGAGCAGGAACAGAAAGCACAGGGAGAAATAAATATTTTAGGTGAAAGAATTCTTAAGGGTGGAAATGTAATAAAAGAAACAGAGGAGAAGTTTCAAGCTCTCAAGGTAGATAGTGAGTTAAAGGAAAAAGTTCAAAGGGGCATTAGACTTAATGAAAGGTATGTGGACTTAAAAACTTTAGTAGATAAAGATAAGCTAACTTTAACAAAACTGAAAAAATTTATAGAAGAAGAACATATAAAAGAAGGATTACGCACAGAAGAACTTAATAAAAAGGAAGCATTGCTTAAGGAGAAGGAAGATGAGTTAGAAAATCTAATTAATACTTGTCCAGGAGAACCTACTGACCTTTTAAATCTTCAAAGAAGGATATCTGATGAGGGAGAAAAGGCTAAAAAGTACAACCTTGCAACTGAAGATATTAAGAACTCAAAAGAAATTATAAAAAAATTAAGGGAAGCTGTAAGTGAGTATCGGGAAACCAAGGCTAGTACAGATGAAACTATTAATGGTTTAAAGACAGAAATATTAGATTTACAAGTTGAGACCTTAGCAAGTGAGCTTAGAGAAAATTTAAATAAGGGAGAGCCTTGTCCTGTTTGTGGTTCTTTGGATCATCATGTTGAGAATATAAGGCATATAGAAATCCGAGATTTAAATGAAAAAAATGAAAAATTGCATCAGTTGGAAAGTCACCTTAAGGAAATAGAAATGAATATTACTAGGGATAATACAAAAATATTAAATTTAGAAGAAAATATTAAGGCTAAAGAATTAGAAATAGAAGCTTTAGGCGATGATTTTAAGGTTGGAAATCTGGTAATATTAGAAGATAGATTTAAAGTACTAGATAAAGAGTTATCAAAGTATAACAAAGATAGAGAAGTCCTAGATAATTTTATAAAGGTTTTAAAAGAAGAAAAACTATCCTTAGAAGGTAAAAGAAATATTATAAAATCAGTAGTAGAAGAAAAGGAAACGCAATATAAGGATGTAGAGCAAGAATATAATAAAAACACTCTATCTTGCAGTGCTTTAGAAAATGATATAAATAACATAAAAACTTCTATCAATGTAGAAAATTTTCAAGAAAAAAATGAAGAAATATTAAGTATAGAAAAAGAAAGAGAAGAGTTAGAAAAGAACATAAGAAAGTATAGAAAGGCATTAGATGATTTAATAGATAACAAGGAATCCATACAGATAAGCATAAATTCTCTTAGAGAAAACTTAGCTAAAGAAAAATCTGCCCTTATAGAAAAGGAAAAAAGTGCAGAAGAGAAGGAGCTTCAAATAAAAGCTAAGGTAGGAGATATGGGTAATCTCAAGGATTTATTAATTCATCTTAAGGAAGAAATAAAAACTATAGAAGATTCCTTTAATAGTTATGATAAAAAAAAGGAATCTATGGAAGAAGATTTCAAGAACTGTAATGAAGCTTTAATAGATATGATAAGTAAGGTTAGGCAGTTAGATAAACGAGAAGGAGAAGAAGGGGCTTACTTGAATGAGATTTTAAAGAATGAAAGCTTTGAAGATATAGAGAAGGTTAAGGCTAGTGTAATCTCTAAGGTGGAAATTGAGAGATTAAATACCTCTATAGAAGAATACAATAACAGCATATCTAAGGTTAATGGAGCCATTGAAAGTTTACTTATAAAGGTAAATGGAAGAGAAGTAAGTAAAGAAGCTTGGCAGCACATTCAAGAAGAAAAGACTGTAAAAGAAGAAGAAATAAAAGCTTTAACGGAAGTAAATATAAGATATTCAGAAGAAGTCAACCATATAAAGAAAAAGCTAGTAGAGTTAAAGGGATTGCTAGGTAAAAAAGAAAAATTAGATCATAAACTAGCTCTTCTTGATGATTTAGAAAAACTATTTAAGGGTAAAAAGTTTGTTGAGTTTGTAGCTGCTACTAGACTTAAATATGTATCCATGGAAGCTTCTAAAAGGCTTAAGGAAATTACTAGTGGAACCTATGGACTAGAAGTAGATGAGCAGGGAAAATTTATAATAAGAGACTATAAAAATGGAGGAGCCTCAAGGGATGCCTCTACACTTTCAGGAGGAGAGACTTTTCTAACGTCCCTAGCATTAGCACTAGCACTATCCTCAGAGATTCAACTTAAAGGAACAGCACCATTAGAGTTATTCTTCTTAGATGAAGGATTTGGAACACTAGATGATGATTTATTAGAAGTAGTTATGAGTTCTCTAGAGAGAATCCATAATGATAAGCTTAAGGTAGGAATAATAAGTCACGTAGAATCTATAAAAAATAGGGTGCCAGTAAAATTAGTACTTACTCCAGCAGAAGCAGGTAGAGGTGGAAGTAAAGTTAAGATTGAAAGAAGTTAATTGCAACAATTATTTTTAATGTTATAATAGATTATTGGCATTAAGAGAAATGTAAATGAATATGCAACATAAGACAAGAAGTTTTATTGATTAAATACAAACTCTGTATATGACAAAATAAATATGTAAAGTGAGAAAAATATATGAGATATGAAAGATTAGAAAAGCAAATAAATAGACTAGATAATGACATTGATTCTATGGGAGTAGCTAAGAAGTATTTATCAAATATTGATGAAATTAATGATGTAATTAAAGAATTAAATGAGAAAAGAATAGGACTTGCTAATGAGCTATATTTTGAAGATCATTCATCATATGCACAATGCTGTATAGAGATAAGCAATGTAATTGATAGACCCCTTGGTCAAGAAGAACAAGCTGAATTACTTGAGACTATAAAAGAAATATTCGGAAGAAAGTCTCCAAATGTAAGCAAAAAAAGTTATGGGCTTAATGCTTGGCTTAAAGAACTCGATATAGAATATAAGTGGATTGAAAAAGAAAGTGAAGATTGGGCTACATTAATAATAAGTGGATTTGGATTACACGAATAAACTAAAGTTTTAAATTTAATAATACACATAAAGAGCTATTTCAAGATTAATTAATTGTTTTGAGATAGCTTTTTATATTTATAAGTAATATAACAAATTTCAATAAGCTTTTATACAATAAACTTTATACAAATATTTTAAGAAGGTGGAGAAAAATTCAAGAAATGTACCAGGTAGTGGAGTATTAACGACCTTTAAAGATTCGAATTGGTTAATAAAATCAATAAATACTTCATATAAATAAGAGTTTATTAAAGGTTAATAGATTTTAATATATTGTGACTAAAAGTTATTCTTTTGAATATATATGTATAGGTGACTTAGATTTGAAGGAGGAGATAAAATGGAAGGTAAATATTATATTTCAATGCAAACTCCTATGGGATTAGAAAAAGGAACAATAGAATTTATAGTAAGTGGAGAAAGACTTAGTGGAAGTTTAAAAGCTAAAGGTGTAACTAGCACTTTTGATGGACGAACCGTAAATGGTAATGAATTTGAGTTCTCAGGAGAATTTAAAAAATTTATAACGAAAATAGCTTATACTGCTAAGGGAAAAGTTGAGGGAAATAATTTAACTGCAATAGTACATTCGAAGTTTGGAAACTTTACAGTTAAAGGTATAAGAGCATAGGTATAACATCAAATAGTTATAATAAAATAGCTCAAGGATAAAGAAAATCCTTGAGCTGTTTTTTATATAAGTAGGATAAGAAATAACATTAATTTCATTAGATTATTTAGTGTAATTATCGAAATAACCTTGGATAAAGATTATAGGAGTACCCTTATCTCCACTTCCAGAAGTTAAATCAGATAATGAACCTATAAGATCAGTAAGTCTTCTTGGAGTAGTACCTTGTGATTCCATAGCACCTACTAAATCAGACTCTTTATTTTTAATATATTCAGAGATAGCAGACTTAAGTTCATCACCTTTTAAATCAGCAAAGTTATTATCAGCAAGATATTTTAATTTAACTTCATTTGGAGTACCTTCAAGTCCTGAAGTATATGCAGGTGATACAACTGGGTCAGCAAGCTCCCAAATCTTACCTACTGGATCTTTGAATGCTCCATCTCCATAAATCATAACTTCAACAGTTTTTCCAGTTTTCTCTTTAATCATAGCTTGTATATTATCAACTACTGGTTGGCAGTTACGAGGGAAAAGTTTAACTGTTTCCTCTGTAGATTTATTTGAACCTAAAAGTCCATAAGCTTCATTGAAACCACTACCATCGATTGATGCAGATAAAATATCATCAAGGCTATAAATCTTTTCTCCGCCATTTGCTTTTAATATTCTCTTAGTTCTGAATCTAGTATGAATATCACAAGTAAGTACACTCTTTGTATATTCTAATATAGTTTTTGGATTATTTGAGAATATAACTTCACACTCTATTCCATAGCTTTCAACTAGTGATTTATAATATTCAATATAATCAACACCAGTGAATGGATGTTTATTGAATCCGAAGTGCTCACGGAATTGCTTTTCAGTTAGGACATCTGTCCAAGGATTAACTCCTTTTTCATCAAGGATATCTAAGTCTACTAAATGGTTACCAACTTCATCAGAAGGATAGCTAAGCATTAAAACAATTTTCTTAGCACCCTTTGCAATACCACGAAGGCATATAGCAAAACGGTTACGGCTTAATATTGGGAATATTACTCCTACAGTATCTTCACCAAACTTTGATTTTACATCTTTAGCAATATTGTCAATAGTTGCATAGTTCCCTTGTGCACGAGCAACTACAGATTCAGTTACAGTAACTACATCTTTATCATTAATTGAGAAACCTTCAACTTTAGCAGCAGTTAACACGCTATCTACAACGATTTCTTCAATGTTATCTCCTTTGTTTATGATTGGGCAACGAAGTCCTCTAACAACAGTTCCAACGACTCTTTCCAATTATAACATCTCCTTCATGTAAAATTATATTAATTTTTAAAACCTACACTTGTAATATACACCATTTTAATGGTATAAGTAAAATAAATAGATTGAATAATGGATATAAGGAGTACTTATATGATAAGTAAATTAGATTTATATAAAGTGTTTTGTATGGTAGGAAAGCATGAAAGTTTTTCCAAGGCTGCTAAAGAGCTATATATGACTCAACCTGCAGTAAGTCAATCCATCATGCAACTAGAAAGAGAACTAGATATAAGGCTATTCACAAGAACTTCTAAGGGGGTTATACTTACAAATGAAGGACGAATTTTATTTGAGTATGCTAGTTCTGCTATGAATTTAATCCATGTTGGAGAAGACAAACTTTTAAAAATTAAAAATATGATGATAGGAGATTTAAAAATAGGGGTAGGAGATACCATATCAAGATATTTTTTATTACCCTATTTAGAACAATTTCATAAGGAATATCCCAATATAAAATTTAAAATAATAAATGCCACAACCTTAGAGCTTTGTGCTAGTGTAAAGTCAGGGGAAATAGATATTGCAATTTGTAATTTCCCAATTGAAGATTCTGCACTAGAACTTAGAGAGTGTATGGACATACATGATATATTTGTTTGTGGAAATAAGTATAAGGATATGTGCTCTAAGTCAATTAGCTTTGAGGAAATAACAAAATTACCATTAATATTATTAGAACAAAAATCTATATCTAGACAATATATAGAGAAACATATGATGTCTAGAGGAATTAAAATTACTACAGAAATTGAATTAGGATCTTATGATTTATTATTAGAATTTGCAAGGGCAAATTTAGGTATAGCCTGTGTTATTAAAGAATTTTCAAAAGAATATCTAGAGAAAGGTATAGTATATGAGGTAAAATTAAAGGAAGAAATACCTAAAAGAAGTATAGGGCTTTGCTTTTTGAAGAGTGTATCTCTTTCACCAGCAGCTACAAAGTTTATTGAGATAATAAATGGGGATTTAGAAAAATAGCTTATTAAGCTATTCTTGAAATCCCCATTTTAATGTTTATTGAGTAGTTAATTTTTTTAGGTATAGACTTATTATTCTTCTAGTTAAAATACCAGATAAAGTTAATACTAATAGAGTTGGAAGTCTTAACTGATAATTTGGTAAATGGACTATGAACGTGCTAAGTCCAATTTTAAAGGATAGTAGTGTCAATACAATTAAAACTACATCAAAGATTACAGACTTATACTTTAAAGTTTTTGAACCAAGGATAATTCCTAAGGCATACAATAAAATATAGGTTAAGATCTCAAAAAAGGTCATAGAATCATCTCCTATTCAGCATTATACATAAAATTATATATGTGCGTTACTATATATTCAATATATGTAAATTACTTTCAGGTATGAAATGATGCATCTTGTGTAATTAATATGTTATTTTTATAGGTTTTATGTAAAGACATTAAAAATAGACTGTCTCCAGGGAAGTTACTAAACTTTATATAATATTGAACTTAAAGTTAAACATTATTGCTAGTCAATGCGATATATAAGTTCAATGAAGTTTTAGTTTATTTAGAGATAGTCTTTTTTACTTTTACTATAAAATTATATATTTTTGTATTTCTTCAATTAAAAGTGGCTACTTACTTCTTCTCTCTCAATTCTTTTAACATCCTTTAATCTTAAATGAGTTAAGTCCATAATTTTATCGTAAGATTCACCATCTATAAGCATTTGTTTAGCTTTTTCACGTAGCTCAGCGTTATCTTCTAGTTTCATAAATTTAACCTCCTTTAACATTTTGAATTCAACTTTATTTTGTGATTATTATAAAAATCTATGCATTTATTTTAATTTTCAATAAGGTATATATTGAATGGGATAGTTGAATTTGTAAATTCACAATGATATAATGAATTTAAGTTAATAAATAGCTAGGGGTGCCAATTTGGCTGAGAAGGAAAATCCTAACTCTAAGAACCTGATATGGTTAGTACCATCGGAGGGAAGCAAATTAATAAGTCATATTAATATAAAAAATAGAAGAACTTGCTAATGTAAACTCAGTATTTTAGTTAAAAGTTAAGCAAAGTTATAATTATTAATATAAGGACTTATTAAAGATGGAAATTATTATATTAGTTATTGAGATTTTTAACACCTAGCGTTACGTTAGGTGTTTTTTATTTTAAAAAAATACTTTAGGATAACTTAGATAAGTATTGAAAGAAGGTGGAAAGATGAAGGTCAATGGAAAGAACATGGATATGGATCAAATAACTACTATAAGCAGTTTATTAAATAAATTAGGTATTAATGAAGAAAAAGTAGTGGTGGAATTAAATAAAGAAATAGTAATTAAAGAAGAATATTCAAAAATAAATTTACAAGAAGATGATACTATAGAAGTCATATCCTTTGTGGGTGGAGGCTAAAGAGGATCTCTGAAAACAAATTAATATTAAATACAAGCTAAATATTATATAAAGATTAGTGAACTATTTTGTGAAAGCAATTTATAGAAAGAAAAGCACCTAAAAAGTTATAAATTTAAAAGAATTTTATAAGAAGTCATAGAGTGGTGAAGTCATTTGAAAGAGAAAATTAAAATTAAGGTTAATGAAAATAAGAAAGAAATTAATGAAGATGAAACTTGCTTTAAATTAAGGGATGAGCTTAAGCCAAATAGTGATGTAGCTATATTAAATGGATTTCCTCTAGAGGAGGATAAGCCACTAAAGGAAGGTGATAGTATTGTCTTCATAAAAAAGGGACAAGTACCTAGTAAGGAAGAGTTAAGAGGAGTTATGATGGCAAGACATACACCAGGAGTTCATGAAAGAGTGACAAAGGCTAGAGTGGCTATTGCTGGTGTAGGTGGTCTTGGGTCTAATATAGCCATATCACTAGCAAGGGTTGGAGTTGGATTTATTAGAATAATAGATTTTGATGTGGTAGAACCATCTAATCTAAATAGACAACAATATTTAATAAGGGATATAGGAAAATATAAAGTTAAGGCTTTAAAGGAGCATATCTTAGATATAAATCCATTTATACATGTAGATAGCAAAGTTAAAAAAATAGAGAAAGAGAATATAAAAGAATTATTTAGTGATGTTGATATTGTCATAGAGGCCTTTGATAATGCAAAGTATAAGGCTATGTTAAGCAATGAAGTATTAGCTGTAATGAAGAATAAGGTTCTTATAGCCTCCTCTGGTATGGCAGGTTTTTATTCCTCCAATGATATAACAACTAAAAAGGTAAATAGTAGATTTTATATATGTGGAGATGGAATAAATGAAGCAAAGGAAGGCTCTGGACTTATGGCACCAAGAGTAGCTATATGTGCAAATCATATGGCAAATATGGCTCTTAGAATTATATTGGGAGAAGGGGAAAGTTAAAATGGAAGATATATTAAAAATAGGTGGAGTAGAATTAAAGAATAGATTGTTTGTAGGCACAGGTAAGTACCCATCTAATAAACTTATAAAGGAAGTTTTAAGTGAAAGTAATGCAGAGGTTATTACTTTGGCCTTAAGAAGGGTAGATTTAGACAATAAGGAAGAAGATATTTTAGCTAATATACCTAAGAACGTTATTTTATTACCTAATACTTCAGGAGCAACTAATGCAGAAGAAGCAGTTAGAATTGCAAGAATTGCCAAGGCCATGGGATGTGGTAACTGGATAAAAATTGAGGTTATATCAGATTCAAAGTATCTACTTCCAGACAATGAAGAAACTATAAAAGCTACAGAAATATTAGCAAAGGAAGGATTCACAGTACTTCCATATATGTGTCCAGATTTATATGCAGGTAGAAGATTAATAGAAGCAGGAGCAGCAGCGGTTATGCCTCTGGGAGCACCAATAGGAAGTAATAGAGGAATAAGAACTAAGGAACTTATCGAAATAATGATAGATGAGCTAGATATTCCAATTATAGTTGATGCTGGAATAGGAAAGCCATCACAAGCCATGGAAGCTATGGAGATGGGAGCAGCTGCATGTCTTGTTAATACGGCCATAGCATCCTCAAAGAATCCTGCTAACATGGCAAGAGCATTTAGCATGGCAGTAGAAGGAGGACGACTTGCTTATTTATCTAAATTTGGAGCTGTTTCTAAAAGTGGTAATGCATCCTCACCACTAACAGGATTTCTAGGATAGTATTCTTATATAGAATTATATGGGCAATCTATGTATACATAGATTTATCTATTTTAGTAAAAAAAGAGGTTGAGGAGATGAAAAAATGAGTTTTTATAGTACTATAGAAAGGTTTAGAAGCTTTAATTTTCAAGAATATTGGAGCAATGTACAAGCATATGATGTATTAAGAAGTATTAATGAAAGAAATCCCAACTATGAGGACTTGCTTAATTTATTATCCCCAGCAGCAGAAGATGTTTTAGAAGACATGGCAGTAAAGGCAAGGGAATTATCTTTAAAACACTTTGGAAGAACTATTTTATTATACACTCCAATTTACATAGCCAACTATTGTGTTAATAAATGCTCTTATTGTGGCTATAATTTTGAAAATTCCATATGTAGAAAGAGGCTAACCTTAAAGGAGATAAGATTAGAGTCAGAATCGGTGGCAAAACAAGGATTTAAGCACATTATCCTATTAACAGGAGAAAGTCAGATTCATTCACCAACTAGCTATATAGTTGATGCTATAAAAGTAATGAAGGAATATTTTTCTTCCATAACTTTAGAGGTACAACCGCTAAGTGAGGAGGATTATAGAAAAGCTGTAGAGGCAGGAGCAGAGGGCCTTACTGTATACCAAGAAACCTATGATGAAAAAATTTATGATAGAGTTCATTTAGCAGGACCTAAGAAGAACTATAAATTTAGATTGGATACTCCAGAGAGAGGAGCAAGAGCAGGGATGAGAAGTATAAGCATCGGAGCATTACTTGGGTTAGGAGATTTTAGAAAGGATGCCTTTTTTACAGCTTTACATGGAGAGTATATTAGAAAGAAATATCCCCATGTAGAAGTAACTTATTCTCCGCCAAGAATAAGACCTTGTGAGGGCGGATTAAGGGAGTTAAATCCAGTAGAAGATAAGAAAATGGTACAAGTAATGCTAGCATATAAAGTCTTTGCACAACAAAGTGGAATAAATATTTCTACAAGAGAAGATCATTACATGAGAAAAAATTTAATTCCTTTGGGAATTACTAAGATGAGCGCGGGAGTTTCTACAGAGGTTGGAGGTCATGCACTAAAGTCTAAGGGCACATCTCAATTTTCCATAAATGATGAAGGTACAGTAGAAGAAATAAAAGAAATGATAATAGAAGCAGGGTTTCAACCAATATTTAAGGATTGGGAAAGAATTTGATTTACTTAATAACAAATAGGCACTTAGTTAGTGAAGAAAAATATTTTAAAACCCTGCAAGATGCTTCATTGGCTGGTGTAGATAGAATAATATTAAGAGAAAAAGATCTAAATGATGAAGAATTAGAAAGACTTTATTATAAAATAAAAGCTTTAGTAAGTGATAATACTGAGATAATAATAAATTCTAATATAAAAGTTTTTAAAAAAGTAGAAGAAAAAACATTGCACTTACCATTTAAAGACTTTATNNATGAAATTTAATAGTGAAAAAAAAGTTATTAGGGCAGGAGTTTCTATACACTCTGTAGAAGAAGGTATAAGGGCAAATAAAGAAGGTTGTAACTATATATTAGCATCTCATATATTTCCTACGAAATGTAAAGAAGGATTAGAACCTAAAGGAGTGGAATTCATTCGAGAATTAAAAAATGTAGTTACTTGTCCTATCATAGCTTTAGGTGGGATTTCAACAGAAAATGCTTCAAAGGTTATAGAAGCAGGAGCTGATGGAATAGCATTAATGTCTACATTTTTTTATTGTGAAGACGTATATGACCTAGTTAGAGGCTTAAAATAAGATATTCTAGTTAGAGAGGTTAAACTTATGAATAAAATATATTTCAAGGATATAGATAGTAGTAACAAAGAAATAGTAAGAAAAATAAAATTAAAAACTGGGCAAGAAAACTTTATTGAAACAGTAGATGAATGTTTAGAAGAAGCTAAGTGTGATGATAGATGGCATCCTGTATGTATTTACATTAAAGATACAATTATAGGATTTGCTATGTATGGATGTTTTGGAGCAAATAGGAATGCTTGGATAGATAGAATAATGATAGATGAAAAGTATCAAAGTCTTGGACATGGGAAAAGAGCAATGCTTAGATTAATGGAAATTGTACCTAAGGAATATGAAGTTAGTACTATTTATACTAGTGTTTTCGAAGATAATAAATTAGCCTATGAGCTTTACATAGATCTTGGCTTCATAGCTACTGATGAAAGAGATATAGGGGGAGAAATCATATTATTATATAAAGTTAAATAATTTAAATCATAAGATTAAAGAGGCTTGGGATAAATTTATTTTACCAAAGCCTCTTTATTAGTTGAAGCAACTTTTTTAAATTTTAAAAAGTTAAATATTTAAGATTTTAAAATTTTAAATAGTTGCATATTTAACAAGCTTCCTATGGAGCATTTTAAAGTGAGTAGCTATTAGTAAAAGAAATAAATAATAACTAGAATATTAATGAGTATTATAACACCTTGTTGGAAATATTATTTGTGTAGGAAAAAGATTTAATAGATTTTTCAAACTGGTTATGTGAAATGTAACAATATATAAATTCTTACTATAAAAACAATATGGAGGCAATATAAATGGAATTCATGATGAGTATAAGAGAAAAAACTTCATTACTGCATAGCGCTTCTGAGTATAGTGGCTATATAAAGAGGATTGTTGATGGTAATGCATCAGTAGAGGGATATGCTGAATATTTATTTAATCTTTATTCTATGTATAGAGCAATTGAGGATACTCTAGAAAATAATATTAACAATCCTGTTGTTAAGGATTTTGTAACAAAAGAACTTATCGTTCAGAGTTGATTTTAAAAGATTTAGAGTTTTTATTAGGAGATAAATTACCTGGAATGGAGTTATTAGCATCTACTAAGGCTTGTATTTCTAGAATACTAGAGATATCAGAGGGAAAACCAGAGCTAATAATAGCTTATGCATATACTAGATTCCTTGCAGATTTATTTGGAGGAAGAACCTTTCCAGCTCTATTAAGTAAAAATTACAATATTGGACTTGAGGGATTAAATTATTATAAATATGATAATCTTGAAGATATAAAAGGATATGTAATGAGTTATCATAATAAATTAGCTTCTCTAGATTTCTCTGATGAAATGAGAACTGAATTTGTAAATGAGGTAAGTAATGCTTATATATATAATTTAGCTATCTCTAATGAGTTAGAAGCAAAATTAAATTTGTAAAATATATTAGTAAAAAAGGGGCTTTAGCAAAATATTTTGAGAAAGCCCTTTTTTATATATCATAAATTAATTAGTTTAATATATAATCACATTTTATTATTTTGACTGGATTCTAATCTCCATATATACCTATTTCTATATGCTGTCGGGGTAATACCATAATGACGCTTAAAATGTTTATAAAAAGATGGGGTGTCTTTAAACCCACAGGAATATGATACTTCTGTGATGCTGATATTAGAACTTTCCAACAGTTTACATGCGACATGAAGACGAAACTGAATTAGATATTGCTGTGGTGAGACATTATACACCTTCATAAAGATTTTATACAGGTATGTTCTGTCTATGCCAATATTTTTTGCTATATCTTCAATTTTAATATCATAGTTGTAGTTGAGCCTTATAAATTCTATCGCTTTATCGGAATAACTCTTGTTATAAGCTTTCGTCTGTTCTTTTTTTCCTTGCTGCATTTTAGAAAATACTAGATATAAATGTCCCATTACATCATATTCATTAAACTGAGTACTTTTAAATAGTTGAACAAGCTTCATCAATTCCTGCTTAACAATGCCATCACAATTATCTGTAAAAATAGGATTTTCTATTGAAAGATTACAATGGTTTAAAATACTTTTTACTTCATAACCATCAAATGCAACCCAGCAATAATCCCAAGGCTCTTCATCATCAGCAATATAGTAGGTGGATTCCCCTGGGAAAATCAGAAATCCTTGTTTTTCAGTAAGACAATAACAACGATCACCAGCATAAAATTTTCCCTTCCCTCTCAAGATATAATGAAAGTGATAGTGAGGTCGAATGGCTGGGCCGAAACAGTGACCAGGACGACAGTTTTCCCATCCGCACAAAAATAAGGTTAGTGAACTGTTAACATATAAAGGAGTATTAACTATATATTCTGTATATTCTGCATATTTTGGATGTTCGATAGAATTCACCATAAAACAAATCCTTTCAAAAAATATTCATATATATAAAATATATTATTATTTTTAAAATATATTTACATTTATGATAACATAAATTCAAAATAATTCAACAAAATGACAGTTATTTGAAACAAAACTTAATAGTATTATTTTTTATAAGAATTAAAATAGATATATAGTGAATAATTGTAGCAATGGAAAGGAGAATATTACTATGCTTAAGATTACATTTATGGGTGCAGGAAGTACTATATTTGCTAGAAATGTTATAGGCGATTGTATGTGCACTCCTACTTTGAGAGACTGTGAAGTTGCATTATATGATATTGATAAGAAACGACTAGAAGAATCAGAAATTATTTTAAAGGCAATCAATCATAATATTAATGAAGAACGTTCTATTATTAAAACATATTTGGGAGTAGAAAATCGAAAGGAAGCACTAAGAGATGCTAATTTTGTAGTTAATGCTATTCAAGTAGGTTTTTATGACCCATGCACTATTATTGATTTTGAGATTCCTAAGAAATATGGACTTCGTCAAACTATTGCAGACACCTTAGGAATTGGTGGAATTATGAGAGGTTTACGTACTATTCCTGTTATGAGGGACTTTGCAAGAGATATGGAAGAAGTATGTCCAAATGCATGGCTTTTAAATTACACAAACCCTATGGCGATACTTACAGGATATATGCAAAGATACACTAAGATTAAAACAGTTGGTTTATGTCATAGTGTACAAGTATGCTCTCATTATTTATTGAAAAATTTAGGAATGGAAGAAAAGCTTGAGGGAAGAAAGGAACTTATAGCTGGTATCAACCATATGGCATGGCTTCTTGAAATATATGATAAAGAAGGAAATGATTTATATCCAGAGATTAGAAAAAGATCTGCTGAAAAAAATGCCAATGAAAAACATGATGACATGGTTCGCTATGAGTATATAAAGCATTTAGGGTATTACTGTACAGAATCTAGTGAGCACAATGCAGAATACAATCCTTTATTTATTAAAAGTAAGTCTCCAGAATTGATTGATAAATTTAATATTCCATTAGATGAATATCCAAGACGTTGTATATATCAAATTCAAGGTTGGGAAAAAGAAAAAGAAAATATTTTAAATAATGGAGAGATAACTCATAAGAGATCTTCTGAATACGCATCCTATATTATGGAAGCAATAGTTACCAATAAACCTTGTAAAATTGGAGGCAATGTACTAAATACTGGCTTAATTGAAAACCTACCTTCTGAGGCTTGTGTCGAGGTTCCATGTCTAGTAGATGCAATGGGCATCACTCCATGCCATGTTGGTAAGATGCCTCCTCAGCTTGCTGCTATGAATATGACTAATATCAATACTCAATTACTAACTATCGAAGCCGCAATCACTCAGAAAAGAGAGCAGATTTATCAAGCTGCAATGCTTGATCCACATACCGCTGCAGAGCTTTCCATTGATGATATCGTAGCAATGTGCGATGAATTAATAGAGGCTCACGGAGAATATATGAAGGAATATAAATAGAAGTATTTATATAACTATAACAATGTAATAAGCAAGGAGGTATATTTATGAATAAATGGGTCAAATTAGTTGTTACAAGTGCATTATCGTGTATGATATTAGCGGGATGTTCAAGCAAACCATCTACTGGTAAAAATGAGACAAATAATGGTGGAACGAAAACAGAAGGGGTAGCAAATCCAGCTAAAGCTAGAAATACCAAAGATAATTTAGTTATTGGAACTGATATTNNCTGATACAAATCAAATTAAGGGTCAATTTTTACCTATATTCCAAGATACTTCAGCAGATGGAACTCCAATGTCATTAATGTTTAGAGGCTTATTAATAGCTAATGAAGATGGTAAATATGTACCAGATGTGGCTAAATCTATGGAATTATCAGAGGATAAATTAACCTATACATTTAAGCTCAGAGATGATGTTAAATTTCATGATGGAACACCTATAACAGCAGAGGATGTTGAGTTTACTTTCTTAGCATCAGCAGATCCAAGCTATGATGGATGGCATAACGATGCTGTTTTACAAACAGTTGGTTATGAGGAATACAATAAAGATAAAGACAATAAAGTTACTAAGATGGAAGGTATTAAGGTAATTGATGAAAAAACAATTAGCTTTACCTTTAAAGAAATTCTAAGAAATATTGATGAGTTTTTAACTTTAGGTATTATGCCTAAACATGTTTATGATAAAGGAAAAGGTAACCTTGCGGAAACAAGAAAAATCATGGATGAAGGTAAATTTGTAGGAAATGGACCATACAAATTAGCTAAATATGAACCAAAGCAATTTGTAGAGTTTGATGCTAATAAAGATTTCTATTTAGGTGCACCAAAAATATCAAAAGTGATATTAAAGAATGTACCTAGAGAATCTTGTGCATCAGAATTAAATATAGGTGAAGTAGATGTACACCCTGGATACCCAACTAAGAAAGATGATATTGCTTTAATCCAAGATAAAGACTTTCTAGATATTAAGAAATACGAAGGAACTGGATTTAGTTATATAGGATTCAACCTTGAAAATCCTAAATTTAAGGATAAAGAAGTAAGGCAAGCTCTAAATTATGCCCTTGATAAGGAAGCTTTTGTAAAGTCATATTTTAATGAATATGCAACTGTAGCAACTAATCCATATCCAACAGGTTCATGGGCAAGTACAAAGGAATTATTAGCTAAACTTAACAAATATGAATATAACCCAGAAAAAGCAAATGAAATGTTGGATAAAGCCGGTTGGAAAAGAGGTGCTGACGGAATACGTGAAAAGGATGGAGTTAAATTAGAAATAACTCACTTATCATATACTGAAAGTAAATATGTTGAAACATTACTTCCTATATTAAAGTCAAACTGGGAAGCCATTGGAGCAAAGGTAGAGACTCAGTTAATGGAGTTTGGAGTGTTAACAGACACAACTGGTAAGGCATTAGATGGAAGTGGTAAGCCAGCCTTTGATACATTTAATATGGGATGGAATCTTGGTGGATTCGATCCAAACGGAGTTAATTGGGTGTTTAGATCAGAGTTTGCAGTAGATGATGGTAATAATAAAACTAGATATGTAAATCCAGAAGTAGATAAATTATTTGATAAAGGATTAAAAGAGTTTGATGAGAAAAGACTTCAAGAGATATATGGAGAGTTAGCTGTTATATTAAATGAAGATTGTCCAGTTATATTTACTGATTGTGCATCTACTATAGATGTAGTTAATAAGCGTGTTAAAAATTGGGATGCATCAGCTACGGTAAACTGGACTAGTATAATTCACAAAGTTGAAATAGCAGAATAGGTAAAATTCTTATTATAACTTTATGGTTATAACACTAGAGTAAGCAGATAGGATAAGAAGTATAAAATATTAAAAGAGAATGTCTATAATTTAGGCATTCTCTTTATAAAAATTTCAAATTTATTAATATAAATGAAGGAGTGAGTGATTTGCTAAAATACATAGCCAAAAGGCTTCTCCAGATGATTCCGGTGCTAATAATAATTTCAATTATTATGTTTGGAGTTATAAAGCTTACACCAGGAGATGGAATTGGATATACAAATCCTAGAGCAACAGCAGAAGAAAAGCAGGCAGAAAGAGAACGTTTAGGTTATGATAAACCAATACACACTCAATACGGTATGTGGGTACAAAGAGTAATCAAAGGCGATTTTGGATTATCTTCAACATATAAGCAGCCTGTTGGAGAGATAATGTGGCCATATATTAAAAATAGCTTAATTTTAAATCTAGTTGTTTTTTTCCTTACTTTCTTAGCAGCTATTCCAATAGGAATCTATACGGCGGTGAAGAAGGATGGATTAGTCGATAAGATAACCACTGTTTTATGCTATGCAGGAATTTCATTTCCAACATTCTTTATTGGACTTGTTCTGATTAGTATATTTGGTGTTCACCTTAAGATATTGCCTATATCGGGTATGGTGAGCCCTGGTGCAAATTATACTGGGGTTAGTTATGTATTAGATGTTGCTAAACATATGGTTCTACCAGCACTAGTTTTAGTTATTGTATCAATGCCTAGTCTTATTAGATATGTAAGAATGAGTATGCTAAATTCTATTAATGAAGATTATGTTAGAACAGCTAGAGCAAAAGGTGTAAAGGAAAGAGCAGTAATATATAGCCATGCTTTTAGAAATGCACTTATAAATGTTGTTACTTTAGTTGGATGGCAAATACCAGCTTTATTTGGTGGAGCTGTATTTTTAGAGACTGTTTTCAACTGGCCAGGAATTGGGAGGGTACTTATGGATTCAATTAATGCTAGAGATTATAACTTAATGCTGGCATTGATGTTAATGTTCACCTTCTTATCCTTACTTGGTAATTTGTTTGCTGACATTGGTTATGCATTAGTAGATCCACGAGTTAAGGTTGAATAGGAGGGGGAATATGAAGACGGAAGTATTAAATTTAGATTTAAAAAGAAAGGTAGCCCCTGAAAATGATGCAGGAATAGGTCCATGGAAAATGATTTGGTTAAGGTTCAAAGCAAATAAATTAGCCATTGCGGGAACTATTGTTTTTGCATTAATCTTACTGCTTGTTATAGTAGGACCGGCCTTCACACCTTATGAAAGAGATGCCATGGATTATAGTTCAGTTAATTTACCACCTAGTTTTGAGCACCTTTGTGGTACAGATAGCTTAGGAAGAGATGTATTTACTAGAATTTTATATGGCGGAAGAATATCTTTATCAGTAGGTGTTGTTTCAACATCAATAACTATTATATTAGCCGTTATTATTGGAGGGGCATCTGGATATTTTGGTGGAAGAGTTGATAATATACTTCAGCGTATAGGAGAAATTGTATCATCAATACCATTTTTACCTTTAATGATGACTTTATCTGCGGTAATGATGGGAAAAATACCTGAGGAAAAGAAAATGTATTTTATTATGGCACTCATTGGATTTTTGAGTTGGCCTGGACTATCGAGAATTATTCGTGCTGAAATATTGACGTTAAAAGAAAGGGAGTTTGTTGTAGCAGCGAAGGCTATGGGATACTCTGTATCAAGACAAATTTTTATTCACTTGATTCCAAATACCGTTGGATATATAGTTGTTAATGCTGCCTTTGGAATGGTTGGAGCTATGCTTACTGAGGCTGGATTATCATATTTAGGGTTAGGGGTTACACCACCTGTACCAACATGGGGAAATTTAATTAACGCAGCTACGGATCCATATAACTTACAATATCGTTTTTGGTTATGGGTAATTCCAGGTATTTTCTTGTTTTTAACAGTATTGAGTATAAATTTAATTGGAGAAGGACTTAGAGATGCATTTGATCCAAAAGAGCAAGGGTAGGTGATACAATGAGCAAGAAGCTAATTGAAGTAAATGATTTAAGTGTACATTTTCATACTAAAAAAGGTGTTGTAAAAGCTGTTAATGGAGTAAGTTTTTCAATTGAAAAGGGTAAAACTTTAGGTGTGGTTGGAGAATCTGGATGTGGAAAAAGTATTACATCCATGGCCATTATGCAACTCATTGCTATGCCACCAGGAAAGATTGAAAGTGGAGAAATAATCTTTGAAGGTGAAAACCTTTTAAATAAAAAGAATGAAGAGATGAGGAGAATTAGAGGAAACAAAATTGCTATGATTTTCCAAGAACCCATGACTTCATTAAATCCAGTTTTTACTATTGGTAAACAAATAGCAGAACCTTTGATTATCCATAAAGAAATAGATAAGAAACAAGCGAGAGAAAAAGCTATTGATTTATTAAAATTAGTAGGAATTCCTAGAGCAGAGAAAATAGTAGATGAATATCCTCACCAATTAAGTGGTGGAATGAGACAAAGGGTTATGATTGCTATGTCACTTGCATGTGATCCACAATTACTTATTGCGGACGAACCTACAACTGCTCTTGATGTTACAATACAAGCTCAAATTTTAAAACTTATGAATGGTTTAAAAGAAAAGTTTGAAACAGCTATTATGCTGATTACTCACGATTTAGGAGTTATTGCAGAGATGGCTGATGATGTAGTAGTTATGTATGCAGGCCAAGTTATGGAGGAAACAACTGTTGAAGAAATTTTCGATAATCCTAAGCATCCATATACAATTGGTTTGCTTAATTCTACGCCAGATATTGAGCAGGATACAGAGCGTTTAGCTAATATTCCTGGAGTTGTACCAAATCCTATATTTTTACCAGAGGGATGTCCTTTCAATCCGAGGTGTGAACGGGCTATGGAAATATGTTCAAAGGAATGTCCTTCATTAAAGAGTTATGGAGGTCATAAAGTTCGATGTTTTGCAGTAGAAATGGATGAGGAGGAGCAACATGAGTGAAGAATTATTAAGAGTTGAAAATCTAAAAAAATATTTTCCCATACAAGCAGGTTTTTTTAAGCGTACAGTAGGTCATGTTAAAGCTGTTGATGATATTTCTTTTACAATTAATAAAGGAGAAACCTTGAGTTTAGTTGGTGAGTCAGGATGTGGCAAGTCAACTACAGGAAGAACAATCTTGAAGCTGTTAGAAGCTACAGAAGGTAAAGTTTACTTTGATGGAAAAGATGTTCATTCCCTTAATAGAAAAGAAATGAAAGACATTAGAAAAGAAATGCAGATAATATTCCAAGATCCATATAGCTCTTTAAATCCAAGAATGACAGTTATGCAAACTATTAGTGAAGGTATGAGGTATCATAACTTAGTGACTAGAGATAATATGCAGGATAGAGTAAAAGAAGTGCTAGAGATGAGTGGATTAAGTGCATACCACATGAACAGATATCCACATGAGTTTTCTGGTGGACAAAGACAAAGAATAGGGATTGCAAGAGCATTATCATTAAATCCTTCTTTTATTGTTGCAGATGAGCCAGTATCAGCCTTAGATGTATCTATTCAGGCACAAGTAATTAACTTAATGATGGACTTAAAAGAGAAGTTAGATCTTAGTTATTTATTTATATCACATGACTTAGGTGTTGTTAAACATATGAGTGATCGTATAGGAGTAATGTATTTAGGTTCTTTAGTAGAGTTAACAGATAAAAAATCCTTATATGCTTCTCCAAAACATCCATATACTAAGGCGCTACTAAATTCAATTCCAGTTAAGAATCCAAGAGCTAGAAAGGAAAGTGTACCTTTAGAAGGGGATATACCATCTCCAGCAAATCCACCATCAGGATGTAAGTTCCATACAAGGTGTCCTTATGCTAAGGCAGAATGTAAGGAAGTTATTCCAAAGTTTGAGGATAAGGGAAATGGGCATTTTGTAGCTTGTCATTTAGTGAAATGATCTAGCAAAGCTTATAAGCGAGAAGTCTACTATAATTAAAAATTCTGGAAAAGTTGAGATAAATACATCTTGATTATTAATTAATAAAGATTATCCATTGTGTAAATACGTATATTATAGTATTATTTTATTAAACCTAGATTAATAAGAGATTGAAGCTCATATAAAAGTATATTGTAAAATCCATTTAAAATTGCTTTGTTGCAATATGGTTTATAAAGAGTGGAACTTTGTCAATATAGTAAAGTAGGTCAGTATAATAATACTTATTAAAAAATAGAGATTAGTACAAGATGGAGGAAATTAGATGTTAAATATAGGATGTCACTTATCAACTACTAAAGGATTTAAAAATATGGGGCGGGAAGCAGTAAAAATTGGAGGTAATACATTTCAATTTTTCACTCGTAATCCAAGAGGCGGAAAGGCAAAGGATATAGATGAAAAGGATGTGGAAGGCCTTTTAGAGATAATGAAAGAGAATAATTTCTCTAAAATATTAGCTCATGCACCATATACCCTAAATGCTTGCTCAGCAGATGAGATAACAAGAGAGTTTGCTGTAGAGACTATGGCTGATGATTTAGCTAGAATGGAATACCTTCCAAATAATCTTTATAACTTCCACCCAGGAAGTCACGTTAAGCAAGGTGTAGATGTTGGAAATAGCTACATTGTGGATATGCTTAACACTGTGTTAAAGCCAGAACAAACTACGAAGGTGCTTTTAGAGACTATGGCTGGGAAAGGTTCAGAGATTGGAAGAAGATTTGAAGAGATAGCAGAGATTATAAGTAGAGTTGAACTTAAAGAGCACATGGGTGTATGTCTTGATACTTGTCATGTATATGATGCTGGATATGATATTGTTAATGATTTAGATGGAGTACTAGAAGAGTTTGATAGAATTATCGGACTGGAAAGATTGCATGCTATACACTTAAATGATAGCAAAAATCCATTCAAGAGCCATAAAGATAGACATGAGAAAATTGGTGAAGGATCATTAGGAATTCAGGCTATAACTAGAATTATTAATCATCCTAAACTACGCAACATACCGTTTTTCTTAGAAACGCCTAATGACATTGATGGATATGCAAAAGAAATAGAAATACTAAGAAGTTTATATAATGATTAATATATATCTATTATAAGAAAAAGGCTCTGTTTTAAGTAGCTGCTACTTAAAACAGAGCCTTAATTTAAAAGAAAATATAATTTGAAAATCCGTTAGTAAGAAATAGAAAAGAATCTTGTTTAAGTATTAAGGCATCTGAAAATAAAT
>DKGY01000099.1:44832-52322 GCA_002453475.1 Clostridium sp. UBA6758 | reverse complement strand
TTATTTTTTGAAGATGCCTAAGGTTCTTTCCTATTTATAACCACAAATTGTTTTGTTCGACCCATGTTATAGGCAAGACTTATCATAGATTTTTCTTCCTTAGTTAGACTTCTCTTGTACATCTTTTTAAATTGATCAAATACTTCATTCATATCAACTTTTTCTTTAACAGAAGAGGTGCTTCTAGAAGGTTTAGTATATAATAAGGGCTTTATATTTTTATTAAAAATCTTCTTTAATACTTCTGCTGTATAATAAGCATCATTACTAGCGTCATGGAAATCACCATTAAGACTTATATCTAAAAGTTCAATAGCATTTTTAAGCCCAATTTTTATTCCTTTTTTACTATTAAAATATTTTGATGCGTGGCTTTGTACGTCAATATACTTAAGTGGAAGAGAGGTAGCGGATATATTATGAAATTTTAGATTTCTTAAAAGCTCTTTAATATCTACTATACCCCAGACGCAGAGAACTGCTTCTTCTTCACCAATAAATTTAGTAAAATTATCGTAAATACGAGGAAAGTTTTCTGAAGCATTTATATCATCATTACTTATTTTAGTAAGGTTTTCCACATAAGGATGTATAATTGTGTGAATAGTTGGTTTAATTAAAAAATTAAATGTGGATATCTTTTCGAAATTTTCATTTAATTTTATAGCTCCTATCTGAATAATCTCAAAGGGGAGACTTAAATTTTTACTTTTTTCTATACATTCATTTTTTTCTAAACAGTGTTCTTTTTTATCTTCATATTTTTGATTAAATTCTAAGTCAAATACTATATAGTTCATTATATCACCACTTTTAATATATAAAATCAATTATACTAGCATTAGGTATGTATGGACTAATTATTGAAGGACATATATTAACCCATTCCTTACAACTATCTATGATAACAGAATCTGTAGTAATTATACAGCTTTTATCTTTTAAAACATATAAAAATAGGCTACCTTAAGATTAAATCATATAACCCTAAGATAACCCCTTAATTACAACTTATAACTTTTGAACATTTATAGCCATAGGTCCTTTGGCTCCATCAGTAATATCGAAAGATACACTTTCACCTTCATGCAAATCTTTATTAGTTCCTTTTTCTTTTATTTGTGAATGATGTACAAATACATCATTACCTTCATTACAGGAGATAAATCCATACCCCTTTCCTTCATTATACCACTTAACAATACCAGTTATACTAGACAATATTTATTCCTCCTCAAATATTAAATTAATTTATAGTGTAGTATTTGAAATATTACCGATTTTTACACAAAATAATAGTAAATATTAATATAAAAAAGATGAATAATTTTATTATTGAAGAATTATATATTGATACAAGTTTAAAATATAAGTTAATCTAATAAATATAATTTGTTTTTAATATAAAGATATAAAGATATAAAGATTGGAGAAAAGTTATGGATAATATAAAGTACGATAAATCAATTACAGAGCTCATAAAAACTAGAACTTCTATAAGAACCTATGATAATACTTCTATAAATAAAGATATACTTATTAAATTAAATAAATTCATTTCAGATATAGAGGGGCCATTTAAGGCTAAGGTAAAATTTAAAATTATAAATTCTAAAGAAGAAATTAATGGAGGAAAACTTGGTACCTATGGCATTATAAAGGGGGCTTCAACCTACATAGGGGTTGCTGTAGAAGCAGGATATATGGATTTAGAGGAACTAGGCTATGAGATGGAAGCAATTATTCTTTATGCTACTAGCCTAGGGTTAGGAACTTGCTGGATTGCTGGTACCTTTAAAAAGAGTGAATTTAGCAAGGTAATGGATGTAAAAGAAAATGAAATTTTTGCAGCTATATCTCCTATAGGTTATAGGGCTGATAAGAAGAGTTTTATAGAGAGAATTATTAAATTTCAAGGAAGGTCAGGTAGAAGAAAGGATTGGAGTGAATTATTTAAATTAAAGAACTTTACAGAACCAATTCCTATAAATAAGGAGCTTGGAATTATTGAGGAGGCCTTAGAAAACGTAAGGTTAGCACCATCAGCTATAAATAAGCAGCCATGGCGAATTATAAAAGATGAAAATAAGTTTCATTTTTATAAAGAAGAAAAATATAGCAGTCATTCTAAGGATACAGGGAGGGATAACCACAGAATAGATATGGGAATAGCCATGTGTCACTTTGAGCTAACATGTAAAGAGCATGGTGTAGATGGAAGATTTATAGATAGTAATCCTGAATTACCTTCAACACCTGTAGATTTAAAATATATTATAACGTGGATAAAGGAATAGTTTAATTTATAAAAATTAGAAGAGTATATAAAGTTGTTGTTGTTGTTATACAATCTTATATACTCTTCTTTATAAATTATTTGATAATAGTTAAATATTGATTTTTATCAACTATAACTTGTTTATGACCTATGAAATAGTCAATTATAATGTCAGGCATTTCCTTTAAAACTTCACCTACTACTTTACAATCTCTATAGAAGTCATAGCCACCAGCCCCAGTTGCTCTATAGTTATTCATGGCAAGAGTAAGTTTATCATTATCATTAACTTCTTTAACTTCTTTTCCTTTAAATTTTATTGAACTAACACGATTACCTACTTCTTTAGTTAAGTCAAAGGTATAATTTAAATTTGCAAAATAGTCGTAGTTATAGTGTTCTATCTTAGGCTTTAAGAAACGATTAGAAACTTGTAATTTATCATCTGCATATTCAAAGTAACTAGCACATCTTTCAAGGGCAAGTTTTAAAGTTTTTCCATCTACTTCAAGAATGGATAAGGTATTTGGAAACATATAAGTAGAAGTTATATCCCTTACCGTTACGTCTTTGTTAAAACCTTTTATAGAGTTAGCAAAGGAAGTAACTGAAATATCCGCACCGCTGGCATCTAATTGAACTTGATTTATAAAATTAGCTAAATAGGAACCATTCACAGCCATATCTATATGAGTACTAGGTTGAAGTTCTACATCTAAAAATCCAACTGGAGTATCTAGCCATTTCTGAACTTGATTTTCTAGACTTAAGAATTTATCATACATAGCTTTGTTAGGATTAAGTTCAACATTTCTTAAGGATGAATTTATATCTAAGCTTAAATCTTCGTGAAGTTCTAGGTTAAGCTCTAAAAACTTTGTGCCATTAGGTGGAGTTTGAGCTATATAGGTATTATGGAGATAATGCCCCGGAATTTCCATATGTTGATGTCCAGTTAGAAGAATGTGAAAATCAAATTCTTTACAGAGTTTATAGGCTATATTTTCACTTGTATCACTTAATTTTTCATGAGATTCCAAATCATTTTCAAATCCACCATGATAAATTCCGATTAATAAATCGCATTGATTTTTTAATTCTTCATAATATTTTTTTACGGTGTTAAAAGTATCAGATATGGTGAAGTTCTCAATATTGCTAGGTCTTTCCCATCTATTTATAAAATCAGTAGTAAATCCAATCATTCCTACCTTTAAGCCATTTTCCATAGTTTTAATATCATAAGGTAAAATAGATAATTCATTTGTTTTGTTATCTACATTAGTACATATACATTTTCCATTTAGATTATTAAGGTATTTTTTCAAATAGTTATAACCATAATTAAAATCATGATTACCAAGAGTTACATAATCATATTGACCCTCATTCATTATAGTAGCTAGTGGGTGTATATCAAATTCACTATTACTTAGATAATTAGTAAATGGAGAACCTTGAATTGTATCTCCACCGTCTATAATTAATGTATTTCCATCTTTATTAAATTGATTAATTATATTCAATATGCCCATATTTTTTTCATTATCATCTCTATAATCTGTAGGATATACATATCCGTGTAGATCTGATGTAAAGTATATCTTTAGTTTTTTCATTTTGCACCTCTGTATATTATCTTAAAATTAATTATGTATTTATAAAAATAGCTAAAACCACATAATTATTTTATTTAAACAATTATAACATATTTAGTATTATCTTATGAAAAATAAAAATGTGATATTGAAAAAATATAAGTAAAAATAAAAGAGAAGAAATAAGTATTAACTTAAAGTACATATTAATGATTAACTAAATTTATTAGAATTAGTTTTTAAAATATTTACATCCTAAGAATAAAGTGTTAATATAATGGTTAATATATATTAAATACAAAATAACAATGATGAAACTACGACTATTGTAATGTTTTAGAGAGCTGATGGTAGGTGTAAATCAGTACATTACATAGTCTTTCCACTTCGGAGTTACTGATGATGAATCAGAGGAAGGTGCTCCTTAAAGCACAGTAAAGAGGTCACTAAGGTGACAACTAGAGTGGTACCACGGGATATAATAGCTCTCGTCTCTATATTTATAGAGGCGGGAGTTTTTAATTTATAGTAAAATAAAAAGATTTAGTATTAAAAATTTCATTGAGGAGGAATAAAAATGATAGATATTTATTTAATTAGAAAAAATCCTGAGAAGGTTAAGGCTGCTCTTTCAAAGAGAATGGACGGTGTAGATTTTTCAGAACTTCTACAATGGGATGAAGAGAGAAGAAAAACATTAATTCAAGTAGAAGAACTTAAAAGTAAGAAAAATAAGGTTTCTAAAGAAATACCTATTCTTAAAAAGAGTGGTGAGAATGTAGAAGCTTTATATGAAGAGATGAAAGTAGTTAGTAGGGAAATAAAAGAGTATGATGAAAAACTTCAAGAGATAGAAGAAAAGATTAATATATTTATGGAAAGCCTTCCGAATATACCTGATGAGGATGTAGTAGCAGGTGGAAAAGAAAATAACAAGGTAGTTAGAGAATTTGGAGAGAAGCCTAAATTTGATTTCCAAATTAAAGACCATGTAGAACTTGCGAAAGTCCATGATCTTATTGATTATGAAAGAGGAGTTAAGCTTGGAGGCAATGGTTTTTGGATATATAAAGGTGTAGGAGCTATGTTAGAATGGGCTCTACTTAATTACTTTATAGAAGAGCATACAAAAGATGGATATGAATTTATCTTACCTCCACATATATTAAACTATCAATGTGGTCTTTCAGCAGGACAGTTTCCTAAATTCATTGATGAAGTATTCACAGTTGGAGATAAAAAAGATAAAGAAAATATGCAATTTATGCTTCCTACAGCAGAAACTGCTTTAATTAACCTTTATAGAGGAGAGATTTTAAAAGAAGAAGAATTGCCTAAGAAATTATTTGCATATACTCCTTGCTATCGTGTTGAAGCTGGAAGTTATAGAAAATCTGAAAGAGGTATGATAAGGGGACATCAATTTAATAAAATAGAAATGTTCCAATATACAAAGCCAGAGGATTCAGATGAAGCACTAGAAGAATTAATTCAAAAGGCTGAAGCTTTGGTAAAAGGGTTAGGATTGCATTATAGGCTAGTAAAGCTGGCAGCTAAAGACTGTAGCGCATCTATGGCAAAGACTTACGATATAGAAGTTTGGATACCAAGCATGAATGAATATAAAGAGATAAGTTCAGCTTCTAATGCAAGAGATTATCAAGCAAGAAGAGGCATGATAAGATTTAGAAGAGAAGATGGTAATAAGGTAGAATATCTAAATACCTTAAATGCATCAGGGCTAGCTACAAGTAGATTATTACCAGCTATACTAGAACAGTATCAGCAAGCTGACGGAAGTGTTATAGTGCCTGAGGTATTAAGAAAGTGGATAGGAAAAGATAAATTAACTTTATAAAATATATCTTATCAAATAAAAAAACACTAATCTTTAAATGGGGTTAGTGTTTTTTTTATAAACCTAATTATATTTAAAGGATTCTAATGGTATTTATGGAATATATTTTATTGTAATATTTAAATAAGAATTAATTTGAAATCTAATACAATATTTATGTGAAATGAGCGTTTAGTAATACTAGTTAAAATAGGTAATAGTAGAAATTATTAAAGTAAAATATATTAGTTAGGATGTATAATCATATGCACATTAATGAAGTTTCAAAAGTATATAATAGGTTCGGTAGCCAGTGGTAAAACCACTATGGCTAGGAGAATGTCTAAGAAACTAAATATTCCTTGGTATGAGCTAGACAATGTAGTTCATATAAGAAGTAAAAATGTAGATAGAAAGAGAACAGTAGAAGAAAGAAATTTAGAATTTCATAAGATTTTAAACGAGGATAAATGGATTATTGAAGGAGTTAGAAGGGAATGTTTTGACTTTGGATTCGAAGCAGCTGATTTAATTATTTTGCTTGGTACTCCAGCTAAAAAGAGAAATTATCGCATTTTAAAAAGGTGGATATTTCAAAATTTAAAGATGGAGAGGGCAAATTACAAACCTACAGTAAATATGCTGAAAAAAATGTATAAATGGAGTAATGGATATGAAAAAGATAAAGACAAACTTTTGAAGGATATAGAGCTGTATAGAAATAAAATAATGATTTCTAAAAGTGCTAGGGGTATATTAAAAGAAATAAGTATTTAATAATTATGAAAGGTGATATTATGAAGATTATAGATTTAACACATATAAGAGTCTATGGAGTATTAGAAAAGAGTTATATAAATATTAAATAAACTATGGAATAGGAGATAGGATTATGAATACACAAGTCACCATAGTAGGTAATTTCTTGGATAAAGAGCAATATAGAAAAAGCTTTAATAATCTAGCATATAAGACCTTTGGATTAGATTTTGAAGATTGGTATAAAAAAGGATATTTAAAAAGCGGATATATACCATATGCTATTATAGATGAAGACCAAGTTGTTTCAAATATATCTATAAATAAATTTGAATTTGTAATAGAGGGAGAATTAAAAAAAGCTATTCAAATTGGAACTGTTATGACTGATGAAAACTTCAGAAATAGAGGATTATGTGCAATTTTGATGAAATATGTTATAGATAAATATGAAAAGAACTATGATTTAATTTATCTTTTTGCGAATAATACTGTGTTAGATTTTTATCCTAAATTTGGCTTTGAAAGAACTTTAGAGAAAACATATATAATAGATGGCAAATACATAAATAAGAAGATATCTACTATAGAAAAGCTTGATATAAGTAATGAAAATCATAAAGAACTTATAAATATACTCACTGCAAACAGGTTTCCTACATCTAAGAAATTAGGGGCTATTAATGATAAATGGCCACTTTTAGTGTACTGTTTATATGAGTTTAAGGATGATTTGTATTATATTCCAGAGAGGGATACCATTATAATTTTAAGAAGAGAAGAAGAAACACTTCATATATATGATATTATAAGCAATAAATTAATAGATGTTGATTGTCTAATAGAAAGTATATTTAAAGAAGAAGAAAAAGTTCAAGTTCACTTCATACCTAATACCCATAAGTATAAGCCTATTGAAGGAACTTTGAAGAATGATGATGAGGCACTTTTTATTTTAAAAGGAAAGAATTTATTAAAGGAATGGTTATTTCCTATTACATCCTGTACGTAAAAATAT
>DKGY01000099.1:42752-44658 GCA_002453475.1 Clostridium sp. UBA6758 | reverse complement strand
ACTTATTATTTATTTTCAGATGTCTAAATTAAGTTGTAAGTAAAAATAAGAACTTTTAAGCTACTATTGAATATTATGTAATTATAATGAATTATTTCGATGGTGGGAGGAAAGTTTAATGAATCCTTATGAGTTAATAACAAAGATTAAGGGAAAAATGAAGGACCCTAATTTTGCAACTAGATTTAATAATGCTTCAAATGTAGTAAATAATATACCAGGGCTACAACAAGAGATAATGAGAATAGCCCAAATAAACGATCCAAAGGCTCAAGACGCAGCAATAGAAAGATTACCTAGAGAAGCTAAGCAAGCTGTTCAAGAAATAATAAATTTACTAAATATGTAGTACTTTAAATTAAATAACAAACTACTTAATAAAATAAGCCAGAGATATCATAATGTCTCTGGTTTATTTTCTGAGAAATATTATTGGGTAAATAAAATTAATTATTGTTTATAAAATGTTAATTAAGAAGATTTGTAAGAATATATTGAAATTATTTTTGGAAGATGGTATTATTACTTTGATAAGTTAATAAGAAAATTTTCGGGGCAGGGTGAAATTCCCTACCGGCGGTATAGCCCGCGAGCCAATTTGGCATGACTTGGTGAGATTCCAAGGCCGACAGTAAAGTCTGGATGTGAGAAAATTATTTGTAAGTATAGTAATTACTATAGTTATTTTGTATAACTATAATTTTTAGTTTATGTGCTCTGAAGTATTTATAATATTTCAGAGATTTTTTATTTTATAATAAGTATTATATTTTTAATATGAAAATTATAATATAAACTAAATTTTACTATAATGTATGAATAAAAATTTAGCCCCAGGGTACTATACTTGGGGCTTTTATTTTATTTAAATAAGGATGTGATTTTATGGATGAAAATTATATGAGATTGGCTTTGACATTAGCAGAGAAGGGAAGGGGAAAGGTTAATCCTAATCCAATGGTAGGTGCTGTAATTGTTAACAATGGAACTATTATTGGTNNCCTATGGACATAATCATGCGGAGGTTAATGCCTTTAAAGATGCTAAAGAGGATATCTGTGGAGCAACTCTTTATGTGACCTTAGAGCCCTGTTCTCATCATGGGAAAACACCACCTTGCGTAGATAAAATCATAGAGAAAAAGATTAAAAGAGTGGTAATTGGTTCTTTAGATCCAAACCCATTAGTGGCGGGTAGAGGAGTTAAAAAGCTTAGAGACTCTGGAATAGTTGTAGATATAGGAGTTTTGGAAAAGGAGTGTATTGCTTTAAATGAAATATTTATGAAGTATATTTCTACAAAGAAACCCTTTGTAATTATGAAAACTGCCATGTCACTAGATGGTAAGATAGCTACTCAATATGGGGAGTCAAAGTGGATAACTGGAGAAGCCTCAAGAAAAAATGTGCATAACTTGAGACATAATCTTATGGGAATAATGGTTGGATCAAATACCGTTATAAAAGATGATCCGGAATTAACTTGTAGAGTACCGGGAGGGAAAAATCCTATAAGAATAATTTTGGATAGCTCTCTTAGAATTCCTTTAAATTCTAAAGTTATAGCGGATAGGAAGGCAAGAACTATTATAGTAACTACGGAAAAAGCTACAAAAGAAAAAATATCTATTTATACTGAGAGTGGTGTAGAGGTAGTAGTTATTCCATCTAAAGAGGGAAAAGTTAATTTGGAGAAGTTAATGGAAACTTTAGGTGAAATGAACATTGATAGTATTCTTCTTGAGGGAGGGGGAACCTTGAACTTTGAAGCTCTAAAGGCTGGGATAGTAGATAAAGTTCAAATGTATATTGCACCTAAATTTATTGGAGGAGAAAGGTCCAAGACCCCAGTAGAGGGGATGGGAATAACAAATCTAGAAGAAGCCTATGGAATAGAGAGTATAACA
>DKGY01000099.1:23754-42725 GCA_002453475.1 Clostridium sp. UBA6758 | reverse complement strand
ATAAAAAAGAGAGAGAAATCCTCTATACTTTCAATTAAGGCTAATAAAGTTATTGAGGATATAAAGTTAGGAGATAGCATTTGTACCAATGGAGTGTGCTTAACAGTAACAAATATATATGGAAATGTATTTGATGCTGATGTTATGGCTGAAACCTTAAGAAGAAGTAATTTAGGTGGATTAAAGGTTGGAAGTAAAGTGAATTTAGAAAGAGCCTTAAGTGCTAAAGGTAGATTTGGAGGGCATATAGTAAGTGGGCATATAGATGGTGTTGGGAGAATAATTTCTTTAGAAAAGGAAGATAACGCAGTATGGGTTACCATAGAGGCTAAGGAAAATATTTTACAGTATGTAGTTGAAAAAGGCTCCATAGCCATAGATGGAATAAGTCTTACTGTAGCATATGTAGATGATAAGGTATTTAAAGTTTCCATAATTCCACACACTGGAAAAGAAACAATATTATTATCTAAAACTAATGAAGATACAGTGAATCTTGAGTGTGATGTTATAGGGAAATATGTAGAAAAGCTTTTAACATTTAAAGATAGTAAAAAAGTAGAGAATAAAAATTCCATTAGTGAAGAATTTCTTAAAGAAAATGGATTCTTTTAAGTTAAATAAAATAGGGAGGGTTAAAAATGTTAGAATTTTATACTATTGAAGAAGCAATTAAGGATATTAAAGAAGGAAAGATGGTTATAGTTATTGATGACCCAGATAGAGAAAATGAGGGAGATTTATTAATGGCTGCTGAAAAGGTTACACCAGAAGCTATAAACTTTATGGCTAAGTTTGGAAGAGGGCTTATATGTATGCCATTGGAAGGAGAAAGACTTAGAGATTTAAAAATAGAACCTATGGTTGAAAAAAATACAGATAATCATGAAACTGCATTTACAGTATCTGTGGATCATATTGGGACCACTACAGGAATATCTGCACACGAGAGAGCTTTAACTATTCAGAAGATTTTAGATGGAGATAGCATAGCAAAAGACTTTAGAAAACCAGGTCATGTATTTCCTTTAGAAGCTAGAGAGGGTGGCGTATTAAAAAGAGTAGGGCACACTGAAGCGGCGGTAGATTTATCAAAAATGGCAGGGTTAAAGCCAGCGGGAGTAATTTGTGAAATTATGAGTGAAGATGGAACTATGGCTAGAACTGAGGAACTTTTAGAATTCGGTAAACTACATAATATTAAAGTAATTACTATAGCGGATTTGGTTAGGTACAGGAGAAAGACAGAAGTATTAATTGAAAAGGCAGTAGAGGTAGACATGCCTACAAAATATGGAAATTTTAAGATGTATGGTTTTGTAAATAAATTAAATGGTGAACATCATGTGGCATTAGTTAAAGGAGAAATTGATGAGAATAAACCAATTCTAACAAGACTGCACTCTGAATGTCTAACTGGAGATGTCCTTGGATCTAATAGGTGTGATTGTGGAGAACAATTAGCAGAAGCTTTAAGAAGAATTGAAGAAGAAGGCTGTGGAATACTTTTATATATGAGACAAGAGGGAAGAGGCATAGGGCTTATAAATAAATTAAAAGCATATGATTTACAAGACCATGGATATGATACAGTAGAGGCAAACATTAAACTTGGATTTCCAGCAGACCTTAGAGATTATGGAATAGGAGCTCAAATGCTGAAAGAACTAGGAGCTAAAAAACTTAGACTTATGACTAATAATCCAAAGAAAATTAAGGGGTTAGATGGATATGATATTGAGGTAGTAGAAAGAGTGCCAATCCAAATTAATTATAATAAGGATAATGAATTTTATTTAAAAACGAAACAAAATAAAATGGAGCACATGCTTAACTATAAGTAAGACTCTAAATCTATGATTTAGTTATAAATTAAAATATAATTTAGGAGGAATAATGATGAAAATATTTGAAGGAAATTTAGTTGCACAAGGATTAAGAGTTGGAATAGTAGTAGGAAGATTTAATGAGTTTATTGTATCTAAACTTTTAGGTGGAGCCATTGATGGACTTAAAAGACATGGAGTAGAAGAAGACAGTATTGAAGTGGCATGGGTACCAGGAGCTTTTGAATTACCATTAGTAGCAAAGAAGATGGCTCAAAATGAAAATTATGATGCAATTATATGCCTTGGAGCAGTTATTAAGGGCTCTACACCACATTTTGATTATGTTTGTGCTGAAGCTTCAAAGGGAATAGCATCAGTATCCCTTAGCACAGAGAAACCGGTTATTTTCGGGATTCTAACAACAGATACTATAGAGCAAGCTATAGAAAGAGCTGGGACTAAAGCAGGTAATAAAGGTTATGATGCAGCAGTAACAGCTATAGAAATGGCAAATTTATTAAAGAATTTTTAATATAAAATTTAATAGTGAAAAGATAATAAGCATCTAAGCATACTATATAATACAATTTTCCCTATAAAAATGTATAAATAGTTATATATTTTTATAGGGAAATATTTATATATATAACTATTTAAATATAAAACTATTTAAATAGTTGTTCTGTTCATGCAGGTTTTAGGTGATTTCGCATTTAAACAGTGTAATTAAATTACATATAATTGGGAGAAAATTGACAATAGATGTAATCAATGCTATGCTTTAAGAAAATTGAATATTTAGGGAGCTTGTAACAACAGGCTGAGAGGAAGCAAAAGGTAGCTTCGACCTATAACCTGATTTGGATAATGCCAACGTAGGGAATTACATTAAGAATATTAATGGGACATGCTATTTGGTATGTCCCATATTTTTTTTAGATCCTACGAAAATTATGTTAAGGAAGTGTATAAAATGAGTATTAGTAAAAATCAAATGAAGTTATATGTGGTAACTGATAGAAGTTGGTTAAATGGAAAGTCATTTACCAAAGAAATAGAAAAAACTTTACAAGGTGGAGCTACATTAATCCAGCTAAGAGAAAAGCAATTAGCCTATAATGAATTTCTTACAGAAGGAAAAGACATAAAGAAAATTACAGATAAATATAATATTCCTTTAATTATTAATGATAATGTAGAAATAGCTATAAAGATTGATGCTTCCGGGGTTCATATAGGTCAAGGTGATATGGATGGAGCAGAAGTAAGAAAATTAATAGGTAAAGATAAAATTTTAGGAGTTACAGCAAAAACTGTGGAGCAAGCTATTAAAGCAGAGAAAGATGGGGCAAGCTACATTGGAGTTGGAGCAGCTTTTTCCACTTCAACTAAATTAGATACTAGAGTGATAACTTTTGAAACCATTAAAAATATATGCAAAGCTGTATCTATACCAGTAGTAGCTATTGGAGGCATAGATGAGAATAATATTATGAACCTAAAAGGTTTAGGAATAGATGGAGTAGCTTTAGTATCTGCTATATTTTCCAAAGAAGATGTGTTGGTAGCCACAAAACAAATGTTAGGGTTAACTGAAAGAATACTAACTCAATAGAATACACAGGAAAAATAGATATGTATTTTAGATGCACAATATTTTGTGTAATATACACATTGAATAGAGGGGATTGATTTGTAATGAAGAAGATACTTACAATAGCAGGATCAGATTGCAGTGGAGGAGCTGGAATACAAGCAGATATAAAAACTATTGTGGCACATAAAATGTATGCAATGAGTGCTATAACAGCTTTAACAGCGCAAAATACCACTGGAGTTTATGATGTTATAAACGTACCAAGAGAGTTTTTAAGTAAAGAAATCCATTGCATTATGAAAGATATTTTCCCAGATGCCATTAAGATAGGGATGGTATCATCTAAGGAGATTATTGAAGAAATTGTAGAAAGATTACTGGAGTATAAGGCTAAAAATATTGTAGTTGATCCAGTCATGATATCTACTAGTGGAAGTAGACTTCTTTCAGAGGATGCCATGGAAGCTTTAATTATAAAGCTTTTGCCTATAGCTGATGTAATTACTCCAAATATTCCAGAAGCAGAATGTATTTGTGGATTTAAAATTTTTAGTAAAGAAAATATGATAGAAGCAGCTAAAAAAATTTCAAGGGAGTATAAAGGAAAAATTATTATTAAAGGAGGTCACTTAGAAGGCTATGCTGACGATTTATTATATAAAGATGGAGAAATAACTTGGTATCACGAAGAGAAAATAGATAATTCAAATACCCATGGAACAGGTTGTACCTTATCATCTGCTATAGCTTGTAATTTGGCAGCAGGTTATAGTATCAATGAAAGTATTTCAATGGGAAAAAAATATATAACTGGTGCTCTAAGAGCTAATTTAAATCTTGGAAAAGGCAATGGACCTCTTAATCATTGTTGGAATTTATAAATCAAATTGGTGTATACTTATTAAATTAATTTGAAGAAATTCTAATGAATATTGGATTTAAATATATGAATAATATATGAAAAAGGAGATTATTTTAATATAATAGTCTCTTTTTTCATATATATATAAGTAATANNTATATAAGCTAGGATTAATATTATAACTCTCGAAATATTAGTATACCGAATATTTTTAAGCACTAAGCAATATAAAGAAAATTCTGAAAATTTCAAAAAAAGTATTTACAAAAGAAGAAAATATATGTATTATTAGGATAATGAATTTACATAATTGTAATAAATATATTAAAAAGTAATAAATATACAACAGAGTGGTAAAAATTAGAGCTTTAAATTGTATTATCTATGGGGATAGGAATTTATACAAGTATATATTTTAAAAAATATATCATTGTATTTATTTATAACTTAATTATTTTAAGGGGGAATAGATTTTGAAGAAAAGAAGATTAATGGCCTTAATGTTGTCAAGTATTTTAGCTTTTTCATTAGTTGGATGTGGTGACAAAGAAAAAAAGGAAGAGACATCAAAGGATACACCTAAATCTGAAGAAGCTGGGAAGAAAATTGGGGGTACTTTAGTTGCTGGAGCAGATGAGATGTCTGGTAACTTTAACCCAGCTTATTACTCATCAGTTCAAGATGCTTATGTAATTAATATGGTATTTGATAAGCTTATAGAAATGGATGTTAATGGAGAATATCAACCATCAGCAGCAGAAAGTTGGGAGTTTTCAGACGATGCGAAGGAAATCACCTTCAAATTGAAAAAGGATATGACTTTCTCTGATGGTGAAAAGGTTACAGCTGAAGACGTTGTTTTTAGTTACCAACTTTTAGCGGATAAGACTTATACTGGTAGATATGGATCTGTTGTTAAGGATTTAGTTGGATATAAGGAATATTCAAAGGGAGAGACTGAAGAGTTTAAAGGTGTAGTAGCAGTAGATGAATATACCGTTAAATTTTCATTTGTAGAACCATTAAGAACAAATCTTGCTAACTGTGCTTTTGAAATTATGCCAAAGCATTACTATGGAGCAAATTGGAAGGTTGGAGATACATCATCTGTAGAAGCTATAACAACAAAACCAATGGGTTCTGGTCCATACACTTTAGAGAAATTCCAAGAAAAGGAATTTGTATCTCTTAAGAGAAATCCAAATTACTATGGTGAAGGATATTTAATTGAAAATGTAGTATGTAAGTTTGTTGACCAAACTACTGATATAGTTGAATTATCAGCTCAAAATGTAGATTTACTTCCAGGCGTTATTGATCCTGAAAAAATCAATGAAGCTAAAGGAAAAGATTTTATAACTTTTAATCAATATGATAGAAGTGGATATGGCTATACTAAATTTAACTGTGAATCAGGTCCAACAGCTGATAAAAAAGTACGTCAAGCATTATATTATGGTTTTAACATTAAAGAATTTGTAAATAGTTATTATAAAGATGAGGCAACTGGAGATGTACTTGCATCAGTTCAATATCACCCATTCTCTCAAGTTTCTTGGGGTATTGATGATAAATTAGTTAGTGAAATGACAGAGTATGATTTTGATTTAGAAAAAGCTAAGGCTTTATTAGATGAAGCAGGCTGGAAAGTTGGTTCAAGTGGATTCCGTGAAAAGGATGGAAAGGTTATGGAGCTTAATGTAGCTGCTATGCCAGACCATGATATTTTAAATACCCTTATTCCAATGTGGCAAAGAGACTGGGGAGAAGGTTTAAAAATTAAACTTAATATAGCATATCTTGAATTTAATACTTTATTAGATTACGTTCAATACAACTCTGATGAAAATGTAGATAAATGGAGTATATACTTTATGGCAACATCTATAACTACACCAGACCCAGATACAATATATTCTGAAATCCACTCAGATTATATTGGTTCAGGTAAAGATAATTCAGCTAGATATAGCAATCCAGAAGTTGACAAGTTATTAGATGAAGCTAAGAGTATTATAGATAAGGAAGAAGCAAAACCTTATTATAACAAAATAGCTAAAATCCTTAATGAGGATGCACCTATAGTTCCTGTATATGCAAATACTTATTTTGATATGTATAACAAAAAAATAAAAGGCCTAGAAACAAGCCCATTCTGTGATTGGGTAAAAGCATTAAGACATGCTTATATAGAAGAATAATTTTAAATTTCATATAGGCTATTGGCGCCCTGCCTAAGATCGCAGGGCGTTATTAAAATAAGTTTAGGGGTGATGAAATGTTAAAGTTTTTAGGCAAAAGATTACTTAATTTAATCCCTGTTATGATAATAATAACAATCATACTTTTTGGTTTGTTACAACTTATGCCTGGAGATCCAGTTAGTGCATATTTAGGACAAGGATCAAAGACTACTCCAGAGCAGCAACAGCAAATTAGAGAGCAATTAGGGTTAGATAAAGGACCGGTTACTCAGTATTTTAATTGGCTGGGAAGAACTTTAAAAGGGGACTTTGGTTCCTCATTAAAATTTAGAAAACCTGTAAGTGAAGTTATAGGGGATTATATTTGGAATACCTTTTTACTAAATATAATATCCATGGTTTTAGCATTTGCAATTGCTATCCCAGTAGGAATAAAATCTGCAGTAAAGAAATATGGAGTCTTTGATAACTTTTGGACTGTGTTCTCTCTAGTTGGAGTAGGAATGCCATCATTTTTCTTTGCACTGCTCATGATTTTCTTTATAGCAGTACCGAGCAATGGAGCAATACCACTTAATGGTATGAGAACTCCTGTAATGGCGGCAGTTGGTTATGATAGCTTTATGGCTGAAGTAATAGACGTAGCTAAACATATGATTTTACCAGTAATAATTTTAACTATTTTAAGTCTTGCTGGACTTATAAGATATGTTAGAAATAGTGTTATTGAAGTAATTAATCAAGATTATATTAGAACAGCACGTTCTAAAGGTTTAAAAGAAAAAGTTGTTATTTATCGTCATGCCTTTAGAAATGCACTAATACCAATTGTAACCCTTTTAGGAATGTATATTCCGTCTCTATTTGGAGGGGCTATATTACTAGAAACAGTACTTCTTTGGCCAGGAATTGGAAATATACTGTACACATCAGTTATGGGTAGAGATATTTGGATTGTAATGGCAGCTAATACATTCTATGCAGTTTTAATGGTTTTAGGAAATCTAGTATCAGACATGTCTTATGCCTTAGTAGATCCTAGAGTAAAGGTAGAATAGGAGGTTAGTTTATTATGTTAGAAGTAAAAAAGGCTAAAGCAGAAAAAAAGAAACAAGACCTCCAATCTATGGGACCATGGAGGGTTGCATGGGAGAGATTTAGAAAGAATAAAATAGCACTTACAGGTGGTATAGTATTTGGGATTATAGTTTTATTAGTAATATTAGTTCCTATAATATCACCTTATGATTTAAATGAATTTGAACTTGTTAATAAGGTTCAAGCACCGTCAGCAAAGCACTGGCTTGGAACTGATGAACAAGGTAGAGATGTACTTATGAGAGTATTTTATGGTGGAAGGATATCTATATTTATTGGAGTTATGACGGCAGGTATAACTGTACTTATTGGTGCTACCATAGGTGGAATTGCAGGTTACTATGGTGGATGGGTAGACAACATTCTGATGCGTTTCACAGAAATAATTAGCTCCCTTCCATTTATGCCTTTAATGATATCATTATCCTTTGCATTGATGTGGAGGGTAAGTAGTACCCAGAAGATGTATGTGGTTATGTTTATTCTTGCCATAATATCTTGGCCAGGCCTTGCTAGAATGGTTAGAGGACAAATTTTATCCCTTAGAGAACAAGATTTTATAGTGGCTACTAAAGCACTAGGAATATCTAATAGATCTAAGATAGTAAGACATCTTTTGCCTAATACTCTTGCATATATTATAGTTAATGCTACCCTTGGAATGGCAGGTGCTATATTGACAGAAGCAGGACTTTCTTTTCTAGGATTAGGAGTAATTCCACCAACGCCAACTTGGGGGAATATGATTGAAAGAGCTAGAGACTCATTTATATTTACAAGTAATCCATGGCTTTGGATACCACCTGGAATTTTAATTGTATTAACCGTTGTTAGTATAAATCTTCTTGGTGAGGGCTTAAGAGATGCCTTTGATCCAAAAGAGATAAGGTAGGTGTGATATATGGAAAATTTATTAGAAGTAAGAGATTTAAAAACATATTTTTATACAGATAATGGTATTGTAAAAGCGGTAGATGGAGTTTCCTTTGATGTAGAACCAGGAAAAACCCTTGGTATAGTTGGAGAATCAGGTTGTNNTGATTTTCCAAGAGCCTATGACTTCTTTAAATCCTGTATTTAGAATTGAAGATCAGATAATGGAAGCCGTAATGCTTCACCAAGGATTAGATAAAAAGGAAGCAAGGAAGATTGCTATTGATATGCTTGCCTTTGTTGGAATTCCTAGACCAGAACAAGTAGCAAGAGATTACCCACATCAGTTAAGTGGTGGAATGCGTCAAAGAGTTATGATAGCTATGGCTCTTGCATGTAGGCCTAAATTACTTATTGCTGATGAGCCTACCACTGCTCTTGATGTAACTATACAAGCTCAGATATTAACATTAATGAATGATTTAAAGGAAAAAACAAATACAGCCATAATGCTAATTACCCATGACTTGGGAGTAATAGCTCAAATGGCAGATCATGTAATTGTAATGTATTCTGGAAAAGTGGTTGAATCAGCTCCAATTAAAGAGCTTTTTGATAATCCAAAGCATCCTTATACTAAAGGACTTTTAGCTTCAATACCAAGTCTAGATCAAGATAAGGAAAGATTATACTCTATAGATGGAGTAGTTCCAAATCCATTTCACCTTCCTGTGGGATGTTATTTTGAACCAAGATGTGAATTTGCGAAGGCTGAATGTAAGTGCAAGATGCCTGCTATAACTAATATTTCAGATGAACATCAGGTAAGATGCTTCCTATATAATGAAGCAATAGATGAAAAACATCATAAAGAGGAGGGAATCCATGATGGAAAAGGAAAGAAATAAGATTATTGAAATAAGAAATCTTAAGAAATATTTCCCTGTTAAAGGGAAATCTGCCACTGGAGAGAAACTCTGTGTAAAAGCTGTGGACGATGTTTCCTTTGAAATATATGAAGGGGAGACTTTAGGTCTAGTTGGAGAATCAGGATGTGGAAAATCTACATTAGGTAGAACTTTAATAAAACTCTATGATCCAACTGGAGGAGAAATTTTATATAAAAACCAAAATATTATAAAGTATAATGAAAAAAAGATGAAGCCTTTAAGACAGGATATGCAAATTATATTTCAAGACCCCTATAGTTCTTTAAACCCAAGATTGAATGTACATTCAATTGTTAGTGAAGCTTTAGTAGAGCATAAGCTCTATAAGAAAGGTGAAGAGCTTAATAAAAGAGTGTTAGAAATAGTTGAACAGTGTGGACTTTCTCCATACCATATATATAGATATCCTCACCAGTTTTCTGGTGGACAAAGACAGCGTATAGGAATAGCAAGAGCCTTAGCACTACAACCCAAATTTGTAGTATGTGATGAGCCAGTATCAGCCCTTGACGTTTCTATTCAATCACAGATACTTAACCTGATGATGGATTTACAACAAAAAATGGGATTGGCATATTTATTTATATCCCATGATTTAAGTGTTGTAAAACATATTAGTGATAGAGTTGGAGTAATGTATTTGGGTTCTATAGTAGAACTAGCAGATAAGGAAGATTTATATAAAAACCCTGTACATCCATATACAAGAGCATTACTAGCAGCTATACCTGTAGCAAATCCAGATTACAAAAGCAATATGAGTATTGTAAAGGGAGAAATTCCAAGCAATGTTAACCTTCCAAAGGGTTGCAAGTTTAATACTAGGTGTCCTTATGCTAAGGAGATATGTAAGGAACAGGTACCAGAAACTAAAGAGATAGAAAAGGGACACTTCTGTGCTTGCCACTTTGCAGGAGAGATATAGTAAACGACATAAAAGGAGATGAATATCCTATGAAGATGAAAGAGGCATATAAAGCTGTATTTAAGAAAAGAGAAGTAAATCCAGAGATGATTGGTAAAATTGAGCTGGAAAAAAATGATATGCTAGCCCTAGTTTTAGCCACAGCATCAGTGATTGTCCCAGTATTGTTAATTGTATTTGCAGTGATTGCAATTATAATATTTATTATGTTTTATAGGTAGTATGAATAATCCCCATCTACTCTATAATATAGCCAAGGCTTAGCATAGGCCTTGGCTTCTTTGTTTTTATATACAATAAAAAAGAACCCTGATAATTAATTACCAGAGTCCATATGTGAAATTATGGGTTGAAAAATTTATAAATCAAATTTTGTATTTGCTATTGATTTAGATAATGGAACATATAAGGCAACAGCTACAAAAATTGAGAAGGAGCCCTTTATAAGTGTTGCAGGTAAGCTCACTGCAGAACTTAATACAGCAGGTAGAAATCCGCTTCCTGCAAGTAGTAATTTAAACACTCCAAAGAAAAATTCACCAACTAAATTAAAGGCAATACCAGCTACAGCACCTAATACTGCATATTGAATTTCAATAGATAATTTTTTGCCAAAGGTACATACCACCGCTAGACATAACCCAAGAATAAGAGAAAAAATATATAATACGGGGTTTAGTATTAGTTTCTTCTCTATACCTGTTACTGTAATTTCATTACCAAGAGAAGAGGCAGTAAAGAAAAGTATTATACCAATTAAGATTAAAACTCCAGAAGCAACGCTTATCCACTTTATAGGTGATTTCGCATTTTCATTTTTTCCTTTTGCAGCAACACATCCTACAATTGCTCCTATACCAAATTTTAAAATCATAGTTTTAGGAACACTAGATGCATAACCGTTCATTAAGTCAAATAAGCCCATACCTATAGATCCAGAAAGACCACCAATGGTGCCAGTGAATAATAATGCTGCCAATATAACAAACATGTTTCCCATGTGAAGGAAAGGCTTTCCTACAGGAGAAGGAATAGGTATCTTAAAAAATAATGCTACATAGCATAAAGCAGCAAAAAGTCCAATTAGAACCATGGTACGAGTAGAAAATTTTTGATGTGTTTTAGTTTCCATTAATATACCTCCATACTAGTGATTTGAATCTAATTATTATAAATAATTTCTAACATAACAAATTTAAAAAGTAAGTAATTTAAAGTTACTACATTCTTTTAGAATTACTTGAATATTTTGGTGTCTTTATATATAATATACATTGCGTTTGTCGTTGTTGAAATACACAAAATATATAATTTTAATAGGGACAGTTTTAAGGAGAATTTTATGAATGAAGTTAAAACAGATATAATTAATCCAAAGGATTCACCCAATACACCTTTATATATTCAGTTATATAACCATTATAAAAGTCTTATTTCTTCAGGGACGTTAAAGGCTGAAAGTAAGCTTCCATCTATACGGAGATGTGCAAAAGAGCGAATGATAAGTCGGACAACAGTTGAAGCTGCTTATTTACAATTAGTAGCTGAAGGTTATGTTACATCACGTCCGGGCAGTGGGTTTTATGTAAGTGAATTAAATTATAAGGATATCCAGAAAGTAGAGACATTACATAATAGTAAATTCAGTGTACAAAAGAAACCACTATACGACTTTGCTACCTATGCAGTAGATTATAAGAGTTTTGATTTCGATTTATGGAGTAGGTACATAAAAAGTGCACTTCGTAATGAAGAAAGGCTTTTATCATATGGTGATCCACAAGGAGAATATGATTTAAGAGTATCATTATCTAAATATGTAGCGGAGAGAAGAGGAGTAATTTGTACTCCAGAGCAGATAGTAGTTGGAGCAGGTGTGCAAAGCTTATTACAAATATTATGTTCTTTAACAGGATTAAGGTCACCTGTATCTTTTACAGGAGCTAGTTTTGAACAGGGAAAAGCTGTATTTGAAGATAGAGGATTTAAAACTTTAACCTATAAGAATATAAATAGAGATTTATCTAAATTTAAAAAGGATAAGATTAAAATGATTTATACATCACCTTCTCATATAACACCTTGGGGAGATGTAATGCCAATACAGACTAGATTAGCACTATTAGCTTTTGCACAAAGCGAAGATTGCTTAATAATTGAAGATGATTATGATAGTGAGTTTAGATATTATACTCGTCCAGTGCCATCTCTACAAGGCTTAGACGGAGGTGATAAGGTAGTATATATGGGAACTTTTTCACGGTTACTAATGCCTTCCTTAAGAATTAGTTTTATGGTACTTTCTAAAGAATTAACAGAAGCATATGAAAGAAGAGGGAGAGTTTACAATCAAACAGCATCAAAAACTGAACAAATTGCTTTAGGTAAATTTATTAGTGATGGTCATCTTTATAGACAAATTAGGAAAGCTAGAAAGTTGTATATGGCTAAAAGTCAACAACTTTGTATAGCAATTAATAATGTATTTGAAGAGAAAGCAACAGCCATACCAGGTTCAGGAGGAGTTTTATTACAACTAGAAGTGAAAAGTAGCTTGTCTTCTGAAGAACTAGCAAAACGAGGTGTAGAAGTAGGAGTTTTATTACGTACCTTTGAAACAGATGAAGAGAATTATCCTCGATTATTGCTATCCTGCTCGGGAGTTGCAGAGGAAAATTTTGAAGATGCGTTGAGGCTATTAAAAAAAGAATTTTTTAAGGATATATAGCCATAAATTACATGATAATTATGTTCATAAGTTTTAAATATTTTTGTTGTATTAGGATAAAATAGATGATATAATCCGAATACACTTTTATTATTAAAGTGCATTCAGGAGGGGGATAGCATGAAAAATAATATAACAATAGTATGCGATAGTTCTGTAGATCTAACTGTAGAATTTATGAGAGAAAGAAATATAGAATTTCTACCATTGTTGGTTGATTTAAATGGACATGTATATAAGGATAAGATAGATTTATCAAATAAGGAATTTTATGAAGCTATAAAACATAAGGACACTACAGTTAAAACTTCACAAGTTACTCCTTATGAGTTTGAAAAGTTTTTTAAGAAAGAATTAGAATGGGGAAATAAAGTTATTTGTCTTACTTGTTCTGGAAAGTTATCTGGTACAAATAGTTCTGCTAATATAGCAAAGATGCATTTAGAAGAGGCAAGCGAAAATATTTTCATTGTAGATACTCTTGTAGCGTCTGGAGGTTTTGGATGCTTAGCCACTGCAGCAGCAGAAATGAGAGATAAGGGCTATACAGTTGAGAAAATATTATATGAAATAAATGATTTAGTAAGAAGATTAGAAACTTTAATTGTAATGGAAACAGTAGACATGCTAAAGCGGGGAGGAAGAATATCTTCAGGAAAAGCTATTGTAAGTCATGTTCTTGGCATTAAACCAATTATAACAGTGATAGATGGAGCGCTTGAACCTTATGGAAAGGCAAGAGGAATGAATAAGGCTTTAAAGCATGTAATAGACATAATGAAAACTAGAGAGCTAGATCCTAAATATCAAATAGTTGTCTCCCATGCAAATAATTTTGAAGCTGCCATCCAAACAGCAAAGTTAATGGAAACTGAACTAGGTATAAATAAAATACTTATTAATGAAATTGGAACAGCAGTAGGGACACATTCAGGTGCAGGTGCTTTAGCCATATTTTTTATAAAAAATAAATAGTATTTAATGCAAAAATCTCATGTATATATACATGAGATTTTATTTTAGTAGAATTTATACAATAATTATGTATAGCGTGAAATACTATTATATTTGTTATAAAAGACAACAATCTTCAAGGATCAAGAGTCTAAGAAAATTTGTTAATATTATCAAAACATTAAGAACTCTATTTATATTAATATCACACTTTTACATACAAATACCTAATGGAATGATTTCGAGAGCAGGACCATTGAAACTAGTTATAAATTCCCCGGGAATTAAAAAACCATTATCATTTAAGACCTGAAAATATGGAATAAATGAATTAAGAAGCTTTGTATAATAGGAATCTAATCCTGTTTTTCTAAGCATTCCGATACTTTCAGTAGGAGTATAAGCAACATTAGATACTTTACCAAGAATACAACAATCACAAGAGGCATCATCGTATATATAAGAATATTTTGATATATATGTGGAGTTTATAGGTAAAATACAAGTAACTCCTAAGCTATTAATTGTTATATCAAAGGTAGATCCTTTATTTAATTCTTTCTGTATAGTTTTAAGTAATTCACATATTATTGTATAAGATAAAGGTCCTATATGTTTATTATCGAATAGCTTATCCAAATTTGATGTTCCATAATTATTTAATATAAGTATACAGTTATCTATGCAGTTAGAAATAGTATTTACTTCTAAACATCCTGTTATATCTACATAATCTCCAGGATAAACATTACTAATTAAAGGATTAGAATCATTAATATACTTTATTAGTCCTAGACTATTCATTTTATTTCTTAAATTATTATAAATGCTAAAGGAAGCATATACTCTTTTTAGAGTTATATCATTCCTATCAAAATTTCTACCCTCTAAATACCTGCAAATATCCCCATAATTGTAGCAGCTATTTCCTATAACAGTGTTATCATCTTTATCACCTTTGGTATTCTTATAGTCATTAGTACATTGACTTTTATTATTATTTTGATATCTTCCAGTAACAGTATTGTCGCTAATTTGTTTGATGGTAATACTTTCAAAATATCCATCAATTAATATTGAGGATAGATCTTGAATTGCATCTTGATTTAGATATATTGGTGTAAATAATTCAGTTGGCATTTTATATCTATCCTATTATTGATATATAGTTAATATATTATAAATTGATATTAGTGTGAATACTAAAGAAAAAATGGAGGTTAAATAAATAAATTAAAATTTTAGTGGCAGGGGTAGTAGGATTCGAACCTACGATTCAGGAGTCAGAGTCCAGTGCCTTACCGCTTGGCGATACCCCTATAAAATAACTTAGTTGGGAATAAAGTTCTCATTAAATACAAGATTATTATAGTATTAAATTTCAAAAAATAAAACAGTTATAGAAAAGTATTACAATTACCAATAGAACTTAATTTAATTATAGAAAATGTTAAACAAGGTACACATATTTCTTATACAAATGCTAATACTATCTGCACAGGAGGTGATATTATGCAATCATTTAATGAATATAAATTTGCAAATGTAACAGATGAAGAAAGACAAATGCTAACTAATCTTGAACAAAGTATGTCAAAGGATGAAAGTAGTAAAATAGTTTTAATAGCTTATGAGAACAAAAGTGCCGAGAGTTAATCTCGGCTTTATTTAGGTTAGTAGTTAAAGTTAGAACTATATATTTATATGGATAATATTTGTATATTTGTATATATTAATTTGATTTATATATGTGAAAAAGAATTTAAGTATGATATACTATGACTATGAGGCAGATTAGAAGTTTGTGCGTTAAGTGCTGGGTGAACAGGGAATTGTCAACAGACGAAAAGGAAACTTGCGATACTTACTTCGATTCCCACTGCTACATATTAATAGGATTTCTCCTTTTTTATGTAGCTATTATAAAAAGGAGGTTTTTTATGATTTTTTCAGAAAAAAAAGATGGAATGCTGAGTTTGTTAAAGGAGTCCTCAGCACATTTAAAAAAGACTTCATCACTAACTGGACTAGCATTGATTGCAGCCCTTAACATTATTCTTGGATCATTATCTATTCAATTAAGTCCTACTCTTAAGATTGGATTTTCCTTTATTGCAGTAGGTATAAGTGCTTTACTTTATGGACCTGTTGCTACTGGATTTGTAGGAATAGTTACGGATGTAATTAAGTATATGATACGTCCTAATGGTCCGTTTTTTATTGGATTTACATTCAATGAATTCTTAGGTGGTTTTATAACAGGGTTAATATTATATAAAAAGCCTGTAAGTATAAAGCGAATTTTTATTACTAGATTAGTAATAATGATTATAATAAATCTAGTACTTACACCAATATGGTTATCCATTATGTATGGAAAAGGAATATTTGTAGCCTACTCAGTACGTATAGTAAAAAGTCTTATTCTGTTACCTATAGAAACTATAGTTTTATATAGTGTACTAAAGACAGCTGAAAAGACAATAAGAGTTCCAAGTTTTAAATAATATATAAAAATACCTTGATAATTCTTTTAAATTCCCTTAAAAGAACTATCAAGGTTTAATTTTTTCTAATTAAAGAATATATTAAATTTATATTAAGCTATTTCTTCAGTATGATCATTGTTATCTTCCCAAGCCTCAGTATTTTCAAGTCCTGGAATTGTTGATGCTTTAAAAATAGGATCTTTGCCAGCTTTTTTCTGACGGGAGTAGTCTTCAAGAGCAGCAAAGGCATATTTTCCAAGGAATAATATAGCTATTAGATTTATAACTGCCATGAAAGCCATGAATAGATCAGCTAGATTCCAAACAAAGTCTATAGAAGCTAAGGAACCAAGAAATACAGTAAGAACAACAAAGGATCTAAATATATTAAGGATAGCTTTATTATTACTTATAAATTCAATGTTAGTTTGTCCATAGTAATAGTTACCGACTATAGAACTAAAAGCAAATAAGAAAGTACAAATAGCTAAGAAATAAGTTCCAACTACTCCAATTTGAGAGGTAAGTGCAGTTTGAGTAAGCTCAATACCTGTTAAAGTAGTTCCGGCATAATCGCCAGAAATTAATACAATAAAGGCTGTACAGGTGCAAATTACTATTGTATCAGTAAAAACACCTAGAGTTTGAGTAAGTCCTTGCTTTACAGGGTGAGAAACTGTTGCTGTAGCTGCTGCATTAGGAGCACTACCCATACCGGCCTCATTAGAGAATAGTCCTCTTTTAATACCTTGCATTATAGTGAATCCAAGGCCACCAGCCGCAAACTCTTTTATGCCAAAAGCATTTTCAAATATTAATACAAATATACTAGGAATAGTTTTGAAATTAAGTACTATTACTATAATTGCAATTAAAATATATGCAGTGGCAAATATTGGAACTATAACCTCTGAAACCTTTGCAATTCTCTTAACTCCACCAAAAATTACTAAGGCAGTTAAAACTGATAAAATTATACCCATTACCGCAGGGTTAATACCAAAGGCATTTGTAAAGGCTAAAGTTGTTGTATTAGATTGAGCTGCATTAAATACTAGTCCAAAGCATAAAGTGGTTAAGATAGCAAAAATTATACCAAGCCAGCGCTTACCAAGTCCTCTTTCGATGTAGTAGGCAGGTCCTCCTAAAAAGTTTCCATCTTTGTCTTTAGTTTTATAAATTTGAGCAAGGGTACTTTCTACAAAACTAGAGGCACCACCAATTAAGGCAATAAGCCACATCCAGAATACTGAACCAGGACCACCAGCGGCAACAGCCATGGCAACTCCAGCAATATTACCAGTACCAACTCTAGAAGCTGTACTTATACAAAAGGCTTGAAAGGATGAAACACCATCTTTATTCTTTTTATCATCAGGCATTAAAAGTCTAAACATTTCTTTGAAAAATCTAAATTGAACAAATTTTGTTCTAAATGAGAAGTAGATACCTACTCCAATCAGCAAAACAATAAGTACGCGAGACCACATAAGGGTGTTAATAACATTAACTTTATCAGCTAAAAAGTTCATAAAAGCAATTAATACGTTTTTTATAGAAGTTAAAAAATCCATAACTCATCTCCTTATCTAATTGATTTTTTATTTAATTTAAAAAGTAATAAAAAATTACGATAATTCTTGAAATGTAAAGATAGTAGGGAATCAAGATTCTGAATAATTTAGCGTATTATTTATATATTATATGGAATTGCAAAAAAAATCAATAAGGTTTGTTAAAAAATTAAATTTAATTAAATATATATGTATAGAAGTTTAAGCATAAGAAAAAACTACCAGCACATAATGATGCTAGTAGTCTACATAATTGTATTTAGTTTTAACTTTTCATTTTAAACTCATGCAAACATCGCTTACAAGTAACAGTTATTTTTCCTTTACCTCTAGGTAATCTAAGTTTTTGTCCACATTTTGGACATTTTACTATTTTATATTTTTTCTTTTCATTAAACCATCTTTTGATATTACTAAAAATAGGAGCACAATCACCAAAGTGAAACACAGGGAGATTGCTAGGAATTGCCTTATTAAATTTACTTAAAATTCTATTGGCATACATACAAAATCTTCTATGTTCTTGCTCGCGTTTTTCGACATTTCTTGAGAAAACTCTATATAGTGCATAAAATATAATAACTCCTGCTAAAAGACGAGTAATAGAAAATAAATTTAATATAGATGATACTAGAATAAGAAATATTGAAAACAAGTCAATTCCATAGGATTCATTGAAAAAATTCATTTGATCACCTCTTAAAATATGATTATAACTAAATATTTACTGGAACAATAAAATTTTAAATATGTTTTTAATATATAAGTTCTACATACCTCTTGTACTATATTATAGTACAAAAGGACAACTTATTTAAAGAGATTTATCAGGAAAGATTTTTAACATTTTATGAAATGCTCTATTTTCAATGTTAAATGTTCATTATA
>DKGY01000099.1:23463-23741 GCA_002453475.1 Clostridium sp. UBA6758 | reverse complement strand
AAATTCTTAAGAAATTATTACTTTTAATTGAAGAATTAAGGTGATTATTACATATTTATTACAATTGAATAGAAATTATATTCAAATGATTAAAGGTATTGTATGCTAACATCATCAAAGATTATGAGGTGAGGAAATGTCTAAAGTTCTAGAATTAAAAAATGTTACTAAGGTTATGGGTAATCGTAAAATAGTTGACAGTATCAGCTTTGAAATAAACTCAGGAGAAATATTTGGATTTTTAGGGCCAAATGGAGCAGGTAAAACTACTACTATTA
>DKGY01000099.1:23051-23297 GCA_002453475.1 Clostridium sp. UBA6758 | reverse complement strand
TAGGTGGAATTATTGAAAATCCGGAGATGTATGGATATCTTACAGGACGTACTAATTTAGAGATATATGGTAGAATGCATGGAAATATTTCTAAAGAACGAATTGATGAAGTTATTAAATTAGTGAAACTTGAAAATCGTATTGATGATAAAGTAAAAAAATATTCTCTTGGAATGCGTCAAAGACTTGGAGTTGCTCAAGCATTACTACACAATCCCAAGCTTTTGATTTTAGATGAACCTACCA
>DKGY01000099.1:20345-23004 GCA_002453475.1 Clostridium sp. UBA6758 | reverse complement strand
TAAGAGATTTGGCAGAAAAGGATGGACTAGCAGTTCTAGTGTCAAGTCACCTACTTAGTGAGATGGAGCTTATGTGTGATAGAGTTGGAATAATAGATAACGGAAAAATTATAGATATTAAAACCTTAAAGGATATTAAAAAGCAAGATATGAAAAGTTTGATAACTTACGAAGTAGAAGTAAGTAATTTTAACTTAGCGAGAAAGATTATAGAGAATGATTACAAGAAAATATCTGAAGAGATTACTGTAGACTTTAAAGGAAATAAAATATTAATTTCTTGTTGCCGTGATGAAATTGCCAATGTTAATAAAGCCTTAATTATGGAGAATATATTAGTTTACACTATTACTCCTATTAATAACACACTTGAAGATGAATTTATGAAGATTACAAAAGGTTCTAAAACACAAATAGTGTAATATCTTAGAAAAGGAGAAGGTTTTAATGAGGAAAGTATGTGGACTAATAAAAAATGAATTAATAAAGCAGTATAAAAAAATTAGTGTTAAGGTAATAGTTGTTTTAATACTTTTAGCTAGTATAATGCTGCCTGTTGCTTTAAACTTTTTAAGGAATAGAGATCAGGAAAAGTGGTATATAGATAACTACAACCAAGATATTCAGTGGAAGCAAACAGAAATAACTAATATTGATACAAGCAAGAAAAATAAAGATATTCAGAAAAAATTGTATGAAGAAGACATTAAGATGTCACAGACTTTAATAGATAATAATGTTTCTTGGGATGATTGGAGACTTGAAGTGGCTAGACAAGCTGCTACTAAATCAAAAGAAGCGATTATATTGTCAGGGATAGTTGAAGGGTTATCCGGTGAAGAATTATTTTTAAATCTACATGAATTTGATGTAAGTATGTTTAATAAATATATGGAGATGAGTAAAGAAGAGCGTCAAAAAGCTATAGATTCTAAAAATAAAGAAAGTAAGGAATTATATGATTCTGTTATAAAAAATGATTATTTAGTTTATTTAGAAAAAAATATTAAAACCTCTAAGGAAGAAATCAAAAATTTAAAATCAACTATTAAGACTTCAGAAGAAGAAGTTAAGAAAAATTCTAATAACAAAAATTTAGTTACAGAATTAGAAAATTCAAAAGTTCAACTAAAGGCTTTAGAGGAAAGACTTGCAGCTACCGAATATAGATATAATAATAAAATTCCTTATGATAATAAGAATTGGAAAAACAATACTATAAGGGACATTGCATATAAGATTGATGAGAAGGGTGAGAGATTACTTAGCGAAACCGAATTTACACAATACAATAGTGAAAAGGTTGCAAAAGGATATACTTATGAGGAGTATAAAAAAGATTATGATAAGAAAATCAAATCTGTAGAACAAGCTATAGCTCTCGATTGGTATAGCCTTGAAAATAATATTCCTCAAGTTGAGTTTCAACAAGACATTAGAAATTCTGTGGATACTACATATTTAATGTATGTAAGTATTGCAATTATATTATGCATAATCATTGGTGGAGGAATAGTTTCTTCAGAATATTCTACAGGTACTGTTAGACTGCTTATGATAAGACCTGTATCTAGATGGAAAATTCTACTTTCAAAATTAATATCAGTATTTATTATAGGATATGGAGTACTGCTAACTACAGTTGGATTAAATATCATTTCTAGTGGTATTATAAATGGATTTGGAGGCCTTGCTACAAATGTTATAGCATTTAGTGGGGATAAGATTGTTGAACAAAACTTTATAATTTCTATTATACCTAAGCTTTTATTTTCAAGCATTAGTTTAATATTTATAATAGCGTTAGTATTTGCAATATCTACTATTATAAAAAATACAGCTTTAGCAGTTGGTCTTACTACTGTTGCATATTTAGGAAGCTCAGTAGCTACAATGATTATGGCAAGCTTAGGAATGAAGTGGGTAGGAAAAACTATATTACCGTATATGAATTTATCAACTTTCGTTACAAGACCTCATTATGCTGAGATGTTTAAAAGTGAATATAATATAGTATTAAATCCGACTATGGGAGCAATTCAATTGCTTGTCTTTGCTGCTATATTAATTATAGCCTCATTTATAGTGTTCCAAAAAAGGGATGTAAAGAATTAATTTATATTATGAAATTTTAATCAAAAAGATTTTTAGATTAATTTTAAAAAACGTGGGGTTGACAATATTAAGCTAGTTCAGTAGAATAATAGTTGTAAAGGGAATGGAAAGTTGGCTTGGTAAAAGGATTAAATACTTACATTCTAAAATTATTAGATTAAAAATACAATTTAATATATAGAGTCCGATAGGTGTACTAAGTACTTAATAGGGAATTTGGTAAAAATCCAAAGCTATCCCAGTAACTGTAAGTGAGGACGACTTAGCAAAAGCCACTAATTTATTTTGGGAAGGCGCTAAGGAGTATGATTCACAAGCCAGGAGACCTGCCATTGGATTATGAAATTTGATGCTTTCTGAGGAAGAGTTAAAAAATTTATCCAGTGATGGTCTTAGGTAAAAAGTAGTATTTATATTCATAGGTTTAAATCTTAACTATGAACTAAATTGTAAAAACCTTCACTTATTTAAATTTAGTATATTCCAAGATAGGTATCAATGATATCTATCTTTTTTTATTGCATTTTATCCGATGACTACCAGC
>DKGY01000099.1:4559-20284 GCA_002453475.1 Clostridium sp. UBA6758 | reverse complement strand
AAGCAAAGAACTCTGTTTATATGTCTAGGAGAATCTACAAGGAAGTAGATTGTAGCTTATATAAGCTGTTTTAAAGTTTTAATATAAACTATGAAGCTACAAAGGCGTGGCTTTCTCCTATATAAAATATACAAATATAATAACTATATTTTAATTTTTACTTTAGTTATTAACTTAAAGTTTTGCTCTCAAAACTTTAGTCAATATATAAAAAATTTTTCTACTTATGTCCCTCTTAGTGGTTTTTATAAAACCAACTAGTTTCACACAGGGATGTAACCACTATAATTTGTAGTGGTTACATCCTATAACCCTATAATTGAAGGAATATATGATTATCTATAATAGATATTAAGACTATGTCAAAATTTTATGATGTAGTCTTATTTATTTTTTATACTAATAAGGTCGATTTATGAAGTTATTCCATAATATATAGTATATGTATAAATAATCAAATTTTAGTATCATATAATTTATTGATATGATATGATAAGGTAAGAAAATACATATAATTATGTTTATGGAGAGGGATTATATGAAATTAACATTGCTTAAGGATTTGCAAGGAAGTGAAATCCTTGCTAAAGACATTATTACAGGCTCGGGTAAGACTTTGTTAAAAAAAGGCATTATAATTACTGATCAAGTAAAAAATAGTATTGAGCAGCAGGGAATATTCTTTGTATACGTACAAGATAATGACTTAAAAGACATAAAAGATAATAGTGAACTTATAAATTTAAAAAAGAATATACTTCAAACCATACCTAATATGTTTAATGACTTAATAAATTATGATAATAAATCTTTAAGTAAATCTATAACTATGGTTGATGATTTAGTTGAATATATACAGAGTGAAAACTACATAAATCTAAATTTGTATGAAGTAAAATTATATGATGATTATACATATATACATTCTGTGGATACTAGTATTATGGCAATTTTTCTAGGAGTAAATATGAACCTTTCAAAATCAAGATTACGTGATTTAGCTATATCATCTTTATTTCATGATATAGGAAAAACAAAAATATCTAGTAAAATCATAAATAAACCAGATAAATTAACTGAGGATGAATTCAAGCAAATAAAAATGCATCCGTTATACGGAAGAGATATATTACTTGGTAATCCTATAATAAATGAAGAGATAATAGGTGGAGTAATAGAACATCATGAAAAATACAATGGTACAGGCTATCCTTATGGATTAAAGGAAAATGAAATATCAGAATTTGCAAAAATTATATCTATATGCGATGTGTATACGGCTATTACATCAGATAGATGCTATAGAAAAAAATTTGATCCTAGAGAAGCTTATGAATTAATTTTAGCAGAGACATATACAAGTTTTGACCCCGAAATAATTAAGTTATTTAGAGATACATTTGCAGTTTATCCATTAGGATGTCCCGTATATCTATCAAATAATCTATTTGGTTACGTGGTAAGTCAAAATAATGGGTTCCCAGATAGACCTGTAGTAAGAATTGTGAAGGATGAATACAATAATAAAATTAGTCCCTATGAGATTGATTTAAAGAATATTATAAACTTAACAATCATAGGTACTATAGTGTAGTATTTATAGAGTAAATGGTTTCTAAGGAGATGATTATCATGAATAGTAATGCAGGTGAAAGCTATATGGAAAACATTAAAGCTTTAAAAAATTTATATAGAGAAATTTGGTGGAGTATGCCTACATGTGTGGATATTCCCTTAGAAGCTAATGGATATATTAAGAAGAAAAAGTATGAAAAAAAGTTTGAGAAATTTATTGATGAATTTATTAAAATTATTGAAATGTTTCCTCTAGAAGAAGAAAATAGAGAATTATGGAAGAAAAATAGTAACTCTTATCTTGAAAATATGATATCAGGAGAAGAATTATTTAAGCTAGGAACCATAGATGCAAAAATGAAGAATCAATTTTTTGCCAGCACTAAAGTATTTATAAATCAGTGTAAAGCTTTTGATAGAAAAATGAATTATGAAGATATTGGGCAAGCTATGAGAAATGTGTGGATTGTAAGTCTTCTTCAGAAGATGAAGGATATAGATATTTCATTTAATATGGCTGTTTTTGGCTACAGTATGTTATATCCATATACTGACAATTATTTGGATAATATAGATATATCCATAGAAGAAAAGAATGAATTCAATGACAGGTTTTATAAAAGACTATGTGGTGAAGAGATAGATGGTAGAAATATTCATGAAAAGCAAGTGTTTAAGTTAGTTGAATGTATAGAATCTGTTTTTAATAGAAATGATTATCCAAAGGTTTTTCAAGGATTATTACTAATCCATGAAGGTCAAGTAAAAAGTCTTTCCCAACAAGAAGGAATAAGTAATCCTTATGAAAGAGATATGCTAGATATATCTATCGAAAAGGGTGGAGCATCTGTTATTGTGGATGGATATCTTATCAATGGAAACTTAACTAAGGATGAGGAGATTTTCACATATGGGTATGGATTTTTACTTCAATTATGTGATGATTTGCAAGATGTAGGGATAGATTATGAGAATAAACATATGACTATAATGTCTCAACTAGCAGAAAAGTATAGCTTGGATAATATTGTTAATAAGCTTATAAATCTAACTATAAATGTATTAGATGATGCAACTTGCTTTAGAGGGGAAAATATTAAGGAGTTAAAAAAATTAATAAAAGATAACTGTATTTTAATGATAATTTTTGCAGTTGTTATGAACAAAAATTATTTTTCAAAGAAATATGTGAAAGAAATTTCTAAGTACCTACCTTTCACCATGCAATATATTGAAAATATGAAGGGAAATCTAAGAAAAAAATTTGAAGATATTAAAAAATCTTATCATGGCGTTGAATTAGAAGAAATAATTTACTACTTAATTCAATAAAAATATTTATGAAAGGTTATATTTAATTTATATTTAAATTTAATTCACAAAATCCATAAAATTATTTTATTGATATAACATTAAAAAAATGGTATGATTAAGGCATTATATAGATTATAATATAATAATTTATATATTAAGGGAGTAGTTAGCAGGAAGTATAATAGACATCATGGGATTAGGTCAACATACTGGATATTGAATATTCTGGTTTAATATTAAAAGACGAGACTTATATTCTGATATTAGAATATAAGTCTTTTTAATTTTGTTTAAATATATAGGAGGAATAAAAATGATATACACTTTATACGCAATTTTTGCTGCATTTGTAATTGGTTTTTCCATTAAATTGTCTTATTATGTAGACGAGCTTGATAAAAAAACAAATTTATCAGGAGCTTTTATTGGAGGTGTTATGTTAGCAGCAGTAACTTCACTTCCAGAATTATTTACAAGTATTTCATCTACCATATTTTTGAATGAGGTACAATTAGTTTCAGGTAATATTNNGAGAAATTTCAAAACTCTGTAGTTACATCAAGCCATAGGAATACATTGAAACTTTTAATGGTAATTTACGTAATAGTGTTTGTTGCTAATTATATTGGAAGAGATTTTTCATTTTTTAGTGTAAGCATATTTTCTATAGTAATTATGCTATTATATGTTTTTGGAGTTAAGGCTATGTCAGGGGATGAATCGGCAGAAGATAGTGGAGAAAGTAATTGTAATCTTACAGTAAAGCAAATATATGTGAGATTTATACTTTTGAGTATAGGATTAATTGTGTTTAGTATAGGTATAACTATAGTAACAGATATGATTGCAAAGGAGTTAAATCTAGGGGTTACATTGGCGGGAGCGTTGTTCCTTGGAGTTGCAACTTCTCTTCCAGAATTAACATCTTCTATATCTTTAGCTAAAAAAGGTAATTTTAATGCTATGATTGGAAACATTGTAGGAAGTAATTTATTTAATTTCTGCATACTATTCTTAGCTGATATACTATACATAAAAGGATCCATTTATCAACCATCAAACCAAGGATACTTATTAATAATATTTGGATTTATATCTACTGTAGTTGCTTATGGTATGTTAAAGATAAAAAAAGAACAAGGCAAAGAGATACATAAGACATCAAGTCCTTTACCTTATGTATTAGCTAGTATGGCCATAGTGGTTAGCTATGTAACATATTTAACTATATCAATATAATATTTATAAATAAGAGGCTTTAGGAGATTTGTTCTTGAAACCTCTTATTTTATTAAGATAATACTATTTTAAATTGTTAGTATTTTATCATTTATCCTTGTAATTATAAATGTTTATGTATAAAATGTTAATATTAGTAATTAAATTAGGGGAGAAATGTGGATAATTCTTCTTGGTAATAATACTGGTATTATTTTAAAACTTTAGGGGACGGTGATTTAAGTGTTAGTTGTAAATAATGTAACGAAGAAATATGGAAAATTTATTGCTAATGACAATATAAATTTTCAAGTTGGAGATGGCGAGATAGCAGTACTCTTAGGACCTAATGGTGCTGGAAAATCTACTATTATTAAATGTATATGTGGGCTTTTAAGATTTCAAGGAGATATATCTATAGAAGGTTTTGAGAATAAATCCATAGAAGCTAAGAAAAGAATTGGATATATACCAGAAGTCCCTGTACTTTATGACATGTTAACTGTTGAAGAACATTTAGAGTTTATTGCTAGAGGATACAAGCTTACAGATTGGAAAGAATATGCTGAAGAACTGTTAAGGATATTTGAACTAGATGATAAAAGAAAAAAATTTGGCAAAGAGCTTTCTAAAGGAATGCAGCAGAAGGTAAGTATATGTTGTGCACTACTTCCAAAGCCTAAGGTCATAATTTTTGATGAACCCTTAGTAGGTCTTGATCCTCATGGAATTAAGGCATTAAAAGGACTAATAATGGAATTAAAAAGTCAAGGGATAGCAATGATAATAAGTACTCATATGATTGATAGCGTAAAGGAATTTTGGGATGTAGCACATATAATGATGAATGGAAAAATTGCTGCAACAAAGATAAAAGAAGATACTGAGAAATCTAATGAAGGATTAGAAGAATTATTCTTTCACATCACTGAAGGAAAGGGTGATCAGTAGTGAAGGGAATTATTTATCTATGGAGAACAACCTTAAAAAATCAAATAAAGGACTTAAAGAATCATCCTGGTAAATTAATAGGATATATAATTATAATAGCTTTAATGGCCTTTGTGCTTATAAGTTCAGCTAAGACTTCTAATAGTGCTGATGGAAAAAGTTTAAGATCAATGTCAGAATTAGGAGCAATTATATATGCACTATTTATGTTCTTGTTTATAAGTCAAATTATCCAAGGTTTATCTTCAGGAGCTACATTTTTTAAAATGGCTGATGTGAATTTACTTTTTGTTTCTCCTATATCATCTAAAAAAATATTGATATATGGACTTGTAAGACAGCTAGGAATGTCTTTACTTATTTCTATATTTATACTTTTCCAAGCCAGTATACTTAATCAGACGTATGGGGTAAATATTATAGGTGTAATAATGATATTTATAGGTTACTTTGTATTAACTTTTATAAGTAGCATTATGTCTATGGCTATTTATTCAATTACTAGTGGTAGTGAAAAGAAAAAGAAAATAGTAAAGGTACTAATTTATCTTCTAGTGCTACCTGTAGTAATATCTATTTTACTTAACATAAAAGGCGGTGGAAGAGGAATAGAGGCTATAGCTAATGGAATAAATGAGGGCTATCTAGAGTATATTCCATTTGTAGGATGGCTAAAGGCTTTAATTTATGGATTTTTGATAGGGGAAAATTCTAATGCGCTAATATATATAATATTAACAATTCTAGGTATAGGTTTAACTATATTTATTCTTATGAAAAGTAAGAATGAATATTATGAAGATGTACTTGAGGCCACAGAAACTATGTATAAACGTAAAGAAGATGCAAAAGAAGGTAGAATAGTAGATGCTAAAGATACTAAGAAAATAAAATTAAAAAATGTTGGAATAAATAAAGGAAGAGGAGCTTCAGTATTCTTCTTTAAGCATATGTTGGAAAATAAGAGAGCGGGAAAATTATTTTTAGATAATACTACTTTAATTCAAATAGTAATTGTGGCTATATTTACACTAACTATGAAGGAAGTAGGAAGCATAGTAGCTACCTTTGCTATGGCCACATATATTCAATTATTTTTGACTTTTACAGGTCGATGGGTAAGGGAACTAAAAATGCACTATATTTATTTAATTCCTGAAAGTCCACTTAAAAAACTTCTATATATAGTTTCTGAAAGCTTAATAAAATGTGTCATAGATGGAATTATAATATTTATTATTGCAGGAATAATATTAGGTTCATCACCTATAGAAATATTAGTATGCATAGTAGCAAGATTTGGGTTTGGAATGTTATTTATAGCAGGAGATGTATTGTCTCAAAAAATATTCAAACAGGTTACAGGTAAAGGCTTACTAATGCTTTTAACTATATTGGCATTAATAATACTTGCTTTGCCAGGAATTATAGGCGCAGTAGTCTTAGCTATAGTATTGGAGCTGGGTACAATTTCTATAATAGCTACGTTCATATGGAATATATTTATATCTTTTATAATCATGTGGTTATGTAAAAATATATTAAATAATATAGAACAGAATTTAGTATAAGGCATCTTCAAAAAATAAATAAGTCAGAATGCTCGTATATTTGACTTATTATTTATTTTCAGATGCTTAAGCAAATTTATAATTGTTCAATTTACTCAGGTATATATAAGATATGATAAATGTTAAGTTTCTGTTAAAAACTATTTTAAAAAAGTATAAAAGTATAATTATAATAAAGCTTTTATCATAATAATTATGTAATCTGAATGGAATAATAAAGTACTTAATTAAGTGATGCATGTATATTTATGAAAAGTTTTAAGAATATGAAGGAATTATAAAATATCAAATTCTATTATGCATATTAAATATTTTATATGCATAATAGAATTTGAATTAGAATACATTGATTTTATAAAATATATATGATAGCATGGAAATGGAGTTTTTACATAGAGATAAGGCTAATAGTAGTCACGGAAACCTCTCTTTCTCTAATGAAGGAGAGTTATTTTATTTATTAGGAGGAGAAGCTATGAAAAAGAATATGAAGTCAATAATAATTTCTTTAATAGTCATAATTATTGCAATTAGTGGATTTTTTATCTACAAAAACTTTAATGCGAAACAAAAAGTTGAAGGAGATAAAACTATAGAAATTACTGTTATAAGTGAAAAGGATAAGCATGAAAAAACCTATACACATGCTACTAGTTCAGAAACTCTAGGAAAAGCATTAGATGAAATGAAGATAGTTGTAACTGATGCATCTCAAGCTACTAGATTTATAACAGGAGTAGATGGTCTAAATGCGGATGCAAGTAAGCAAGAGTGGTGGAATCTAAAAATAAATGGAGAAAATTCTCAAACTGGTATAGATGATACTGCTATAAAAGATGGCGATAAGATAGAACTTATACTTACAATAGGTTGGTAATATGTATAAAACTAAGGATTTGATAATATTGGCATTACTTGGAGCGCTAATGCTTGTGTTACAAGTTATGATGAGTGGAATACCTAATATAGAACCAGTATCTTTTTTACTTATAATATATACTTTAGTACTAGGTAGAAGAGCATTGGTAGTTGTAGTAGTATTTAACTTTTTATTAGGACTTGTTAGTGGAATGGGAACTTGGTGGTTTGGATACTGGGTTGTTTGGCCTGTGTTAGTACTGGTAGTGCTGTTATTTAGAAAAATAATTAAAGAAAATTTTTTAGGGTGGAGTATTGTATCTGGTGTGTTTGGAATGTTATTTGGTGCACTGTATTCAATTCCATATATCTTTACAGTGTCTACAACCTTTGCTTTAACTTATTGGATAAATGGAATACCATATGATTTAATTCATATGGTAGGTAATTATTTTATTATGTTAATGCTTGGAAAAAGGGTATATAATTTATTGAAGAATTTAGTAGCAAAATATAATTTAGGAACTAAATTTTGAATGTATATAGTTTTATCAATATAAAAGAGAACTTTGAGATTTCAAAGTTCTCTTTTATTTTTAGGAAAGTATTAAGGAATTAGGTGCATAAGTTAGAGGAATTAAGATCCACTTATGGTATATTTATTTTAAGAAATAACTACCAAAACCTATTATTTACATATAATAAGATGGTAAGGGTAAAGAATAAATTAAAACAGTTAAGAGGTGTGAATATGAAGTTGTTAGAAACAGAAAGATTAATTTTAAGAAGTTGGAGAATCACGGATTTAGATGATTTTTATGAGTATTCTAAAAATCCAAATGTTGGTCCTATGGCAGGGTGGAAACCACATAAGAATAAAGAAATATCTAAGGGGATACTTCAGTCATTTATAAAGAATGATGAGGTATGGGCAATTGTATATAAGAAAAATAATAGGGTAATTGGTTCAATTGGCAATCATAGAGATGTGAAAAGAAATTTGTTAAGGGCAAGAATGATAGGATATGTACTTTCTGAAGAATATTGGGGAAAAGGAATTATGGCTGAAGCGGTGAGAAGAGTAATAAAATATTTATTTGAAGAAATGGAATGTGAATTAATATCTTGTTATCATTATGATGTTAACAAGAAGTCCAAAAGGGTTATAGAAAAGTGTGGATTTAAATATGAGGGAACATTAAGGATGGCTAGTGAAATTTATGATGGAAGAATATATGATGATGTTTGTTACTCTATAACTAAAAGGGAGTACTACAATAAAAATATTTAAAATTTTATAATTGGAAAACGGATAAAGAAGATTGGGATTCACAATCTTCTTATTTTTATTATGATTAAATACAATATTAATGTAAATGGGAAATTATTAATAATATAGACTCTATGAATAATTAGTTCGTAGAGTCTATTAATTTTAGTTAACTATTTTTAACTTTAGGCTTATTTACAATATAAATTCCAATGCATACTAATACAAGAGCTAAAAGATTTTTCCAATGCCAAATAGATTCTTTTAAGAATATTGCAGAAAGAAAAACGCCAAACACAGGAGTTAAAAAGTTGTATATAGAAACTTTACCAACATTATTATGCTTTAATAGGATAGTCCATATTGTAAAAGCCACTGAAGAAAGAAGGGCGAGATATAAAAGTAATAGCATAGCTTCAGTAGAAGGTATAGAAGCTCGGGCACCTCCAAGGACACCTACAATTATAAGTAAAGCCCCTCCAAAGAGAAGTTGCCATCCTGTGACTATCATACTATCTTCTCTTTTAGCAGCTTCTTTACTTATAAGAGAACCTATTGCAAAGGAAGCAGCAGCAAGAATAATAAATCCTTCACCAGTAAGGGTAAAACCACTTCCAATTTCACCACCTAAGTTAATTATAACTACTCCCATAAATCCAACAATACATCCTAAAACTTTTTGAGAATTTAATTTATCATCTAAATATATAAAATGAGCAAGAATTACAGCCATAAAGGTTGCAGTACCATTTAGTATGGACCCTTTAACGCCGGTAGTATGAGAAAGTCCTATGTAAAAAAATAAATATTCCAAAGTAGTTTGAACAAATCCAAGTAGTGCAATATGACTTAAGGCCTCCTTTTTAGGAGTAGGAAATTTCTTTTGAATTACCCAAGTCAATAAAATTACTAGAATACCTGCTAAAGCAAATCGATTGCCGGCAAAGAGAAGCTTGCCAAAAATATCATTTTCACCTATAGAAAATAAAGAGTAGCCAATCTTTATAGATGGATAGGCACTTCCCCAAAGTAAGGTACATAGTAAAGCTAATAATAAAATCACACCATTTTTTTGAAAAACATCCTTTTTACTCATAATTTAAATAATCCCCTTTATACATTTAAAACTTAAATAATTACAACTTAATTTATATTTCTTGTGAATGTATTTTAAAATATCTAATTATCTCAATTAGAATTTTACTATTATATGCAACCAATGTAAATGAGCTTTATTATTTATTGTTTTTAACAATAAAATTCATCTTATCTAAAATTAAAAAGTTAAATTGTAGTATAAAAATTCAATACAAATATATAAGAAAAGTACAGAAAGGTGAAGAATGGAGAATTTTGATGAATTTAATCGAGTGTATTCAAGTTTGAAGAAGTTGAAAATGATTATCAATTAAGTTATTATGAGGTGGTGATAAATATTATCAATTAAATTTACATTTCAATTGATAATAAAATTAATTATTACGTCAAGTGTGTATAAGTGTTTGAGAATGTCATAAAATTTTTATACATATAGAGACTTAAGAATACATAATAAAGTTTTTGGAGGAACTATGAAAAAGAAATATTTAATTCCTTTATTTGTAATATTAGCACTAATTTCATTATTTATAGGAGCTCAAAACATAACACTTATGGAGGTATTACAATGGAATTCAAATAAGATGAATATAATGATTTTAGCTAGATTGCCACGTCTTATAAGTATAGTTGTAGCAGGCGTTGGGATGAGCATCGGCGGAGTTATAATGCAACAAATTAGTAATAATAAGTTTGTTTCTCCCAGTACAGCAGCTACTGTAGATTCAGCAAAATTAGGGGTATTAGTATCTATGCTATTATTTTCATCTGCTACCTTAATGCAGAAGATGATAACAGCATTTGTCTTTGCTCTTCTTGGAACATTTGTATTTATGAGAATACTTAAGATAATAAAAATGAAAAATGCAATATTTATTCCTTTAGTAGGTATAATGGTAGGAAATATTATAGGTTCAATGACAGACTTCTTTGCTTATAAGAATAATCTAATGCAAAGCATGGGAACTTTTCTTCAAGGTAATTTCTCAATGATTATAAAGGGAAATTATGAGCTGCTGTATTTAACAATACCATTATTAATAATAGCCATCTTATATGCTAATAAATTTACAATTATAGGTATGGGTGAGGATATTTCATCCAATCTAGGGATTAACTATAATGGAGTTGCTAATATTGGAATTATAATAGTTGCTTTAATTTCAGCTTTAGTAGTAATAACTGTTGGAAATATACCCTTTATAGGACTTATAGTTCCCAATGTAGTATCAATATTCAAAGGGGACAATATTAGCAAAAATATTTGGGATACAGCTTTATTTGGAGCTATATTTGTACTAGCCTGTGACATTATAGGTAGACTTGTTATTTATCCATATGAAGTACCTATAAGTCTTACTGTAGGAGTTATAGGAAGTGTTATATTCCTTTACCTGATATTTAGGAGGAATAGAAATGAAGGATAATAGAGATAAGAATAAATTATACATACTTGGAATAATTGCAATGGCTGTTATAGGATTATTTTTATTCCAAGGATTAAATGTGCGAAATTGGGATTATAATTTATCAAAAAGAATACCCAAGGTCATAGCTATAGTAATCACTAGTGGCTCCATAGCATTTTCATCTATGATATTTCAAACTGTAACTAATAATAGGATTTTAACACCTAGTATATTGGGGCTTGATTCGTTATATATGTTTGTTCAAACTATTTCGGTATTTTTATTTGGTACATCAAGCATATTTATGATGAATAAAAATGTGAATTTCATAGTATCTGTAGGGGTAATGTTAGTTGCAACTTTAATTTTATATAAGTTGTTATTCAAAAAGTATGGAAGAAATAACATATTCTTTTTATTGCTGGTTGGAACGGTTTTAGGAACATTATTTAAGAGTATGACATCTTTTATGCAAGTTATGCTTGATCCTAATGAATTTGAAGCACTACAAAGTAAAATGTTTGCTAGTTTTACTAATGTCAATACTGACATACTACTAATATCTGTAATAGTTATACTTATAATTTTTGTGTTAATTTACGATGATGTTAAAAAACTAGATGTCATGCTTCTAGGACGAGAACAAGCAATAAATTTAGGTATAGATTATGATAAGTTTTCTAGAAAAATATTATTAATTGTTGCTATATTAGTATCTATTTCTACAGCTTTAGTTGGACCTATAACCTTTCTTGGACTATTAGTAGTCAATCTATCTTATCAGTTTTTCAATACATATAAGCATAGTTATCAAATAGTAGGGAGCATATTAATAAGCATAATTGCTTTAGTAGGTGGACAGTTCATAGTAGAAAGAATATTAAACTTTGGAAGTACAGTAAGTATAATAATTAATTTTATTGGTGGAGTTTACTTTATATATCTTTTAATGAAGGAGGGAAAATAAATGATAGAAGTTAGAGGTATAGTTAAAAAATATGGAAATAAGCCAGTAGTAGACAATGTATCTTTAAACATTGAAAAAGGTAAGATTACTTCTTTCATAGGACCTAATGGAGCAGGAAAGAGTACGTTGCTATCAATGATATCTCGTATTATGAATAAAAATGAAGGTAAAGTTATTATAGATGGTAGAGAGTTAGAAAAATGGGACACTAAGGAACTAGCTAAAAAAATAGCTATACTTAAGCAGTCTAACAATATAAATGTAAGATTAACTATAAAGGAAATAGTTAGCTTTGGACGTTATCCTCACTGTGAAGGTAGACTTACAAAGGAAGATATGAAGTATGTAGATGAAGCCATAGAATATATGCAACTTAAGGATATTGAAAATAGATATTTAGATGAGCTTAGTGGTGGACAAAGACAAAGGGCATATATTGCCATGGTAATAGCTCAAAATACTGAGTATGTTTTATTAGATGAACCATTAAATAACTTAGATATGAAGCACTCAGTTCAAATGATGAAGGTACTAAGAGGGTTGGTTGATGATCTTGGAAAAACTGTAGTAATAGTTATGCATGACATAAATTTTGCATCAGTTTATTCAGATAAAATAGTTATCCTTAAGGATGGAAAGATAGTTAAAGACGATGTAACTGAAGCAATAATTTCAAAGGATGTTTTAGAAGATGTATACGAAATAGACTTTGATATTAAAAATATAAATGGAAACAACATCTGCGTATATTTTTAAGTAACACTCAAAATTTTATATTTTGTCAGTGGAACTTAAGTGACCATTTAAATCTATGATTTAATTATGGAAACTTACTCATTTGAACGTAGTGAAAAGGAGTTTCATTTCAAATAGGCAGGTGAGAAGAAGCGTCCTTACGAGTAAAGCGAGAAAAATAAATCTATGATTTAATTATGAGAACTTACTCATTAGAGTGAAGGAAAAAGAGTGTTCATTAAAAAAGAATTGAGGGCATATTAGGATTAGAGTAAGAAAAATTGTATAAATATTTATGTGTAAATAAAAAATTCAAAATATAAGAATAAATTAGTAACCAATATAAAGAAAGAGATAGGTGAAATAAATGAACAAGAAAAAAATTAGTATAATAGTAGGAGTTGTAATAGTTGCTTTAATTGGTGTGTTTGCAGCTACAAAGTTTGGTAGTAAAGATAATGAAGTAGAAGGCGAAACTATAAAAATAATTCATACTGCTGGAGAAACTGAGGTACCTAAGAATCCGGAAAAGGTAGTAGTATTAGACTATGCATCCTTAGATATCATGGACTCGTTGGATATAGAGGGATTAGTAGGATTACCAAAGAAAAATCTGCCAACCTATCTTTCAGAATATAAGGAAGATAAATATACAGATTTAGGTGGATTAAAAGAATTTAGTTTAGAAGCAATCAATGAGATCAAACCCAATTTAATAATCATAGAGGGGAGACAAGCTGAATATTATGATGAACTTTCAGCTATAGCGCCAACAATACAATTAGGAACAAATAGTAAAGATTATCTAAAATCTTTAGAAACTAATGTAAATACAATAGGACAAATATTTGATAAGACAGATGTTGCAACATCTAAATTAAAAGAACTTAATGAAAGAGTTGAAGTTGTGGGAGAAAAAATAAAAACAGCAGGAACAAATGCTTTGGTAACTATGGTAAGTGATGGCGTTATGAGTGTATATGGTGCAGGATCAAGATTCTCAATTGTTTTTGATAAATTTGGATTTACAGCAACTGATTCTAATATTGAAGTATCAAACCATGGTCAAAGTATAACTTACGAATATTTATTAGCTAAAAATCCCAATTACCTTTTTGTAGTTGATAAGGCAGCGGGAACAAGTGGTTCTGAAGATTATTCAACAGCTAAAGAATTAATAGAAAATGATCTGGTTAAGACTACTGAAACATACAAGAATGGGAATATAGTATATTTAAATGCCCAAGCTTGGTATGTTGGTGGAGCTGGGCTTCAAGCAGCAGATTTAATGATAACTGATATGGAAGTTATCACAAAATAATAAATTATAAAAATAGAAATAGCTATTTGACATCTTAAAGGTCAAATAGCTATTTTCCATAGTATTACTATTTACTAGAACATTCTCAGCTTATTAAAATTAGTTATATAATATTGTAATTTCAGAGTAGAAAAAATTCATAAACTACATACTTATATAGAGAGGGGGTGTTTCTATGGAAAGTAGAAATAGTAGTAATTATAAGGGGATTGATATAAGCAGTTGGCAAGGAAATGTGAATTTTAAAAAGGTAAAAGATAGTGGAATAGAAATAGTTTATATTAAAGTAACGGAAGGTATAAGCTATGTTAATAATTATTTTTTATCATTCTATGAAAATGCTAAAGCTCAGGGTTTGAAGGTTGGATTTTATCACTTCTTTCTAGGAGGAATAGATCCTAAATCTCAAGCTAGACATTTTGTAAATACCATTGGAAATAGAGAATTTGATTGTAGACTAGCTATAGATATAGAACAGACTAATGGTTTAGATAAGACATCTTTAACAAGTGAAGCAATAATCTTTTTAGAAGAGGTTAAGAAATTAACTAGTAAAGGTATTGTAGTTTATACCTATACTAATTTTGCAAGAACTAGTTTAGATAGCAGGTTAGGGATATATCCTTTATGGATTGCTGAATATGGGGTAAGTAGACCTGCTAGTAATCCAATATGGAATCAATGGGTTGGTTTCCAATTTTCAAGTACTGGACAAGTTCCAGGTGTAAGTGGAAATTGTGACTTAAATGAGTTCAATATGGGGATATTATTAAATGGACAAAGTGTACCAGAAAGTCCAAGTACAGATGAAGATAGGAAAGACGATAAATATTATATAGTACAGTCAGGAGATACTTTAAGTGGAATAGCTGAAAAGTATAGTACAACCTATCAAGTATTGGCATCCATTAATGGTATATCAAATCCCAATTTAATATATCCAGGACAGAAAATAATATTGCCATTAAGTGGATCTTCAACAGGGGGTAGTACCAGTAGTTCATCATATTATATTGTAAAGTCAGGAGATACTTTAAGTGGTATAGCACAAATATATGGAACTACAACTCAAGTTCTAGCTAGTACTAATAATATATCAAATCCAAATCTAATATATCCAGGACAAAAAATAATATTGCCATCAGGTAGTTCTTCATCAGAAGGCAATACTAGTAGTTCATCATACTATACAGTAAAATCAGGGGATACTTTAAGTGAGATAGCACAGCGATATGGTACTACAACTTCAACTATAGTTAGGCTTAACAATATATCTAATCCCAATTTAATATATCCAGGACAAATACTGAAGATTAGATAAAGTAAAATAACTTTAATGAGAAAAAGAGACTGTTGCTGAGTGACTTTTAATCTATTCTGCACAGTCTCTTGTATTTGAAATCTAATCTATAACTCATTAAATAAAATATAAATATAA
>DKGY01000099.1:0-4529 GCA_002453475.1 Clostridium sp. UBA6758 | reverse complement strand
AGTTCTTCTAATAGAGGAGCTATTTCTGGAAATTCCTCAACAGTTTCATCTCTAACTATAGGCATTGCATAATAAGGTGGGAAAAAGTTTTTATCATCCTTTAATGTTTTTAATTCAAACTTTTTCAATAAACCATCTGTTGCAAAGGCATCTATTACATCTACTTTGTCATTGACAAGAGCAGTATATCGAGAGGAACCATCAAGTCCTATAGAATCATTAAATGTAAAATTATATTCTTTAGTTAATCCAGGAAGTCCATCATCACGATTTAAAAATTCAAGAGTAGTTCCAGACTTTAAATTACTTGCAACACGTGAGAGATCACTGATGCTTTCTAAATTATATTTCTTAGCTGTTTCTTCTTTAACAGCTAGAGTATAGGTATTGTTGAATCCCATTTGGTTTAAAACTTCAATATCATATTTTTCTTTGAAATCATTTTTCACAGTGTCATAGACTTTTTCCACATCACTTATAGGTTTATAGCCTAAAGTATCTCCATAAGCTGTCCCACTATATTCAATATATAAATCTATATCACCAGATTTTAAAGCAGAAAAGCATACTTGAGTTCCACCAAGATTTACTTTACGATCTACTGAAATATCAGTGTTTTCTTCTATTAAATCAGCAACCATGTGACCTAATATAACTTGTTCACTATAATCTTTACTTCCTATAGTAATAGATTTTGAGCTAGTACTAACTTTTGTAATTGCAGAAAATACAAATACTAAAATAATAAAAATACTTGAAATTGATAATAATCTTTTTTGAAATTTACGAGTTTTAATCAAATCTTTTTTAGTAGTGGATTTAACCTTTTGTAAGCTTATAGGAGTTACTAGTTTTTCAACAACTCCAGCTAAAAAGTCTACAACTAAAGCAAGTAAACAGGCTGGGATTGCACCGGCTAGGATTTGATTATTATTTACAGTTCTTATTCCCGAGAACACAAGATATCCTAAACCACCTGCACCTATAAAGGCAGCAATTGTCATTAATCCTACAGCAGTAACGGAAGAAATACGAACTCCAGCCATTATAATAGGTAGTGCTAGTGGAATTTGAATCTTTGTTAGTATTTGAAATTTGGTTAACCCAATTCCTTTTGCTGCTTCAATGGTCTGTGGATTAATGTTAGAAATTCCGGTATATGTGTTTTTAATTATAGGTAATAAAGAATATAGAACTACAGTTGCAACTGCTGGAATAGTTCCTATACCTAAAAGTGGTATGAAGAGTCCTAATAAAGCCATGCTAGGAATAGCTTGAATAATATTTGTTATTCCAAGAATAGGTTTATTTAGCTTTTTCACATAAGAAATAAGAATTCCTAAGGGAACACCGATTAAAATAGCTAGTCCAACTGAAATTGTAGTAAGTTCGATATGTTCAATCAATAATGAGATAATTTGAGTTTTGTTTTGTAAAAAGTATTCAAAAATATTCATATCACTACGCCTCCACTTCTATATATTGCTGGCTAAGCGTTGTAACAAGACTACTTTCTGTGATTAATCCAATAAGGCCACCCTTATCATTTAAAACGGGGATTGTTGAAATGTTATTTTCATTTACGCTTTTTAAAACATCGATGATAGTATCGTTGGGAGAAACATAAGTATAATTATCCTCAAGAACAGAACTAACCTTAATTGACTTATCATCAATTAATCGTATTTGTTTTCCCTTTGCAACACCACGTAGTTTTTTAGATTTGTTGTCAATAACCATTAAACTGTCAACTTTATATGAACGCATCTTTTCTATGCATTTAAATATTGATAGGTCCTCAGAGCAAGTTATAGGGTTTTCTATCATAATATCTTCAGCTTTAATAAATTCAGGGGATGTCCATATTCTTTTTTTACCAACAAACTCTGAAACAAAATCGTTCACAGGATTTTTTAGTATATTTTCAGGAGCGTCGTATTGAATAATCTCACCTTTATCCATTATACATATTTTATCAGATATTTTTACAGCCTCGTCCATATCATGAGTTACAAACACAATTGTCTTTTTTAACTTTGATTGCAAACTAACAAGTTCATCTTGTAAACTTGAACGAGTAATTGGGTCTAAAGCTGAAAATGGTTCGTCCATTAATATTATATCTGGATTTGTAGCGAATGCTCTTGCAACACCTACTCTTTGTTGTTGACCACCACTAAGTTCTATTGGGTATCTATCAAGAAATTCATTGCAGTCAAGACCTACCATATCCATCAAATCATAAGTTCTTTGAGTTATATCTTCAGCACTTTTGTTTTGAACTTTAGGAATTAGTTCAATATTTTCTCTTATGGTCATATGTGGAAATAGACCTGTTTGTTGAATAACATAACCAATGTTTCTTCGAAGATCTATTACATTTTTCATACTAATATCTTCACCATTGATGTAAATTTTACCTGATGTTGGTTTTATAAGCCTATTAATCATTTTAAGCGTAGTTGTTTTTCCACAACCACTTTCACCTATAATGGCTACTAATTGTCCTTTTTCAATCTCAAAAGAAATATCTGAAAGAACAGTAGTGTTTTTAAACTTTTTTGAAATGTTCTTAAATTTTATCAAAATGAATCCTCCTTTGTAAAAGTAACAACTTAATTATAATATTGAGTTGTCACTTTGTCAAATTTGAAGAGTAAATATAAAAAAGACTATCTCAAAATTACATTAATCTTAATTTACATTCTGACAAAGATTAATGAATTATTTTGAAATAGCCTAAGTAATTTCTATTAAGTTTATACAAACAATTTAATTTATGGATATAAATATTTTTTAACACGCTCCATACAATTTTCATCTCCAACAAAATAAAATATATCATTTTCTTGAAAGGTTGCATATGGACCAGGCGACATAAGTAAAGAATCATTTCTTTTGATTGCAATTATTGTTGCTGAAGTGTTATGCCAAAAATTTATATCTGACACAGATTTGTTAATATAAGGTGTAGCAGATGTTATTTCTATTTGAAATGGTGTAAATGGATTTACAGAGCGAAATCTATCAGTTTTATCTATTAAATCAGAAAGACATCCATATAGAAACTTTATTTCTTTTTTTTGTCTGTCAACACTATCAATGATATCTTGCTTTAGATTACTTATAGTACTAATATCATTATATTGTTTAATAAATTTTATAGCATTTTCGTAGGACTTTATAGTAACTCCACTACCCTTTGAAGTATCCACAATATTTAAGTCTGATAATACACAAATAGCACGTCTCGCTGTTTCAGATGAGACACCATATTGACTTGCAAGAGAAGATCTTGCATAAATCTTATCACCAACTTTATAATGACCATCAACTATTTTTGCTGCTACATCGGCAGCTATTTGTTGATATCTAGGACTTGTTATTTTAAATTTATTTTCCATAATAATTCTCCTATAACTATATTGATAACAAAATTAAATATACCATATCTAATTTTAAATTAGTATATATTAGTACAAATAAAATTAACATTTCACTTTATTATAATGAATTGACATAGAATGTAATAATGATATACTTTAATTAATATCCTCTATAAACGTTTACACTTATAAGAGATAAGCTTCTATTTGAAAGTAGTAACATATCAAAGAATATACTGAAATTAATTTCAATATGTCTAAAGATGATATTAATAGTGTATATTCTAGTGAGTCTGAATAAAAAAGCGATAATTAAAAAAATAATAAAATTTTGTAGAAAAATATAATTTGAAATTTTAGTATTTTGTATTATAATAACATTATAGAACAAATTTTTTATGCTATATATTAACAATTTAATATATATAATTAGTTTCATTTAAAATTTCCCTATAATTTTAAAAGAACTAGACATTAAACAAAGACGCAGACAGAAAAAGTCTACCATAAATATGGTAGGCTTTTTCTGCTCATATATTTGCTATAAAAGATAAGGATTTAAATTATTGAAATAGAAAAAATTAATAAATGAGGTATATCGAAAATAATTGTTGGTTATTNNGGGTGTTACTATGAATAAGTGTAAAAAGTTCATATGTGTATCTATAGGATTGATATGTTTTACACTAGGAGCTATAGGAATTATATTGCCTATACTCCCTACAACACCATTTTTGCTCTTAGCATCCTTTTTCTTTGTAAAAGGGTCTGAGAGATTTGATGCTTGGTTTAAGAGTACAAAGATATATAAAAGACACTTAGATAGTTTTATAAAGAAAAAAGCAATGACATTAAAACAAAAGATTACTATATTATTATTTGCAGATTTTATGATGGCCTTTCCGTTGATAATTATAGATAGTTTAGTTGTAAAGGGAATAATTGTAATTATGATAATAGTTAAATATTACTATTTCTTCTTTAGAATAAAAACTATTAAGTGTTAATATTTTAAAAGTTCAATTGACAATTTAATAAATACACATATAATTAGAAGTATAATAGTTAAATGCAAAGAAAAGGAAAGTAACTTTAAGAATACTTATACAGAGAGCTTTCATTGGTGAGAAGAAGCAGAGGATA
>DKGY01000083.1:5538-46799 GCA_002453475.1 Clostridium sp. UBA6758 | reverse complement strand
TTTTCTCCCACTGAAGCTTAGAAATCGTTATCCAGGGACGTAGCCGCTCTTTACTCCCACTTTGAAGAATATGGGAGTATTAGAGCGGGTAGTCATCGGATAAACGTGTATTTTAATTTTAAAAAGCAAGTTAAGTTAAAAATGAGATAAGTTCTTTTAGACTTAAGGTATAACATACTTAGTAGGTTTCTTTAAGTTTAAGATCACTTGAGAGTGAGGTGAGTTGAGAATGTTTTCTGAAGAATTAATACAAAAAATAAAAGAAGAAAATGATATAGTGGATATCGTTTCAGAGGTAGTAACCTTAAGAAAGACAGGAAAAAATTATTTAGGAAGATGTCCATTTCACAGTGAAAAAACACCTTCATTTACTGTATCAAGTGAAAAACAAATATATAAATGCTTTGGATGTGGAGAGGCTGGTAATGTAATAAGTTTTGTTATGAAAACCAGGAATATGGCTTTCCCAGACGCAGTAAAATTTCTTGGAGAAAAGGTAGGCATTGTAGTAGATGATACAAATTCACCAGGTAAAAGTTCAGCAGCTAATGAAAAATATCAACGAATGTATGATATAAACATACAAGCTGGGAGGTATTATTATACTAATTTAAAAAGATATAAGGCTCCTTATGAATACCTAAAAGGAAGAGGTATAACAGATGAGACTATTAAAAAGTTTGGTATTGGCTTTGCACTAGACAATTGGCAGGGAATACGTTCCTATTTAAAACAAAGAGGATTTAGTGAAGAAGAAATACTAGAACTTGGACTTACTACAAAAAATGAAAAGGGAAATATATACGATAGATTTAGAAATAGAATTATATTTCCTGTATTCAACGTCAGTGGCAGGGTAATAGGCTTTGGTGGAAGGGTTTTAGATGATTCTAAACCTAAATATTTAAACTCTCCCGAAACCCCAATATTTCATAAAGGAACAAATCTTTATGGATTAAATTTAGCAATAAAGAATAATTCGGCTAGAACAGTTATCATGGTTGAAGGTTATATGGATGTAATCTCTCTTTTTCAACAAGGAGTAACGAATGTAGTTGCAACCCTAGGAACTGCATTAACTGAAGGCCAATGTAAATTATTAAAGAGATATATTGATACTGTCATAGTATCCTTTGATTCAGATGCAGCAGGTCAAAATGCTACTATAAGAGGATTAGAAATACTACAAAAATCTGGATTTAACCTTAAAATTCTTAGAATTCCCAAAGGTAAAGACCCAGATGAATTTATTAGAGCCTATGGTAAAGAAAAATTTCTAAATCTAGTAGATGGAGCTCTACCTCTTATTGATTTCAAGCTAAAGATGGCAGAAAAGGGAATTGACTTTTCTAAGAAAGAAATGGTGATTAAATATCTAAAAGAAGTAGTTATAGTGCTAAAAGACCTTGATCCACTAGAAAAAGCTGTATATATTAAGCAGGTTTCAGAGAAAAGTGGTATAGGTGAAGAAGCTATAATGGAGTCTGTAGACAAAAATCATAAGAAATATATACAAAATGATAAAAATCATAATATAAATAGGGAATTTGGGCAAAAATTATATCTAGAGCCCGGATTTGTTAGGGCGGAAAGAACTGTATTAAGCCTTGCACTTCACAAAAGACTAAGTGATAAAATATTTAGTAGTATAAGTGAAGATGAGCTTATTTTAAAAGCACATAAAGTAATTTATAAAATTATTAAAGAAAACAATATGTGCTCTAAGGAAGAATTAATTAAGATTATTGAACTGCAAACTATGCAGGATAGTGAGTTCACAAGAGAATGGATAAAAATTCAAGAATATAAAATTGATATAGATGAAGCATCCATAGACAAAATGATAAGTGACTGTGTGAATAAGATAAAAAAATACAAGTTAGAGGAGTCAAAAAGGAAGATTATGGATAAAATTAGAAGGTGTGAATCTGAAGGGTTAGTTGAAGAATCTTTAACGCTAGCTAGAGAGCTAATGGATATACAGAAGGAAATGGTAAAACTGTAGATGAGAGGAGGTAATGGAATGAAGGATAAAGCAGGAAAAGTTGCTGTAGTAAAGAAATTGGTGGAAAAAGGTAAGAAAAAAGGGAACTTAACTTATAAAGAAATAATGGACGAAGTAGAAGGCGTAGAGTTAACTCCAGAGCAAATAGAAAAGATTTATGAAGTTCTTGAATCTATGGGTATTGATGTTATAGGTGCAGTTCCAGAGGAAGAAGATGAAGAAGAGGTAGAGATAGAGGTTGACATAACAATTCCAGAAGGAATTGCCATCGATGATCCAGTTAGAATGTACCTTAAAGAAATTGGTAAGGTACCTCTATTATCTGCAGAAGAAGAAATGAGACTTGCGAAGCTTATAGAAAATGGTGATGAATATGCTAAGAAAAAACTAGCAGAAGCAAACCTTAGACTAGTTGTAAGTATTGCTAAGAGATATGTAGGTCGTGGTATGTTATTTTTAGACTTAATTCAAGAGGGTAACTTAGGTCTTATAAAAGCTGTAGAAAAGTTTGATTACAGCAAGGGATTTAAATTTAGTACCTATGCTACATGGTGGATTAGACAGGCAATTACAAGAGCTATTGCAGACCAGGCTAGAACTATTAGAATACCAGTACACATGGTAGAAACTATTAATAAGTTGATTAGAGTATCTAGACAGCTTCTTCAAGAACTAGGAAGAGAGCCATTACCAGAAGAAATTGCAAAGCATATGGATATGAGCGTAGATAAGGTTAGAGAAATAATGAAGATTGCTCAAGAACCTGTATCTTTAGAAACTCCTATAGGTGAAGAGGAAGATTCTCATCTTGGAGACTTTATTCCTGATGATGATGCATTAGCTCCAGCAGAAGCAGCAGCCTTCACCATGTTAAAGGAACAACTAATCAGTCAACTTAGAACTTTAACTCCGAGGGAAGAAAAGGTGTTAAGACTTAGATTTGGTCTTGATGATGGAAGAGCTAGAACTCTTGAGGAAGTTGGAAAAGAATTCAATGTAACAAGAGAAAGAATTAGACAAATTGAAGCAAAGGCTTTAAGAAAGTTAAGACATCCAAGTAGAAGTAAAAAACTTAAGGATTATTTAGATTAGTTAGAGCTGTCTTTTAAGGCAGCTCTTTTTACATAGCTAGAATTTGTAATAGACAAAATCACTTAATATAATATAGAATAAGTATATATACATTTATAAAGGAGGTAATCCATGAATAGTTTCAATAGCAATAAGAAGCTAGAAATAATTCCCACTATATTAACTTTTGTTGTCTTGAATGTAATAGGGGTTTGGGCTACACACATTCTAGATTCCTATCTGATGTTGAGTTTAATTAGAGTGGTGTTGGTGATTTGTAATATATTCTATTTATATCACATAGGAATATGGGTAACTGTAAAGTATGAAATAACAAATAGTGAAGTAACGATAAATGCGCTGGGAGGACTTAAAAAAGTAATTTTACCTATAAGTGATATAGAATGCTACACTGTAGGAAAGGGAAAAATTAGAGGGATAAGTCTTTCAGGTATATCCTCTAATAAATTTGCAATAGGAAGAATTGTAGTAAAAAACTTAGGAACTTCCAGAATGTTTGTTACAAGTGGCAGTAGTATTATATATTTAAAAACTGAAGATATAAGCTATGCTCTATCACCTAAGAAATTCAAAGAGTTCATGGAGGTACTAAATAAGCTAGGCATTGAAGAAAAATCTTGGACAAAGGAATATAATAAGGTTAATAAACTGCATAAGGATAAAAAATTTATACTCCCATTAGTTATAACTAGTATCATAATTTTATTTACAACTTTTTATCCAATGGTTTTATATATACTAAATAAGCTTCCGGATATAATGCCTTTAGTTCTTAATGTGTCTATGGAAGCTGCGGAAGTGGGTACTGACAAGCAATTTGCATTCGCTCAGATGCTCTATGGAATATTAAACATGGCAGTGATGTTCTGTATGTACTATGCAGCTCATTTCTGTGCAAAATATGATAAAAAGTCTGCCTATAGGTATATCTATATATCACTTTTAGTGGCAATAGTATTCCTATATCTTCAAATGAGACTTATGATGGCTGTTATATAAATAAGGTGTTAGGTGAAAATATGATAATTAGCAAAAGATTAAAACTAATAAGTGATTTAATCACAGGGGTTAAGTCTATGGTAGATGTAGGAACAGACCATGGATATGTACCCATAGAACTTTTGAAAAGGAATAAAATAGACTTTGCCATAGCCAGTGATATTAATAAAGGCCCAGTGGAAAAGGCTAAAAAAAATGTAAGAGATAATAACCTTCAAGAGAAAATACAGTGTAGACTTGGAGGAGGGCTTACAACTGTAACTCCTAGAGAAGTAGAAGCAGCTGTCATTGCTGGTATGGGAGGAAACTTGATAAGAGATATCCTAGAAGAAAGTAAGGAGGTCTTTAAAGAGTTAAACTATGTAATAGTTCAGCCTGTACAAAATCCAGAAGTCTTAAGAGAATATCTTTATACCTCAGGATGTAACATCCTAGATGAGTGGATAATATATGATGAAGAAAAATACTATGAAATTATGAAGATATCCTGGGGAACTGAGCCTGAAGATATGGAGCCTATTTACTATGAAATAAGCAAGATTCTTTTAGGTAAGCAAGATGATACCTATAAGGAATATTTAAATTATAAGCTGGAAAAATATTTAAGAATCCATGAAGAACTTAAGGGTGACACAGAAAATTCAAGAAAAAGAAAATTAGAGTTATGGGATAAAATTCAAAAGATAAAAGGTTTTTTACTTGAATAAATGTGTGGAGGATATAATATGGTAAAAATAAATCAAGTCATTGATATAATGGAAGAAATTGCACCATTAAACCTAAAAGAAAGCTACGACAATGTAGGTTTTATGGTGGGAGATAGAGAAAGTGAAGTAACTAGGGTCTTAGTTGCTCTAGATTGCACTCTAAAGGTCATAGAGGAAGCAAAGGAGTTAGGAGCTCAGTTGATTCTAACTCATCATCCACTGCTGTTTATAAAGCCTAAAAGCATAACTACGGATAGTCTGCAAGGAAAAAAGATTATGAAGCTAATAGAAAATGGCATAGCGCTATATTCTAGTCATACTAATTGGGACACTGTAAAAGGCGGATTAAATGATGAATTTGTAAAACTCCTTGGCTTTGAAGGAAGTAAAATCATAGAAGTAGCTCCATCAGATCCTACAGCTGGAGTGGGTAGAATAGTTCAGCTGAAGGAAGACACAACGGTGGAGAGAATAATAAATGGGATTAAGGATAAACTAAACTTACAAAATTTAAGATATTCCGGAGAGTTAGATAAAAAAGTAAGAATCGTATCCCTAGTTAATGGAAGCGGAGAAGATTACTTGCAGCAATCCTATGACCTAGGTGCTGATCTATTAATCACAGGGGATACTACCTATCACTTTGTATCTGACTATGAAGAGATGGGATTGTCTGTAATAGATATAGGACATTTTAATTCAGAATGGCCATTAGTAATGAGTTTAGCAGAAAATATCAAAAAAATATTAGAGCCCATGGGTGTAGAGGTTATATTATCTAAAGTTATAAAGGATCCATATAATTTTATATAATCCTATTACTTTAAAAAAACTGGCTTAATAAAGAAGTGAAAATCCTCGAAACCCGCACTATGACAACAACTAGTTAACTATTTAAATAGTTAACTAGTTAAAATTTTATATATTAAACTAGTTATATAGGTAAAATTTTCCATAGTTTGATAATTCGATATTTATTTAGATGTATAGTTTTATATTTATATATTAGACTATTTAAATAGTCTAATATGTGGATTATATAACCAAAAATAGAAAATTTAAAGGCGTTGCAATGATAAAAGATTTATGTTAATATTAATTTTGCGAGTAAGTCAGACAATCGCTGCTGAGAAATCAGGAGAGGAAAGTCCGAGCTCCATAGGGCAGGGTGCTGGGTAACTCCCAGTGAAGGCGACTTTAAGGAAAGTGCAACAGAGATATACCGCCTGAGTGACTTTTTTAGGTGAATACATTCTAACTAGTTAGAATGCATAAGTTCCACTAACCAAATCGTAGATTTGGAGTGTCACTTAAGGTAAGGGTGGAAAGGCGAGGTAAGAGCTCACCAGCGCAATGGCGACTTTGCGGCTATGTAAACCCCATCTGGAGCAAGATCGAAAGTGGAACATTATGGGGCTGCCCGTCCCGTTCCCGGGTGTATCGCTTGAGCCCATTAGTAATAATGGGCCTAGATAGATGATTGTCAAATACAGAACTCGGCTTATAGATTTACTCACACCATTAAAAACACTAAGTTAAATCTTAGTGTTTTTATTTTGTAATATTTAAATTAAGTATGAGTAAATAAAATTTTGAAATCTTATTCTTCCAATTAAGGAGAATAAGGTTTTTTTATTTTTCATTTCTAATTGGTTGATTTTATAGAAAAGTAAATATAAGTTTATAGCGTTAAAAAGATATTTCTAATAAAATGAAACTTAAATTAATATAAAATGTATCAATTTATAAAAATAGCAAATAAAAAGCTTAGTAAAATATAGAAAAACGTAGTTAAATGGATTAATTGAAATATAATTTTAATATACTGTGTTAAATGAATGAAAATAAAGTTTGAAGATTTGAGAATATAATATATTATATAAATATAAAGAAAATTTAGAAAATTTAACAAAGATGAAACAATTAACTTCTTGATTGGTTGCAAATAAGTTACATGGGTTATAATTACTTCAATAAAAATAATATTTGCTGAAATATTAATAATATCTGTAGACTTATTAATATTTCGGCAAATAAAAAATACTAAAATTTAAGGAGTTTCTAGCATTTCGTACAAGCACTAAACATAACCCTCATAGTGTTTGTATATATATTATGCAAGACTAGGATATCCCCCTATCCTAGTCTTTTGTTTTGTAAATAATTTAATTTTAATTAGAAAAAATAAAAATAGATATGTTTGTAAATGGTTTGATTAATGTGAATATTTCTAAAAAAATAGGTGATTCTTAGGAGACTGAAGATAAGTGATACCAATGACTTAAGCCATGAAGAACATAAAAAGTTAAGAACCTAAAAACATAGGAATATGTAATTGATTTAAATTATTAAGATTTATATGATATGTAAATACAAAGGATATATATGGCTATATTTACATGTGGCTATGGTAAAATATATGGCAAAATATTATAAATTATGATATAATTTTTGAGTAACGATGGAAATAAAAAGTTTTTGTTAATAAAATCACTAAAAATATGAAGATTAATAAAGAATTATAGGACTAAAAATAAGACAAGCTCATTGGTTGTACATAAAAAATATAGGCAATACAATGGATAACAAAAGTTAAAATGAAATATATGATGTTAAATTTGTAATATGTCATTTTTATTATCGTATATTATATAGGGGAAGTTTATAAAGATTTGAAGAATAAATAAGATTAAGAATTAATTAAATTTATGAAGAATGAAAATTTCATATCTTTGATTGGAGGAAGTAAAAAGTGAAAAGGGCGTTTGATTTAGTGGTGAGTGTTATAGCATTAATATTATTATCACCTATAATTCTAGTTATTTCTATATTAATCAAGTTGAATAATAAGGGTTCTATAATATTTAAGCAATGTAGAGTAGGAAAAGATAATAAGGAATTTGTAATTTATAAGTTTAGGTCAATGGTGAAAGATGCACCAGAGATAGCAAGCACAGCTTTAGAAAATCCTGATGCGTATATAACTTCAATAGGCAAGTTCTTGCGAAAGACAAGTTTAGATGAACTGCCGCAATTATTAAACATCATAAAAGGTGATATGAGCTTAGTAGGACCAAGACCTGTAATTAATGATGAAAGTGAAAAAGAATTATTGAAATTAAGAACTGAATATGGTGTTTATAAATTAGTTCCAGGGCTTACTGGTTGGGCTCAAATTAATGGTAGAGACAATATGTCTACAGCTAGAAAAATCACCTTGGAAAAAGAGTATCTAAGAAAACAAAGCTTTGTTTTTGATATTAAAATACTTTTTATGACTTTTGTGAAGGTTTTTAGGCAAGAAGGCATTGTCGACGGAAGAGAAGAATTAGAAGAAGTAGTTTATCACACAGTAAAAGCAAAGGATGCTATATAGTTATCTAATTTGACAAAAGAATAAATTTTCAAGGAGTGTAATAGTTGAAAATATTAGTAGTGACACAATATTTTTGGCCAGAAGAGTTTAGAATAAATGATATTTGTGCTGGCCTGGTAGAGGAAGGTAATGAAGTAGAGGTTTTGACAGGGATGCCTAATTATCCTAAAGGTAAATATTTAGAAGGTTATTCTATTAAAGGACCTTATAGGGATGTATATAAAGGAATGAAAATTAGAAGAGTACCTATAGTACCTAGAGGTAAAAATAGTTCCATACTTTTAGTGCTAAATTATTTATCATTTATGATTTTGGCTTCTATAAGGATGATTCCTCTATTGTTTAAAAACTATGATAAAGTATTTATGTTCGAAACATCACCAATAACTGCGGCTATACCTGCCTTAATATATTCAAAGGCAAAGAAGGTTTCATCTTATATTTACGTGCAGGATGTGTGGCCAGAGGTTTTTTATACTATTGTACCAATAAACAATGAAAAAGTTAAAAAAATATTAAAGAAGATTTGTACTTCAATATATAACGGATTTGATAAAATACTTATTAGTTCTAAAGGGTTTAAAGATATTTTATGTAAGACAGGACTAGGTTCAGAGAAGATAATATATTTTCCACAATGGGCTGAAGACTTATATAGAACTAATGTGGATATAGAAAAGAATGAAGATTTTACTGTTACCTTTGCAGGAAACATAGGAAAGGCACAGAGTGTGGATACTATAGTAAAAGCCGCAAATTTGTGTAAGAAAAATAAAGATATAAAGTGGAATATAGTTGGAGATGGCAGTGAATTTGAAAATATAAAAAAGGTAGTAAAGGAATATGGATTAGAAGACACAGTAATACTACCAGGTAGAAAGCCAGTAAGTGAAATGCCTGTGTGTTTTGCAATGTCCGATGCTTTAATAGTAACTCTAAGGGATGAAGAAATATTAAATGCTACACTACCAGCAAAGGTACAGTCATATATGGCCTCAGGAAAACCTATAATAACTGCTATAAATGGAGAAGGCAGTGAAGTAGTAGAAAAAAGTGGTTGTGGATTAGCAGGACAAGCTGGAGATTATAAACAGCTATATGAAAATGTAATGTTATTATACAATATGACTAATGTTGAAAGAGTAACTATGGGGGAAAGAGGAAGAATATATTTCGAAGAGAACTTTACAAGAAAAAAATTATTAAAAAAGTTGATAAATATAATGATATAATTTATAAGTGCAAATATGCACTTTATTTATATATAAGTTGTATAAATGGAGGCGTTTTAATTATGTTTAAAGATAAAGTATTATTAATTACTGGAGGTACAGGATCCTTTGGTAATGCAGTATTAGATAGATTTTTAAATACTGACATTGGAGAGATTCGTATCTTTTCTCGCGATGAAAAAAAACAAGATGATATGAGAAAAAAATATAATAATAGTAAAATAAAGTTTTACATAGGTGATGTAAGAGACTTACAAAGTATTAAAGCTGCAATGTATGATGTAGATTACGTATTTCATGCAGCAGCATTAAAACAAGTTCCTAGTTGTGAATTTTTCCCTTTAGAGGCGGTTAAAACAAATGTTATAGGAACTGACAATGTGCTTACAGCAGCCATAGAAGCTGGAGTAAAAAAAGTAATATGTTTATCTACAGATAAAGCAGCGTATCCTGTAAATGCTATGGGAACTTCTAAAGCTATGATGGAGAAAGTTTTTGTAGCTAAATCAAGAACTGTTTCACCAAAGAAAACCTTAATCTGTGGAACTAGATATGGAAATGTTTTATGTTCAAGAGGATCAGTTGTTCCTCTATTTATAGAACAATTAAAGAGTGAAAAACCACTTACAATAACAGAACCGAAGATGACAAGATACATTATGAGCCTAGAGGAAGCTGTAGAGTTAGTTGCTTTTGCCTTTGAAAATGCAGAAAGTGGAGACATTATGGTTCAAAAGGCACCAGCTTGTACAATTGAAGTTTTAGCTCAGGCTGTAAAAGAGTTATTTGGAGTAGAATCTGAAACAAAGATAATAGGTATTCGTCATGGAGAAAAGATGTATGAAACACTTTTAACTAATGAAGAATGTGCTAATGCTATAGATATGGGAGATTTCTATAGAGTGCCAGCAGATAAGAGAGATTTAAACTATGACAAATACTTTACTGATGGAAATGAAGGAAGAACACAACTTGAAGAATATAACTCTAATAATACAGAGTTACTAAATGTAGAAGAAGTAAAAGCAAAACTTTTAACACTAGATTATATTAAAGAAGAATTGGAAGCATGGAGGAATAGATAGTGAAAGTATTAGTAACTGGCTCAAATGGTTTCATAGGTAAGAATTTAATTGGAAATTTAAAAGAAATAGGTGGATATGAAATACTATCCATCGATAAAGAAAATTCTAAAGAAGAGTTAAAGTCAGGAGTATTAACTTCAGACTTTATTTTTCACCTTGCTGGAATAAATAGACCTGAAAAGGAAGAAGACTTCTTTGAAGGTAATTCAGGGTTAACAGGGGAGATAATAGAGTTATTAGTAGAGAATAAAAAAAATACTCCTATTTTGATAACTTCATCTATTCAAGCAGAGCTAGATAATGCCTATGGAAAAAGTAAAAAAATGGCTGAAAAAGAATTGTTAAAATATAAAGAAGTTACAGGAGCAAGAGTTTTTGTATATAGATTACCAAATGTTTTTGGTAAATGGTGTAGACCTAATTATAATTCAGCTGTGGCAACCTTTTGCAATAACATAGCTAAGGGTGAAGAAGTATGGGTATCAGACCCTAGTAAAGAAATGACTTTAGTTTATATAGATGATGTTGTAAGATGCTTTATAAACTCTATGGAATCTAATGAAGAAGTAAGAGGATATGCGTCTGTAGACGTAGAGCATAAAGTGACTTTAGGAAGAATAGTAGAACTTTTGAATTCCTTTAAGGACAGTAGAAAGAATCTAATGGTTCCAGATATGAGTGATGGATTTACTAAAAAGTTATATAGTACTTATCTTAGTTATTTACCAGAGAAGGAATTTAGTTATCCTCTAAAGATGAATGTAGATAATAGGGGTTCCTTTACTGAGTTTTTAAAGAGTCCAGAAAGAGGTCAGGTATCTGTAAATATATCTAAGCCAGGTATAACTAAAGGAAACCATTGGCATCATACAAAAAATGAGAAGTTCCTTGTTGTTAATGGAACTGGACTTATTAGATTTAGAAAAATTGATAGTGAAGAAATAATAGAATATAAAGTTAGTGGAGAAAAACTTGAAGTAGTTGATATTCCAGTAGGATATACTCATAGTATTGTTAACACTGGTGATACTGATATGGTAACTATAATGTGGGTTAATGAAGTTTTTGATCCTCAGGTTCCTGATACAATATTCTTGGAGGTATAAAGATGAAAAAATTAAAAGTAATGACTATAGTTGGAACAAGACCGGAGATTATAAGATTAGCTGAGACAATAAAAAAGTGTGACGAATACTTTGAACATATATTAGTTCATACAGGACAAAACTGGGATTATACTTTAAATGATGTGTTTTTTAAAGAACTAGAACTTAGAGAGCCAGATCATTTCTTAGGAGTAGTAGGAAGTGATTTAGGAGAAACCATGGGAAACATTTTAGCTGAAAGTTATAAAATATTAGTTAAAGAAAGACCAGATGCATTACTTATACTAGGGGATACTAATAGTTGTTTAAGTGCTATTTCAGCAAAAAGATTGAAAATTCCAGTGTTCCATATGGAAGCAGGAAATAGATGTTTTGATCAAAATGTGCCAGAAGAAATAAATAGAAGAATTGTTGACTGCACTAGTGATGTAAATTTAGCATATACAGAACATGCAAGAAGATATCTTTTATCAGAGGGTATGAGAAAGGAATATACTTTTGTAACAGGCTCACCATTACCAGAAGTGTTTAAAAAGTATATGTCTAAAATAGATGCTAGTGATGTGCTAGAAAGATTAGCTCTAGAAAAGGGTAAATACATATTAGTAAGTGCTCATAGAGAAGAAAATATAGATAATGATGAAAATTTTAAGAGCTTAACAGATGCTTTAAATGCTATAGCAGAGGAATATAATATGCCAATAATCTATTCAACTCATCCTAGAAGTTGGAAGAGGATTGAAGATAAAGGCATTAAGTTCCATGAAAATATTAAACAATTAAAGCCTTTTGGATTCTATGATTATAATAAACTTCAAAAGGATGCTTTCTGCGTATTATCAGATAGTGGTTCTTTAGCAGAAGAGTCTAATATTATGGGATTCCCAGCAGTATCTATAAGAACAAGTACTGAAAGACCAGAAGCTATTGATAAAGGTTCAATAGTTCTTGGTGGAATAACTTTTGATAGCATAACTCAAGCAATGGAAGTTATAGTTAAACAAAAATCATTAGGTGAAGAAACGGTAAAAGTTCATGATTATACAGATGTAAATGTAGGAATGAAGGTAGTAAATGCAATTCAAGGATATACATCAGTAATAAATAAATTTATATGGAGAAAATAGTTAATATTTTGGGGGTAAGTCTTTTATGAATAATAAGCCATTAGTAAGTGTGATAATACCATTTTATAATAGAGTTGATTGGTTAATGCAAGCTATAGATAGTGTATTAAATCAAACATATACAAATTATGAGATATTAATCATAAATGATGGCTCAAAAGAAAATATGGATGATTTTTTATTAAGGTATAAAGAAAAAATTATTTATATTGTAAAGGAAAATGGGGGTCCAGCTGCTGCTAGAAATTTAGGGATAAAAAAGGCAAGTGGAGAGTATATTGCATTTTTAGATTCAGATGATTTGTGGATATCAAATAAATTAGAGTGTCAGATAAATGAAATGATAAATAAAAATGCAGCATGGAGTCAAACATCTTATGAATTATTTGGAAATGGGGCTGATGGGAAAAAAGTTAATGCAATAATAAATCCCAATTTATTCAAAAAACTGCTTTACATATCAAATGGTATTGCTACTCCAACAGTAATGGTAAAGAAATCTATGTTCAATGAAGAAGAACTATTATTTGTGGAAAATAAAAGATATGGAGAAGATACAGAGCTTTGGATTAGATTATCAAATAAAAGTGATATATTAAGTGTTGATAAAGTATTAACTAAAGTAAGAATAAGAGGTAGTAATGCTGGATTAACAGTAATGGCTCAGCTTCAAAATAGAGCTGAAATGTATGATGATATTCGAGGAAAGAAAAAAGTAAGTTTTGGGGTTGATACAAATTATAAAATTTGCCATGGTATATATAAGATGATTATGTTTATAAAAACCAAAATTTCTAACAATAAGTATCTCATGGATATTTTAGCTAAAGTGGGATATGTTATACCTTATATCGTATTCAAAATATATAAGCAAATTTATATAAGAAAATATAACTAAAATAAAAGGTGATTATAAAATATGGAAATTTTGTATTATGGATTAGCATGTGATAATGAGTATTTTGAAAAGAACTCAAAAAAGTCTAACTCTCCTTATATTGTAGCACAACAAATGTTTGAGATAGCGATGATAGAACAGTTAGAGAAGGGTGAAAATATAAGCTTAAATTGTAATTATATACTTCAAGACAGTAGTTTCCCTAATTCAGAAAATTTATTTGTTAAAAGTTCAATAAGAAAACTAACTGAAAAAACTAATGTTAAATATATTTCGTACTTAAATTTACCTGGAATAAAGTTTTTATCATTATTTGCTTCAACCTTTTTTAGAACCCTCAAGTGGTGTTTGAAGAATAAAAGGAATAAAGAGAAATTAATATTATCAGCAGTAAATTATTTACCTATAAGTTATGCAAATATGATAGTTAGTAAAATGTTCAGAGTTAAAAATACATGTATTTTTACTGACACCACTTCATTTATATCACTTAAAGAACGTATTGCAAAAATGTCTTTAATAAGAAGAAAAGTAATGCCTATATACATAAAGTTAATAAATCAAACAGAAGTTAATTATGATGGGTATATATTCTTTTCAAAGTATATGAATGAAACAATAAATGTAAAGAGAAAACCATATTGCATAATGGAAGGTATATTTAATTCTAATAATATTAATTATGATGAAGTGAAAAAAGAGAAAGCAATAATGTATGCTGGATCATTATTTCAACAATATGGAATCAACCTTTTTTTAGATGCCTTTAGACTTATAGAAGATCCTAATTTACAACTTTGGATTTTTGGTGGAGGAGAAATGGTACAAACTATTGAGAACTTGGAGAAAGTAGATTCAAGAATAAAGTATATGGGATTTAAGTCTAGAGAAGAGGTTTTTAACTACGAAAAGAAAGCTACACTTTTAATAAATACTAGATTTTCTTCAGATTTATACACAAAGATGTCATTCCCATCAAAGACTTTTGAATATATGGCATCTGGAACTCCTTATTTAACAACTAAGATAGAAGGTATTCCAGACGAATATTATAATTATCTTTATACTGTTGAAAATGAAACTAAGGAAGGTGTAAAGGAGAGAATTGAATATATATTAAATAAATCAGAGGATGAATTAAAAGGATTCGGATTAAGAGCAAGGGAGTTTGTAATAAGCAATAAAAATGCTAAAGTCCAAACAAAAATTGTATTAGATTTTTTAATGGAAATGATTAGTGTGTAGTGAGGAAAATTGAAAGGGGACAATGATGGAACTAATTATATTAGGAGTATTTATTTGTTTATTTACATTAACTAACATAATATGTAGTCAAAAAAGTTTAAGTAAAATCATTGCCAATGTATATTTATTCTGGTGGTTTGTATGGCTTGAATTGTCAATAGATACGAAAGGTATAATGCTAGAAGTTAGCGATAAAACCTACTGGTTGTTAATTTTGAATGTTGTAGCTTTCATAGTTATGTATTTATTGGTAGATAGAAAGTATGCAGGCAATGGTATCAATTTAATTAATAAAGTAAGGACTAAGAAGAATATAAAACGAGATAATACATATTTTGATATAAGAACATACCAATCTGGATTTGTAGTATGGGTAATAGGAATTATTATAATGATGATTCTGCTAGGATACTTAGGTGAATACAATAAGTTGTTAGAGATATATGGAATGAATTATGCTAGAATAATAAGATTTGAATTGGGATATATGTTAAAATCACCATTTGAATTATTATTTTACAACTATATAATTCAATCAGTAGTAAGTGTTATTACATTATTAGTCCCTATACATATTCTTAATAGAAAATATAGAAATCCAATAGTGTACATAGGAATAATTAATGTTCTACTTAATGCGCAAATAGGAAAAGGAAGAATGGTAATTTTTGAGTTATTAGTGTATTTCATATTAGCATTTATTATTTATTTCTATGATGAAATTTTGAAGTATATAAAAAAGTATTGGTATATAATAATTGCAATTATAGGAATTGGTGGAATTAGTATGGTATTCTTAACGTTAGTTAGGTTAAAGACTGATTTTACGAGCATAGAATCAATTAGCATAAACCTAAAAGAAACTTTTGATCAAGTTATATTATATTTTACTGGATCAATTAGAGCTTTTGATTATTCCTTGATAAATAATTATAGAGATAATATTATAAGTCAATATGGACATACCTGGGGAGGGGCTACTTTTGCAGGTATTAATGAAGTAATAGTTATGTTTTTTAGAGGATTAGGTAAAGAAATTCCAACTGTAAATATGATGTTAGGGACATTAACTCAACCGGCAATATTTATTGGAGAAAATATTCAATATAATGCATTTTATACAGCTGCTTTTAATTATTATATAGACTTTGGAATTTTTGGAATTCTATTGTTTAGTGGATTATTTGGAGCCTTTAGTTCATTTATTATTAAAAAGACTTTAAAATCAAAAAATGTATATTGCGTTATGATTTTAATCCTTAATTTATATATAATGTTATTCTCTTTGCTAAGATGGGAGTACCAATCACCTTCTACTTGGATTATAATTTTAATAATTTTAACTGTTTATACTATTAATAAGAAATATGTTTCTTACTATAAATCAAGTAATAAATTTGATTTTGAAAAAGATACGGATAATATATTCATTAAAAATATAATGAATATATACAAGTGGTTTTTAGGAGAGAGTATAACTTAGATGTTATAAATAATATGTTATCTAAGTTTTAAATTATATTAAAGATTAGATATTAATATTAAATTGAGGGGGAATTAAAAGTATGAAGGTAATGTGGGTGTGTAATATATTGTTGCCGGAATTTGCCAAGGAGATAAGCGAACCTATTTCTGCAGGAGGTAGTTGGATGGTTGCACTGGCTAAAGATATGTCAACTTGCGAAGAAGTTAAATTAGTTATTTGCGCACCATATAATGGAGAAAATATAAAGAGTAAGAAAATAAATAATATTATTTATTATGCAGTTCCGTATAAAGGTATGAAGGAGCATTGGAGACATATAACAAAAAATGTTAAGCCTGATGTAATACATATACATGGTACAGAGTATGAACATGCTAATATATTAATTAAAGCATGTCCTGATGAAAATCATGTAACCTCAATACAGGGATTAACTTCAGTTTATGCCAATCACTACTTAGCTAATCTACCACATAGTGTGGTTAGAAAATATTCATTTAGAGATTTTATGAAAAGAAAAAATATAATAAAAACTCAACGCGAATGGTTTAAAAATGCAAATATAGAAAGGGAGATAATTTCAAGTGTCGACAATATAGTAGGAAGAACTACTTGGGATAAAGCTTGTTCATATATGATTAACCCAAAAGCTAATTACCATTACTGTAGCGAAAGCTTAAGAGATTCTTTTTATAATACAGAATGGAGCTATGATGAGTGTGAAAAACATTCAATATTTATTAGCCAAGGAACATATCCAATAAAGGGACTACATATGGCAATAGAAGCCTTACCTCAATTAGTGAAGGAATATCCTAATGTTAAAATATATGTTGCAGGAAATAATATTACTAAAGCTGATACGTTTATAGAAAAGCTTAAACGGGGATATTACGGTATATATATAGAGAAATTGATAGAGCGTAAAAATTTAAAAGATAAAATTATATTTTTAGGACCATTGAGTGAAAAAGCGTTTTGTGAAAGGATGAAAAAATCACATGTTTTTCTATCACCGTCTAGTATAGAGAATAGTCCTAATTCCGTTGGTGAAGCTATGATTTTGGGTGTTCCGTGTATATCATCAAATGTTGGTGGAGTTAGTGATATGATTAAAGATAAAGTAGAAGGATTTCTTTATCCATTTGATGAACCTTATATGATTTCTTATTATATTAGTCAAGTTTTTAAAAGTAAAGAATTAGCATTACATTTATCCAAAAATTCAAAAGAAAAAGGTAAAATTATTTTTGATAGAAATAATAATTTAAAAACCATAATTAATATATATAAAGAAGTTATTAATGGATAATAGGCTTTAATGCTATTGAGAAGGTGTATAAATAATATGAAATTTAAGTTTTCAGATAAGATGTATAGTTTTTTATCTAACTCTGGATGGTTAATAGGTGAAAAAGTTTTTCAAATGATGTTTTCACTTATTATTGGTGCTATAACAGCGAGATATTTAGGACCTACTAATTATGGAGTTATAAACTATGCTATGTCATATGTAGTTATATTTGGAGTTATATGTTCTTTAGGACTAGATGGTATAGTAATAAGAGAGATTATTAAGGAACCAAAGAAGAGTGGAGAAATAATGGGGACTGTGATGGTAATGAGATTAGTTACAAGCATAGTGTCTATAAGTGTATTATTCATATTTATAAGAGTAATAGAGCCTAATAATACAGTACTACAATGGGTATGTTTACTAGAATCAATATCACTTATATTTAAAATGTATGAAATTATAGATTTGTGGTTTCAATCAAAACTTAAATCTAAATACTCAGTAATGGCTAAATGTATTGCTACTTTTTCAGTGGGAATGTGGAAAGTATTTCTTATAGTTAAAAAGGCTTCTGTTGAATGGTTTGCACTATCAATTACTATAGAAGCAATAGTATGCTTTATATTCCTTGGGATATTATATTTAAAGAATAGAGAATATAGGCTTACGTTTAAACTCAGTTTAGTAAAGACGTTGCTTAAATCAAGTTATCATTTATTGTTAGCTAGCTTAATGGTAGTTATATATACTAGAATTGATAAAATAATGTTAGGCGTTTATATGTCAGAAGAAGCAGTAGGGATATATTCAGCAGCTGTAACTATATCTGACTTGTGGATATTCATTCCACTTGCGTTAATTAACTCAGCAAGACCAATAATTATGGAAAGCAGGAGTGTAAATAAAGAGATTTATGAAAAAAGAATTACTCAGGTATACGCATTAGTTATATATATGGGTATTTTTGCAAGTATTGCTATATCTCTATTTGCAAAATTAGGAGTTACAATTTTATATGGAAAAGAATATATTGAAGCTGTGGCACCATTATTAATATTAGTGTGGGGAAGTATATTTTCCATATTGGGTGTAGTGAGGGAAATTTGGATTATTTGTGAAAATAAGAATAAATATTTAAAGTACTTTGCAGGAATGGGAGCATTAATGAATGTTATCTTAAATCTATTATTAGTAAAACCGTTTGGTATAATAGGAGTGGCTATAGCTACACTAATTTCCCAAGCTGTTGTAGCTGTAATTGCGCCAGCTTTCTTTAAAGATGTAAGAGTTTCAATAAAGCACATGTTTAAAGCTTTATGTCTTAAAGGTGTATTTGAAAGAAAGTAGTTTTAAAGGAGATAAATATAAAATGTTGTATGGAGTTGATACTAATGAAAGTAACCTTTTTTTCTAATTTTTTAAATCATCATCAGCTACCATTTTGTAAGGAAATGTATAAATTATTGGGAGATGATTTTAAATTTGTTGCAACTGAACCGATTCATGAAGAGCGATTGAAAATGGGATATAAGGATATGAGTAAAGAATTCCCATTCTCCATTAATACATATGATAGTGAAGAGGTATATAATAAAGGAATAGAATTAGGATATACAAGTGATGTTGTAATAATAGGGTCCGCCCCAGAAAAGTTTATTGAAAAGCGATTAAAAAACAATAAGCTTACATTTAGATATTCAGAAAGAATATTCAAAGAAGGACAATGGAAAATATTATACCCTAGAGTTATGGGGAGTTTGATAAAAAAACATACTATATATTTAAGAAAGAATTTGTATATGCTCAGTTCAAGTGCGTATACACCTATTGATTATTCACTAGCGGGGGCATACATTGGAAAATGTTATAAATGGGGATATTTCCCAGAAGTTAAAAAATATAACGTAGATGAACTATTTAAATTAAAAAAAAATGAAGAAGTAGAAATACTATGGGCAGGAAGATTTCTAGATTGGAAACATCCAGAGAAAGCTATAGAGGTTGCAAGGTTATTAAAGAATGATGGATTTAGCTTTAAATTACGAATTATAGGGATTGGTGATTTAGAAGATAATTTAAGAGCATTAGTTAGTAGATACGATATCGGTGATAAAGTTGAATTTTTAGGAGCTATGCCACCGGAAATGGTAAGGAACTATATGGAAAAAGCGAATATATTCCTTTTTACAAGTGATTATAATGAGGGATGGGGCGCTGTTTTAAATGAAGCTATGAATAGTGGATGTGCTGTTGTTGTAAGTCATGCTATAGGTGCTACTGGATATCTTATTAATCATAAACAAAATGGGTTAGTTTATAAAGATGATAATTTTCAACAATTATATAATAATGTAAAAAAATTAATGTTAAATAATGAGTATTGTGAAGCTATTGGTAAAAATTCATATAAGACCATATGTGAAAAATGGAATGGTTCTATTTGTGCTAAGAATTTTTTGAATTTATCAGAATCTTTATTGAAAGGTAAAGAGTTAATGATAGAAGATGGACCTTGTAGTAAGGCGAAGATCATATTACAATCAAAGATGTATGATTCTATTGTTGATAATAAAATTATATAGAAATTACATAAAATAAAACTATTTTAGAAAAGATTAAATTTGACTCTAAAATAGTTTTATTATTATATAAACTTCATTGATAATAAAAAATTGAATTATTTACTTCAATGTATTAAAATTATTAAGAAATATATCATAATCTCAAAGAAAAAAACTGATAATATATTATACATATAGTTCAATTTATGGTATATTAAATGAATACAAAATTTTATTAAACTTAAGAAAAAATATTTTACTTTTTATAAATTTGATGTACAATTGTATATGTGAAAATAGGAGGAAGAATGATGAAAATAAATTTTTATGAATCACAAAGAGAATATAAAGAAAAAAAAGATGAATTTGATAAAGCTATAAAAAATATAATAGATAGTGGTGCTTTTATATTAGGAAATGAAGTTAAAGTATTTGAAGAAGAAATAAAAGACTTTACTGGAGCTAAGCATGCCATAGGAGTGGCATCAGGAACAGATGCTTTAGTTATTGCATCAGATATCCTTGGGTTTAGTGATAATAAAGAAATAGTAACTACACCTTTTACATTTTTAGCTTCTACATCTTGTCTTGCAAAGCATGGTGGAAGACCTGTATTTGTTGATATAGATGAAGAATCTTGTGGTATGGATGTAGCTCAATTAGAAGCTGCTATTAATGATAATACTGTAGGAATACTTCCGATACATTTATTTAATCAAATGTGTGATATGGATAGTATAATGAAAATTGCTAGGAAACATGACTTAAAAGTATTAGAAGATGCTGCTGAAGCTTTCGGAATGAGATGGCAAATGCAAGGTGAAGAAGGTTATAGACATGCAGGAACTATAGGAGATATGGGTGTGTTTTCATTCTTCCCTACTAAGACACTAGGTGGATATGGTGACGGTGGAATGATAGTTACTAATAGTGATGAACTAGCAGATATGTGCCGTATGTTTAGAGTTCATGGAGCATCAAAGAAATATCACTACGACTATATCGGTTATAACTCAAGATTGGATGCTATGCAAGCAGCTGTGTTAAGGGTTAAACTTAAATATATAAACAATGCCATTGAAAATAGAAATAGAGTTGCTAAACTTTACACTGAAGGCTTAAAGAATGTAGAAGGTGTAAAAGTTCAAGGTATTAAGGCAGCAAATCAACATAATGTTTATTATGTATTTAATATCTTTGCTGAGAATAGAGATGGCCTTGCTGAGTACTTAAAATCTAAGGGAGTTGCAACCAGTATATATTATCCAAAGCCATTACACCTACAAAAGTGTTTTGAATACCTAGGATATAAAGAAGGTCAGTTCCCGGTAACAGAAAAAATGTGTGAACAAATTCTTGCATTACCTATATATCCAGAACTTACAAATGAAGAAGTTCAATATATCTGTGAGTGTATAAAAGAGTTTTATAATTAATAATAATTAGAGTTTATCCAGTGACAACTAAGTCGTTGGGTAAATCTAATTTATTGTTAAAAATATATCAATGATAATTAAAAGAATAATTGCTAAATTAAACAGTAGGAGACGATATAATGAAAGATTTAAAAATATCTTTAGTAGGACTTGGCTATGTAGGAATGCCTTTAGCAGTAGCTTTTGCTAAGAAGGCTCCAGTAGTTGGATTCGATGTAAACAAGGAAAAGATAAATAAGTATTTAAGTGGAGTAGATGTAACTAATGAAGTTGGAGATGAAGCTATAAAAGCATCTACTGTAGATTTCACCTATGATGAAACAAAATTAAGAGGATGTAACTTCCACATAGTTGCAGTACCAACTCCAACTAATGAAGATAAAACTCCAGATTTAAGACCAGTTATAGGTGCAAGTGAAGTTTTAGGAAGAAACTTAACTAAAGGTTCTATAGTAGTATATGAATCTACAGTATATCCAGGAGTAACAGAGGAAATCTGTGTACCAATCTTAGAAAGGGAATCTGGACTTAAGTGCGGACAAGATTTTAAAATAGGATATTCTCCAGAGAGAATAAACCCAGGTGATAAGGTTCATAGATTAGAAAACATTATGAAGATAGTATCTGGTATGGATGAAGAAACTCTTGATACAGTTGCTAAAGCTTATGAACTTGTTATAGAAGCTGGAGTATATAGAGCTGAAAGCATAAAAGTTGCAGAAGCTGCTAAATTAATAGAAAACTGTCAAAGAGATGTTAACATAGCTTTCGTTAATGAACTTGCTATAATCTTTGATAGAATGGGTATAGATACTAAATCTGTAATAGATGCCGCAGGTAGTAAGTGGAACTTTATAAAACTAAACCCAGGTTTAGTAGGAGGACACTGCATTGGAGTAGACCCATACTACTTAATCCACAGAGCTAAAGAGTTTGGAATAGATTCAAAAGTTATAGCTTCAGGAAGAAGTATTAATGATGGTATGGCTAAATTTATTGCAGAAAACACAGTAAAAAGCTTAATAAAGGCTAATAAGAGAGTTAAAAATGCTAAGGTAGCAGTTCTTGGACTTACCTTTAAGGAAGACTGTCCAGATACAAGAAATACAAAGGTAGTGGATATTATAGATGAACTTAAAGACTATGGAGTAACTGTATTAGCCACAGATCCTGTAGCATGTAAAGATGAAATTAAAGAAGAGTATGGAATAGACATGGTTTCTATGGAAGATATTAAAGAGGTAGATGCTATTATCCTTGCGGTATCTCATCATCAGTATAGAGATATGGGCATAAAAGACTTTGCTCCATTATATAGAAGTGAATCTTTAGACGAAGTAGCAGCAGCTAAGGATGAAGTAGAGAAAGACGTATTTATAGATGTAAAAGGCATTATGGATAGACATTGTGTAGATTCAGATACTATGGTTTACTGGAGATTATAATAATATAAAGTATAAATAAATCTATATAACATAAATAAAACACCGATTATCCTAGGATAATCGGTGTTTTGTTTTACATATTATTTCTTATCAGCAAATATGTAATCTCTCATTTGCTTTTTAACAGTTTCAATATCAAACTTTAAGTAGTATGTTCCTGTGCTCATATCACCTTGGGCATCTCCATCCCTTGGAAATCTTTCTTGCTCTAAATTACCATTTCCTAAACCGACTACCGTAGTTGCTAGAGATATAAAATCACCAGAACTTAGGTTAGTTTGAACTAGGGGAAGGATATTATTTAATATATTAGGATAAGATGTAGGGGATGCTGCAAGAGCTTTGTTAAACACTGCAGACATTACGTTTCTATGTCTGTGAGTTCTTTCATAATCTCCACCACTGGCATATCTTATTCTAGAGTAGGCTAAGGCTTGCTCACCAGTTNNAACTTACTCCTGGAATGTGAGATATTTCCTCTTCTTTAATATCTATTGTAATTCCGCCTAAAATATCAATTATTTTTGGCAGTGAAGAAAAGTTTACTGATACAAAATCCTCTACATTAAGTCCGAAGTTTTCATTTAAGGTTCTTAAAGCTAAGGTTGGACCTCCATAGGCATAGGCGTGATTTATTTTGTCCATACCATGATCTGGAATATTAACATAAGAGTCTCTCATAATAGATGTTACCTTAACCTTATTATGAGCTGAATCGATGGTAGCTATCATTATAGAGTCTGAACGACCAGCTTGCCCCTCTTCTGCATCAATACCATATAAAGCTATATTTTTTATAGAGTCATGGTTTTCATATTCTTTAAAGGTATCCTTTGAATCAATACCTAGCTTAGATTTGTCTATCTCTACAGTATCCATTTTGTTATACAATGAATAAAAATATCCGGCACTGATAGCTATTATAAATATTAATACTCCTAAGATCCCCATTGAAATTTTAAATCCTAGGGATTTTTTCTTCTTTCTTCTTTTTTTATTATTATTTTTGTCGGAATCAATTTTACGTTGTGACATAGTTACACTCCTTTCTCTACCTAATTTTATCATCATATGTTATATGTGTAAATATAAAGAAGTGTGCAGTGGCAAATTATTACATAAAATTTAATATAAATTTTTATACATCTGATACGATAATTTAATTATAAATTAATAATATAAAATTAATAGTATATATGGATATAAAATGAATATTTCTGTTGGAATATATTAAGATATTATTCAAAATTATATAAAATATTGCAAGTAACTGGCGTTTTTAACTAGTAAAGTTACAAGAAATATGGTATTATACAAATGTGACAGTTATGTATACAATTGAAATATAAAGAAATATGTACTATTATACGGGTGTTACAGCTATATATGAAAATTAAAATTAAAAAGGTAAAAATATATAGAATATGTTGTAATATGTATAAATTAGTTTTGTAAGGAGAATTAATTTGGAAGAGAATATTATTAGTTTAAAAGAAATCTTCGAAATTTTAAAAAGAAAGTGGAAACTTATATTAGTATTTGCTTTGAGCTCAACTTTAGTAGCATCAATAGCATTGTTTGTACTGATAGATCCACAATATGAATCAACTACTAAGATATTTATAGGTAAAGAAGAAAGTCAGCAGGAAGGATATAATATTTTAGACATACAAATGTATCAAAAATTATTAAAAACCTATGCTGAAGTTATTAAAACTGAAGATTTAGTTAAAAAAGCCATAGATAAAGCAGGATTAGATATAAAACCTAGAGAAGCAGTTGAAAGTTTAACAGTAGTATCCTTAGCTGATACACAGATTATGGAAATAAAGTATAAAAGCAGCTCACCAGAAGAAGCTGTAAAGCTAGTAACCGCTATAAAAGATGAATTTGTTAAATTATCAACAGAGTTAGTTCCTAATGGAAATGTTCAAGTAATTGAAGAAGCTAGATTTCCATTAAGGGCAGTAAGTCCTAACAAGAGTATGGGACTTGTAATAGCTATGGTATTGGGAGTGTTTATAGGAATAGGAGTTATATTCCTTATAGAATTTATGGATAACACCTATAAAAATAAAGATAGGCTAGAAGAAGAATTAAACATACCAGTTTTAGGAATAATACCAAAGATAGACCTATAAAATCTTAAGTAGGATGATTAACACAAGATGGAAACGGAGGAATAATAATTTTGGAAGAACAAGTAATTAGCCTTGGAGAAATTCTAGAAGTGTTAAAGAAAAGGTGGAAGATGATACTAATAATAACTCTACTAGCAACATTAGTATCAGGTTTGGTAAGCTTTTTTTTAATAAGTCCTAAATATGAAGCAAGTACAAAGTTATTTATAGGTAAGGAAGCAGGAGCAGAAAAAGGTTATGATCAAAGTGAGATAGCTATGTATCAAAAGTTAATGAAGACCTACTCAGAAGCGATAAAAACTAGAGATTTAGTTGGAAGAGCTATAAAGTCTGCTAACAGTAATCTAACAGAAGATGAAGTGCTAGAAAAACTTACAGTGGTAACTGTAGCGNNATATGGCAGCAACTATGGTACAAGCAATAACTAATGAGTTTGTAACTACATCTAAGGTTTTAGTGCCAAATGGGAATATAAAAGTTATAGAATCCGTAAAGGTTCCAGAAATACCAGTGAGCCCTAATAAAAAAATGAATATAGCTATAGCTTTTCTGCTTGGATTAATGGTGAGCGTTGGAATAAGCTTCTTATTAGAGTTTTTAGACAACACATATAAGAATAGAGAACAATTAGAAAAAGAATTAGAAATTCCTGTTATAGGAACTATACCTAACACTGAGCAGTAGAAGATTACAACAGATAAAATTATTAGATTTTTACTTAAGGAGAGAAATTAATGTTTATAGTAGAAAAAGACCCTAAGTCTATAGCTGCAGAAAGTTATAGAACTCTAAGGACAAATTTACAATATTCATCCTTTGATGAGGAATATAAAGTAATAGTAGTAACTAGTGCAGAGCCGGGAGAAGGGAAAAGTACTACAGCAGGAAACTTAGCTCTATCTATAGCTCAAAGCGATAAAAAGGTGGTACTCATTGATTGTGACTTAAGAAAGCCATCATTACATAAAAAATTTGAAATATCTAATACTGCAGGACTTTCTGATGTAATAGTTGGAAAAGAAAGCATTTCTGTAGTAGGACATAGATATAATAATAATCTTACTATATTAACATCAGGAAAGATTCCACCTAACCCATCAGAGATGCTAGGTTCAAAGTCTATGAAGGCTCTAATTGATGCTTTAAAAAAGGTTTTTGACTATGTAATATTAGATACTCCACCAGTACAAGCCGTTACTGATGCACAAATCCTTTCCACTAGAGCAGATGGAACATTACTTGTGATAAGAGCTGAGAAAACAAAAAAAGATTCTGTTGTAAACTCTGTAAATCTTTTGAAAAAGGTTAATGCAAATATCATTGGTACCATATTAAATGGAGTAGACACTAAAAGAAATAGCTATTATTACTATTATGGTGATAAATAATATATAAAATTTCACTTAAAGGTTGGAGGAGTGCTTATGATAGATTTTCATAGCCATATACTTCATGGAGTGGATGATGGATCTAAAGATGAAGATATGACTGTAGACATGCTTAAATTAGCTGAGAGTTCAGGAACAAGAGGAATTGTTGCCACTCCACATTTTTTCAGGGGTAGGTTTCAAATACCTTATGAGGAAATACAAAAGGAAGTAACAAAATTAAAAAACTTAGCTAAAAAAAATGGTATAAATATAGAAATTTATTGTGGTCAAGAGGTTTACTATACTAATAGAATTCTAGAAAGTTTTCAAAGTGGTGATATATCTACCATTGAAAACAGTAGATATATGTTAATAGAATTTCCTTTAAGGGGATTTTCTGTGGATGAAGTAATAAATGATGTCTATGAACTTCAACTAAAGGGGATTGTACCTATCATTGCTCATCCAGAGCGATATAAAACTTTTATAGAAGCCCCGGAATTAATAAATAAGTTTATTGAAGAGGGGTTTTTATTTCAACTTAATACAGGTAGCATAGCAGGAGACTTTGGAAGAAGTGTTAAAAAAACTGCAGAGTTATTTGTAAAGCATAAAATATATAGTGTTATAGGTTCCGATGCTCATAGAGCAGATGTTAGAACTACAGATATGACCTTAGGAATAAGAGCTATAGAGAAAATAAAACCTGGATATGAAAGGGAAATGGACAACATTTCTCAGGAAATTTTAAAGAATAATAGGGTGAACTATCAAGGTGAGAAAATTAAAAAACAACATGGAATTATGAGCTTATTTAAAAGATAAATTTAAAGTATAAAAAAATTTAAACTGGGTGTATCGGTTATGTAAAAGTTGGGAATTGGGGGTACTTTTAATCCGATGACTACCAGCTCTAAACTCCCTTCTTCTTCGAAGTGGGAGTAAAGAGCTGCTACGTCTCTGGATAACGATTTCTAAGCTTCAAAGAAGCTAAGAAATCTGTTTATAGCCGATAGGGGTAATATAAAATTCGACATAAATAACTTAATTATAAAGGGAATTATGAAATGTAGTCTGTACTTGGGCGCTTGGACTACATGGAGTTAGTAGCGCAACCCACCTTTATCTTATTAATTCGGGGTAACTATAAATTTGAAGGGGAAATTTGTGGTAAGTGAGTTATGTAAAAGATAGTGGTGGGTTATTTTTATCTGGTTTTATAAAAATTAAGAATCGGTGGGCAGTCTTAATTAAGAGGGAAATATAAAGGATAAAGTATTAGGGGGTTATTATATGGCAAATCATAACTCAAATAAAAATCTAATAATTCTAGGAGCTGGCGGCCATGGTCATGTAGTTAAGGAAGTTGCAGAAGCTATGGGGATATTTCATAAAATAGACTTTTTAGATGATAATTCTAATGAAGCTATAGGAAAGTGTTCAGATAATGAAAAATTTATAGAAAAATACACCTATGCAATATCAGCCTTTGGGAATAACAAACTTCGTATGGAGTGGATTGAAAAACTTGAGAAGAATAAATTTCAAATTCCAACTTTAATTCATCCCACAGCATATATTAGTCCATCAGCTATAGTTTATTCAAGTTCAGTAATAGAAGCTAAAGCAGTTGTAAATACAAACACAAAGATTGGAAAGGGCTGTATTATAAGCATCGGAACCATTATTGACCATGATGCTATCATTGGTTATGGATGCCATGTGGACTGTGGAGCAGTGATTAAATCTTATTGCAGTATTGCTCCTTTATTAAAGATTAATAGTGGTCAGGTTATAGAATATAATAGCTTAAAGGGATGAAGTAATAGGTTCATAATATTACTTTAATTTAAGGGGGAGATTGATATGTATTTAAAAGTAAAAAGATTATTTGACTTTATACTTGCACTTATAGGATTAATTTTACTATCGCCATTATTTTTGATAATTATTATAGCTATAAAACTTAACTCTAAAGGCCCGGTTTTCTTTAAACAAAGAAGAGTTGGAATTAATAAAACACATTTTAATATATTGAAGTTTCGTACTATGAGAATAGATACACCTAAGGACATGCCAACTCATCTCCTTAAAAATCCACAGCAGTATATAACTAAAGTTGGTAAATTCTTAAGAAAGACTAGTTTAGATGAATTGCCACAAATTTTGAATATAATAGCTGGCTCCATGGCAATAGTTGGACCAAGACCTGCTCTATGGAATCAATATGATTTAATAGCAGAAAGGGACAAGTATGGAGCTAATGATATACGACCTGGTCTCACTGGATGGGCACAAATTAATGGAAGAGATACAGTAGCCATTGAAGACAAGGCAAGATATGATGGAGATTATGTTGAAAATTTGGGAGTAAAGATGGATGCTAAATGTTTCTTTGGAACTGTTGTTTCTGTACTAAAGAGAGATGGGGTCTTAGAAGGTGGAGTTAAGGAAGTAGTGAAGGAGAAAGAAGTAGAAGTGGAGAGAGATTCGGTGTCGGTTTGATTGGTTGAAAGTATTGTTGGAGTGAATAGAAGAAGGTGATTAGCTGGATGAAGAAAATACTTATAACAGGTGCTAATAGTTACATAGGTACTAGTTTTGAAAAATGGCTAAAGAAGTGGCAGGAAGATTATTTAGTTGATAGTGTTGATATGATAGATGGTACTTGGAAAGAAAAAAGCTTTTCAGGGTATGATGTAGTGTTTCATGTGGCAGGGATTGCACATATAAAAGAAACAAAGGAAAATACAGAGCTTTATTATAAAGTAAATCGTGATTTAGCATATGAAGTTGCTGAGAAAGCAAAGAGTGATGGGATTAAGCATTTTATACTCTTAAGTTCTATGAGTGTTTATGGGATGGAAAAAGGTGTTATAAGTAAGAATACTGTTCCTTTACCAAAAAGTAATTATGGAAAGTCTAAACTTCAAGGTGAAGAATTAATAACTACTTTGGAAGAACCTAACTTTAAAATATCAGTTCTTCGTCCACCTATGATATACGGTAAAGGGTGTAAAGGTAATTATACTAGGTTAGAGAAGTTCGCATTGAAATCACCTATTTTTCCTGATATGGAAAATAGGAGAAGTATGATTTATATAGATAATTTATGTGAATTTGTTAAATTTATTATTGATGAAGAAAGTACAGGACTATTTTTCCCACAAAATGAAGAATATGTTTGTACTTCAGAAATGGTTAAAACTATTGCTGAAGTGCACGGAAAGAAAATATATATGACTAGGCTGTTTAATCCTTTATTAAGGTTACTAAAGTTTAGTACAGTTAATAAGGTGTTTGGGGACTTAATTTATGAGAAAAATGTGTCGGGATACAAAAATAAGTATTGTATTTATGATTTAAAGAAAACTATTAGATTAACGGAGAAGTGATTATGAAAAAAGTATTGTTTGTAGCTCATGTAGTAAAACATCATTTCATGTCATTTCATATTCCATATATAAAGTGGTTTAAAGAGAATGGATATGAAACACATGTTTGTGCAAAAAATGACTATGAAAATAAAGAGGATTGTATTATACCATATTGTGATAAGTATTATAATTTACCGTTCGAACGTTCACCTTTTAATTCAAATAATATAACTGCGTATAAACAATTAAAGAAAATTATAGATTCTAATGAATATGATATTATTCATTGTCATACACCTGTGGGTGGAGTATTAACTAGATTGGCAGCTAAGGATACACGTAAAAAAGGTACAAAGGTTATATATACTGCTCACGGTTTTCATTTTTTTAAGGGAGCGCCTATTAAAAATTGGATGTTATTCTATCCAATTGAAAAATATTGTGCTAGGTATACTGACACGCTTATAACTATAAATAAAGAAGATTATGGTATAGCACAAAAGTTTAAAGCAAATAAGGTAGTTTATGTTCCAGGTGTTGGAGTAGACACTAAAAAGTTTTGTGGATTGATCGTGGATAAAAGTAAAAAGCGAAAAGAGTTAGGCATACTTGAAAATCAAATTGCTTTACTATCTGTTGGAGAGTTAAGTAAAAGAAAAAATCATGAAGTTGTTATTAAGGCTTTGGCTAAAATAAATAACCCTAATATTATTTATATTATTTGTGGACAGGGTGATTTAGATAAATATTTAAAAAATAAAGCTAAAGAACTTAATATTAATGTTAAATTTTTAGGGTTTAGAAAAGATATTTCAGAAATATCTATGGCTGTTGATGTGTTTGTTTTTCCTTCTTTGCAAGAAGGTTTACCAGTAGCTTTGATGGAAGCTATGGCTGCTGGATTACCTGCTGTTTGCTCTAAAATAAGAGGAAATACAGATTTGATTGAGGATGGTAAGGGTGGATATTTGGTTAGGACTGATGATGTTGAGGGATTTAACAAGAATATTCAGAAATTAATTAGCAATACTAAAGTTCGCAAGGAAATGAGCAACTTTAATATTAAAGCGGTTAAAAAATATGATAAAAATTCAGTTGAAGAAAAGATGCAAATTATATACAAAGATTGTGCAATAGGAAGGAAGATCTTATGAAAAAAATTTTGATTACTCCTGGTATTACAGATCTAAATCGTGGAGATCAAGCATTAATATGGCTGATAAGAGATATGGTTAAAGAGGTTGGAGTAGAAGCTGAATATAAATTATTGCAATGTGGTAATAATGGCAAGGATATATATAACCAATCTAGGCAAAGTAGACAAATGGGGTTTGATGTTATAAAACCAATTCTTTTACACCCTGCAAGGGGGAAAGAAAAGAAAAACATTGGTTATACAGTATTCACGAAATTATCTTGGGGTACCACTGCATTAACAGATATGTTTAAAAGCGCTTTATTAATATCTAAAGTATCTTTTCTAAAAAGAATTGGAATAAGTTTATTGGATACAGAACAAAAAAAAACATATGAAGATTTTAAAACAATGGACTTAATGATTGTAAAAGGTGGAGGATTTTTACATACATATAAGAGAATATCGGATTTATATTACTTATACTACAGTCTTTATAATATATTGCTTGCAAAACAACTTGGAAAGAAAATAATCATTATGCCAAACTCCTTTGGACCTTTTATGGGAAGAGTTGAAAAAAGTATTATAAAAAAAGTGCTTAAAAAGTGTGACTTAATTTATGCTAGAGAGTCAATATCTAGAAAATATTTGTCAGGCATTGTAGAAAATAAAGTTATTTTATCAACTGATTTAGGTTTTTATATACAAAATTATAAAAAGTATGAGATGAGAAATTTTATAAGTACGTACAGTTCAGTGAAAAAAGTAGCCATAACAATGAGACCTTATAGATTTCCAGAGAGTAATAATGTAGAAGTAAAATATAAGTCATATATAGAAGAAATGTGCAAAGTTACAGAAGGTTTAATTAATAAAGGATATCATCCAATCTTTGTTGCACATACATTAGGGCCAAGTACTCACGAAGATGATAGAATTGCCATTGAAGATGTAATAAAACAACTAAAAAACAAAAGAGTATCAAAAGAGAGTTATTCTTATGTAAATGAGGTTGAAATGAATTGCTTTGACATAACAAAATTCTATTCAGAGATGGATTATATAATAGGTACTAGATTTCATTCTGTTATTTTTGCGATGACATCATTAGTGCCTGCAATTGCTATTTCATATTCTGGTCATAAAACATCAGGAATTATGTCTGATATGGGATTTAGTGAATACACTGTTGATATTGCAAATATTGATGCAGAAAATGTACTTGATAAATTTGATAACTTAGTTGTAAATGAATCAGTTGTAAAAGATAAAATTAAGAAATATCTTGAGATTTGTAAAATAGATAAAGAAAAAATGCTTAAGGAAATTAGCAGACATTTAAGTGACTAGTAGCGAAGATTGCTCTCTCTAATTTTATTTAGATTTTTATATTATTAAGAGAGGTTTATTAAGTCATTTTTCTTCTAGAATAAATTATTAATACAATATGAAAGGAGAAATAATGAATAAAAGGATTTTAGTTATAACGAGAAATGCATGGAATAATGGCAATAGTACAGGAAATACAGCTTCAAATTTTTTTTCTAATTGGGATAAGAATTGTATTGCAAATCTATTTTGCAGAGCAGAATTACCCAATAATCAAATATGTGATAAGTATTACAGAATTACAGAAAATGAGTTGATTAGAAATATTCTAAATAATAAAGATGTAGGGTATATAGCTTCTTATAATAAGTTAGTAAAGAATGAATGTCAAAATAATATCAAAACTATAGCTAAAGAAAAGAAACTATATGATTTTTTTAGAAACTATAGAATATATATTTTGGTGTGGGCAAGAGAGATATTGTGGAGTATTGGTAAATGGAAAAATAATAAACTATACAGTTTTTTAAAGGATTTTAATCCGCAAATTATATATATGCCCATACATGATTGCTTTTATATGCACAACATATTATATTATGCAAAATCAGTAACAAATGCCAAGATAATACTTTTTACTGGAGATGATATGTATTCATTAAAGCAATTTTCTTTATCTGGGTTGTATTGGATTAATAGATTTATATTAAGAAGTAAAATTAGACGTAGTATTAAAATGGCAGATATTTGTTATTGTATGAGTGATGTTCAAATATCAGAGTTTAAAAAAGAATTTGGTGACAAGTTTAAAATACTAAGAAAAGGTATGAGCATTACAAATGGAATGCAATATATTCTAAACGTGATGGCGTGATAAATTTTGTTTATACGGGGAATATAGGTAATGGGAGATGGAAAATTATTGCTAAAATAGGTGAGATAATTCATGAGCTTAGCAATGAGAAAATCAAAGCGAGATTATATATATATAGTGCAAATAGATTGACAAGTAAAATGAAGAAGAAGTTAAATATTGGCGATGAGGTTAGATTTATGGGTTCTGTTTTACCAAGCAGGATACCAGAGATTCAACAAAAAGCTGATGTTGTTGTCCATGTAGAGTCGTTTGAATTAAAATATAAGTTACAAACAAGACTTTCATTTTCTACTAAGTTGGTAGACTATTTTCAAAATGGAAAGTGTATATTTGCTGTAGGTTGGAGTAAAGCAAATTCTATAGATTATTTGATAAAAAATGATGCTGCTATTATAGCAGTAAATGAAAAAGAAATAAAGGAAAAGATTAAAAACATAATAGATAATCCAAATATAATTAAGAATTATGCACAAAAGTCATGGGAATGTGGAAAAGTTAATCATCATAAGGAAGATTTACAAAAATTATTATATGAAGATTTCAATAATATTATTGAAACATGTAATAATTAAATCACATTAAGGGATAAATTAATTTATGTTACACAATATATAGCCGTTGATTTTAATATAGTTTTGATGGTTTATTAATATGAAATAAATAGAATATTCATTTATAAATATATTATTATGCGAGGAAATATAAATATGAGAGTATTACAAATTAATGCTGTAAATGGAATAAAAAGCACAGGAAGAGCTTGTACTGAACTAGCAGATTATCTAAATAAAAATGGAAATGAAGGCTATATTGCGTATTCTGGTGGGCCTACATATAAAAAAGGTTATAAAATAGGTACATATATTCAGATAAAACTTCACGGGCTTTTTTCACGAGTTTTTGGTCTTCAAGGATACTTTTCTATGGTAAGTACAAAAAAACTATTAAATTATATTGAAAATCTTAAACCAGATGTAGTACATTTAGGAAATCTTCATGGAAATTATATTAACTTAAAACTATTACTTGAATATCTTGCTCAAAAAGATATTGCTACTGTAGTAACTTTACATGATTGTTGGTTTTATACTGGAAAATGCACACATTATACAATTGATGAATGTTATAAATGGCAAAATAGCTGTGGAAATTGCCCTAGATTAAAAAAGGATAATTCAAGTTGGTTTTTTGACTGTACAAGGAAAATGTACAATAATAAAAAAGAATGGTTTAAAAGAATCCCAAGATTGGCTATTACTGGAGTATCTGATTGGATAACAAATGAAGCAAGAAATTCATATCTTTCATCTGCTAAAATATTGACCAGAATTTATAATTGGATTGATTTAGATGTTTTTAAACCAGCTAAGACAGAAATGTTAAGGGATAAATTAAATTTAGAAAATAAATTCATAATTCTAGGTGTTGCAAGTAGTTGGAGTAATAATAAGGGATTACACAAGTTTATAGAATTATCAAAGGCATTATCAAAAGATATGGCAATTATATTAGTTGGAAATATCGATAAGAAAGTATCTTTACCTAAAAATATAATTAATATAAAAGAGACTCATAACATTGATGAGTTAGTAGAATATTATTCTATGGCAGATGTATTTGTTAATCTTTCATTAGAAGAATCCTTTGGAAAAGTAACTGCTGAAGCCTTAGCCTGCGGAACACCCGTAGTTGTAATAAATTCTACTGCTAATCCAGAGTTGGTAGGCGATAGATGTGGTTATATTGTGGATAAAGATAGTATGAGTAAAATATTAGAATACATACTTTATATAAAGAATATTGGTAAGAAATATTATAGCGAATATTGTATTGAATATGCTAAGAATAATTTTAATATGGAAGATAGATTACATGATTATGTTGAATTATATAAAAAAATTATAGCAAGTTAGGAGATATATAAGTGCTTTTATTAATTAGTTGTATAACATTTTTGGGTTTAATAAAACTAATATTATTAAATAAAAAAAATAGCAGAAAATTATTCGTTATAATTTCTGGATTATTTTTATTCTTAATATCTGCATTCAGAAGTATATACTTTACTACAGATGTAGAGGTATATGTTAATAAATATATTTCTATATCTTATACAAATTTATACGATCTATGGATAAATTTTATTACTAATACTGGAAAAGATCCATTTTTTTATGTATTTAATAAAGTAATTAGCTTATTTGGAGCAAGTTATCGAATATGGTTGGCTATAATAGCTGGATTCTTTTGTTATTCTATTTCAAAATTTATATATAAATATTCAGACGAGGCTTATATAAGTGTTGTTGCACTTATCTCTCTTGGTTATTTTTATTTCAGTCTTTCTGGATTAAGACAGACACTTGCTTTATCAATAATACTATTTTCATATAAGTATTTAATCGAAAGAAGGCTATTTCCATTTATAATAATAATTCTCTTCGGGTCATTATTTCACTTTTCGGCAATCATATTTTTAGTAGCTTATCCTTTAAGTAAAATGAGAATTGGATGGAAACAAGTTATTGGTGTTTTAGCTGCATTAGTAGCAGCTTATTTGTTTAGGCCACAAATAATAGGATTATTAAGTAATTTAAATATAAATGATAAATATACATACTATCTTGAGCATGGAACAACATTGACAATTTCAGGATTTATAATCCAACTATTTATTTATTTATTTTGTTTATATTTTAAAAATGGTATTGTAAAATGTGACAGTAAGAATTTAATTTTATACAATTTATTATTTTTAGGAATGGTATTTCAAGTGTTTTCAGCTGTTATTGCAGAATTTTTTAGAATCAGTATGTATTTTAGTATATTTTGTATAGTTTTGATTCCTAAAGCTATTAATGCAGAGAAGGATAAGAGAATAAAGATAATAATATATATTTTTGTTTTTATGGCATTAATTGCATATTTTTTTAAGACAGGAAGTTTCAGTGGATTTAAGTTTTTTTGGCAGGAGTGGTAATAGTGAATACACAAACAATAAAGTATGTTGGATTTTATGATACAAAATCATATGAATATGAGAATAGATATTCGTGCTTAGCTGCAACAAATAAGATGGATTATATTGCAAAAGCAATAATATCATCAGGAAGAAAAGTTGAAATTATATCTCCATCGTGGACAGATAATAAGCAAGGATATTATCCAAAAAGAAAAGTGAACTTATCAAATAATATTAGTTTAACATGTTCCCTTACATTTGGATCAAGAATTAAATTATTAAGAGGTATGAGAGTATTATGGTCATGGATTTGGTTATTTTGGTATTTAATACAAAATACTAAAAAGAATGAATCAGTAATAGTTTATCATTCTATGATAATTATGAGACCTATAATGTTAGCTAAAAAAATAAAGAAATTCAAACTTGTACTAGAAGTTGAAGAAATTTACCAAGATGTAATTAAGTTTCCGGAAAGAACAAAACGTGATGAATATAAATTTTTTAAGATGGCAGACAAATACATATTTCCTACTGAATTGCTAAACAAAAAATTAAATATAGTAAATAAGCCATATTCAATAATTTATGGTACATATCAAGTTGAAGAGGAGCAAAAACTTAAATTTGAAGATAATAAAATTCATGTTGTTTATGCAGGAACATTTGATCCGAGAAAAGGAGGGGGGATTGCTGCTGCTGCTGCTGCTGAATATCTTCCCCAAAATTATCATGTGCACATTATTGGTTTTGGGTCAAGTAAAAATACAAAATTACTATTAGATAAAATAGAACAAGTATCAAAAATATCGGATGCGACATTAACATATGATGGTTTGTTAAAAGGTACAGAGTATATTGAGTTTTTACAAAAATGTGATATTGGCTTAAGTACACAAATACCTGATGGAACATATAATGAAACATCATTTCCATCTAAAATACTATCCTATATGGCTAACGGATTGAGAGTAGTTTCAGTACGTATTAAAGCTATAGAGATGTCTGCTATTGGAAATGCAGTTTACTATTATGAAGAACAAACCCCTAAAGCTACAGCAGATTCTATTATGGCAATTGATATAAATGATCCATATGATAGTATTGCACTAATAAAAAAATTAGATAAAGAGTTTATTTATAATATAAAGAAACTTTTGGAGATGTAATTATGTTGTATAAAATTATTGCTAAAGTTAAAAACCTTATTATAATCTATAAAACAAACAAAAAATATAAATGCTCTATTTCTTTTAAATCAAATATAGATAATTTTTCAAAACTTGAAGGTAGGAATATTATATACTCCAAAACATCAATAATTCAATCTTCAATAGGTTTTGCGACATATATTTCATCATCATGCTTATTTCCTAAAACCAAAATAGGAAGATATTGTTCTATAGGGCCTAATGTTAGAATTATTGCAGGAAATCATCCTACATCAAAATTTGTTTCAACACATCCCATTTTTTATACTAGTAAAAAATTTTCAGGATTATCTTTTAAACATTCCAATTCATTTAAAGAATATAATTTTACAGATGATAGCCAAGAATTTTTATGCGAAATTGGAAATGATGTTTGGGTTGGAGAAGACGTAAGAATAATAAATGGTATAAAAGTAGGTGATGGAGCGGTTGTTACAGCCGGTGCAATAGTAACTAGAGATATTCCACCATATGCAATAGTGGGGGGAGTACCTGCAAAGATCATTAAGTATAGGTTTAAAGAAGATGAAATAAAGTATTTACTTAGTATACAGTGGTGGAATAGAGATGAAAATTGGATAAGAACAAACTCAAGTTTATTTTGTGATATCGAAAAATTAATGAAAGCAGAGGAATAAAATTTGCATGTTTAAGAATGTAATGACTAAAGTTAAAGATTATGATGTGAAGAGCATAATATTGGTTAAAAATGTAGTATTTTCATTTTTAATTAAAGGAATGGCACTAATAGTTTCATTTTTAAATATGCCAGCATATATGAATTTTTTTCAAGATCAAGCTGTATTAGGGATGTGGTTTACTGCAATATCTATGTTATCGTGGATATTGACTTTTGATTTAGGAATTGGTAATGGACTTAGAAATCATTTAGTAGAACCTATAGTAAAAAATAATACTGAAGAAATTAAAAAGAATATTTCCTCAGCATATATTTCTGTAGGGATTGTGGTTATAATTTTAACTATTTGCAGTGTTGTAATTATTCCATTACTAAATTGGAATAAAATTTTAAATATATCATCAGATATTGTTAGTAGAGATGCCCTGCTATTTATGGTTACAATGCTAATTGTTGGGATATTAGTTCAATTTTGGTTAAAATTAGTAACATCAATTCTATATGCATTACAAAAATCTGCTATATCCGGATTACTTACTTTACTTTCATCTATTCTTATGTTAGTTTTTACTTTATTTGCAAAAACAAATAATATTACATATAATATAAAAATTTTATCAATTGCGTATGTATTTACTGCTAATGTTCCGTTTTTAATTGCTACTATTATTCTTTTTTCAACAAAGCTAAAAAATTGTAATCCAAGTATAAAGTATTTTAAAAAATCATATGCTAATAGAATTCTAAAGCTTGGTGGAACATTTTTCTATTTGCAGATCTTAACTATGGTTATGTTTAGTACAAACGAATTTTTAATTTCAAGGCTGATAGATCCAAAAGAAGTTGTTCCTTTTCAGATTTATAACAAGTTGTTTTCTTTAGTAAGCACTTTTTTTAATCTGGCATTAACACCAGTATGGTCTGCAGTAACAGAAGCTTGTGTAAAAAAAGATTACTTATGGGTGAAAGGCTTATATAATAAATTAAACAAAATGCTATTAATTTTAGTTCCATGTGAGGCTGTACTTATATTATTAATGCCTATAATCTTAAAATATTGGTTAGGAAATAATACTATTGTAGTTTATTATCCGTATAGCATTATATTTGCAATATATAATATACTTTTTATGAAAGTGAGTATTGATACAAGTATTATTGCAGGTTTAGGTACATTGAAAGTTCAAGCTATAGCATTAACGGTAACAACGCTATTAAAGATTTTATTCTCTTTTATTCTTATTCATATTGTTAATACATGGATATCAATCATTATTTCAAATATTTTAGCTCTGTTACCATATATTATAATAGAATATTTTGATATTAAATACAGATTTAATTTGTTAAATAGGAGTGAGAGGTATGATTTGTAGAATTTCTAATAGAATAATGAGGCAAATACGGCTTAATAGGATAAAAAAAATATATAAAACATCAAATTTAATTAATTTATATGGAAAAGTACAGTTAGATAATCCAAATATAATTTTTGGTAATAATGTATCATTGTATTCTGGTGTACAAATATGGGGTGATGGCCAAATAACAATAGGAGATAATGTAGCTATAGGTAAGGATACAATTATTTTTGCACATAAGCCAATGTATATAGGAAGCGATACTTCCATAGCAGGGCAGTGTTATATTATTGATAGTGATCATGGAATAGTTCGTTCTAGTTTAATTAGAGAACAGCCTTTAGACTCAGAACCAATATATATTGGTAGAGATGTTTGGATAGGTGCAGGATGTAAAATATTAAAGGGTTCAATTATTAGTGATGGGGCGATAATAGGAGCAATGGGTTTGGTAAAAAACATAATAGAACCATACTCTATCAATGTAGGTATTCCCGTAAAGAAAATAGGAGAAAGGGATTGAGAACAAGAGTGAAATAATTCATTATTTATAGTGATTGTATATTATATGAGAAAATCCTCCTATAATGAGCAAGCTCAAGGCAGGCCTCTCTCAAGGCACTGGTGTTTGCGAACAAAATGTGAATGAGAGACTGAAAGTTTGTGAAAAATGGACATTTAATGTGAAAGAATAGAGAAAAGAGTCAGAGTGGGAAAAAAGAGTATGTAAATAAAGATAGGAAGATTAGTAGGTAGCCAGTAGAAGAAAAGGTCAAAACTATTATAAGGGTATCCGGTTAGGATGGAAAAATAAGTCCAGCTAGGCAAGCTTCTTGAAATGCTATTCGGGAGTTAAGAAAATAATAGGAGCCTTAGAGAAAGCTTTATCTAATGCTTTAGGTAGAGAAGTAGTTTTTCATAAAGTATTTGAACCTATAAAACCAGGTGATGTGCCAGCAACCTATGCTTCTACAGATAAACTTCAAGAAGCTGTAGTATTTAAAATATCAATAACTATAGAAGAAGGATTACAGAGATTTGCAGATTGATATGTATAGTATTATAAAGTTAAATANNTAAATAAATGGATATTATTTTAATTTATTTGGAAGTTATTAAAGAATTATGTGAAAATACTAGGAGATTGAAATATGAAGGATATAGACATTAGGAATTTATTAGGTAGGGATACAATACAGCTGAAATCAGAACATATTGATAGATATATCAAGGATAAGGTTATTCTTGTAACCGGTGGTGGAGGAAGTATTGGTTCAGAGATAATTAGGCAAATAACTAAATTTTCACCAAAGAAAATTCTTATTCTAGATATATATGAAAACAATGCTTATGATTTACAAATGGAGCTTAATACAAACTGTCCTGAGGTGTGTAAAAGTGTGATAATTACTTCAGTGAGGGATTTAGTAAGAATTGACCAGGTATTTCAGCAGTATAGACCTGATGCAGTATTTCATGCTGCTGCTCATAAGCATGTACCTTTGATGGAAGAGAATATGGCTGATGCAGTTAAAAACAACATAATAGGCACCTATAATGTGGTTAAGTGTGCTAATAAGTATGGGGTAGATAAGTTTGTGTTAATTAGTACTGATAAGGCTGTGAATCCTACTAATATAATGGGAGCTACTAAGAGGTTTTGTGAACTTATAGTACAAGCTTTTAATGAAGTTGGTAAAACTGATTTTGTAGCAGTGAGATTTGGAAATGTTCTAGGAAGTAATGGTTCAGTAATAC
>DKGY01000083.1:0-5439 GCA_002453475.1 Clostridium sp. UBA6758 | reverse complement strand
TGGGTAAACCAGTTAAGATGGTGGAGCTTGCAAAGGAGTTAATAACTCTTTCAGGTTATAAGCCAGAGGAAGATATAAAAATAGAGTATATAGGTCTAAGACCTGGAGAAAAACTTTATGAAGAACTACTTATGGATGAAGTTGCATTAACTTCTACAGAACACGATAAAATCTTTGTAGAAAAACCTAAGGAGGCAAATATAAACTTCATAGAATCATCTATAGAGGAATTTAAAAACGTAGACAATATGTCTAAAGAAGAAATTATAAAATTGATGAAAGAAAAGGTTCCGACCTACTACCCTATGGGGTTAGATTATGGGGTATCCCAAGTAGCTGAAATCTCACGAACCCTTGCTACATCAACAACTAGNNTAAATATGTATAAAGTTTAATAGTTATATAGTGGTGCTAGTGAACTTGTACGGATTATACTTACTTATATTACATAAAGAGGTAAATGGGTTAAAAACAGCTGAAAGGCTGTTTTTTATTTTAGATTAAAAGATTGTTAAAATAATAGTTCTAATAAAATAGTATTGGAGATTTTTTAATTCAATAATAATATGTATAAAATAATTACTAATACTAAATAAAAAATATGGTTAATTAAGGTGGAATGATACTGTAATTTTTAGAAAAATATAGATATAAATATAATTATATGTTAATATGTATATGTATTGAAAAATGTGTTGAACACATAATTAAAAATTTGCAGTGCAATTAAATAGGAGGGTTTTATGAATAAGAAAAAGGTAAGTGCTTGCATATTATCTGGAGTATTAACTATAACTATGTTAGGAAATATTACAGCTTATGCAGCAGAGGAGTATATTAATAGAAATAATGTAGAGATAGTAGATAGTAATAATAGTATTAGACCTATCACTAAAAATGAAAGTGTAAACGAAAATAATGAATATAGTACAATTGAGGAATATACTATAAAGGATAATAGAGCTATCGACAATTATTTAGCTGAAGTTAAGGCAGTGGAAAAACCTTTTGTAAATAATATATCAAAAAGTTCAATATCTACTGGTGATGATTATAAGGGTAATATAACTATATCTGGACAAGCAAGAACAGGAAATACTGTACATGCAGTTATACCAAGTGGAACTGCCGAACAATTAATAAATTCAAATCAATCATTTGCGTTTAATATAGAAACACAGAGTGCTGATATTACAGTTGAATTATATGCTGTAGATCCTAAAGGAAATAAATCTGAAAGTGTTTTAGTGAAATTTACTAAAGATGGAGATACGATAAGTAATAATGGAATTACTCCATCTACTAATACTCTTCCGGTAATAACAGCAGAGAATGTAAAATTAAGAGTGGGTGATTCATTTAATGCTTTAGATAGTGTGACTGCTAATGATAAAGAAGATGGAGATTTAACTTCAAAAATAATTGTTAGTGGAACAGTGGATACATCAACAATAGGGAATTACAAGGTAATCTATAAAGTTACAGATAGTGATGAAAATACAGTAACAAAAGAAAGAATGGTAACAGTAGTTGAAAAAACTAATGAAAAGCCAGTTATATCTGGAGCAGCAGATATAAATATAAAGGTTGGAGATTCCTTCGATGTTAAGACTGGAGTTACAGCTACTGATCTTGAGGATGGAAATATAACTTCAAAAATAATCGTTAGTGGAACAGTGGATACAAAGAAAGTAGGTAAATATACTCTATCATATACAGTAACAGATAATGACGGAAATAAGGTAAGTATAGATAGAGTTATTAATGTGGTTGCTAGAAATGTACAAGTTGATTCATTAATAGGTAGTGATAGATATGATACAGCTGTTAAACTAAGTAAAAGCCAATTTAACACAGCTAATACTATAATGATAGCAAATGGAGGAGCTTTAGCAGATGGACTAGCAGCTACACCATTAGCTAGTTATAAAAATGCACCATTACTGTTAACTGAAGCAAATACCCTTCCAGAGGAAACTAAAGGTGAAATTAAGAGATTAAGTGCTAAGAATGCTATCATTATAGGAGGAACTACTGTAGTTAATGATAACGTAATACAACAATTAAAAGCACTAGGTATAACAAATATAGAAAGAATTGGTGGATCAGACAGATATGATACATCTTTAGAGATTGCTAAGTATATAGATAAAAATTGCTACGTTGTAAATAACGTAGTTATAAGTAATGGACTTGGACAAGCAGATGCCTTATCCATTGCATCTGTGGCAGGAAGAGATAAAATGGCAATCATTCTAGTAGAAAGAGACGTAGTTCCAACTAAAGTTTACAATTGGTTACAATTTCAATCTTTAGAAAATGCCTATATAATAGGTGGTACCACAGTTATTTCTGATAATGTGTTAAATAAAGTTAATAAAATTACCTCAGCAAATATAACAAACAATAGATTAGGTGGCAGGGATAGATATGCAACTAATGCTATGGTTATAGAGAAGTTTTATGGAGATGTTATAAATAAAACTTATATAGCTAAGGGATTACAATTAATAGATGCGCTAGCAGCGGGACCAGTAGCGGCTATTAATGGTTCTCCAGTAGTTTTAGCTGGTGATGATTTAACTACAGAACAAACTTCAGTGCTAAGCAAAAAGTATGGAGATATAATAGTAAGAACAGGTGGGGGAATTCCAGATAAAGCAGTAAATTCTTTAAAAAGTTGTATTCAATAATAGAAGAGGTTAAAGGACTCAGAGAATAGCTAGATATGACCCAAATGTAAAAAGTTCAGCAGATGCAATTAACATGCATATTGCTGAACTTTTTATTTTAAAAATACAATTTACATTTGATTACTTGTTGGTTGAGATATGCTCTTAAGAGCATCTTGTGCATTGTCAGAAAGAATAGGCTCAAGGGAAATATCTCCTAATGAAACAATCCCTACAAGACTATTGCTTTCTACGATAGGAAGTCTACGTATTTGCTCTTTGCTCATTATTTCAGCAGCATCATGAACATCCATTTCTGGGTTCCCTACAGTAGGGTTTGAAGTCATAATATTACTGACTGTAGTTTGGCCTGAATCTTGACCTGAGGCTACAGCTCTTAAAGCAATATCACGATCTGTAACTATACCACTTACCATATTGTTACTACATACTGGTATGGAACCAACATTATATTGTTTCATAAGTTGAGCAGCTTTTTCAATAGAGTCCTGTGGGTTTAAGCAAGCAACATCTTTTGACATGATTTCTTTTACTTTCATATAATTCACCTCCATATATAGAGTAACCAATTAAATTACTATTTATTAGTTAGCAATGATAAAATCTTTTTTATGCGGAATGACCTAAAAGAATGCACTTATATAAAACAAAGAAAGTCTAAAAATATCTTTTAATACCTAAAATATACCAAAAGCGACCTAAAATATTAGCAAAATAGTTACATATTTTTAATATTTATGGTAATATAAAAAATGTGGGTTTGACATAATTTTGGAGGTCTAACCTTTTGCTAGACAAACTAGGGGGGATAATTATGGGAAAAAGACTTATTTCACTTATTTTAGGAGTAGCATTGACTTGTACTGTTTCAGCTCCTGCATTTGCGGAGGAAGTAAAGGTAGATAAAGAAGCAAAAAAGGTACAAGCTATTGAAAAACTTGAAAAGTTAAGTGATGAAGAATTAGAACTAAAGGAAAATGATGGACAAGTATTTTTATCAGGAAAGCTTTCTGATGAAGAAGTCCCAGGTGAGAGTTCAGCAACTAAATTTTTAGAGGAAAACAAGGATCTCTTTGGAATTGATAGTGCAAAAGAGGAGCTAAAGGTTGTTGAAGTGAAAAAAGATGACATAGGCGATACTTTTGTAAAGTTTGCACAAGTTATTGAGGGAACTGAAGTTGATAACAGCTTAATAAATGTGCACTATGATGAAAATGGAGTTATAGTTAGTGTTAATGGCAACTTAGAAGAAAATAAGGAAATTACGACTCTTGGTAGTAAGGGGATCTCTCCAGAAGATGCTATTAAAATAGCTAAAAGTCAGTTTCAGTATAAAACTCTAAAAAATGAACCTAAGGCAGAGAAGGTAATACTAACTAAAGATGATGTGAATTATGAAGTTTACAAGGTGAATATTTTCTTTATGGAGCCTACTATAGGAAGTTACGATGTCTTCGTTGAAGGAACTTCTGGAAAAGTAATTCAAACTGAAAGTAAGATGAGATTTAATAATCCAGTGAAAGGTTCTGGTACTGATGTACTTGGGAAAACTAGAGAGCTAAATTTGAATCAATCAGGAGAACAATATCAGATGGTAGATTTAACAAATGAAGGTACTATATATACCTACGATATGAATAATGGTTCTGGTGATGGGGAACTAGTTTTAAATAGTACTAAGGAATTTACAACTGAGGAGCATAAATCTCCTGTTAGTGCACACTATAATGCAGGTAGGGTAATTAATTTTTATAAAATTCTATTCAATAGAAATAGTATTGATAATAAGGGTATGGAAATTAATTCTTTTACACACTATAAGTATAATTATAATAATGCATTTTGGCTTGGTGATGTAATGGTTTATGGAGATGGAGATGGAGAGGAATTTACATATCTTAGCGGAGATTTAGATGTAGTTGGTCATGAAATGACTCATGGAGTAATAGAGTATACTGCTAATCTTGCATACCATAATCAATCAGGTGCATTAAATGAATCTATGGCTGATGTATTTGGAGTCCTCATTGCTACCTATGATAAGTATAATGTTGAAGGAGGAGGAAATTGGACTTTTGATGCAGCTGACTGGGTTGTGGGAGATGATATTTATACACCTAATATTCAAGGGGACGCTTTAAGGAGTTTAGCAGACCCTACCCTATACGATCAACCAGATCATATGAATGGTTACATTAATCTTCCTGATACAGAAGATGATGATTGGGGAGGAGTTCATATTAATTCAGGTATTCCAAATAAAGCAGCATATAATATAGCTAGTAATATAGGTATGGAAAAGACTGCAAAGATATATTATAGAGCTTTAACTGAGTACATGCATGCGGATACTAATTTTGAACAAGCAACATATTGTCTTGTGCAAGCTGCTACTGATTTATTTGGAAAAGATTCTAATGAGGTTACAGCAATAAAAAATAGTTTTGCTTCAGTTGGAGTTGAGTATAAAGGACAAAAGCCAGTTATTTCAGGAGCTACAGCTAAGAATGTAACTGTTGGAGATTCTTTTGATGCTAAGGCTGGAGTTGCAGCTACTGATGCAGAGGATGGAAACTTAACTTCTAAAATAGTTGTTAATGGAAGCGTAAATACTAGTAAAGTAGGTAAATATACTTTAACTTATGCTGTAACAGATAATGATGGAAATAAAGCAAGTATAGATAGAGTAATTAATGTTGTTGCTAGAAATGTACAAGTTTCTGAATTAATAGGTAGTGATAGATAC
>DKGY01000074.1:2791-8118 GCA_002453475.1 Clostridium sp. UBA6758 | reverse complement strand
AAAATATACTTCCCATCTTTGACTTAGTATTTATTTTCAGATGCCTAATAGATTTTCATGTTTACAAACTCCCATAAAAAAGGTTAAGATAATTGAAGAAGGTTTATCAATGACTACACATGAGATAAATTTTCAAAATATAAAGAAATTCATAGGGGGATTTTAACATGGAAGGAATAATAAAGACTAAAGTAGAAAACTATACTTTAAGATTTGCTGAAGAAAAGGACATACCTTTAATTCTAAGATTCATAAAGGAATTGGCGGATTATGAAAAGCTTTTAAATGAAGTAGTTGCTACTGAAGAAATTTTAATGGAATCATTATTTGTAAGAAAGGCAGCACAAGTAGTAATTGGAGAGTATGAAGGTACACCAGTAAGCTTTGCGCTATTTTTCCACAACTTCTCAACCTTCACAGGTAAGCCAGGATTATATTTAGAAGATTTATATGTAAGACCTGAAATGAGAGGTAAAGGAATGGGAAAAGCTCTTCTTTCTTTCCTAGCTAAACTAGCAGTAGAAAGAGATTGTGGTAGATTTGAATGGTGGTGTATTGATTGGAATGAACCATCAATAAAATTTTATAAGCAACTTGGAGCAATACCAATGGATGAATGGACTGTATATAGAGTATGTGATAAAGCATTAACTGATTTAGCATCAGAATTTTAATTTATAATTATATTTTAAATAATAGGTAAAATTTTAATATATAATATGGTTTATGCATTTAAAATTTTGATTTCTTAGCCACTATTTAATAGTGGCTATTTTTCATAAGATTATATTGAATATAGGGTATATTTTATAAATTCAAAAAATTTAGAAAAAGTTATTGACATTATTTATATTAATTGTATATAATAAAAGAGTAGTAAAAATTAGTAAAACTAAATAATACTAGAAAATAAATTTTAAAAAAGGAGGTAGGAACATGTTAAATAATTTATTAGTAGTTAGTGAAATGAATATAAATAGAGCTAATGCTAGAGTCAATATTGGCGCTGGCAATATTAATGGTGCAAATAATCCCATTTTACAATTTAATATTTGGAATATTACCCTACCTCAGAATATAGGTTTAAAAGATTGATTTTTAACATACTATTTTGTGAGAAAAGTCCTAGGGTAACCTAGGACTTTTTATATATTTATAAGGCTTTTAATATAAATATTTTTACTAAGTTAAGCTTTTATTTAGATAAAGATACACATAAGCCTAAAATGAATTTTAATATTTGAGGATTCATTCCTTAGTATTATTCACGCTATAGATGGTTTAAGTCATAGTCCTATATACCAAGAGGTATAGGACTATGACTTTTTTATTTTTAATTATATCTATAGCAAAGTTATAGACAGCAGAGTTTAACATGATTGGGGATTATATGATAAAAAGGGAGGAAGTTTTATGACTAAGAGGTGGCTCGCAAATACTAATTTAACACATTAAAACATAAGAGGTTAATTGTAATAACCACATTGCAAGGAGGGATTCAAGTGAAAAAAATCTTGAGCTATGTAAAAAATCATTTAGGGGTAGCTATATTTGGTATAGTTTCAATGATTCTGGTAATTTCAGCAGATTTAACAATTCCCTATATAACTGAAATATTTATAGATGATGTACTTCGTGGTAAAAATTATGAAATTATAAATAAAATATTGTTTCTTATAGGATGTATATCACTAATAAAGTTTTTCTTTGGATATTTAAAGGAGTATTTATTTGATTATTTAGGAATAACCATTTCCAAGGAAGTAAAGGAAACTTTATTTAAGCATATTGAAGGTTTGTCCTTCTCTTACTTTGACAAAGTAAACACAGGTGAATTAATGTCGAGGGTTGGAGAGGATGCAGATAATATAATGGACATTATGGGTTTTGGCTTTAGGCTTTTAATAGAAAATATAGCCTACTTTGGTATAGCTTCAGTTCTATTATTAAGGATAAGTCCAACACTTACCGTAGTAGCTCTTTCTACTATGCCAATAATTGCTTATATCACAATAAAATCTGAAAAGAAGATTGATGATGTATATGACAGAATAAGTGACCACATTGCAGAGTTAAATACTACAGCACAGGAAAACATTGCTGGAGTTAAGTTAGTTAAGGCTTTTGGAAGAGAAAAGCATGAAATTCTTAAATTCTTAAAGTACAATTCTAAAAACTTTGATTTACAAATGGAACATACAAAGATATGGATTAAGTTCTTCCCACTAGAGGAGTTCTTAGGAAATCTTTCTGTAGTTCTTGTAACTTGTGTAGGTGGGATTTTAGTAATCTACAATAAGATTACAGTAGGTCAATTAGTAGCATTTACTAGTTATTTATGGATGCTTATTTGGCCAATGAGAGAGTTTGGATGGCTTATGAATCTATTCTCTAGAACTAAGGCTTCAGCAGGAAAGATAAATAACATTTTAGAGGTAAGTACTACTATTGAAAACTCTAAGGATGGAATTGTTCCAGAGAATATAGAAGGGGAGTTATCCCTTAAAAATATATCTTTTACCTATGGAGAAAAGAATGTATTAGATAATATAAATCTTAATATTAAGGCTGGATCTACAGTAGCTATAATGGGTACTACAGGTTCAGGAAAGTCTACATTAATGGGGCTTCTAGGAAGAAACTATGATGTTACAGAAGGAGAAATAACTTTAGATGGAGTAAATATTAAGGATTTAAATTTAAAAACATTAAGAGATAGTATTTCTATAGTTCCACAGGATTCATTTCTATTTTCTGATACCATTGAAAATAACCTTAAGTATGGTAAGAGCAATGCTACCAGAGAAGAATTAGAAAAGGCTGTAGAACTTGCTTGTGTAGAGGAATTTATAGATGGACTTAAAGATGGTTATGACACACTGATCGGTGAGAGAGGTCTTGGACTCTCAGGAGGTCAAAAGCAAAGGTTATGTATAGCTAGAGCTCTTTTAAGAGATAGTAAAATTTTAATTTTAGATGATTCCACTTCAGCTTTAGATATGGAAACAGAGTATCAATTACTTAAAAATCTATATCATGGAGATACAAAGAAGACTACCTTTATCATTGCCCATAGAATATCAGCTGTAAAAAATGCAGATGTGATTTTATATATGGAGGATGGAAAGATCTTAGAAAGAGGAAATCATCAAGAACTTTTAAGTAAAAAAGGTAAATATTTTGAGATATACCAAACTCAATTTAAGGATTTCTTAGAGTTATCAGAGGAAGATGTGGCTAACTTTTAAGAAAGAAAGAAGGTGCTAGAATGGCGAAGAATTCAGTTAATCAAGACGAAAAAATTAATAGTTTAAAGGGTAGAGAGATACTTCTTAGACTAATAAAATATGTAAAACCATATAAATTAAAAGTATCCTTAGTACTTTTTCTTATGTTAATAGTAATGGGAGCAGGGCTTTTAAGCCCTATGCTTTTAAAAATTGCTATAGATAATTATATAGAAGTAAAAGATGTGATAGGACTTATAGTTATAAGTTTAGGGCTAGTAGGAATAAATGTTATAGGTATGTATGCTAGTAAATTATCTACCTATCAAATGAATAGAACTACCCATAGTATATTGCATACCATAAGGCAGGAGCTTTATGTGCATATACAAAAGCTATCCTTTTCCTTCTTTGATGATAGACCAGTAGGAAAAATTTTAGCTAGGGTTGTTGGAGACGTAAATTCTCTTTCAGAGTTGTTTTCAAAATCAGTTACTACAGTTATACCACAAGGGTTAAATCTTATAGCTATAGGAGCAATACTTTTTGTAATGAATGTGAAATTAGCTATAGTTTCTATAGTGATTTTACCAGTTCTTATGGTTGTAGTATCCACAATAATGGTAAAATCCAGAGCTAAATGGCAGGTGTTTAGACAAAAACGTTCTAATCTAAATGGATTTACCCATGAATCCTTTTCAGGAATAAAGATTATTCAAAACTTCACCTTTGAAGGAGAAACTACAAAGAAATTTGAAAAAGCTGTAGGTGAGGTTAGAGATGGATTTTTATCAGCAGTTAAGTATAATGACTGGCTTTGGTCCTTTATAGATATGTCCTTTGGAATCAGTTCCATAATAGTATTTTGGTATGGAGCAACCTTAGCTAGAAGAGGAGAAGTTTCCATAGGAACCATAATAGCTTTTATTTCCTATACAAGTATGTTTTGGAGACCAATTATAAATATAGCTTCTTACTACAATACATTAGTTACTAACTTTGCAGCAGCAGAGAGAATATTTGAAATTATGGATGTAGTACCAACCATTGATGAGATGGAAGGTAGTGAAGATATGCCAACTATTAGGGGAGCAGTAGAGTTTAAAAATGTTTCCTTTGAATATGAAAAAGATGTTCAGGTACTTCACAATGTAAACTTTAAAATAAAACCAGGTGAAAATATCGCCTTAGTTGGGCCAACAGGGGCAGGAAAAACTACTATAACTAGTTTAATAAGTAGATTCTATGATGCTACTGAGGGAAGAGTTTTAATTGATGGTAAGGATGTTTCTAAGGTTAATCTTTATTCTTTAAGAAGCCAAATGGGAATAATGCTTCAAGATACTTTCTTATTCTCAACTTCTATTAAAGAAAATATAAGATATGGAAAATTAGATGCTACAGATGAAGAAATCATAGCAGCAGCGAAGGCAGTTAATGCCCATGAATTTATTATGAAGCTAGAAAAGGGATATGACACAGAAGTTAACGAAAGAGGTTCAAGACTTTCAGTAGGACAAAGACAACTTATATCCTTTGCAAGAGCATTACTTGCAAATCCAAGAATTCTTATCCTTGACGAAGCAACATCTAATATAGATACAGCAACAGAAATATTGGTTCAAAAAGGTATAAATAAATTACTTCATGGAAGAACTTCCTTTGTAATTGCCCATAGACTTTCAACTATAAGAGACTGTGACAAAATTATGGTAGTAGATGATGGTGAAATTGTAGAGAGTGGAACCCATGAAGAATTATTAAAACTCAAAGGATTCTACTATAACTTATACATGGCTCAGTACAGTTTCTTAAATGAAGGAGCATAGGGAATGTCCTCGTGAATAATGCAAGAAAATAAAATTTATTGCTGATCTAATGTATGAATTAAAATTAAATTTTGCCTATGAGCTATGTAAATAGTTATATAGCTTCATAGGAAACTATTTATATATGAAACTATGGAACTATTTGTATATTTAAATAGTTCCATATATAACTATTTAAATATATAAATAGTTAACTAGTTGTTCTGTTCATGCGGGCTTCAGCATTTTTCTATATGGGAAATAGTATTAAGGCATCTTCAAAAAATAAATA
>DKGY01000074.1:0-2731 GCA_002453475.1 Clostridium sp. UBA6758 | reverse complement strand
TTATTTTCAGATGCCTAAAATAGAACAATTAAATTCTTAAATTAGGAAATGAGATTGAGTAATTATTAATGTTCAGATAGTGATGGTTGTTTCTTTTATAATTGCCCTAACTACGTTACTGATATTAAGTTTTACCCTATTTTAAAAAAGGAATTAGACCTTATGGAATGGGAATATAGTTGATATACATAAAGATAAAATAAAGGCTAAAGATGATAGGATAAGACAACTATATACAAAAAATCTAGTATAAAACTAGAGGGAGGTAGTGGTAATGGAAAATGAAAAATATTCACAAGAAAAAATTGATATGTTTTGGAAAACATTTCTGAGGGAAACGAACAGAAACGAAACAACAAAGTGTTTAGAGGTATCCCATTTTGAATTAACTGAAAAATGGGCCAATGAACTGTTGCGTTTGGTGTTAATTGGGCAAAAGAGGGCTACATCAAGTAGTTTATTGAGTTATGAAATTGAAGGCGAGCGTATACCTGAGGTTGGTGATTTAAGTATTGTCACTGATTGGGAAGGTGTACCACGATGTGTTATTGAAACTACTGAGATAACAATTATTCCATTTTCAGATATTACTTATGACATTTGTAAGCGTGAGGGCGAGGATGATACATTGGAATCTTGGGTTGAGGGACATGTTCATTTCTTCAAGGAAGATGGAAAACAGCTAGGGTATGAGTTCAGTGATGATATGCTAGTGGTTTTTGAAGATTTTGAAGTAGTATATCAAGTATAGATATTATACAAAAATAAACCTAATATGTAATGTTATTGTTGAGACATAACGTTCTTATAAATCGAATTAACAACTTATTAGACACATAAAAGTGTATAAAATGAAAGGAGGATAGATTTAGTGAGGATTGGTACTTACAATACATTTTCCCACTAAAGATAAATTATGAATAAAGAAAATATCAAAATAGAAATACCTAATGAGGAAGAAATAGATTATATTGATGAAATGCTTATGGAACATAACAAGTTATCTAAACCCTTTGAACAAGAGGAGCCATACATTAAGATAAATCGTTGTATTAAGAATGAAAAGGGTGAAGTTATAGGAGGTATATTAGCTTACTCAGTGTTTTGGCACATCTTCTATATTGACACATTGTGGGTTAATGATAAATATCGCAATAGAGGATATGGCTCAATACTTTTAGAGGAGGCAGAGGATGTAGCAAGGAGTCAAGGATGTCATATAGCACATCTAGATACCTTTGATTTTCAAGATCCAGACTTTTATATGAAGAATGGATATAAGGTTTTTGGAATTTTAGAGGATAGCCCTAAAGGACATAAAGAGTATTTTTTAACTAAGAAATTATAAATGAAGTTAAGAGAAATATTTGAATTGAAATGAGGAGAAAATTTTAATGATTTATGAAGTAGATAATAATTTAAGAAAAAATTTATGTTCTGTTTTTAAAAATATAGATTGTACACTTATTCTTTCATGCCTTCAAGGACATATGGGAAAAGCATGGGTTGATGATATTGAGAAACCAACAGTTGTACAGGTTATAGTAGGGGTTTTTGCATTTTATGCAGGAGACCCTAACAGTAAGGAAGCAGAAGAACTATTATATAATTTGCCTGAAAATATTTTAGTTATCGTGGATACTGAAGAGTGGAAAAATCGTATAGAAATTATTCATAAGGGACGTATAGAAAAGTTTCAACGTTATAGATTTAAAAAGGATATCAAGAATTTAGATGCTGATCATTTAAATACATTGCTATCAACATTACCTGAAGGATATGAGTTAAAAAAAATAGATAAATCTTTAGCAAAAAATCCGTCATTACAAGATTTATCAGAAGATTTTACAAGCCAGTTTAAGTCCATAGATGATTATATTGATATAGGCATGGGATTTTGTATTTTGAATAATGGAGAGATTGTATCAGCAGCGTCATCCTATAGTGTTTACGATGAAGGAATCGAAATTGAAGTTGATACACTTCCAGAATACAGAAGGAAAGGGTTAGCAACTATAGCAGCTGCTGCACTAATTTTAGACTGCATTAGCAAGGGTAAGTATCCTAGTTGGGATGCTGCTAATCTTGAGTCTGTTAAGTTAGCTCAAAAGCTTGGATATGTATTAGATGAAGCATATGATACTTATTATGTTAATTATATAAGATAGATTTATAAGGAGTTTTAATATGAAGTTTAAGTTTGTACCTATGAATGATAATTATGCAAAAACAATGATTAATGAATGGAAATATGAAAATGAATATTCCATATATGATTATTGTAATGAGGCAGAAGATTTACTGGAAAAGAAAGATTGGGGTTTCAGTAAATTTGCAGTTTTAAATGAAAAAGAAATTTTAGTAGGGGAATTAACTATAAATTTTTTTAGAGAAGTTGAAGAAGATTCAGATGATGATGGTTATGTTGATATGGATATCGTGAAAGATAATCCTGATGTAATTTATGAAATGTGGGTTGGTTTTGGGTTAAAACCTAATTTAACAGGAACAGGTTTAGGAAAAGAATTTGTTTCTGCTTGTGTTAATTTTGCAGTAGAATATCATCAATATAAGNNTTAATAAAAGAGCCATAAAAACTTATGAGAAATCAGGCTTTAAAGTATTTAGTGAATATGATGGCGAGATTGCAGGAGAGGAAGTCAAAGTATTATGGATGAGAAAGTCGCAATCGTAAGAAAAGTGCGAACGGAAGATTATAAATATAAGGTGG
>DKGY01000107.1:16467-16896 GCA_002453475.1 Clostridium sp. UBA6758 | reverse complement strand
ACTTTTCAAAAAACATTGTAGCTGCAAAAGATGGAAAGCCTCAAGTAGCAGATTTAAAGTTCGTATGTAATGAAAAGAAGAACTTTCTAGCAGCTCAAATTAACTCACAGGTTGAAAAAGTACTTAAAGAAGAAATTGTAAGTACAGTTTCAAATAACTATGTCACTGTTGCCTTTGATAGTCTATATAAGGCAAAGGATGGTTTGGTAAAAGCATCTGATGGAAGTAATGAACTTTACAAAGGAATTGGCCAACTAAATGACAAAGTACCGATGTTAGCTGAAGGTGCTAATAAGCTTGGAGATGGAGCAACACAATTAAAGGATGGACAAGGCGAACTTAATTCTGGAATAAAGTCAGTAAACAATGGACTATCAGAAGTAAATAATAAGGTTCCAGCCTTAAGTTCTGGAGTAGATAAGTTATATG
>DKGY01000107.1:15736-16437 GCA_002453475.1 Clostridium sp. UBA6758 | reverse complement strand
TAAGTTATATGCTGGTTCACAGGAATTGAAAAATGGACTATCAGAAGCAAATAGTAAGGTTTCAAATTTGAGTCCTGGAGTAAATAAGTTATATGATGGTTCAGGTGCATTAACAGCAGGAAGTAAAAGCCTTTATAGTGCATTTAATAACACAATTTATCCAAATGTAAATTTACTTAAAGATGGAGCTAATAGGTTAAATGGTAAATTAAAAGCTGGAGAAAGTGATGTAAAAAAATTAAAAGAAGGTGGAGAAGGACTAAAAACTGCTAGTGAATCAGGTATAAATAAAGGATATCAATCAGTTACAGATGGAGTTAATGAGCTTATAAGTGGTGTTAATAAATCTTCAGAAAAAATGAATGAAATAGCTAAGAGTATTTTAACAGCAGTTCAATTAAATCCTGAGTTGGCAAAAGATCCAAATATTCAAGACGCACTTGTAAATATACAAGCTTTAAGTAAAGAAACTAGTGAAACGCCAAAGAAGATACAAGAATTACAAGCAGGAACTGAGGAATTTGGTAATAAACTAGGGGGGTACAATGGTAAGGTTAATGAATTTGCAACAGGTACATTAGCTTTAATAGATAATGTAAATAAAGTTAGTGCAGGAGTAAGCGAAATCAGTGGAGGCTTAAATTCCTTAGAAGCTGGACTTAACGAAAATACTAAAGATTCCTTTGGAGCTGGATTAAAAT
>DKGY01000107.1:0-15714 GCA_002453475.1 Clostridium sp. UBA6758 | reverse complement strand
TTAAGTGGTGGAATACAAGCTTTATATAATGGATCTGGTGAAATAACTGGAGGTCTTGGAGAGTTAAGTAGCAATGTTCCAGGCGGAAGTGGTGTAATGCAAGCTTTTTATAATGGATCTAGTGAAATAACTGGAGGTCTTGGAGAATTAAGAAGCAATGTCCCAGCCTTAAGTGGTGGAATACAAGCTTTATATAATGGATCAAGTCAGTTAGTTGAAGGATCTAATAAGTTAGTAGATGGACAAAATCAACTAAGTACAGGAGTAACAGAGTTAACAAATAAAGTACCAGAATTAGAAGATGGTGTAGATAAACTATACAAAGGTTCTAATGAGCTTGCAACTGGTTTAAAAGATGGTGCAGGTGAAATGAAAGCAGGACTTATAAATTCATCAGAGGAAATGGGTGACTTCGTATCAGCTCCAATAAATATGAAAAATGAACCTGTAAATCACGTACCTAATTATGGAACTGGTTTTGCACCATACTTTATATCCTTATCTTTATGGATAGGTGCAATAATGATGTTCTTCGTTATCTCAGCTAAAACTGATGATGACTTCGGCTTATCCAAATTTGATAAGGTCGTAGGTAAATACTTGTCCTTTGGATTTGTAGGTTTATTACAAGCAATACTTGTAAGTGTAGTTGTACTTGGACTAGGATTAAATCCAACAAGTACAGTAATGTATTTTACATCAATAATATTCTTATCACTAGTATTTATAGCGATAATTCAATGTTTAATATCACTATTTGGAGATGCAGGAAGACTTTTAGGAATAGTATTATTAATACTTCAGCTAACAGCTTGTGCAGGTACATTCCCATTAGAAATAGTACCTAAATTCTTTAAAGTAATTAATCCATATATGCCATTTACTTATAGTGTGGAATTATTAAGAGAGGTTATTTCAGCTACTACAATTAACTACTCAGTAGTTGGAAAAGACTTCTTGATTCTTGGAATTGTACTTCTTGTATTTTTAACAATATCTGTAGTATTTAAAGATGCAGGAGAAAATCTTCAAAATATAATTGAAGGAAGAAAAAATAAGTCAGTAGAAGATATTAGAGAAGAATCAATGTAGTGATAAGTTATATCATTATAAAAATCTTAATAATGGCTAGTTGTAAATTACAAATGTTCGTGTTATAATGGCAATACAATTAGTAAAACTCGTATATAATCGGTAATATGGTCCGAAAGTTTCTACCTGCAAGCCGTAAATTTGCAGACTACGAGGAGTTGTATTTTGTTATAAACTATGAGCTCTATTTATAGTGATAAATCACAGCACCTCAATTTTTATTGAGGTGCTTTTTATTTTTAGTTTAAATTAGTCTGAGGAAGTAGCTAACCCTTAGATAAAATTAAATAATATCTAAAAGGAGATGAACTAATGAAGAATGAAGAACTACTAACTAATGATATTAAGTTAACCTATGGTGTAGATGATAACCCTAGTTTAGTTAAAAAGATATTATTTGGATTACAGCATATATTTGCAGCTTTTGGAGGGATAGTAGTAGTACCTCTAGTTATAGCAAGTGCTTTAGGATTTGAACCGAAGATAACTACAGCATTGATAAGTGCAACAATTCTGGCATCTGGTATTGCAACTATAATTCAAGCTAGAGGTTTTGGAATTATGGGATCAAGAGTTGCTTGTATCATGGGTACAGACTTTACCTTCGTTTCACCAGCTATTTCAGTTGGAACAGTACTTGGACTTCCGGGAATAATTGGAGCTACTATTTTAGGAGCTTTCTTTGAAATTATTTTAAGTTACTTTATTAAGCCTCTTATGAAGTTATTCCCTCCAATAGTTACAGGAACAGTTGTATGCTTGATTGGATTGACTTTATTACCAGTATCCATTGATTGGGCAGCAGGCGGAGTTGGAGCTGCAGATTATGGAAGCCTGAAGAACTTATCAATAGCCATGTTTGTATTAATCTTTACTTTAATTTTAAATAGATATGGAAAAGGTATGGTTAGCAGTGCATCTATTTTAATTGGAATGGTTGCAGGATATATAATCTGTATCCCTTTAGAATTAGTAGATTTTACAGCTATTATGGAAGCTAGTTGGATTTCCTTCCCTAAAATATTTGAATATGGAGTAACATTTGACATGAAAGCTTTAATTGCATTTGTTCCAGCATATTTTGTAACTACTATAGAAACTGTTGGATGCCTTAAGGCTATTGGAGAGACTTCTCAGATACATATGGATGAAAAACGCGTGGGTGCTGGTGTATTGGCAGATGGTATAGGAAGTATGATAGGTGGAGTAGTAGGTTCTTTCCCAAACACTACCTTTAGCCAAAATGTAGGATTAATAGCATTAACAAAAGTAGCAAGTAAACACGTTGCAGTTATGGCAGGAATAATTATGGTGATTTTAGGTTTCTTACCTAAACTAGCGGGTCTAATAAGTGGAATACCACAACCAGTACTTGGTGGAGTTGGAATAGTTATNNGGAGGAATAAAGACATTAAGTAGAGTAAAATTAACTGAAAGAAATCTACTTATAATAGCAACATCTATAGCTTTAGGTCTTGGAGTTACCTTTAGACCAGATGTTATAGCTCAATTACCAGAAGGATTAAAGATGGTTTTTGCATCAGGGATATCTACAGGAACTATAACTGCTTTAATATTAAACTTAGTATTAAAGGAAGATAAAGTGGAAAAAATAGAAGTAGAAAGAAGTGAGGTGGCGTAATGGAAGCTTTAAAAGAACGTATATCAAAAGATGGACTTGCATTAAATGAATCTGTATTAAAGGTAGATTCTTTCTTGAACCATGGAGTAGATGCTAAATTAATGAATGATATAGGAACAAGCTTTAAGGAGTATTTTAAAAGTCATGGAATAACTAAAATATTTACCATTGAAAGTTCGGGTATTGCTCCTACAGTTATGACTGCCCTTCAAATGGAATTACCAATGGTAACTCTAAAAAAGCAAACGTCTAAGATTTTAAGTGGAGATGTATATCAAACTACAGTACATTCTTTCACTAAGGCTGTAGATTATGAGTTAACTTTATCAAAAAAATTCATATCACCAGAGGATAATATACTTATAATAGATGATTTTTTAGCTTATGGAGAAGCAGCACAAGGGGCTATAAGACTGGTAGAAGAAGCTGGAGCAAAGGTTGCAGGAATTGGAATAGTTATAGAAAAATCCTTCCAACCAGGGCGTAGAAATCTTGAAGATAAAGGCTATGAAGTATATTCACTAGCAAGAGTGAGTAAGCTTGGCAAAGGTATTATAGAATTTGTTGAAGAATAATTTTAAAAGGTGTACTAGCACCTTTTTTTAGTTAAAGAATAATATTATAATTTAAGAAGAAAATAAAAGAGAATAATCCTTATAGTAATTATATAGGAGGGTTTTATATGCCTATATCAGGAGTTATAAATAATATAAGTAAAGGAGTTTTGGATATTATGTTAACATCAAATAGAAGACCTGTAAATTTAGATAATATAGCAGTGGGAAGTCAAGTTTTAGCTAATAATGAGAAGTTTAAAACTATGTGTTTTAATTTTCAAGAAGGCAGTGGATTACCTAAGAATACTTATAATGGGAATGCATCTATTTTTATAGTTGAAGGTGCTGTTGATATGGAGTTTGTTAGTGAAAGTCCATTTGTTTTAAGACGTGGTGATTTTCTAAGTTTTGATGCAAGGAAAGAGCATAATATAATTGCTGTGGAAACAAGTAAGGTAATTATAACAATATCCCAATAACTATATAAATTTATATAGGCTGTAAGTAAATATTAAATAAAATATTTAAATAAGTAGAGAGTTGTCTCCAAATTAAGATATTTAGACTGGAGATAACTCTTTTTATTAGATATAAATAATTTTTCAATTTTTATATGAATTTGATGTAAGAACTAAACTAAGGGAAATTCCCTGAAACCCGCATTATGACAACAACTAGTTAAATAGTTAACTAGTTATATATATATAAATAGTTTTATATACAAATATTTATATAGGATTATAGTTTTATATATATCTATTTATGTAGTTAAAAATTTATATAGTTCTTCTAGATAAATGATTTTGTTAATAAAATTGTAATAATATTCTATATAGATTAATAAAATGAATGGAGTGATAAAATTTACAAGGAGGATTTTGTATGGGCGTTGCTTCATTAGTACTGGGAATTTGTAGTATTGTATTTGCTGTAATTTCATGGGGGTGCCTATGGTGGCTATCTCTAATTCTAGGAGTTGTAGGTGTAGTATTGGGAATTATAGACATGAAGAAGAAGAAAGAAGCAGGTGAAGCTCCTGGAATGGCTAAAGGTGGATTTATATGTTCCGTAATAGGAATATGTATGGCTATTATATTTTTAATATTTATTATAGGATTAACTTCATTAGGAGCAGCAGTATAAAATTATATTTGTAAAAGCATACCACTAAAAGATGTCTGTAAAGGCATCTTATTTTAGTTCCGAGGAGGTTAAAATGTGAAAAGTGAAGAGATAATAAAAGAATATAATATTTTTAATATAATACTAATTACTTTAGTAATTGCCATGATATTTTTACCCTTTATATCTAGATTTGTGAATAAAGTATTTCCTATAACCTATGGCTGTCTTTCCTATAGAATTTTAGGAGAAACTTGTCCTCTTTGTGGATTTACTAGAGATATAAAAAATATTATAACTGGTAATATTTTTGGTCCTAAGCTAAACTTATTATCTGTACCAGCAGCTTTATTAGGAATATCTGAAATTTTTTTTAGAGTTAAAATATTATTATCAAAGAAAAGGTTAGTAGATAACAAATTTAGAAATAAGATAATAAAATTTGATGTTATATATCATGTACTTATGTTTTTTTCTTTTATTATATATGGAGTTTTGTTCTATGCGTTAGATTTATCAAGATTGTAAAGAAAAAATAATTAATTTAAGCTAAACTAAAATAATAAATAATAATATATTTGTTTTATGTTATTTTTTACTCAGTATAATAATTCTGTCCTTTGGAAAACTTAAAATATAGTTAAAAATCCACTGAAAAGGAGAGCAATTATGAATACACATGTACCTTATCATAATTATATAGTTGTAACACCAAATGGAGATGTACTAGGCTTTGGAGAAGAGGATGATGCAAGAAAATATGTGGCAGGATATTATGTAGGAAAAATAGAAGAATTATCAGATGATAGAAGTAAGGTGTATGTTGATTATGGAACAGATCCACTTCAAGCTTCAGTAGATATATGTACTGAATTAGGTGCCTATGAAGGAGATTGTATTATTTATGACTTAGATAGTTTTATAGAAAATATTCAAAACTCTGGGATATTCGAAGATGAAAAGGAAGAGCTTATACTAAAGCTTATGCAAGAAAAAATAAATTTGAATATCAATGATTATCAAATAGACAATCTTTTAAATGATGCTAGGGTAGTTCCTAATCGAGATTAATTTAGATAAAAGTTATAGAGGATGAATGAAGATTTATTGTATATAGTAAGTCTTCATTCATCCTCTATTTACATTCAGTTAAATAAAATATAAGAATATTAAACATGATTGTTCATAAGTCTATTATGAGCTATAAGCATTTCTTCATCAAGGTGTGTTGTAGTATCAGCACAATTTAATAGCATTGTACTAATATCATTAGGCATTTCGCCCTCATATTTATATCTAAGCTTATGTTCAAGGCTTGCCCAAGTATCCATTGAAACTGTTCTAAACTGAATTTCTACAGGAACATTTTCAACTTTTTTTGAAAAGAATACAGGAACACTAACGACTAAATGAAGACTGCGATAACCGTTGTCCTTTGGGTGTTTTATGTAATCACGTTCCTTAATAATAGTTAAATCAGTTTGCGCCTTAATTGAAGCTGCGATTTCGTAAACATCACTAAGAAATGAACAAATGACTCTAATTCCAGCAATATCAGTTAAAGTTTCTGCAGAGTCAATAGAGAGTTCTAATCCTCTTCTTTGAAGTTTTTCAAGTATACTCTCAGGAGCTTTAAGTCTAGATTTCATATGTTCAATAGGATTATGAGAGTGAATGCTTTTATATTCATCATTAAGTACTGCAAATTTTGTTTCGATTTCACGAAGGGCACAACGATATTTTAAAGAAAGAGATTTAAAATCTTCAATTTGGGTACCAAATTGTGAAATATCTATGTTTTTAAGATCCTTAAAAGGTAATTGTGGCATAATAAATTCTCCTTTGTACATGTATTAAGTCTTATTTTAGTATAATATAAATAGCTTTTTTATTAAAGTAGATATAAAATATAATTTATATTAACTTTATATTAAAAGGGGATTAAAAATGAAAAAAAAGTAGTTTTATATATAGCTATGAGCCTAGATGGATATATAGCAAGAAGTAATGGTGCAGTTGACTGGGTTGAGTGGACATGGGAAAGTGTTAGAAGTAGATAATGGATATGAAGAGTTTTATAACACTGTAGACACTATTGTTATGGGGGGAACTACCTATGAGCAAGTGGTTAATGAATTATCTCCAGATGTTTGGGTTTATGAAGGAAAAAAGTGTTATGTATTTACTAAAAAAGAATATGAAGTAAATGGAAAAGTAGAATTTACTTCAGAAAGTATCATAGACTTTGTATCAGATATAAAAAGTGAATTAGGGAGAGATGTTTGGCTTGTAGGTGGAGGAAAGCTAATTCATGAGTTTGTAAAGAAAAACTTTATTGACAAGTATGTTATTACAGTAATTCCAACTATTTTAGGTGAGGGAATTCCTCTATTTATCAAAGAAAACACAGAAATCAAGCTTAAATTAATTGAAACCAAAAACATAGATGGAATGGTTGAACTTACATATGTTAGAAGAGAAGATTAAGAATATTTAATATAGAGTTGTTAATTGAAAAATAGCGTAATGCTTTGGTTAATAAAAGGTAGTCAAAATGACTACCTTTATTTTATAAAAAATTAACTGCGTCACTTAATACTTTTCCAATGGAATCGTGAATAACTAAATCAGCCTTGGAATCAGCAGAGGTACTGCTTTTGTTTATAAGTACTAGATTTTTACCCTTAAAATAGTTTATAAGATTAGCTGCAGGATAAACCACTAGAGAAGTTCCACCTATGATTAAGGTATCTGCTTTTGAGATAGCATCTATAGCTCCCTTAAGTACATTTTCATCTAACCCTTCCTCATATAAAACTACATCAGGTCTAACAGTTCCATTACATTTAGAGCAAATAGGTATATCCTTGGAATTCAAAATAAAATCCACATCATAAGAAGTATTACATTTAATGCAATAGTTTCTATGAATTGAGCCATGGAGCTCAAATACATTTTTAGAACCAGCACATTGATGAAGTCCATCAATGTTTTGGGTAACGATTGCCTTAAGTTTACCCATTTCTTCAAGCTTAGCAAGAGCAATATGTGCTCCATTAGGTTTTGCTTCAGGATATATAAGTTTTGCTTTATAAAAATTAAAAAATTCCTCAGGAAATCTTATAAAGTAAGTATGAGAAACTAGCTGCTCTGGAGAAAGGGTCATGTTAAGTCTTGCATTAAAAAGACCATCGGCACTTCTAAAATCCGGTATATTTGATTCGGTAGATACTCCTGCTCCACCAAAGAATACTATGTTATTGCTATTTCTTAAAATTTGTGTTAGTTTTTCTATTTCAGTACTCATAAAATCATCTCCATAAATTATTTATTAATCCTATTATGACACGAAGTTATAGAAAATAAAATATACTTATAGAATGCGTTGGATAATATTTCATAATATTGTATAATATTGATTAAAGTGATTTATTATTACAATATGTAAAAGTGTATGTATATACAAAAATAAGGAGAATAAAATGAGTGTAAGAAGTGCGGCAAAAGCAATTATTATAAATGATAACAAAATTTTATTAAATAAGTGTTTTGACGAAAATAATGGTGATTATTATTCACTACCAGGGGGAGGACAAAACACATATGAAACTTTACATGAAGCAATTGTAAGAGAATGTCTTGAAGAGTCAGGTTATAGTGTTGTGCCAGTGAGATTTTCAGCTTTATTTGAAGAAATATGTGATAATAAAAAAACACGTGAATTATATCCTGAATATAGTCATAAAATGTACCATATTTTTATTTGTAAATTAGAAAATAATGATGTTAATAAACCTACAGAAATAGATGATATGCAATTAGAAAGTAAATGGATTAATATTGAGGATTTAAATAAAATACATTTAGAGCCAGATTGCTTAAATGACAATATTGAAAAAATGATAAATAGTGATGTTCCTATATTTCTTGGGTCTAAACATATACCATATAATCATGGTTAAAAATAGATAGAAATTTTATATGAGCGTTTTTTATTAGAAAATACGTAATTTGTGTGCTGAGTCAGTAATTACACCTGATTCTATGAACAATATTATATTGTTACTAGTTTTTAATATTTCAATTAATTTATTAATACTCATAAAAATACCTTGTAATATTTATTAATTTTATTATGACATAATTGATAGAAAAAATAAAATAGATTCAATATTAGTTAATTGGATAATATTGTATTTAACGCTATCGTAATAGTGGTATTAAAATGATAGGGGATATAAATGGATATTAGAATTGAGGCAAAAGATATCATATTAAGAAAAATAGAGTTAAAAGATAAGGATACATTTCAGGAAATGAGAAATGAACAATATATTTTGAAATGGATGCCTGATTGGGAAAGTACAAAGGAAGATACTGAAAAATGGATAACTGAATTAAATGATTTTTATGATAAACAAACTAAAGATGATATGTGGTGCCAGCTTGCAATAGAAAGAAAATTAGATGGTGTCGTAATGGGCCTTATAGCTTTACAAACTAAATTTGAAGTTAACAGTGAAATCGAGATAGCATATTTTATATCTGAAAAATATTCAGGAAAAGGATATATGAAACAAGCAGCTAAGGCAATATTAGAATGGGGATTTGATAATTATAATCTTCCATTTGTTATGGCAATTGTTGAAATAGACAATTATTCTTCTCAGAAGATTGTTGAATCAGTGGGATTTAAAAAAATTGAAACAAAAATGATTTTAAATTCCGGTGAAGATAAAGAGAAACCATTTTATTATTACAGATATAATAAAACATGTAATTAAATTATTACTGAGGTAGGAGGTACTAAAGTTGGAAAATATAGTAGTACTATATCAATCAAAGTATGGAGCTACAAAGAAATATGCGGAATGGTTAGCAGAAGAGCTCTCAAGTAACATAATTGAAACAAAACAAGCTGGTATAGATCAAGTTGCAAAATACGATACAATTATTTTAGGTGGAGGTATTTATGCGACAGGTATAGCAGGAGTATCTTTTCTAAGAAAGCATTATGAAAAACTAAAGGGTAAAAGAATAGTAGTTTTTGCAGTGGGAGCATCTCCATATGATGAAAAAGCTATGACTGCTATAAAAGAGCGTAATTTTAAAGAGAAACTTAATGAAATCCCATGTTTTTATTGTCGTGGTGCTTGGAATGAGAAAGGTATGTCTTGGAAAGACAAAACCCTTTGTAATATTCTTAAAAAAGCTGTTGCAAAAAAAGACCCTAACAATTACGAACCCTGGGAAGCTGCATTAATGCAAGCAATTGGCTCTAACTTCGATTGGACAGACAAAGAAAACCTTAAGCCACTTATTGAGTTTATACAAACAAAATTATAATGATATTTAGGATATGAGACATAGAATACATTAATAACTATAACTTATAACCATAAAGTTGAATACCACTCAAGTTTTTTCAACTTAAGTATGAGCCACTCTCCATTGTTGCACATTGTAATTAAGCTTATAATAAAAGTACTAAAAAGGCTCAAAGGTGGAGGTAGTGAATATGAATAGATTAAATGTTGGAGAAACCATTTTACGTTTAAGGAAAGAAAAAAAGATTACTCAAGAGCAGCTGGCAAGTATGATTGGAATTTCAGCAGGAGCAGTAAGTAAATGGGAAACTGGAAATTCCACACCAGATATTTCTTTATTAGCGCCATTAGCAAGAGCATTGGATACCTCTTTAGATATTTTACTTTCTTTTCAACAAGAGCTTTCTGAATTAGAAGTGATTAATATAAAAAAAGAATTAGTTGAAATGTTTTTACATCAGGGGTATATGGCTGGTGAATTAAGATGTAAAGAATATGAAAAAGAATACCCTAATAGTGTATATTTAAAATTGATTATTGCAGAATTGGTTCAAATGTATTCTATGATGTCAGGTAATGTTTCAGAAGAATGTATAAAATCAAGAATGGAGTATTGTTTAGCTTTGCTTTATCAAGTTACTGAAAGTAAGGTTTCAAAATATATATCAGCAGCTTTATTTTCTATTGCTAATATACAAATGACCTTAGAAAACTATGAGGAAAGTGAAAAAGCCATTAAGGAATTATTAAATTCATTTATAGATCCCATGGTACTATATTCATCATTGCTACAGAGGCAAGGTAAGAACAGAGAAGCAGAAAATATGTGCAAAGGAATGCTTATACAGTATTTAACCCAAAGCAATGCAATGATATCAATATTAGCAAGTATATCAAAGCGTGAACATAATTATGAAAAGGCAACTTTGTATTTAGATGCTCTAAATCAAGTAGAAAATATATTTAAAATAGGGATGGGCTCAGGAGCATATAATTACTGCAGACTATATATTGAAATAGGGGATAAGGAGCTTGCTTCAAAATGGTTTAACGATTATGTGAAAGAGATACTTTCTACAGAGTATGACTATAGCAATAACCCTTATTTTGAAAATCTTAAACTAGAGGTAAATGTGGAAGGGCAGAAGATAATAAGAAAAAAATTATTTCAATCACTTATTGACGAAGAAGATTTGAAAGTATTAAGTGGAAGTCTAGAGTATGAAGATGCAATTAAAGCACTAAAAAATGCTGTTTCTGAAATGTAAATTAGATTTTAAGAAGTTCGAGTTGTTGAGTTATGTGGAGAATTATTATAGAAATTAAATAAAAACAGTAGAGAAGTTAATACAAATTCTCTACTGTTTTTTATGTTGTTAATCTTTTTTACATTCTAATATAAAATTTAACAAGCTGTTTAAGTTTTCTTGACTCCCAATATCACTATAAAACTTCAAAAGTCTAAGTACTGGAGTGATACTCGGGTCAATAATATCTAATGATATTAATTCAAGAACTTCATTTTTCAAACAATTTATTTCTTCTAAATTATTCTCTTCTATAAGTATATTCAAAAGTGAATCTAAGGATTTAAATATTATGGTTTTATTTCTTTGATACTTAGCAAGTTGTATTGACATTTTATAGCACTTAATGGAAAGTTCTATATTATCAATTAACTTAGTAGAAATTCCTAGTTGGTTGTAAGCATTAGGACAGTGAAAACTTTCTTTCGCACCATCATAATCATCCATCATATAAATTAATTTATCTACATATATTTTTATATTATTTATGTCCTTTAATACTGTATAAATATCAAGGATATTTGCGGTAATTAATATATTATTTTCAATATCTTGCCTATCTAGATCCTTTAGCATAGATTCATTTATTTTTAAAGCTTCATTATAAAACTTTTTATATCTAAGGCAATTTACTTTTAACACATTTAGTTCAAAAATATCTATTTTTGTTAGGTGTTTAAATGTTTTTTCAACGTGTTCAATTTCAATTAAAGCTTTATTATGTTCTTCAAGATACATATAAGCCAATATATTATTAATAAGCACTTTTAATCTTAACTCTTCGGGTACAGTATAATTATATACTAAAGCTAGATTATTAAAATCTATAGATTCTTTATACTTACACAAATATATGCATATGTTTCCTATCTTTTGAAGTAGAGTAAATAATCTAATATCATTAAATAATCTATTATGATTTTCAAAAGCCTTTATATAATAGATATAACTTCTGTTAAATTCCTTTTGCTTTTTTAGTATGTCTCCTATTTTTTCATATATAATCATTTTTTTCTCAGGAACGTCATACTTCATTAAAAATAATTCTATTTCCTCAATATCCTTAGTGAAATCCTTTGAAATATTATCTTCATTAACAGATAAGAAATCTACNNAAATTTTATTTGTTTGAGAATTTATATCCTCTAGTAAATATTCAGTATCTAAATTAAAATCTAAATTCCTTTCTTTGCATATTCTGTTTATATTATCTGTAATTATACATGCTACTGTTGGTGTAAGGGTCGACTTATCATTTTCAATTATGCTAATAAGTTCACGGGTTATTTCACCCCCAGTAATTTCTTTTTGATTGATCTTTAACTCTTTTCTAATTTTCCGTATTTTTTGACCTGGTGATAAAATTTCCATCCTATAACTCTCCTTATTAGTATTTAAATTATATGTTTATTAATATTGTATCATTAAAAATAAAATTTGTAAAATAATAGCTTTACATTAAATACAGAATATGGTATATTATAATTGTAAAAATTAATATTTACAATAAACTCAAATGTTTACTTTATGTTATTTATATTAAAAGGAGAGAATTAAAATGAAAAAAACAAGAATATCTTTAGTAATAATGATGGGATTATTTACACTTGTAGGCTTATATCAAGGTAATAAAAACATGGAGATTAATAGTGCTGAAAATATCGATTCTGCTGTACTATACACTAGTTCTAATATAATGCCAATGACAGGAGATCCCGGAACAATTCCGCCTAGATAAAATTTAGATTACTCTGATTTCATACAGTATTAAATATATACTTAAATATCGAAAATAAAAGTATTTTTAAAAGTAAAAAAAAGTATTTACAAAAATAGGATGATGTGATAAGCTTATTTTGTAAACAAAAATATTTACAAAATAAAATGACCTAAGGTGGTAGGTGATAATAATTGTATGATATATTGAGTGTTTATCTAGAAAATGGACTACGAGTTATAATGCATAAAATACCTCATGTTAGAACTATGGCTTGTGGCATCTGGATAAAACAAGGAAGCAAACATGAAAGTGATGAGCAAAATGGATTATCTCATTTAATAGAGCATTTAATGATAAATATAGAAAATGATAATAATCCAAGGTTTAAAAAGTTAATAAATGAAGTATCATCTGAAGGAATTGTATATAATGCAGGAACTACCAAGGAAACAACTTCATATTATTTTACTGGATTATCTAATATGCTAGAAAAATGTATAGAAACATTATCTACAATAGTAATAGATAATAAAACATTTACTAAGGAACTTATAGAAAATGAAAAAAAGGTTGTAACTCAAGAAACTATATCTTTCTACTCTTCATTTAATCAAATAAAAGAAAGAACTAGCCAATCTCTTTGGGGAAATGTTGGGGTCGGAAGAATAATTGTAGGTAATATTGAAAATGTAAATAATGCTAAATCTGATGATTTGGAAAACATTATAAAAGATTCCTATACCCCTGAAAATACAACTCTTGTAATTGTAGGAGGTATAGACTATCAAAAAACCTTAGACGTAATTGAAGAAAACTTTACAAGATGGGAAGATACACAAACTAGAAAGTACAAGGAAATAGTAGATAGTGAACCTGGTATCTATTTCAACTCCAGTAGAAGTGGAAAAAGTACTGCAATATCTATAGGATTTAGAACCCCATCATACATGGATACAGAGAGAACTAACATAGATATCATAGCGAAAATACTAGGTGATGTTAGTTTAGAATCAAGATTAGTTCAAGAAATAAGAATGAAAAAAGGCCTCGCTTATAGTATAGGAGCATTCACAAGTTTTTATGAAAATAGAGGTACCCTTGGATTTACAGCAGTTTGTGAAAATGAATCAGTAAATGAAGTAGTAAAAATCATGATGGATGAATTTCATAAAGTTAAAAGCGAAGGGTTTACAGATAAAGAAATTAATAGAGTAAAAAAAGTACTTGAAACAAGAACTTTACTTGATTTAGATGATTTAACATCACAATTGAAATTTTTAGGTAAATGTTCTTCTAATGGTCAATTATTTTCATTAGAGCAAGAAATAAGAAATATTAAAAAAATAAATAATGAAAGCTTATACAATACAGTACAAGATATATTTGTAGAAGAAAAAATGGGATTAGCAGCTATCGGAAACTGTAATGTAGATCAAGTAATTTCATTACTTAAATTAAATTAATGAATGGAGGTTGTGGTATGAGTGATATTCCTTGCATATATGATATATCCCTAATAAATGAAGAAGATAAGCTTAAAGAAGATATATTAAACGGTAAAGCTTTTGATATTCTTCTAATACTACTCTCTGGATCAAAGACAGTAAAAGAAATATCTAAAGAATTAAATGTACCAAGTTTTTCAATACAACTCTATATTCAAAGGCTTATAGAAGCAAATCTTATTAAGATAACAGATAAAAAAATTATCGAAGGTAAATTAGAAAAAACTTATAATTTAGCATCTACAGATGTAGAAATACTAAATTATCTAAAAGATAACTGTAAGGATAATGATGGGAAGGAAAATGCGGAACTATCAGCACAACATTTTGCATCATTAACTAGAGATATCATAATAAATATCAATAAATATAGCGATAAGCCTCACAAAATAAAAGCTTTTTTCATTAAAGCTGATGAAGAAAAAATGGCAGAATTTAAGAAAGAACTTGATGAGCTATTTATCAAATATCAGTCCCTAGAAAATTTAGAATCTTCTGATACTTATGGGTTTATAAGTATTTTAGCACCTTATAAATTAGGAGATTAATACTTTGAAAAGGGGGGGAGATATCATGGAAAATGATAAAAAAAGAAAAATTGACATAAAAATTGAAAAAGACGAAAATGGAAATTTAAAAGATTTAGAAATACAAGATCCTTCGTTAGACATTAATTCAAAAGAAGAAAGACCAGGAATAGGAATTGAAATTTTTGGACTTTCAGGTAGTAATCCATAAGAGTTTTGGAGGATATTATCATGAAAAAAGAAAGTTTATATCCAATTGATAAACAAGTATATAAAGATGAAAAAGATGATAGAATCAAGGAACTTGAAAACTTAGTATCAATTAATAGAAATGAGGAAGCTAATTTGTTTCAATATGAAAAAGCTAACTCTGCAAGTACTGGTTTTTATGAACCAGATACTTATTAATCAAGGTAATAATTTTATATTATTATATAAAAATCAAATTTAAAAAATTTTAAGGGGGAAAATCAAAATGGAAAACAAAAATGTTGTAGCTTTAGGTAAGGACTCATACAAAATTGAAGATGGAAAGGTTGTAATTACATCTGAAGAACTAGCAAATGCTATTCAAAACGAAGGATTAGATTTATTTGTAGATGAAGAAGCAGCAGCTGTAAGTAATTTTGGTATTTGTATAAATTAATTGAAAAAACAAAAATATTTTAGTTTTAGGTAAGGACTCGTACAAAATTGAAGTGAGAACTTAATATCAATTAATAAAAATGAGGAAGCTAATTTATTTCAATATGAAAAAGCTAACTCCGCAAGTACTGGCTTTCATGAACCAGATACTTATTAATTAAGGTAATAATTTTATATTATTATACAACAAATCAAATTTTAAAAAATTTTAAGGGGGAAAACAAAATGGAAAACAAAAATGTTGTAGCTTTAGGTAAGGACTCATACAAA
>DKGY01000062.1:8840-28671 GCA_002453475.1 Clostridium sp. UBA6758 | reverse complement strand
AAAAGCTATTAAATGAGAAAATTATATTTTCTAATACATCACCAACGGTTCCATTACCAATGACCTTTGGCGGATTACTTTCTAGGTGGCTAAAAATTGATTTTCTAGGAGTACCCTTGCTTGTAAAAGGAGCAAAGCAATCATATAAGAACGTTATAAAACTTGTAAATCACACAAAGAAGGCATCAAAGGAAGATAAGTCAGAGGTTATTATTTTAGATAATAAGGAATTTAAGAAAAAATAATTTTTAACTTCTATAGAGGTTATATAACATTTCAGGTTAGTGATTTGGAGTGGACTGCTGATTTAGTTATAGAAATGCAGGATAAAGTAAAAGTTATATGTCCACCACAATTAAAAGAAAAAGTAAAATTACGAATAAAAAAGATCAGTAATATTTATAAAGATGACATATAGGTGTCATCTTTTTTAACGTACAATAGCATACGAAAGTATGTGCTGAATAATGAAAAAGTTTTATCTAGTTACTAGAATGAATTATAACATTAGTATACTTTTTTGTTATATATAGCATGTAAAATGAAAAAATGGTATAATTACGTAGGAAAATAAGGGTATAAGAGGAGTTTGTAAAATGAGTAAATTTATTAGGAAAATCCTTTGTGTTGTAGGTATGAGTGTATTTTTATTGGTTGGATGTAGTAATGTAAATACTGACAAGGAAGTACAAGGAAATAAGGATAAAGAAATAGCTACTGAAAAAGGTAATGAAATTATTAATGAAGATAATACTTCTAAAGAGAATGAAACTACAATAAAAGAAGAAACAAAAGAAAAAGATGAAACAAAAGAAAAAGATGAAGATAAAACTATTACGTTAAGTAAACAAGAATATCTAGATAAAATGAATACTTTAGATGAAAAATTAAAGGTGAAATTAAAGGATAAATTAGCAGGAACAACAATTGAGATGCGAGAAGCTGAATCAGAAATATATATAGCATGGGATGAAATGTTAAATGAGGCTTACTCGGAAATAATTAGTACACTTTCTGAAGAAGAAAAAGATAAACTTATATTAGAAGAAAAGAATTGGATAGAAGAAAGAGATAAAAAAGCTGATGATGCTGCAAAGGAAGTAGAGGGTGGGACTATGGAGCCACTAGTAAGAACATCTTCCTTAGGAGTTAGTACTAAGGAAAGATGTTATGAATTAGTTAATAATTATATGGAATAGTATTATATAACTGTAAGTTACTAATTATACAAGTAATAATATGGAATATAAATAGATAGAAATTTCAGGGGATGATTTCAAATGAACATTGCTCTTTGGATTGCGGTAGGTGCTGCTATTTTAGGCGGTATTGTTACTATTAGTATTAGTAACAATAATAAAAAGGAGAAAAATAACAGGAAATAAATTACAATTCGTTTATTTAGTTAAAAAGAATAACTATAGATTAAGAGTATTATAAGACAGTAATTAGTATGGAAAGTGGGGGAAATACTATGGAATATGAAATTATACATTTAGCAAAGGATAAATGGAAGGAAACTATAATCCCAATAGGTTATACCACAGATAAATATTATGATGTTGTAGTAAATAAAACAGATAAAGGCTTTACTGTTGATATAGATAAGAAATATTTTAGAGAGACTGTAACCCATACACCAGAAGAATATGATTTTCCAGATAAACTATATGAAGACCACTGGGAGAATGCTTATGCTTGGGGAGTGTTAGTTAATGATAAATTAATTGCTGCAATTGAAACAGATCAAGAACTATGGTCTAATCGTCTAAGAATTACAGAGCTTTGGGTAGGAGAAGAATATCAAAAGAAGGGAATAGGACATGGACTAATTCAGGTTGTAAAGGAACAAGCAAGAAGAGAACGTCGTAGAGCTATTATACTAGAAACACAGTCTTGTAATGTTAATGCAGTGGATTTTTATCAGCATGAAGGATTTACTTTGATTGGTATGGATACTTGCTGCTATAGAAATAATGATTTACAAAGAAAAGAAGTTAGATTAGAATTTGGATGGTTTCCAGAAGAAAAGAAAAAGCTAAAATGTGAAGAAGTAGAAATTAGAATGGAAATTGAGGATGATTGGTACGATGTGGAGCTGATGACACAGCATGCTTTTTGGAACAAACATCATCTTGGCTGTGACGAACATTACCTTGTGCATAAATTACGTAAACATAAAGATTATCTTCCAGAGCTCAGCAGAATAGCAGTAAAAGATGGTAAAGTAATAGGAGGTATAATGTATTCAAAGGCAAAGATTGTTGATGGTGCAGATACACATGAAATTATAACCGTTGGACCTCTTTGTGTAGATCCTAAATGGCAAGGCTGTGGAGTTGGAGAGCTATTATTAAGAGAAACAATGAAGCTAGCTGCAAACAAGGGATATAAAGGAATTGTAATTTTTGGAGAGCCAGATTATTATCCTCGAATAGGATTTAAAACCTGCGATAATTATAATATTACAACTGCTGATGGCAAAAACTTTGATGCATTCATGGCAATTGAATTAGCAGAAGGTAGTATGAAAGGGATAAAAGGAAAATTCTACGAATCGGAAGTTTTTGAAAATCTTTCAAAGAAAGAAGTGGAAGAATATAATAAGAAATTCCCCAAACTCCAAAAATTAAGATTTCCAGGCCAATGGGATTGATTAAATATTAAATGAAAAAACAGTAGAATTTAAAGATTCTACTGCTTTTTTATGTAATTATACATTAAGCAAAGGAAATATCTGTTGAATATGGGATGAGTTTATTGAGCGGTGGAGAGTGAGGTGGTACAATAAGGATGTTATTCAATAAATTTAAATAATAAAGATAAGGTGAAATACTATCAAGACAAAAGGTAGATTGCTTGGTGTACACTATGGTATTAATGCATTACCCAAAACGGGAAAAATAATATTCAATTTAGGAATAGTATTAGAGGTGAGTGAAATTAGTGGAAGTAATTGTTGATATTTTAATTAAATTTTGGTATTTATGGGCGTTGGTAATTGCAGTAGGAATATTAGAGGTTTTTATGCCAAGAATAAAGGGATTCTTCGGAGAAAAGTCAGTATCATTTTTCTTATCAAGACTTGATGAAACTAAGTATATGGTTATAAATGATATAATGCTACAGGTGGGAAGTAAGACAACCCAGATTGATCATGTTGTTGTATCTAATTATGGTGTTTTTGTTATTGAAACTAAAAACTATAAGGGATGGATTATAGGGAATGAATTTGATGAATATTGGAAACAGGTGATTTATAAATCTAAAAAAAATATGTATAATCCAATAAGGCAGAATTATGGACATATACAAGCGTTAAAAGAGATAATAGGTGATTTCCCAGATGTGAATTATATTCCAATTGTAGTTTTCACTACTAAGGCAGATTTAAAAGTTAAATCTAAAACAGATGTTATATATACAATAAATTTATTGAAGACAATTAAAAAATACAATGAACAGACATTAAGAGATTCTGTAAAAAAACAAATATACTCAAAGTTGATTTCTTTGAGTATTGATGGTAAAGAAAATAGGAAAGCCCATGTAGCACAAATTCAGAATCGACTAATTGATGATAATAATAAAATAAGTAATGATATATGTCCTAGATGTGGAGGCAAGTTAGTTTCGAGAAAAGGTAAATATGGTCAATTTAAAGGGTGTAGCAATTATCCTAAATGTAGATTTATTTTGAAATAGTCAGCCCAATACGATATATGAGAGCTAGGAAGTTTTATTAATGATATACTTGATATAGAGTATTTAGAGAAGTTAAATAAATTTATTTAATCAAAGGTATATTTATTGTAATATAACTAGTTAAATCCTAATTAAAATTAACGCACCAGAAAAGGTAGCTAAATAAAGCAACTAAGTTTTGGACAAGATGTATCAGAAAGATTTTAATCAAGGGTATGGGGGATTGGATAGGTAATAGGAGATATTAATAAAAGTATATAGGGTGAAATTTAGGATAATTAAGAGTGAACCGTACCATAAGTAACGGAGGTTTATGAAAAAGACCACCTAAAATGTTGAAATTATGAGTTTTAGGTGGTTTTTTGATATTGATTTGAAAGGTATTTTCCTCTTTATTAACGAAATATATTAAGAATTATATATACAAGAGGAAAATGCAAATGAGTTGGTTTGAAATAAAAATGCAATCAGATATTGAGAAATTATTAGAGTGCTTTGGATATTTTCATGATGGATGCTTAAAGGAATTACATATGTGGACATGTACTTATGTAAATGAAAATTTACAATGATTGAGACTGGAGAATTAGATACAAATGTAAAAATGATATTTCAACACTAGTATAAAGATCCTTCTATTATTGAAATCCCTTTTGAATGTGTGGCGGGTATTCATATTATCCCCAGTCCAGAAAATTAGGATTCAATAATACGTGATGCCATTATTTTAAAGCATAAAGAAATTTATTATTGGGCCAATGAATTTGATTGGCATTCTGAAAAAGTATAGAAATCAGCGTTAGCTGGATTGCTGCCAAGAAAGTTAAACGGAGAGATGTAAGTGAATGGATAGGTAAGCAAAATCGTTACGTAAGGAAAATTAGGAGAAATTTAACTTTATCTATGAAAAATTCAACTTTTTTATATGTATGATAATGGGAGGTAGAACATGAATAAAAGGGAAGATATTTTAAATGCTTTGATTACAATAGAGCAGTTATCAGAAGGTTCTATTAATAAAAAAGACAAATTGTTAAGGCCTTTATATACTAAGGAAGAGGATTGGAAGAAGTTTTTTTTAGATTTTTTAACTGGTCAAAAGGAACAAAAAAAAGTTTCAGATAAGGTCTTTAAAAATTCGGGCGTAGTATTATATTTTGGTATTTTCAATTTTCAAGAAGTGATTGATATATTGAGAACGAGATACAAGATTGCTAAAACTTATGAAGAAGTTAGTAACTCTGAAAAATTCACCTTTGCTTTATATTTTGATAATCAACTAAATTTTATAGCCGATAAATTGTTTTTAACGATGAGCGGTTATATCCGGGAACATGGCAATTTACCCGAAGATTTTTTAAAAGTCGAAAACTCATTCAAAGAAGATTTAAACCGGAAACTTGATGAGGATTTTAATATCACAATTTCTGAACTTTTACAAAAATATAATGTTTCAGTAGAAAACTTTCGCTATACATTTGTGCAAAATTTAGACAATGAGGATGTAAATCTACATTCGTTCTTTATTGAAGATCTAAAAAAAGCAAAGATAATTACAAATAAAAATTTGAATCGATATTTTGATGGCTTTTCTGGATATAGGAAAAATCTAGATAGCAATAAAGAATCAGAACACTTTAATGTACATATTTTCGAGGAAATTGCTTTACAACCAAAATTTTATCCATTAGGACGTTTCCCAAGTAACCCTGATTATGCACTTTCATTCATGCAACAGGTTGCGGTAAATCTAGCTTTAAACGATGAAAATGATATTCGTAGTGTAAACGGTCCACCAGGAACAGGTAAAACAACGCTGTTGAAGGATATTTTTTCTGATTTAGTAGTACAACAGGCGGTAGAAATTTCACAACTGTCTAATAAAAGTATTCAAGGTAGTCTAGTTTATTGGCGTAGTGCTAAACTTGGTGTTTTACCACAATCCATTTCATATAAAAATATTATTGTGGCAAGTTCAAATAATGGGGCAGTCCAAAATATTGTTAAAGAGTTACCAAAGAAAGAAGAGATTGCTAAAGATTTTCAAAATCAACTAGTGGAAGCGAATTATTTCAAGGATATTTCTAATTCAAAATTAACTGGTGAAGGATTCGGAAAAGATCGGAACATTAAAAGTGAACTGTTAAAAGAGGAAAATTGGGGCGTTTTTTCGTTAGAAGGTGGAACGTCAATAAATATCAATAAATTACTTTTAAACATTGAAGCAATTGAAAAAGATTTAGAAGAAAATTATCAATCTAATACTGATGTATATCAAGAATTCTCACGTCTATATAATGATCTGAAAATTGAGAGAGACAAAGTACAAGAATATAGCGAAAAAATATATTATCTTCGTAAACTAAAAGCCAAGCAAAAAGATCAATTCAATGCATTTGAAAAAGAAGAAAAGAAAAAACGAACAGATTTGATTATACAGGAAAAAGAAGCTAAAGCTGAATTAGAAAGACTGAGACAAGAAAGCATAAATATACAAAAAGCTTTATCGAATGATTCTATTGAACTTAAAAATCTAACTAATGTACAAGTTCAAGCTGAAAGAAATTTTAATGTAGTTAGTTCACAAAAGCCAAGTTTTTTATGGTTTCATAAAATATTTAATAAATTAAAAGTTGAACAGTATTTTAAGGATCTCAATAGTGCGAATGACCACTTAAATCATCTTTCTCAAGAAAAAAGTAAATTGTTAAACGACTGTATTCACTTTGAAAATGAGCTAAAGGAAATTGCTGATAAAAGTGTGTATATTCAAAAACAAAATCAGGGCAGAAAGTCTGCCTTCGAACTATGGCTGACTACTCAACATAATGATTTGAGAAAATTAGTGAAAGAAATTGAGTCATTGGAAAAAATCAATTCACAAAGAGGTATAAAGGAAATAGATTTTTCACTTTCATATAATGAACTTCAAAAGTCTAATCCTTGGTTTACAAAGGAGTTCCGTATTTTACAATCAGAGTTATTTATTTCGGCTTTAAAAGTTAGGAAGCAATTTCTCTATGAAAACAGAAAAAGTTTGAAAGTGGCAAGGATTATTTGGAATAAACAGTCTGAATACATTGTGAAAGAGAATGGACGTCAGTTAATTTTGGAATCATGGCAATGGCTGAATTTCACTGTTCCTGTTATCAGCACTACTTTTGCTAGTTTTGGTCGGATGTTTAAAAACCTTAAAGAAAATTCAATAGGCAATTTATTCATAGATGAGGCTGGTCAAGCACTACCACAAGCTAGTGTTGGAGCAATTTTTAGAAGTAAAAAAGTTATGGTTGTTGGGGATCCCTCACAAATAAGACCAGTATTAACGTTAGATTCGAATGTTCTAACCTTAATTGGAAGACATTATGAAGTAGATGAAAAATTTGTCTCTGCTGATGCGTCTACTCAAACAATTGTAGATGCTGCCAGTCAGTATGGTTTCCAAAAAAATGATGATGAATGGATTGGTATACCACTTTGGGTACACAGACGTTCGAACTATCCGATGTTCACGATTTCAAATGAAATATCTTATGATGGTTTAATGGTACAAGGCAAAAAAGAAGATGAGACACAAGGGAAATCACAATGGTTAGATTCTGTGGGAAAGGCAAATGACAAATTTGTTAAAGAACAAGCTGACTTACTAAAAAGTCTAATTGCTAAACGATTAAAGGAAAATCAAGATTTAGCAAACGAAATCTATGTTATATCCCCATTTAGAAATGTGGCTTATAAACTTGCACGAGTTTTAGATGAAATTAACTTTACGAAAAGAGAAGATGGTAAACCAAAAAATGTTGGAACTGTTCATACTTTTCAAGGTAAAGAAGCAAAAATTGTCTATTTTGTCCTTGGAGCAGACTCTAATAGCAGTGGAGCAGCAAAATGGGCTGTTTCTGATCCAAATATAATGAACGTTTCGGCTACACGAGCTAAAGAAGAATTTTATATTATTGGCGATAAGAAATTGTATACATCACTTGGTAGTGAAGTGGCAAATAAAACGATTTCCATTATTGATAACTATAATGGTTAATCTTTCATCTAGCTTCCTTTGAGTCGGATTTTTAATCTTTCTTAATTCCTGGGGATATATAATCCAACTTTAATAATGTTCATAGTCATAAAAGCTTCCTCTTTAAATATTTATAAAACCGGTTTCTATAATGTAATTGTAAGCTGAAAGTTCAGGCATTTAAAGTATTATCTAATATAAAAGATGATCCTGAAGTTGAAGAATTTTTTATTGACTACTTAGTAGAAAATGATGATAAACACAGTGCTTTAAGAAGTATTGCCAATTCTTATTGGGATTCATAAGTAAGATAAGTGATAATTTACTCTATAAATTACAATTTATAGAGTAAATTATATAAAATAATGATAGAAACTTGTATTTGAAAATATATTAATTATATTGTATATAGGAAAATTTATTCTTTTATTTGCGATACAGGTACTGTACTATAAGTAAACCTACTAACTAATATAATATTATAATATGAAAAGATACAGGATTTGAAAATTAGTAGCAAGTAATGTAAGTAAAGTAAGGAAAAGATAACATAAAGAATAAATTTATAGAAGGAAACAGTAGAATTTCAGAATTCTGCTGTTTTTTTATGTAGTTACAGGTTAAACGAAGGAAATATTTGTTGAATATGGTATGAATTTATTGAGCAGTGGAGAGGGAGGTGGTACAATATATGTGTAACGTGTAATATATTGGTGGATGAGTTAATGCATCTTTAAGATATAAGAAATAAAGAGGCCATAGGGAAGAGGTGGAGCATGAGTAACAAGTATATTATAAATGAAAATAATTCATTAATAGAAGACTTAGAGGAAAATCAAATTGATGTTAAGGATATTTCATCTTCAATTATTACTAATCCTTATGGTGCTATTACCTTACCCTATGATGGTAGTGTAGATTTAAATAGCTTTTCACGAATATTAGAAGAAAGTTTAAGTAGTAGTTATAAAATATTTTGGTTCTTTGGAATCTATGAAGAGATAATTAAGGGAAATAAGTACATATCCTTTAGAAAACTTGTATGTAGAATGATAGTAGGAGCATGGTATCCTGTTACTCAATATAAACTTAGTTTAGGAATTCAAGACAGACTCTATGATTTAGTAATATTAATCCATGAAAAATATAATATACCTTGTGATATGAATAAAAATAAACTATTAGCGGTTATAGAAAACATAGAAGATGTTGAAGTTGAAAAAAGAATTAAAACTCTTCATGACTATGTACCTTATAGACTTTTAACCCCCTTCTTTACTAAGAAATTAGCATTAACTAAGGATATATTTAAGAAGAATGATTATGAGAGAAATAAGTTTATAGCTAGGCTAACTAAAGAAGATGAGAGGGCTATATATAAAATTGATATTGATAATAAGATTATAGAAATTAATAATTCTTGGTATAAGTACATAAGTGCTAATCAAGCTATAATATACGGATGGATGCATTATAACCTGGTTGGCTATCTTCAAAAGAGAAATCCTAATGTACCAGCACAGCACCAGGTAAAAGAGATCTAAGTAAGGCAACTAAGCTTTGGAAGGATATAAATAGAGATAAAACTGTTAGTGATATTTATACAGGAAAGGAACTAACAGAAGAGAACTTCTCTAATTATGGGAATCTAAGCATAGATCACTTTATTCCATGGAGCTTTGTACTACATGATGAACTATGGAATTTAGCACCTACCTTTAAAAATGTAAACAGTCAAAAGAGCAATAAGCTACCTGAACTTAGCTTATACATGGACAAATTCTGTGAAATTCAATACAAAAGCTTTGATATAATGCAAAAAAATCCTAAAAGATATAAGAAGCACTTAGAAGGATATCTATCCATAAATATAGCTGCAAGTAATCAAAGAAGAATTGAAAAAGAAGAGTTTAATCAAAAGTTAAAAGCAAATATAGAGCCTCTGTATCAGATAGCATTTAATCAGGGGTATGGGGTTTGGGAGAGGTAAGAAATAGTTTTAATGTTAAATTTAAAATATAAAAGCTGATTTTAAAAATAGACTAAGGAGTACTATGTTATGCAGGATATAGATAATAATAAAGAAATGTGGAAATTTTCTACACTAGATAGAATAGAAGAAGTTAATTTTAATGGAGCTCTAGAAAGATTTTACAAATTAGGAGTAGCAGGGCTTGTTAGGGAAAATATCCAGAATTCATTGGATGGTAAACTACAAGAGTCAGATGAACCTGTAATCGTAGAGATTAAAACAGGAATTATAGATAAGAATGATATACCTGGATTTGAAGAAATAAAAGATCGAGTTAATTCCCTTAAGGGATATAATGATTATACTAGAGAAACCATAGAGCATATGAAGAATAGCATACATAAAGATAATATATATTATATTTCATTTGAAGATTCTAACACAAAAGGATTAACAGGAGCTAAAAATGGACAAAGTGACTCAGATCAGGATACTTGGGGAATATATGCTTATAAAAAAGGAGTTCACTCAATAGAAGGAGATAGTGATATCGAAAGTGGAAGAGGGGGCTCACATGGAATAGGTAAAATTGCTTCTAATGCTGCTTCTGATTTATTTATGATGTATTTTGCCAATTGTGATAATGAAAATAATAGGCACTTAGGGGGAACTATACAATTAATAGAACACAAATATGATGAAATTTGTTATAGATCAACTGGATATTTTACAGATATAAATTTTGATGGTAAATACATTCCTTTTGAAAACGAGTTCAGCCATGAGTTTTCAAAAAATACAAGGGGATTAAAGATTGTAATCCCTTTTTTAAGAGAAGAGTTTAACAAAGAGAAGGAAATAATAAAAAGTATATGTGATAGCTTCTTTGTTGCAATATTAGAGGGAAAGCTAGAAGTTAAAGTTAATAATAATAATTTAAATAAGGATACTATAAAATTGTATATAGAGGATTCAATATACTATGAGCAAAATATAAGTGAAATCACAAAAGAGTTTACTCCGTTATATTTAAATACATACTTAAATACAAAACCTATGGATATAGAGATAAAATCTTTATCAGATGTGTACAAGTTTAAATTATATTTTGAGATTAACAGTGCAATTAAAAAAGGAAGACTTGGAATAATAAGAACTATTGGTATGAAGATAGAAGACAAAAAAGTTAGGAATAATGCTACAAAACCTTTTAATGCAATTCTTATCCCATGTTCTATAAAAGAAGATGCATTTTTAAAATTGCTAGAGAATGAATCACATACCATGATAGAGTATGAACATATAAAAGATTTAAAAACTAGAAAAAATGCACAAAGTTTTATAAATAATATTTCTAATAGGCTAGCTCAAATAATAAATGAAAAAATTACAGAGATGAATCCAACAAATGGGAAAATGAATACAGAAGATATATTATATACAATTGAATCAAAATTCAAAAAGGAATTAAATAAAAGTATAGAACCTGTAAAAATAGTAAACTCAGAAGGAAAGAAAAAAGAGCTTACAAAGGATCTAGGAGATAGGAAAAAGAAATCTAGTGGTAGTGAAAAAAGAAAAACTGGTAATATAGAACCTAAGAAAAAACTTAGAAGAAGAACTACCATAAAAAATGATATTGATGGAAATAAAAAAGAACGAAGATATAATGTTAGTGCAGAGGTAGTAGAAAGGGCAGTAATTAAAGACAAAGAATACATAAAATTTGACTTGTCTTATAGTGAAGCTGATAAGAAGAAATTATGTAATATAGCTTTAATTGTAGTTGATGGAACGGGGGAAGAATGTCCTGGTGAATTCAACATATTTGATAATTATAAGTATATAACAGATAAAAACACGGGTAATAATTGCTTTATTAAAGACAACCTTATTAAAGATGTAAGTATCGAAAAAGGTAAGGTGAATATTGAAGCAAAGTTAACAGAAAAAGCAAATAAGTCTTTAAAATTTGTATATTATGTGGAGGTATAATGATGATTTATAAGAAGGGTGTTAACTTCCCATATCCAGTGTTAACTAATTTATCAAATAGTTATAAAAGTGGCTTATTTGATTTAGATGTTAAATTGTCAGAGAATAAGGATATTTATGATATTGAGTTAGATTACACTATTAATTCTAACTTTATAAATGAATTATTAAAGACTGAACAAGCAAAGCTATTTTTAATAGTTCAATCTATAGATAATAAATTTTTTGAAATAAAGTTAGAAGAAAAAAATAAAATTATAAACAAAAATAGACTTTCATTAAGTAAAAAAACTCAAATCCAATTGATGGTTAAATCTTGTAATAGAATATCCTTTGAAAACAATAATGAGATATGTGGTTTGTATGAAGAGTTAAAAAGTGAGATAGTAGTTCCTACAAACTCTGTTTTAGCTTTTTCAAATGTTGTTACCTTTAATGAAAGTTCCAAAAAGGGACTAGAGTTATTTGAAAAAAGAGTGGATCCAAATATAAAGTCAGAAATAAAAATAGATTTAACTGCTGAAACAATAGTAATTACTTATAAAAAAGAAGAAATGATGTTTAAGGATGTAATAGCAGATAATTCTCTTAATAATTTATATGTATATATGGGTTTACAGAGAGCTCTTAATGAATTCATTTTAAATAATAGAATTAATGATGATGAGGATGAAGTTATCATTAGTGAAATTGAAGAACCAGAACTTGAACTAGATTTAAAGTTATATCGTCTTATGAAAAATAAAATGGTGTGTGAACTCAACAAAGACAATATAGATGAGGTAATTTATCTAATATCTGATGGAATTGTAGAAAGGTTCACTAGTTCTATAAGGAGGTATATAGATGATAGAGGTTAGATTATTAAAGGATAAATATAAAAATAATGAAGATTTATATGACGCTTTTTTACACGGTAAAATAATTGGAAATGATGAGTTTTTATCTGGAGAAAAAGTAAGGATAGAAGCAGCACCAGTATTTCCAATATATATGGCTAAAGGAACAGAGGAAGAAAAGAATGAAAAGTTTATTACTGCTTTTGAAGTAATGAAAAAATATTATATAGAAATGGATCGAGATATATATTTAAATGAGAGATTTTGGCATTCGTTATTATGTCAAGAACATAGAGATTATTTGCTAGATAACTATCCTGAAATTATAGATGGAGGACTTAAAGAATTTAAAAATATAGTTCTCAAGGATTTTGATTGGGAAAATTATATATATAAGTGCATACTGGGAGCACAGTACGTAACTGATAATATAGTAGATGAAAATGAACAAAAAAGATATTATAGATTAATAGTAGAAAATCTAGATCTTTATAATTATATAATCAAATATAGTATTTTTAGAAATGATATATTTTTAATTAAGATCTTAAATATAGTAGATAAATATGATTTAAGTAAAATATTAAAAGCAAAAATAAAAGATAAAGAAATAATAGAAAAATACCATTTAGGTAAAGATGAAAGATATGGAAGAAGAGTTATTTTTGAATTTAATAAAAGCTATCCTGTGGTTATGGTTCCTATGTTAAATGATGAAGAGTTAGAAGAAAAGTTCTTTGAATATCTAGATATTTATTATGATGTAAGCCAAATAGATAAATGGAATAAAAATAATTTTAGTAGTATTACAGCATAGATTATTAGAACAATTTAAAAATTCATTTCATATTATTAGATGCCGTATTCGTAGATAGTAGTTGAATAAATGAATGGATTTTGGAATGATATAAAAAGTTATTTATAAGTAAATAGGTTATCCCATTTTAGAGGACAAGTAGTTATACATGATATAGGTTTAGAATCTAATTGTTGTGTTTTTCAAGTTCTAATTCTGTTTCCTGGCTTGTATCTTTTCAATTTCTTACAACGAGTGAGGTATATTTATGAAGGTTGTGTATAAAATAACTTATTCTAACGGAAAAATTTATATTGGAAAGGATTTAACCGATAGTATTAACTACTTTGGTAGTGCTAATAATGAGCTAATAGAAAAAGACTATACTAGGGAAGAAAAAAGAGATTTCACAATAAGAAAAGAAATATTATGGGAATCTGAAATAGCAACAGATAAAGAAGTTAACAAAAAAGAAATTGAATATATAAAATTATTTGAATCAAATAACTCTAAAGTTGGATATAATCAATTTCCTAAATTTAAAGAGAAATGAGTTAGTATATATTAAAAGTAGAATATGGAATTACCACTGGGAATTATGCATTTGTAATATATAAATTACTATAGCCGGTAAATATATATACTGACTTGAATTTGGTTAATTACGATGAAATGTAATTAGGTGGATAAGAGCATTCTTTTGCATTTGGCAATTATGTTAAACGATTAATAGAAAGTTAATGGTAATTATGAAGAAATATTTATGCTAAAAGATGATTCGTTCCATTTTTAATATGATATGAGTTTGACTAAATATATTTGGGGGGGAGTATAATGACAGGTACAATAAGTAGGGGAGATTTAATTTATGCAGATTTAAGTCCAACAGTTGGCTATGAACAAGGCGGGATTAGACCTGTAGTAGTTATTCAAAATGATGTAGGTAATAGATATTCGCCTACTGTAATTGTAGCAGCAATAACATCTCAGATAAATATGGCTAAATTACCTACTCATGTTGAAATATCTGCTAATGAATATAGTCTTAACAAAGATAGTGTGGTTATTTTAGAGCAGATTAGAACACTCGATAAAAGAAGATTGAAAGATAAAATTGGTAAATTAACACTTGAAGATATGATGAAAGTAGATATTGCATTAACTATATCACTTGAATTGAGAGGGCGTGTGGGAGAACCATATACTGTTCATAAAGATAACGAAGAAGCAAAAATTTTTAAAGAAGTTAATAAAGCAGTAAGTATATTAAAAGGTATTGCGGAGAAATATGATATAGATGAGTACTTTACTGATAATGAGTGGGGAGAAAAGTGTGAAAATATGTTTAAACAATTAACTAATGGATTTGGAGATTTAGATTCAAAAGTTAGTCCTTTGGTTGAAAAACAAAAAATAGCAAAAGGAAAATTAAATGAGCACGCTGTTGTTGCATACTTTCAGAGCAAGGACTATGAGGCAAATAGAAGTGATGCAGTTTTAGATGCATTAAAAATTGATGTTATTGCTAAGGATGAAAAACATAAGATATTTACACAAGTAAAATTAGGGCAAATAAGTTCTAAAGAAATTACAAAGCTAGTAGAAAAGGTTAAACATTTAGATGCGAGCTATGATGAGTTAGGTATGAGTAGGGTTGCATGTGTATGTGCTGATACATTTCCTCCAGACAGTGATATGCTTAGAATGAGATTGGAGCAAGAGTTTGATATACCAATAATGTATATACATAAATATCAAATATTAAAATTATGTCCAGAATATAAGAGTACAGTAAGTTAATAAAGGAAAGTGGTGGATTTATGCTTGAGATTATATCCTATGCTTCATCAATAGCTACGTTAATGTTATTTGTTATATACTTCATNNTTGTATGGGTTATACATAAGAATAAAAGGTTGTTGTTTGAAAAGTTTGCTTTAGAATATATTGGTGATGATCATATTGAGCGTAAAAATCAATATGATTTAGGTGGTAAAGAGTTGATAACTGTTAGTTCCTCTCAAGGGTTAAATTGGTTGAAGATATATGAACTTAAATTTGATTCTGTATGTGGAGAGATGACTGTTTTAAATAAACAACCAGTAGTGACTCATAAAATTTTAAATGTTGATGAAAAGTTGTACCTTAAAACTAATACACCGTGTGGAATACCAATTTATAGAGTTAGGTATCAGAGATTTGATTATATTGAAGGAAGTTTTGACATAGGGGTTGATGGTAAATATGGAGGTTTAGGTATGAGAGATTATAAAAGTAAATTGACATTAAAAAGTTACTGCTATTATATATGCAAATAAGGAGAAGTACTTTTACTGGAAGACAGCTAAACTATTATTAATGTTATTGTATATGATGCCAAAGGAGAAAATTATGAATTTATATGAGAAAATTGATGTCAGTAATTATAAAAAGTTATTAGATGAAGATGATAAGAGTTTTATGGCTTATTGTCCAGAATGTGAAAGAGAGGTAACATTTCAAAGAAGTAGTTATTATAATAAAGTGAAACAATATATTGAATTTAATAGACATCAGTATATTCCTGGTAGTGGACAAACTGAAGATTTAGAAAGCACAATTTCTTATATGTTCAATAGTGGAGGAAAAAAAGATCAAGCGGGAGGTCTATATATTCAAGAATATGAATGCTGTGTAAATCGTAATCATAGAAAATATAATATTTATCATAAGTATGATGATAAAATTATTAAGATATGTCAATATCCATCTGAAGCTGATAATGGAAGTAATGAATATTTAGATAAAGTAAAAGCTATATGTGATAAAAAGGAGGATAAAGAGATATCTAAATATATAAAAACAGCTTTAATTATGGAGTCGTATGGCTACGGTATTGCTAGTTTGTTATATATGAGACGAGCATTTGAAATTTTAATTGCAATATCAGAGGGTAAAGATAGAAATGATAATACTGGTGTAACTATGAGGGATAGAATTAAAAATAATCAATACCTTCCAAAAGTAATTAAAGAAAATGCTAGAGTTTATAACGTAATAAGTGAAGGAATACATAATCAAACTGAGGAAGAATGTATAGAATTATTTAAGATTATAAAAGCTGGAGTAATTATACTAATTAGTAAAACTTACGCTCATGTTGAAGAAGAGAGAACTTTAGCAGCGTTAGGAGTAACTTTAAGTAAATTATAGAATTACTAATTTGATAGATGAAAATATTTTTTTATTTATATAGACAATTGTATAATATTGTTAATTAAATTGAGATATAGCATGGGGTTAAATAAGGATCTATAACAGAATACAATTTATGAATAGTGAATATGAACTTGAAATAAAGATTAGAAAAGTTTTGGTAAAGAATAAATAATTGAGCATTTCTTTATTTATAAATAATAATTTATAATGAAGTTTTAGAAGTTTTAAGAAGCAATAATTATAGCTTTACCCAGGATAAAAAATTTTGAGTTATTTCATAAGGGAAGTGATAATATGGTTATACATCATAGAAGTTGGGGTGAAAACAACATAAAACATAGACATAGAACAGTTAGAGAATTTATTGAGAAGGAATTACCTAGAATTAATAATAAGGAAAAGAAATATTTTAGAATATGTTTAAAAGAGCAATATGATGGCAAGGCAAATATGTTACTTTATTATCAAGATGGAAAATTAAAGTCACATCATTCAACTAAAATATCATTTGATTATAGTTATGTTTTAGACTATGAAATTCACGAATACTATTCAATAGATGATCTAGAGGTAACTAATATGTATAGCGTAGAATTTGATTGTGAAGAAAAAATAAAAGAAGAGCGTAGTAGAAAAGTGGAAAGAAACAAACGCCTTCTTATTGATATGGAAACATTAGGAATGACTGAAGATGAGAAAGTAGCATATGAACTTGATAGGATGTTTAAAGAAGATAGTATACGTAAAGCAATAAAAAAAGAAGCAGAGATTCCACAAAGCATGGTAGTTAAGGCTTTAAAAATGATGTTAAAAGAAAGTGAAGAAATAACTTATTTAAGAAATCGAATCAGTGAGTTAGAAGAAATAGTTGATAGACAAACTCAACAAATAAAATGGTTAGGGAAAAGAATATAGATATTATCATATTAAAAAATAATGAGAGCAATGAGAAATAATAAAAAATCCACAGTGAATATGATAGCCAACATTCTACTTTTTGATTCGCTATTATATTATTATAGCAAAAAAGTGATTTGCTATTTTCTACTCGAAGAAGAAATAGAAAGATTGAACAAGGAAACTTTGAAAGGAATTTTAGAGGGTAGTTAGCTAGAGCAAAGATAAATAAAAATATAACTCCACATGGATTAAGTAATAATTTTAGTAGAAGATTTTCACTTAATGGAGGTTCTATTTTTGTATTATCTAAAATATTAGGGAATAGTAGTGTATAAGTTACAGAGAAAGCATACTTAGATTTACAAGATGAAGATTTAAGAAAAAAAATATATGAACTATTCACCATTAGAAACAATGAGAAATAAGTAGTAAATGAAACTTGGAACTGTGAGGATTGGACAACTAAGATATGTGATTCCACAAAAAAATGACTAAATTCTATGGAAAGAGAAGCTAAAAAGTTAGCTTCTCTTTTGATTGTGTTAATTTATGGTATAATAGTAAACGGGAGGGGAGTGATATATATGAATTTAAACAATATATATAATTTTAAAAATTCTATTAAACATTTTGTTAATATAGATAGTGTTATATTTCCAGAAGACATTTCTAATTTTGATAAAATAGAGATTGATAGGAGCTATCCTATTGACTTTAGGATAAGGAAACAAGGAGATAAATATAGATTGTTAAAATTACCTAATATATTAAATTTTAGAAGGGCTTATGAAGAATTTAAAACTTTAGAACACTTTGGTTGCATTCAAAATATGGATATAGATTATAAACGATTATCAGCTAATACTGATACAGGAGATTTTGTTGAAGGAGAGTATGAAAAGCAACTAGAAGAAGATTTTGAAAGATTATCAGTATATGACAATATGATAAAAATAGATATTAAAGAATGTTATGGAAGAATATATACCCATTATCTAGATCTAGGAAGAGAAAAAGAAAATTTTTTAACTAATATGAATCGAGGAGCAACAAATGGATTAATAATGGGTAACTATATTTCTTTGTATTTTGCTGAATTATATCTAACAAAAATTAGTAATGATTTGAAAAGAGAATTGTCAAGTTCAATAGATAGTGAGTATGATTTTTCATATTTTTCAGATGATTTTTATTTTTTTTGCAATAAAGAAAATAATAAAAAGATAATTAATATTTTTGATAAAGTATTAGAAAAATATCAGCTTGAGAGAAATGATTCAAAGGAAGAGATATGGACATATGAATCATTCAATAATTATAATATGGTAGCTAGGTACTGGAAGAAGGTTATAGCTCATTCTAACACACGATTTAAAAAGTATACTGATGAAACTAATACAGAGATTAGAAAAAATAATAAGCTTTATTTTATTAATCAATTAGTTTATAGAATGTCAAAGTTACAAGATGAAAAACTGAAAAAGGTATTTATAAATAATTTCTTTAAGACAAAATTTTTTAGAGAATTAGATTTAGATAAGTATAAAATTAAGAATTATGACTACCATCAATTATGCTTTTTATTCAAAACATCACCAGAATGCTTATTATATTCTATAGATAAATTTTTGGAATTAGATGGATTTGATAAAAATAAAATTAAAAAGTTTTTTACTGTGAGGTATAAAGAATCATTGAAAGAGCCCTTTAATGATGAACAATTATATTATTATTATGCTATAAAAAACCTTTGGTTTTATAAAGTTTTTTTTTAAAAAAAAAAAATTTTTTTTNNATCCTTGGATTCAATGATGTTTTAGGAGAAACTACTAATTTGGTTATTAGTTCAGATAATCAAATATTGATTTCATATTATTTGAAGGAAAAATTATTTAGTAATGAAGAAATTGAATTGTTAAATCAGAGAACTGATGAAAAGTATTGGTTTCAAAATTATCATTTAATATTATATACAGACAATCTAAAAAGGGATTTAGAAAACAGTATAAAAAAATATTTAATACCATCTATAATCGAAGGAATAACTAAGTTGGCAAAAAAAGAACTGAAAATGAAAAGATACTTTGAATTTTATAAAGATAATTTAAGTAATGGTATAGAATTAATCAATAGTATTTATGAAGTTAATGAATCTATTGAAGATTATTTAGAATTAAAAATAGAAGAAAGTGAAGCTAATTTTCAAAAATATGCAAGAATTTTAAATTTTTAAAGGATATAAATATATTTTTTTCATATTCACATAAAGATGAGGGAATGAGGGATGAGTTAGAAAAACACCTTACTATGTTAAAGCGTAATGGTATAATAAGTACTTGGCACGACAGAAAGATAGAAGCAAGTAGTATACTAGATTCAGAAATCGATAAAAACTTGAAGAATGCCGA
>DKGY01000062.1:2902-8827 GCA_002453475.1 Clostridium sp. UBA6758 | reverse complement strand
CATTATACCAATAATTTTAAGAAATTGTGATTGGAGTGATGCGCCATTCTCACATTTAGCAGCATTGCCTACTGATGCCAAATGTGTTTCAAGTTGGGATAATAAGGACGATGCATTTTTTAATATTGAAAAAGGGATTAAGAAGGTTGCAATTGAGCTAAAAAATAAATAATGTATAAGTAGAAATATAATGAAAAACACTAAAATAAAGATTAATATATATTTTATGCAATCGTGTCGTATAAGATATACAGTGATAGGTTATTGCATATCTTTTCTTAATTTATTCAATTTTTTAGAATAATTATTTCAAATAATGAGGGGAGATAGTTTTTATGTATAATTATTTTGAAATAAATAATACTTTTTATAATCACCCTGAAAAGATTGTTGAAATGATAGAGAAATATTTAAAAGATAAACAATATAGGCAAGCTATCGATTTAGCAAGAAAATCAGGAGTCTTANNTATAGATGCAAAGATAAAAGATTAAAAATTAAAGTAAAAAAATTATTTATTAAACATATCTTTAAAAATAAAGATATTATTAGTATGTATTTAGATTCAAGTTCAATTAATAAAATAGAAGAAAGACTTACTAATGAAGATACGGTTATAATTCAATCTAATGAATCTCTATTATTAAAAATAATTGACTTTTTAGAAAATACTATTAAATTTAATAAAGATAATATGATAAATACTGAATCTGTTACGCAAAGTGCTTCTATTATGTTGAAAGATTTGTATAATAGTGGTGCTATAGAGATTCCACAAAAGGCATTACAAATGAATGATATTTCATTAATTTTTGCTTTTTATAATAGAAGGTCTACGAGCCAAAACATAAATAATTTGTGGAGAATGGGATTTCTACATTTTAAATATTCATTTTTAAACACATATATGATTGAAGATGGAGAATTAGCTGAAAATAGATTAATATGCGGATTAACAATTGATGATTTAATTTATCTAAGAGAAATCAAGAAAATGGTTATAGATAAAAAAGAAAATTTTGATACTAAGTATGCTGAAATATTAAATTATTTAAGCGATTCATTGTTCATTGATGAAGGTACATGTGAACAGAAATATGATGGTGTTTGTATTAAAGATTGGATAAAAATTTGCGTCGCATTGAATATAATATCAGAAAATTATTTGAAATTAGATCTAGGAATTATTAAGATTTCAGAAAATGAACTTATAGATAAAATAAGAAGTTTTAATATTAATAGAAATAGCATTATTAAATGTATTAGAGCGCTAACATTTTCTAAAAACTCGAGAGACTTATATGATACTCCACTAATTAAAATAAACGAAACTTATTATCTATTACCTAATCATATTAATTTGATAATATTTGGGAATAGTTTATTCTCACTATTTACTAAAAACAATGTTTTAAAACTAGAAGCTAAAGGTACTAATTTTGAAGAATATATTCATGAAATTCTAGAAAACTCTAAGATTAAAAAGATAGGGAATATGAAAAAAAGTAAGAAACAATATGAAATTGATGGAGCATTTTTAATTAATAATGATTTATTTATTTTAGAAATAAAAACACTAAAAAACCCAGTTACTCATGAAGAATACTTAGAAGCAATTAATAAAATGGAAAACTATTTGATTAGATTTGAAGAAATATACAATTACTTCAAATCTAATTGTATTAATGAAATTAAAAGAAAATTAGGAGTAGATGACGTTTCTTCAATTACGCCATTATTTATATCTAATATTGTAAGCCCTATGACTTCTTTTAGAGAGATAAAAATAATGGATTATTTCTCTTTTAAACAATACTTTTCACGAATACAACAGATGGTTGAACTTTCAAAATTTAAGTTCGTTGGTATTTCATATGGGTATGAAAAATTTTTTAGTGGAAGCATAAATAAGGAACAATTTTTGTCTGTTATCAAATTAAATCCATATTATAAAACACAAAAACACAGGATAGTAAAAGAAAAAGATTATTTTAAATTTTATCGATATAATTATAGTGAGTTAAAGTATAAACTAAGATATTAAAAATAAAATATAGATTTTAATGCAAAGAAATAGTTAAAATACAGTGAAAAATACACTTTCAATATAAATTTATGTAATAAAAGATTTATCTTAATAGTTATGTCTTCCTTCAATTCTACTAACTGTAACAAAATTTAAATGTACATCTTGAAGTTTAACTGTAAAAAATTTATGCCAGTTACTATAATAGGCAATCACCTTTTTAAAGTAGTGTTTAAATAGTAATATAATAATGAATATTAATTGTTGTTTTTAATAGTATTTTATAATTTAATGAGCAAAATATATATAATTAAAGAAATAAAAAATATTAAAATTGCAGCAATTTTCTTTGTGTTATGATATAATTTTTTTCAGGAGGTGATTAAGTATATGATTTTTAGAAAGGGAGAATTATTTTGTGGACCAGGGGGATTAGCTTTTGGAGCCAAAAGTGCGCTGATTGACAATGGTAATGAAAAATTCTCTGTAGAACATTCATGGGCAAATGATATTGATTATTCAGCTTGCAAAACTTTCGCTAAGAATATTTGTCATTCTGACGAATCAATTATAACAACAGATGAAGAAGAAGTTAAAAATGGGAAAACTATTATATGTAAAGACATTAGAGAATTAGATATAAAAAAGTTACCTCCAATTGACGCATTCACATTTGGTTTTCCATGTAATGACTTTAGTATTGTGGGTGAACAAAAAGGATTTGATGGTGAATATGGACCTTTATATACATATGGAGTAAAGGTGCTTGAAGAACATATGCCTAAATGGTTTCTAGCAGAAAATGTTGGAGGACTTCAAAGTGCAAATGAAGGAAATGCATTTAAACAAATATTAGATGATTTATCTAATGTAGGTAAAGATAAATTTGGAGGCTATGAAATAGTACCTCATTTGTATAAGTTTGAAGAGTATGGAGTACCTCAAGCAAGACATAGGGTTATTATAGTAGGAATAAGAAAAGATTTAGAAATACACTATAAAATTCCAGCACCATTAATAATTGAAAAGAGTGAGTACAGAAGTTCTAAATGGGCATTTGAAGTAAGTTGCTATAAAGAAGGAAATGTTATAAATTCAATATATAACAATGAGAAAACTAAGCATCCAGAAGGAACAGTTAAAAGATTAAGAGCTATACCACCAGGAGAAAATGCTTGGTATGAAGGAATACCAGAAGAATTAAGATTGAATGTAAAAGGTGCTAAATTAAGTAATATATATAAGAGATTACACCCTAATTTACCAGCATATACTGTAACGGGTAGTGGTGGTGGTGGAACCCATATGTACCATTATGATGAACCTAGAGCTTTAACAAATAGAGAAAGAGCAAGATTACAAACTTTCCCAGATGATTATAATTTCCAAGGAAAAAAAGAAGATGTTAGAAAGCAAATAGGAATGGCAGTACCACCCTTTGGAGCGAAAATAATTATTGAAGCAATTCTTAAAACATTTGCAGGAATAGATTATCCATATATAGAACCAAAATGGAATATTGATGAAATAAGAGACATTACATAAGTAATGTCTCTTATTTATAGTTTATCTAAAATTTGCCCAAATGAAGTATAACTACTATTATCAATTAGCTTTAAAAATAATTTAATTCTATTTTCTTTTACAATATTATTTTCAATACAATAATCAAGAAGAGCAAGTAAAGTCTTTGCATTAATCATAATACCTTTAATGGTAGAGTTAGATGATTTTTCAGATATCTTTGCTAAATTAGATAGTCCACCAATATCGTTACAAGTAACATAACCAAAGAATTTCAAAGTATGGTCATCATAATTTATGTAATTAGGGATATACTCTGATATCATATGTGATGAAAGGTTTGAGGATAAAGTAAATTTCTCTTTGTAATTTTTAGCATCTATGATCCCACATAAATTGTTATCATATTTTAGCAATATATCTATTTCAGTTCTTTCTCCATCAACTTTAGGATGCATTAATACTTCAAAACCAAATTGTTCTAATATCCTACCTATTTTATTTTCAAATTCTAGATTATCTTGTTCATTAAGTACACCTTGTACAAAATCAGCATCTAAATTTTCTATATTAGAACTAGATGTAATATATTCAGATATTTTTTTTGATTCAGCAATAGTAAAAGAGGATGAAGAAAGTATTTCAACAATTTCATCATTAGATAAACTAGAAGGATTAGGATATTGAGTTAATAGCTTTTCTGCCTTCTTAATTTTTTTATATGAATTTGTAGCGGGTTTTATGTCTCCATATCTACTAGCTTTATAAGAGTTAATATCTAATCCATTAACTTCTGCCATTCTTTCTAATGAAAATAAATATCTGGTATTAAATGGATATCTTGCATCATAATAACTGAGTTCAGATAAAACAATTGGAATGCTATCAGATGCTACTGATATTTTAGACTCAGTACCTCTATCATATTGAACTAATCCTGTATATTCAGATATAAGCATAAATGTATGAGCTACATCTGAATGAGCTGTATAAAAGTCCCTAGCACCATTGTCTGAGCGTTCTCTATGGTCATATTCATTTGAAATCAGAGCTTTATAGTTATTTTTTTCTTCAGAAGACATACTTCTAAATGATAATATTTTAGAAATTATGCTATTCAATTCATTTTCACGTTGAGCAGTCATAACAATAAAAGTTATTTCTTCTTTTGTTAAATAGAATGATAGTTGAGAGCTAGTACATAGTTTTATTAAGAATCTAACAGGTAATATTGAAAAATTAGGGTCATACTTAGGTCTAAAACCTTTTTCAAGAAAATAAGTATTAGGCATTTGTAGCGTTAGAATTTGTTTTTTTATATTTTCAAATACATTATTACCATTTAATATTTCTAATGCAACTTTTGTCGGCACTAAAAATCCATTATTATTAGTATAACAATATGAAAAAGTTTTTAGCAAAGCAGCCCAAGTTCTTCCACCAGAACCATCATTACTAATTGAGTTTCTTTTAACTCCAATATCTATAAGAGCTTGTTCATAATTCTTATGAAGTTCTCTATTACTTGTCCATTTTATTTTGAAGTTATCAGTAGCACTTGCAAGTGCTTTTAATGCTTCCTCATGGAATGCTGGATCTCTTTCAGGTCTAGTTATAAACCATACTTTACGTAAATTATTTTCACTCATATTAATACTCCTCAAACAAATATACAATTTAATTATATATTTGCAACTTATAATTAATTAATTTCATATTAACATTATCATACCATAATAAAGGACAAAATGAGAAGTTAGTAGGATATTTTAAATTATATTAATTTAAATTTATTTTCTCATCCAAAAAAATCCTCCCACTTCACACCCTAAAATATATACATATTTAAATTTATCCCTAGGTAAATATACAAAATTTTATATAGTTAAATATGTATCTATGTAAAATTTTACATAGGATAATAGTTATATATTAAACTAGCATCCTAGTTAAATATGATCCTATTTAACTATAAAACTATATAACTAGTTAACTAGTTGTTGTCGCTGTGAGGATTTGCGGGTTTTTTGAATATTTTTACTTATTTATAATTGACTCCATATAGTTACTATCAATTATTAATCTAATTAATTTATATTGAGGTACAAAAGAAATCATAAAATAAATCATTGAGATTTTACTCTATGCTTAAATAACCCTTTTATATTATAGAATATAAGTATAAGATGGTGATAGATTTTGATGAAGAAATTTAATATAACGGGAACTCGTATACCTAATAAACACTATAATGAATAGCTATAAGCATTTATGCGACAAGGTATTGACAACTTATGTATAATATATATATGATAATACAAAATAGTAAAAAATTATATTATTTATTTTTATTCTATGACTACCAGCTCTAATAC
>DKGY01000062.1:0-2835 GCA_002453475.1 Clostridium sp. UBA6758 | reverse complement strand
GTTAGTAAAGCTTCAGAGAAGCAAAGAACTCTCTTTAATATAATATGTGATTGGAGAAGTTAATATGAGTAATAGGATGTTAGATAAAAATAATATACCTACGGAAAAAGAGATTTTTGAATTCATTGGAAATGATACGAAAAAATTATTGAAGCAATTTGAAGAAATGTTTAATAAACAATATGATATGAAAAAGGAATTAAAGTTCCCATTTGGAAATAATTATGGTTGGGGATATAAGTATTCCCATAAAACTAAGCACTTATGTTATATCTTTTTTGAAAGTGGCGCTATGGATGTAATGATGCAAATAAGTTCAAAAGATAAGGAAAAACTCAATGAAGTAATTAATGGAGGGTTATCTTTAACTAAAGAATTATGGAAGAATAAATATCCTTGTAGTAATGGTGGATGGATTAATTACAGACCTAAAACAAAGGAAGATATAGAAGAGATAATGAGATTATTAGCTTTTAAAAAGAAGCCTGTTGTAAAGTAATACTAAATTCAATCTCTGCTCTTTACCTATTATTTGAAGTCCTCCACTGGCAAATTTATTATAATAGATTNNAGTGTTATTCTTTGCAGGATGGAGCACTTTTTTTTCTTTGCTTTTAACTTCTATATCAAGACTAAGGAATCTAATCTTAATTTTTAATTGATGCAACCACTGGTTTACAGCAAAAGTAACTAATATATGCTTGTATAATAGCAAATAGATAGAGATAATTATACATGAGGTGGTTACTTTGAATTTTAAAGAAAATCTAAAAAAATTGAGAAAAGAAAAAAATATATCACAAGAACAACTTGCAGAAAAGTTAAATATATCACGTCAAGCAATATGATAACAAAAGTAAGATCAAATAATAATTTTTATTAAGGGAAATATGCACTTCTATGTTTCAATAATACTATAGATCAAAGGGCTATCTTTTGCATCTTTAGATATATTAGAAAAGAGTCAATTTTTACGACCAATTACAAAAGGGTTTATCGCTCTCTCCGAGCCATTATTGAAATATCTCCTTTGAGTTAACTTGTTATTACAAGTTTAACAAAGTCTATCAATTGGAAATATGCTATAATTCTTTGACGCTTGCAGTGTTTCCAATTCATTATTTAATTTCTAAACTTTATAATTTACCATAAGGGGTAATGTGATCTAGTTTACACTGATAATCCCATCGCCCCTATTATAAAAATTTTAACTTTCTAACTCTTCAAACTAATTTGCATCGATACTCTGATCTACTTCTACTTTAACCTCTTCTTTATATAGCCAACCATCAACTGTAACTGTAATATCTTTATCAATTGATAAGATATGGTCACTATATATAGTACTCCATATTCCAATCCATCTTTCATCTTCTACTACTATATCAATATTACGCGCAATTTTAGGAATTACAAGCACTGCTTTTCCATGACTTAATATCCCATTAGTTGATTGATTAACTTGTTCACCATTTATATAATAGTAAACTGTCACACAACATACATATGATGCATTTGAATTTACTTTAACAAATATAGTTTCACCATGCTCCAAACTTTCTAAATGTGTTTTAGCGATTAAAAAATCATAACCCACTTATATTCCTCCTAAAAATCAAATTTTTAATTATTAGTTATACTTTATTATATTCTAAAATGATAAAATTGTTAAAAAGTCAATAACAAAATATAAAAATGTAAATTTACGCGCAATGAGTTATATATATTCAACTTTTTTATATCAAAAAAAGATATATCTCTATACTACTTAACTCAAATTCTTGAATAACATTAGAATGTTTTTTTATCAACCATGTATCCAATTCTCTTATTCACCTAACTCTTTAAAGCTTTTAAATATATCTGAATTTAAAATTTCTTCTCTATTATTTATAAAGTAATTACATATAGTAGTAAAGCCATCAATTACGTTATTTTTATATTTTCTAAAATCAACTTGTTTCAGTGGTAGATTTTGGCTTCCTGGTAGTACAGCAGTTTTTTCTTTAAATAAATAAGGCTACTTTTTATTTATTTAGCTCTTTAAGTTAATGGAAAGGAATGGACACAAATATGGGAAAGTTAAATTTAGTAGAACAATCTGAACATAGTGAATGTGGTATTGCTTGTATAACAATGATATTAAACTATTGGGGCATTAAATCTACATTAAGGGAATGGAAACAATAAAATCTCTAAACCTAGAAAATATTTTTCTAAAAAGATGATCAGAAAAATTCAAACTAGAACGTGATCTTACTTTAAAGAAGGATATAAAAATTTCTGTCTTAGGTAGTTTTATAGGTTCAATATATTACTTTACTCCTATTATTTTAATATTGATTGGTACAACATTAATTTATGGACAAGGAGTATTTTCAATTAATAGGGTTTATAAGTTTATCTCAATCTTTTCTCTCACCTTTGAATGGGGTTATGAGTACATTTATACAGATGACTGTTGTTAAGATACAGTTTAAAAGATAAATGAAATATTTGCTGTAAATTCTACAAAACAGCTTGACTCTTTATCAGAAACTAAAATAATTGATAATCTCTTAAAAAAATCAATTCCATGTATATTAGTATCACATAAAGCAAATTTAGTTAAGCGATTCGATAAAATCATTGTTATTTCAAGTGGAACTATAATGGAGTGCGGTAATCATGAGAGTTTGATTAAAAAACAAGGTATTTATGCAGAAATGTTTGCAGCGGAAAAAGACTAATTAAGAAAAAGTGTTATTCTTTGCAGGATGGGGCACTTTTTTTCTTTGCTTTTAACTTCTATATCAAGACTAAGGAATCTAATATTAATTTTTAATTGATGCAACC
>DKGY01000017.1 GCA_002453475.1 Clostridium sp. UBA6758 | reverse complement strand
AAAGATTACTCAATGTTATCTTTTAGGTGGAATTGTTTATTTTATGTAAAATATAATAACAACAGAAAAACCAACAATAGACTTATAAATACAATAATTTATTATAAAAAGAAAATTAACTTAATAAATTAAGAAAATTTATTTGTTTATAAAACATTATATCAAACAGTAAAATAAACATAGAAAAGTTAAGATGATATTAAGATAATTATTATATAAATCAAGGGGGATATGAAAACAATGAAAACGAATAACAGTGCTCAGGAAAAAAGGCCTAGCTTTGGAGCAGCAATATTTATAATTCTTTTTTTGTGTATTGCAATGTCTTTACAAATTTTTGTTTTTAAACAAAACTATGCTACCCATATTACGCTCATCATAGTAACAACTGTTGCTGCAGTAGTAGCATTAATGTCTGGGTTTACATGGAAAGACATTGAAGATGGTATTGTTTATGGATGTAATATTGCATTAGTACCAATGCTTATACTTATGCTTGTAGGAGTTCTTATTGCTACATGGATTGCAGCTGGAACTATACCAACACTTATATATTATGGATTAAAAATGATATCACCATCGTTCTTTTTAGTTACATCAGCACTAGTTTGTTCTATAGCGTCAGTTTCAACAGGAAGTAGTTATACTACAGGAGCTACCTTTGGAGTTGCTTTTATGGGAATAGGAATGGGATTAGGAATTCCACCAGCACTAACAGCAGGTGCAGTAATTTCAGGGGCTATTTTTGGTGATAAAATGTCTCCATTATCAGATTCTACTAACTTAGCAGCTGGAGTAGCAGAAGCTAACCTTTTTGATCATGTTAAATCTATGTGCTATACCACAGGACCAGCTTTTATAATATCCTTAGTGCTTTATGCAGTCATAGGATTTCAATTTAAAGCTGATGCTATAGATGCTTCACAAATAAATGTTATACTTAGCGGATTGGCAAACAATTTTACATTAAATCCATTTATGTTAATTCCACCAATTATAGTAGTTGTTCTGGCAGTTAAAAAAGTTTCAGGACTTGCAGTAATGGTTATAGCATCTATAGTAGGATTAATATTTGCTGTATTATTTCAGGGATTTGGACTTGGGGAAATGCTTGGATTCATGAATGATGGATTTGTTTCTAGTACTGGAATTGCAGAGATAGATAATCTTTTAAGCCGCGGAGGGCTTCAAAGTATGATGTGGACAATATCTCTTGGATTTATAGGAATAAGTTTCGGTGGATTACTAGAAAAGACTAAGGTTCTAGAGGTCTTATTAGAAAAAATGTCAGGGTTAGTTAGTAAACAGGGAGGATTAATTACTACACACGTTATTTCATCTATTGCAGTTAATTTATTCTCTGCAAGTCAATATATAGCACTAATAATACCGGGTAGAATGCTTGTGCCTGCTTATAAAAAACTTAAAATTCTTCCTCAAGTTTGTTCGAGGACTTGTGAAGATTCCGCAACGGTAACTTCACCATTAGTTCCATGGGGGTTGTGTGGAGTATATTTTTCAGGGGTTTTAGGGGTTTCTACGCTTGAATATATACCTTATGTATTCTTAGCGTTACTATGTCCTTTAATTACAATTATATATGCTTATACTGATAAGTTTGTATTTAAAGAAGGAGATATAAAATCTTTAAGTACTTATGAAAATAAATCTGTATAGTTAAGAGGGATATACTTATGAGAAAAACAGTAATAGATTATATAAATAAAGAAAGTGTTACGTGTCTTTTAAAAACACTTGTTAATATTCCGAGTCCTTATTTCTATGAAAGGGAAATTATGGATACTGTTTATACATGGCTAAATGAGCATAACCTAAATCCAGAATTTCATCACTATGAAGAAAAGAAAATTACTCAATTCCAGGGGTTAAATGTTATAGGTACTCTTAAAGGGAAAAAACATGGGCCTAAAATCTATTTTAATGGACATGTAGATACTGTAAATCAGTGCAACGGATGGGATACAGATCCATTTAAGGCTACAGTTAAAGAGGATAAGCTTTATGGATTAGGAGCTTTGGATATGAAATCTGGCGTAGTAGCTATAATGCTCGCCCTTGAAGCTTTCAAGTCACTTAACAATGACTTTAGTGGAGAAATTGTTTATTCTATTGTTTCTGATGAAGAAGGTCCATATGGTTTAGGTACAGATGCCATTATAAGAGATGGCATTGCAGACAATATTGATGTGGCTATAGTGACGGAACCTAGTAGTGGATTTTGTACAAAACCTTTTCCTTGCATTTGTTTAGGAGCAAGAGGTGGATTTAATTATATTGTAACTCTAAAGGGGAAATCGTCTCATGCAGCAAATCCCGAAAGAGGAATAAATGCATTGGTTGACTGTGCAAAATTAATGATAGAGCTCGAAAAGTCAGCACTTATTGAAGATGAAAAATTAGGTAAGGGTTCAATATGTATTTTAGGATGTAATAGTAAGAATGAAGCATGTAGTGTACCAGATGAAGCATCTTTTACAGTGTTTAGACATGTGGTTAATGGTGAGGATGCAGATTACGTTAAGAAAGAGCTATTTAATGCTGTAGAAAGAGCTGGTATTAGTTCTAAGGTTGAATATTCCTTAAGAGAATATCCAAATGAAGAAACTAAGGGTTTTCTTCCATATACTATTGATGAAAATAATCCATATGTTGGGAAATTCATAGAAAGTGTGGAGGAGGTTTCTAGGCGAAAGTGCACTATTGACTATTTTAAAAGTATAGGAGATTTTAATTATATAGGCTCAAGATTAAAGGTTCCAACCATAATATTTGGTCCAGATGGAGGTAACTATCATACGTGCAATGAATATGTGAAGATAGATACTGTAATAGACACCGCTTTATCTATTTACAATTATTTAAGTAACATTCTATGTAATTAGAATTTTGTAGATTATTATTAAGTTTTTTTAGAAAGAGGCTATGTTAGAAGTTTCATGAAAATGTTTTAACGGCCTCTTTTAAATATATATTAATAAAATTATAAATGTTATAATGTAGTATATAATGAGAATTCGAGGTTGTTAATATGGCTGACTTAATTTTATATAATGGAAACATAATAACTTTTTCAGAGAGGCAATCCTTTCAGTGGATTGCAATTAAAAATAGAATAATAACACAAATGGGATTTGAAGATGATTACTTACATATAGCAGATAATAATACAGAGCTAATTGATTTAAAAGGAAAGACTGTACTTCCAGGATTTTATGATAGCCATGTTCATCTTGTGCAAACAGGATTGAACTCTATTGGTGTAGATTTAAGTAATGCCACAAGTTTTGATGAAATTTTTAAACTTATTAAGAGGTATTGTGATACTACGCCAAAGGATACATTAGTTAGAGCGGCAGGGTTAGATGAAACTAAACTTAAAGAAAAGCGACTTCCAACAAGATATGAAATTGATAACGTTTCTCCAGATCATCCAGTTTGGATAAATAGAAAAGAGTATCATACTAGTATTTTAAATTCTTTAGCATTACACAAATTTACTATACCTCTAAACCTTAAAGGGGTGGTTAAGAATAAAGCTAATGTGCCCACTGGTGTCCTTACTCATACTGCTAATGCATTAGTTAGAAAGCAAATATTAGAAAGTATTAGTAATAAAGTACGATTCTCTGCTGTAAATAATACTCTAAAATGTGCTATTGCTACAGGGGTAACTACAATTAATGCAATGGAGGGTGGATATACTTTCCATGATAAGGATGCGGAGTTTATTTATGATACAAAGGATGATTATCCAATAGATGTTATATTATTTTATCAAACTATTAATATAGATAAGGTGATGGAGAAAAATTTAAATAGAATTGGTGGAAGTATTTTTTTAGATGGATCTTTTGGTTCAAGAACAGCAGCGTTATGTGAACCTTATAAGGATGATACTACTAAATCAGGGATATTATATTATACACAAGAAGAATTAAATGCTTTTGTATTAAAATGTTATGAAAATAATATTCAGTTAGGTACTCATGCTATAGGTGAATTAGCTATCGAGCAAATAATTACTGCCCATGAATTTGCAAATAGTATATATCCAAATAGAAATCTTCGTCATCGAATAGAGCATTTTGAACTTCCATCTAAAGAACATATTAATCGTGCAAAAAAGTTAGGATTGATTGCATCTGTTCAACCTACCTATGAATATTTCTGGGGAGGAAAAGGTAAGATGTACGATAAGCGATTGGGGGAGGAGCGAACCAGTAAAACAAATCCATATAAATCTATGATTTATAATGACCTTATAGTTTGTGGAGGCTCTGACAGTGATGTAACTCCTATTAATCCATTACTAGGTATTTACTCCGCAGTAAATCATCCTAATGAAAATGAGAGAATTACTGTGTTAGAAGCTATTAAAATTTTCACTATTAATAGCGCCTATGCTGTTTTTGAAGAGGATAAAAAAGGGTCTATAGAAGTAGGAAAGTATGCTGATTTAGTTATATTAAATGAAAATCCTCTTACCATAGATTCCAAGGAAATTAAAGATATAGCTGTTGTGGCAACTATTAAAGAAGGAAATATACTATATGAAAACCGACTTAGACCGGATACTTATTAGTTAGTAGGTGATAGATATTGAGTAGAGTTCATATATGTCTTTTAGGTGAAGTAGATATCGAAGTAGATGGTGTAAGTGTAACAGATAAGCTTAGTAACAAGGCTATAGCATTGCTTTGCTTTTTATGCACTAACAAAGGTAAAAAGTTTACTAGAGATAGACTTTGTACATTTTTTTGGAATAATACTACTATTGAGAATGCAAGGTATAATCTAAGGTATAGTCTTTGGGTACTGCGTAAAATATTTAATCGTGGGGATTGTGACTTATTTATTAGTTCAAAGGATAGTTGTATGATAAATCCAGACTTTGATTATTATATAGATGTTCTACATTTCAATTTTATAATGGAAAATTTTATTGATGAAGAAAATCCTATATTAGCTTTAGAGAAATGCAAGGATATTTATAGTGGTGAATTTCTTCAAGGGTTTTATTTGAAGAATTGTCCTGACTTTAATGACTGGATTTTTTATGAGAGAGAAAAATATCAGGAGAGTTATAGCACATTGCTATTTACATTAGCTAACCTATATTCAGAAAGCAGTATGTATAGTGAGTCTATTTTAGTATTAAATGAAGTGTTAAAAATCAATCCGTATAGAGAAGATATTTATTTGGAGTTAATGAAATTACATATACAAACTAACAATATACAATCTGCTTTGAAGGAATATGAGAAATGTGAGTATATTTTAAGGGAAGAATTAAACATACGTCCAAATGAGAAAGTTACAGAATATTACAAAAGCATTATTTGTAATAGTAAAAAGCCAAAAACAAATTCTTATAGGGTAGATAAAGTTAATGAGAAAGATATTAAAAAGAGCAGTGTAATTGTAGAGTGTTATCCTGTAAATGAGATTAAATATTTTTGTATAGCATGCATAACGGAGAAAATTATGCAGAGGTATTCAGTTGAGCATCTAATGGGTTTAGATGAGTTTATTCTAAAAGATTTGCTAAGAATACAGCCAAAGGTATTATTAATAAATAAAGATATAAGAATTGAAGATAATTTAAACCACTTTGACGAAGAGAATAGAATTTATTTTTCTTTCGAAAGCTTACTTTTATATATTGAAAAAATTTATCCTATAGATATTCATATTAAAAATATCAGCAATANNATATCATTCAATATGCTTAAATTATTTAGATTTAAAAACCCAGGATGTAAAATAAATATTTTAGTAGATAGTAACAAAAGTATATTAGAGATAAAATCTGATAAGAGCCTGATTAAAAGTATAAGTAAAGATTATCAGTTATTATAAAGGCTATAGGAAAAAATTTCATAAATAAAAGGTGTTGACTATTAA
>DKGY01000106.1 GCA_002453475.1 Clostridium sp. UBA6758 | reverse complement strand
TACATAAATATATATATTATAAAATCAATTATATGAGGAGATAGGAAATGAAATTATCTAAATATAATATTAACGTTAAGTATAATGATATAAATATTTTATATAATACATTAACTAGAAAGTATATATCATATACATCTGAAAAAGAAAATCTAATTAATAATTTAATGACAAATTTAGATAAAGCAGAGTACTCATTGCAGGAAGTAAATATTTTAAAAAATTTAATAGGAAAAAACATCATTATTCAAGATGAATTTGATGAGATACAACAAGTACAATTTTTAATAAATAAAAGTACTTTTCAAGAAGAATGTTTTTATCTAGTGATTCAGCCCACTTTAGATTGCAATTTTAGATGTACTTACTGCTATGAAGAGCATAAAAAAGTTGAATTTAAAACAGATACCATGGAAGCAATATTAGAATTAGTTGAAAAAATTACAAAGAGAATTTCCAAATTGATTTTATGTTGGTTTGGGGGAGAGCCTATGTTGGAATTTAAGAAAATATGTGAATTAACTAGTAAATTTAAAGATATATGTTCACGTAATGGATGTAAATATGAGGCTAAAATGACTACAAACGGATATTTATTCTCTAATGATTCAATAAATATGCTTGAAGAATTGTGTATAAAAAAGATTCAAATTACATTGGATGGTTATGAGTCCTATCATGATAAAAAGAGACCTCTTGCTAATGGTATGGGGACCTTTAAAAAAATTAAAGAAAACTTACTAAAAATACTTGATAAAAATGTGCTGGTTATATTAAGACTCAATGTAGATGAAGAAAATTATTACGGAGTAGAATCATTACTTGAAATTATACCTACTGATAAGAGAAAGATGATCATTTTGAATATGATAAATCTTTTTCAAAATAATGGTAAAACAACTTTGAATAATTTATACAAAATGGCTATAGATAAGGGTTTTATTTATTATGATACAGTAAATAATTATTCAAGGTGTGAAGGGACTATGAAAAATTCAATTACGATTCAACCTGATGGTAAATTAACATGTTGCTCTATAGCAGCAGAGAATAATTTCTATTTTGGAAAAATTACTAATGAAGGAGAGCTTAATGTTAATAAAGCAATCTATTATGCTTTTCAGAATATATCTCCTATAGATAACCAAAACTGTACTGAGTGCATAAAACTGCCAATGTGCCTAGGTGGATGTAAATATGGTAGGTATAGAAAATCAGATAAAAATCCTTGTAATAGGTCAGATGGTATGAGTTTAGATGAAGTTATAAGGATGCATTATTATAGTGATTTAAAAAATGATAAATTAATGGAGGGTAATATAATATGAAAATGTATTTAGTAAAGCAACGAGACTTTTCCTTATTGATTTTTGGAAAACTAGTTTCATCTATAGGTAGTCAAATGCAAGGTTTTGCATTATCTTTATACGTTTTAAGTATTACCGGATCGGCTACTAAATTTGCTTCTGTTTTAGCCATAACAATAATTCCTAAACTAATTTTAGGACCTATCGCAGGGGTTTTTGCAGATTGGTTTGATAAAAAGAAGATGATGGTTGGATTAGATATACTAAGTGGAATAATTATAGGTATATTTGTACTTATATATAGAATTACCGGAGGATTAGATATGATACATATCTATATTCTTTCAATTACGTTATCTTTAATAGGTGTAATTTTTCAACCAGTAACTAGTAGTATTTTACCATCCATCATAAAAAAAGAAGAATTAGTTGATGGAAATGGATTAAGCTCTTTCATTATGGATTTAGGAAATTTAATGTCTCCAGCAATAGCAGGAATTTTAATGGGTTCTTATGGACTTTATGTAATACTTATTATAAATAGTATCAGTTTTATATTATCTGGTATAAGTGAATCATTTATAAGAGTTCCTAAAATAAATTCTACACCACAAAATATATCTATGAGTAGTTTTGTAGATGATTTTAAAGATGGTATTATTTTTATAAAAAACAAAAAATTGATTTTAAACATTATATTACTGTGCCTAGTAATTGATTTTGCATATAATCCTGTATTTAGTATTGGATTAACTTATATTTCTAAACAAATATTAATGGTATCAGATTTTCAATATGGACTTATGGAATCTATATTAGTAGTATCAATGTTGATAGCTCCATTTATTTGTAGTTCTATATATAATAAATTTAAAAATGGAAAAATTTATTTCTATATTATATTGTTTAGTGGGAGTTTACTTGGAATACTAAGCATAGTGCCTTCAAATTTCTATTTAAATTTATTTGATAATAATTTTATACCATATGTCAGTATAATAGTAATAACTTTCTTTATAGGACTCATCACAACACTTGGAAATATAATTGTAAATACAATAGTCCAAGAACAAGTTCCATTAAATTTTATGGGTAGAGTTGTATCAGTGATGAGTGCAGTCTGTATGGCAGCTATACCTTTTGGACAAATGATTTTTGGGTATATGTATGATAAATTTAGTGCCTCAATATGCATATTAATCTCTTCATTAATTTTAATTATTACTATATTACTATTTAGAAAGTCTTTATTTAACTGTGATAATGAAAATGAAGTTGAAAATTCGTTAGATGAAGCTATTGATTTTAATAATGGAGAAGTTCACACATAAAAATGCAATGTATAATGTATTTTAGTAAGTGTTTTTAATAACTTTTCTATTCATTAAAAAATACTATATGTATTGATTTAGATAAAGTAATTTTCAATTTAACAAATTATATTATATGATTCATGAAACTATAAGTCTTATTGGCAATATGCCCAATAGGACTTTTAGTTAATATTTAATGTTAGGGTTACTCTAATTGAGTAGCCCTAACTCCTTTGCAATTTCAAGGTTTACATTCAATACATTAACGGTTTCTTCCCCGAAAATTCCAAGAACTTTTCCGTTAGTGTTCTCTTTTACTATATTCTTCAGTTCATCCTCTGACAATCCGGTATTCTCAACAAGAGCTGGTATTTGAATAGCAGCAGATGCAGCACTGATATGAGGGTCAAGACCAGAGCCTGAGGCTGTCAATAAATCCGTAGGAATGTTCTCCTGTTTTACAGAAGGGTTTGCATTTAAGAAAGTAGCCATATCCTCCTTTACACGTTTAGCCAACTCAGGATTAGTGGGCCCCATATCGTTTGATCCAGAGCTAATCCCTGTGTAACTGCCATTTTCTTTATCCTCCTGGGTGTAGGTATTATAATTCACCGCAGATGGACGGCTTTTCATAAATCTAGTATCTGTAAAGTCCTGACCCACTAGCTGTGAGCCTACTGCCTTTCCATCAATTATAACCATACTTCCGTTGGATTGATTTGGAAAAATCAACTGGCTGAGCCCTGTAAAAAGCAAAGGATATGCCATACCACATATTAAAAGCAGCGACAGTGTAACCATAAGTGGCTTCTTTATTCCCTTTAAAAATGTACTCATTTAATAACCTCCTATTCTAAATCTAAAAGTATCAGCGATGGGATAATGATTAGTTAAAATATTGGTATTAGTCTGTTTTTAACCATATAGATCCCAAGCATGGAGCTTGTCAAAATGCTGACATTCTCTAAATGCTATCCATATTAACATTTTTTATATGCCTAAAACCGCTAGCAGCGGTGTGATTATAAGATCAATAAACTTGATACCTACAAAGGGTGTGACTATTCCACCCAAACCATAAATGATCATATTACGTGTGAGCATTTTTTCTGAGCGTTGTGGCTTGTACTTAATACCATTCATAGCAAGGGGAATGAGACAAGGAATGATAATGGCATTGAAAATCAAAGCAGACAAAATGGCGCTGTTAGGTGTGGACAATGCCATTATGTTCAGTATTTTCATTTGTGGAATAACCGCCATGAACATAGCTGGTATAATGGCAAAATACTTAGCCACATCGTTAGCAATACTAAATGTGGTCAGTGAACCACGTGTTATCAAAAGCTGTTTTCCTATTTCCACAACATCTAATATCTTTGTAGGATCTGAATCCAAATCTACCATGTTTGCTGCTTCTTTTGCAGCAGAGGTTCCACTGTTCATGGCGATGCCAACATCGGCTTGTGCCAGTGCAGGAGCGTCATTGGTGCCGTCTCCGGTCATAGCAACAACCTTACCATCAGCCTGCTCAGCTTTAATGGCGTCAATTTTATCTTCTGGCTTGCATTCCGCAATAAAGCTGTCTACACCAGCTTCCTGTGCAATGGTGGCTGCAGTCAATGGGTTATCACCGGTACACATCACGGTTTTGATACCAATGGCTCTAAGTCTTTCGAAACGCTCTACCAACCCAGATTTTATGGTATCTTTTAAATAAATTACTCCTAAAATCCTATTATCTACGCAAACTACTAGTGGAGTGCCACCGAGCTTGGATACTCCGTTTACCTTTGACCCTAAATCTTTTGGGATGGAGCCACCTAACTCCTGTACATATTTTTGAACGGCCTCATAAGCACCTTTACGTATTACTGTACCGTTGGGGAGCTTCACACCGCTCATACGTGTTTGTGCGGTAAATTCCATGAATTCCATACCAGGTATCTCTTTTTGATGTACTCCACTAAGCTGCTCACCAAGTTCTACAACGGATTTTCCCTCGGGGGTATTGTCTTTCAAAGAGCTGGTGACAGAGTAATGAATCAACTCATGTTCTTTAACATTCCCTACTGGTATGAATTTTGACGCCATACGGTTTCCATAAGTAATGGTACCGGTCTTATCCAAAATCATAGTATCTACATCACCACAGGCTTCTACTGCTTTACCTGACATAGCAATGACATTAAACCTTGTGACACGGTCCATTCCAGCGATACCAATAGCAGACAGCAGACCACCGATTGTTGTAGGAATTAGGCATACGGTCAACGCTACCAGTGTGGAAACGGGGATTCGCACTCCACTGTACATAGCTATGGGGTAAAGAGTGACAATTACAATGAGAAAANNCCCAGTAGAGTATTTAGAGCAATCTCATTGGGAGTTTTTTTTCGGGATGCACCCTCTACCATTGCAATCATTCTATCAATGAAAGATTCACCTGGTTGTGAGGTTATCTGTATTTTAAGCCAGTCACTTACCACTGTGGTACCGCCGGTCACCGATGCAAAATCTCCGCCGCTTTCCTTTAACACTGGAGCAGACTCCCCAGTGATAGCCGATTCATCCACAGAGGCAATTCCATCCACGACTTCACCATCATTTGGAATAAGTTCTCCAGCTTTTACTAAAACAATATCACCTTTTTTCAACATATTGGCATTAACTTTACTTTCGATTCCGTCATCACTGAGGACACAGGCCTGCATGTCCTTCTGAGTCTTTTTCAGGCTTTGGGCCTGCGCCTTGCCTCGGCCTTCTGCAACTGCTTCAGCAAAGTTTGCAAAGAGGACTGTAACGAACAGTATGACGGATACAATTAGGTTATATAATCCCAGGTTGTTCTCCTCATTCCCCAACATATTCGGGAAGAATGAAAGGAGAAGCGTTACCACAAAACCCACTTCTACAACAAACATGACGGGATTTTTCATCATGTACTTAGGATTGAGTTTCTTAAAGGCTCCAACAATGGAGGATTTAAGAATATCTCCTGTAATAAACTTTGTTTTTGTATCTTTACTCATGAAAGTATCCTCCTTAATTCCACAAAGTCAAATGCTCTGCAATGGGACCAAGTGCCAACACTGGGAAAAATGTGAGTGCAGCAAAAATCAGTACTACCATAAGCAGAGCTATGGTAAAGGTTCCTGTGTCTGTTTTCAATGTACCCACAGACTCACTAACCTGACGTTTGAGCATCAATGAACTGGCAATTGCAAGCTGAATCATAATGGACAAATATCGTCCGAAAAACATGACAATTCCTGTGGTCATATTCCAGAAATAGGTGTTGTCGGCTAGTCCCTCAAATCCTGAGCCGTTATTGGCTGCAGAAGATGCATACTCATAGGTGATCTGTGTCAGACCATGGAATCCTTGGTTAGTGATTCCTTCCAGACCCGCTGGAACGGCAACAGCCAATGCAGTGAAAGTCAAAATCAGCAAAGGATGAATGATAATGCCAAGGGCAGTGAGCTTCATTTCCTTTCCTTCGATTTTTTTTCCCAGATATTCCGGTGTACGGCCTATCATCAGTCCGCAGATGAATACAGCAAGAATAGCATAAAGGACCATATTCATAAGACCTACGCCTTTACCACCAAATACAACATTTAGCATCATAAATAGCAATGGAACAAACCCACCCATAGGTGTCAGTGTGTCATGCATATTATTTACTGAGCCTGTTGTGAAGGCAGTTGTCACCGTTGTGAAAAGTGATGATTGTGCTATGCCAAAACGCACTTCTTTGCCTTCCATACTTCCCATGCTTTGGCTTAATCCAACTTGCTCCAGTATAGGATTTCCAGCACTCTCAGATATGAAGCAAATAACAAGTCCTATCATAAAGATGATGGACATAACCGCAAAAATGGTTCTTCCTTCTCTGCCAAAAATAATTTTCTTCACTTTCTCGCCCTTTTTTTCCTTTTTACCATTGTGAACCATATGACCAAATGCCACAACACATGAACCAGGAAGAATCATCATGGAAATCATCTCTACAATATTTGAAATTATAGTGGGATTTTCAAGAGGTGTGGATGAGTTTGCTCCAAGAAATCCACCTCCATTTGTTCCCAAATGCTTAATGCTTTCCAGAGAGGCTATTGGTCCCATGGACNNGTCCTGAAATTTTCCCTCTATTGTTTGAATGGTCACATTTGCCGATAAGTTTTGCGGAACTCCCTGTGAAACAAGAATAAGTCCAACCAGTATAGAAACCGGCAATAAAACACGGGTGATAATACGGATCAGATCCACATAAAAATTACCCATGGTCTTTGTTTTTCCAGCTAAACCACGTATAAAGGCCATGCAAGCTGAAAATCCTGTAGCCGCAGAAGTAAACATCATAAATGTAATTACCAGCATCTGACTTAAATACGAAAGTCCGGATTCTCCAGAATAGTGCTGAAGATTGGTATTCGTCATAAAGCTGATAATGGTGTTAAAAGAAAGGCTCGGCTCCATTGCACCGATTCCGTTAGGATTAAAAATAGGAAGTGCCTGAATCCTTAGGATCAGGTATGCCGCTAACACCATGATAACGTTAGTTCCAAGCAGTGCCATGGCATACTGCTTCCAGTTCATTTCTTTTCTGTCGATACCACACACACGGTAAACTACGCCGTCCACCCGGTCAAATACCGGATCGAAAAAGGTATGATTTCCGGATGCAATATGATATAAGTATTTTCCCATAGGGATGACAAGGGCAACAAAGATTGCCAAAGTCAAAATAATTTGCATCATAATTTCTCCTCCACTTTCCTGCTAAAATTTTTCGGGATTTACCAAGGCGTATAGCAAGTACGCTCCCAATGCTAAAATTAGAATTCCAAGAAATAGCATAATAAATGATCCTCCTCTATGATCTTTCAATCTGTCGTCCACACCAATCAGCCAACAGTTTGACTAACAAAAAACTTATTGTTAAAATACCAATCATCAAAAAGTCCATGCAAAAATCCTCCTCATATTTTAACTACTAATTCAGTTTATCACTTATGTTATTAGTTATGGATTAACGTTTTAATGGGCGAATTAAGAATGCATTAAGATAATCTTTAAGGGGTTATTATATAGATAAAATTTGAGAAAAATAAAATAATCCATGCTTTTATAAAGAAAAGCATGGATTATTATTTGTAATTACTGTTTTAAATGAAATTTAGGAAAATGCATTAAAGAACTTTGCTGTCATCTCCAACTCGAAGCATTCGATAGCCAACTCCAATATGGGTTTGAATGTACTTTGGATGGGATGGTGTTCTTTCTATTTTCTTTCGAAGGGTTGCCATAAAAACACGGAGGGCAGGAATGTCGTTAGTATAATTACCCCAGATTTCATGGAGAATATGATTATGTGTCAGGACTTTACCTACATTCTTTGCCAGCAGACATAAAAGCTTATATTCCATTGGAGTCAGGTGTATTTCTTCTTCTTCTAACCACACGCAGCCCGCTGCATAATCAATTTTCAAATTACCATTAGTGAATGTGGATGCATCTTTCAACAGCTTTTCACTGTCATAGCGAACTCTTCTCAGACTAACCCGAAGCCTTGCCAACAGTTCATCTACGCTGAAAGGTTTCGTCAAATAATCGTCAGCACCTGCATCTAGTGCGTCGATTTTATCACGGTCTTCACTACGTGCGCTGACCACTATAATTGGAATGTTTGACCATGCTCGAACCTTTTTAATAATATCCACGCCATCCATATCCGGAAGCCCTAAATCCAGAATCATAATGTCTGGCTGTTTGGAAACGGCCTCTAAAATCGAAGCTTCACCTGTTTCAGCTGTATGATACTGGTATCGTTGTGTTTCTAGGGTTGTAGTAATCAGCTTGCGAATTGCTTTGTCATCCTCTACTACAAGGATTAAGGGTTTATTCATAAAAATTTACCTCCTCTGCTTGCAGGGTAAAGCAAAATACTGTACCATGCGGAACATTATCTTTTAAATAGATGGTACCACCATGGGCCGTAATCATGGATTTACATAATGAAAGTCCTAGACCTAATCCTCTCCTTCCATCTCCACGGACATTATCAGCCGTATAGAACATATCAAACAACCTGGCTTTTGCCTCATCTGTTATACCAGGTCCATCGTCAGAAATTTCTACAAGCACCATCTGTTCTTCATGTTTTGCCGAAATTATGATATGGGATCCATAGGGTGTATATTTAATTGCATTATCAACAATATTGATTAAGACTTGAATAATAAGTCGGGAATCCATTTTTGCCATAAGGAGTTCATCATCCAATATGGTTTCAATATGATGTTCCACACTGTTCCGATTAATATGAAGCAATGCTTCTGCAATTACTTCCTCCATAAGCTCCGGCTGCATATTTAAATTCACTGTCCCATTATCAATTCGAGTTATAGAAAGCAGATTTTCCACTAAGTTAATAAGCCACATGGAGTCATCATATATGTCAGTGTAAAGGCCTTTTTTCTGCATTTCGCTTAATACAGCGGAATTTCCCATTAGAATGCCTGCATTTCCAGAAATACTGGTAAGAGGGGTACGTAAATCATGAGAAATAGCGCGAAGAAGATTAGCCCTAAGCTGTTCCTGCTGTATCTGCGTGGAAATCTGTTTTTGTTTTTCATTAAGCTGCTCTTTTTCAAGAACCAACGCACAATCACCCAGTATGGCAATCATCAGATTTTTTTCAAAGGCTTCCAGGGGAGCTTTACGATCCATAACAATAGCGGCTACAGCAAATACCGTATCTCCTCCCCGAACCGCTAGATACAGGCATTTTGCTTTTGAAAGGGTATTAGTTGTAGCACCGGCTCTCTTATTGTTTTTATATGTCCATAGTGCCACAGCCTGCTCATCTGAACTAATATAATCCTGTATTTCCGCTGTTGTTTCCTCTTTTGAAAAAACAAGGGGTTCCGACAACATATCCTGTTGCACTGAATAAAAAATCACAGTTCTATCCAGTAGTTTTACCATCTGATTTGCAGTTTCACTCAAAATTTCAGATTCATCTTTTGCCATCTGCAATTTTCGACTGGTTTCTAAAAGCACCTCGGTGCGGTAAGCTTTCTGCGCAGACTGTCTAGCTTGCTCTTTTATCTGTTTTGTCAGCGAACTAGTGATGAAGGACGCTAAAAACATAACCAAGAAGGTTACTGGATAGCCTGGGTTATACGCTTGCAAAGAGAAACGGGGTTCAGTAAAGAAAAAGTTGAAAACTAACACGCTAAAAACCGATGATACCAAGCTATATATCTTCCCATTGGTGGCAATAGCAGTTAGTAGTACACCCAGAATATAAACAGTAATAATATTCACTTCACTAAAACCTAAAAAATTAAACCAAAATCCGATTAATGTTGAAATAATTAAAATGCCTACTGATTTGGCAGTGTCGGCCAGTGAAATCTCAGGAGAATGTAAATATTTGGAGCGCTTTACAGAAAAAGATTTCGAAGTGTCAGGAATAATATAAATATCAAGATTAGGAGCTAGAAGTGTTAACTTATCTACAAAATAGGATTTTGAAAAAAGTCCTCTCTTGTTGTTGGAGCGTCCCACCACGATTTTTGAAACTCTGCTTGTTTTCGCATATTCAGCAATTTGACCTGAAACATCATCACCGTATACAGTTGTTATTTGTGCGCCAAGCTGTTCTGCAAGCCTTAAATTTGCTCTCAACTGAGCTTTGTTTTTATCTGTCAATTCCTTTGATCCAGGAGTTTCCACAAACAATGCTGTAAATGCACCGTGAAAAGCATTAGCCATTCTGGCTGCTGTACGGATAACTTTTGAATTTGAAGGAGAAGACGAAAGACAAATCAAAATATGTTCATTGGTATAATATTCACTTTTGCTGAACGGTTCTTTATTCTGTACTGCAGACCTGTTGACTCGGTCCGCAGTTCGTCGCAGGGCGATTTCACGCAGTGCAACCAGTTTTTCTTTAGTAAAGAAATTTGAAAGAGCTCTTTGTGCCTGTTCTTCTCTATATATTTTCCCCTTATTAAGCCGGTCAATTAAATCATCCGGTTCAATATCAACTAGTTCAACCTGATCAGTACTGTCAAATACGCTATCAGGAATCCGTTCTCGAACAGAAATACCGGTAATAGATGCTACAACATCATTCAAACTTTCAATATGTTGAACATTAATTGTAGTATATACATCAACTCCAGCTCGAAGAAGCTCTTCCACATCTTGGTATCTTTTTTTATGGCGACATCCNNTTGGTATGAGCCAGTTCATCCACTAAAATAAGACCAGGTCTTCGTCGTATGGCACGGTCTAGATCAAATTCCTTTAAAAGCAAACATTTATGTGATATTTCCAGAGGCTTCAAAAGTTCCAGTCCATCCAATAGAGCTGCGGTCTCTGGTCGAGCATGTGGCTCAATATAGCCTGCAACCACATCAATTCCATCTTTTTGCGCCTCATGTGCATCATTTAGCATGGCACAGGTTTTGCCCACTCCTGCAGCATAACCTAAATATATTCTAAGCTTTCCTCGCCTCTTCCCTTTTGGTATGGAGGAAAGCTGCTCAATTAGGGAATCGGAGTCAGTTTGATTTGTATTCATTAAAATCCACCTCCCTCTATAAAATAAAATTTCTTATAATTTTAAGTATATCATAATAAAAATCAGCATGACGTTATAACTTTTGCTATGATATTAAGATTACATTAAGACGTAAAGTTATGCATAAATAAGAGGGGTGTAACAAGTGATATGTAAAATAATTCCTTTGAATAACTAAAAGATTATAGTAGAATTTTTATGTAAATAAAGTGTAATATTATATAAAGGCTATTAATATAAAATATATAAATAAAGAGGATAGTATAAATATATCGTAGTAGATGTAAAATTAATAAAGTGAGGTAGTATTTATGAATTTAGAAATGGTTACAATAGCAGTATCAGATTTAGAGAAGTCAGAAAAGTTTTATAAAGAAATTTTAGGATTTATAGAGATAAAAAGATTCAATCCTATGGAAGGGGTGACTATAGCTTTTTTGAAAGATGAAGATTCAGGACTAATTGAATTGATTGAGTATCAAAACACTTCCAAGGATGATGATATTAGAGAATCAATTGTATCAATCGGTATAGGAGTTGTAGATTTAGAAAGAACTTTAAATGAAGGAAAGGACAAAGGAGTAGAGCTCATACGTGGTCCAATAGAAGTTCCAAGTGGCGAAAAGTTTGCATTCATAAAAGATCCTAATGGTGTTGAGATAGAATTAATCCAAGGATTCGATATACTTATGTCATAGGAAAATTTAAGTTTTTAAAGCTATAATCTATTTATAAGTCAAGTAGAGAGACATTCTTTTGGGAATGACTGTTAGTTTACTTATAAAAAACTCAGTTAAAGAGAAACTGTGCATGGTGTCATAAATAAATGGATTTTACTAATATTAGATGAATAATAAAGATTAAAAA
>DKGY01000030.1 GCA_002453475.1 Clostridium sp. UBA6758 | reverse complement strand
TCTAAAAGGTTTAATTTTTTTATTTTACACTATAAGTAGATATTTTAAATATACTACTATGAGTTTCAAATTTTATAGAATTAATCTCTCATATTAGTACCACCGGTATTAAGATAAAAAGATAATTTACCAGCTAAATTTTGAAGAGGCATAGTTTGTAGGTATACTTTCCCAGGGCCAGTTAGTGTTGTTAAAAATAAACCTTCACCACCANNTATGTTTTTAAGTCCTTTAACCATTTCTATATCAAAATTTACGCTTGGTTCAAAAGCAGCTACATGACCAGTATCTACTTTTATTCTTTCTCCAGGATTTAAGTTAAGTTCTTCAACATGACCATCAAATTCTAAAAGAACTGTTCCAGGACCAGTTATTCTTTGAAGAATAAAACCCTCGCCACCAAATAAACCACTAGAGAGCCTTTTTCTAAAATGAATATTAAGGCCTACAGAATTTTCAGCTGCTATGAAAGCACCTTTTTGACAAATTATAGATTCATTAGGCTGAAGTTCTTTAGCCATTATTCTACCTGGTACAGAACATGGAAAGGCTATTTTGCCTACATTTCCTGAGCAAGTAAAGGTGTTTAAAAATAAGCTTTCTCCGGACAGAGATCTTCCAATACTTTTAAATAGGCCACCTTTCATGTTAGAATCCATGATTATATTGTCACTCATCCAGCCCATAGCCCCTGATTCAGAGACGATTTTATCTCCACTATTTAGGTAACAGATAGCTACTGGCATAGATCCACCTTTAATTTCATAATTAATCATAAACAACTACCTCCATTTATAATATTTTATGATAAATATATGTACATTATTAATTTAAATTGAAAAGATTATTAGCTTTAATAAAAATTATACTATAATTGGTATAAATTTTAAAACAAATTTTACTTGAAAGTAATGATTTTAAATAGTATAATAATGAATACATGATATGGAGAGATGTCCGAGAGGTCGAAGGAGCACGCCTGGAAAGCGTGTATAGGGGCAACTCTATCAGGGGTTCGAATCCCCTTCTCTCCGCCATGTCGTACTAGATGGGGAGTTAGCGGTGCCCTGTAACCTGCAATCCGCTACAGCAGGATTGAATTCCTTGCTGAGGTATCAATTTGTATGGTCTGGCCTATATAAGTGGCGTTGATAGCTGGGTCCCACGCAATGGAAACTCATGAACCTCGTCAGGTCTGGAAGGAAGCAGCGATAAGTGAGACCTTCCATGTGCCGTGGATCAACCTGGTTTGAGTTAACTGTATAGGTAACGCATATAAATTGATTATCGAAGCAAGGTGTACGGCTTTATTTTTTATTTAAGATGTTAAAGACATCTTTTTTTTTATACTTTTTTAAGCAAATTATTTAGAATATAAATTAAATGATTTAACTAATAGTGAAATTTTTTTAGAATAACTAGATATATATAATTGATTACTTAATATAAGTTAGTAAAGAATATAGAATATAGATAGGATAAGTATTATAATAAATAGGATAAGTATAATTTTAAATTATAATAGGCGGTAATTAAGTTATATTGTAGGTTTATATATTGATTTACTTATAAATTTTAATGTAAGGAGTGAGGATACATGGGGTATAAAGCACTTTATAGAGAATGGAGACCTAAAAAGTTTAGCGATGTAGTTGGACAGCAACATATAACTACAACACTTAAAAATGCCATAAAAAGCGATAGGATAGCTCATGCATACTTACTATGCGGAACTAGAGGAACAGGTAAAACCTCAACAGCAAAGATACTTGCAAAGGCAATAAACTGTTTAAATCCTATAGATGGTGAACCATGTAATGAATGTGAAATGTGTAAAAGTATAAATCAAGGTACTGCTATAGATGTAACAGAATTAGATGCGGCATCTCACAATAGTGTTGATAATATACGGGATATAATAGATGATGTTCAATATCCACCACAGGAAGCTAGATATAAGGTATTTATCATAGATGAGGTTCATATGCTATCCATTGGTGCAGTTAATGCATTTCTTAAGACTTTAGAAGAACCACCAAGTAGAGTTATATTTATATTAGCAACTACAGATCCTCAAAAACTTCCAATAACAATATTGTCAAGATGTCAAAGGTTTGATTTTAAGAGAATAAGTAGTGAAAATATATTTTTAAGATTAAAACAAATAACTGATTCATTATCAGTAAATATTGAAGAAAGCAGCTTAAGGCTATTATCTAGGATGTGTGATGGAGCAATGAGAGATGCTTTATCCATATTAGATCAAGCTATATCAATAAACAATGTAGTTAGATATGAGGATTTAGTAGATATGTTAGGAATAACTACTAATGACAGTATGGTCGCTATAGTAGATAATGTTATAAATAGAGATACAGAAGGATGCATAAGAGTAGTAAATAAATTAATATTGGATGGAAAAGATATTAACTTGTTAATTAGAGATTTAATTACTCATATGAGAAATCTATTAATGATAAATGTAAGTAATAATTTAGAAGATGTATTGGATATGTCTATTGAAAACATAGAAAGTATAAAAAATCAAAGTACTAGAATCAGAGTAGAAGAAATCATGAGATGTATTAATATACTTCAAGAAGCAGAGGATAGCTCTAAGGGTACAAAGCAGGCTAGAATATATTTAGAACTAGCAATAATAAAGATGTGTAAGATAAAATATGATACTTCTATGGAAACTATATTAGCTAGACTAAATAGATTAGAAGATAAAATTGCATCAGGAAATATTACAGTACAAAGTGCAGTGAGAGAAGTTAAGGAAATAAGACCAGAAATAAATCCAACTTTAACTAAAACTAAAACTGAAACAAATAAACCAGTAGAATTTAATAATGAAAATATAGAATTACCAATATCAGCAGGAGAAAGTAAGCTAAATGTTGAAATTATTAGAAAATCTTTTAAAGATATTCAAAATATCCTTAAACAAAGAAATAACATAGTATTAGCTACAGCTTTAATGATGGGGAAAATTCAGAAATTCAAAAATGGAGTTATTACTGTTGGTTTTTCAAAGGAATATAATTTTCATAAACAAAGACTTGAAAGAGAGGAATATAGAAAGACTATTAATGATATATTCTCAGAAGTATTAAATGAAAAGGTCCATGTTACTTATGAAATAGAAAATGATAATACAAATAGCGAAATTAATAAAGAAAAAATGTTATCAGATATATTTCCCGAGGCATTAGTGGAAATATGTGATGAATAAAATTTTAAGGTTTTAATAAAGTGGTGGTTACATTATAATATAATATTATATACTAGTTATAATGAAATATAATTTTTAGGAGGTATTACAATGGCAAAAGGCGGATTTCCAGGAATGGGTGGAAATATGAATAACTTAATGAAGCAAGCACAAAAACTACAAAAACAAATGGAGGAAGCTCAGAAAGATCTAGAAACTAAAGAGTTTGAAGCATCTGTTGGTGGTGGAGCTGTAACAGTAAGAGTATCTGGTAAAAAAGAATTAAAAGATATAGTAATTAAACCAGAAGTAGTTGATCCAGATGACGTAGAAATGTTACAAGATTTAGTTTTAACAGCTGTAAATGAAGCTTTAAAGAAAGCAGAAGAAGAAACTAATTCATCTATGGGAAAACTAACTGGTGGACTTAACATACCAGGAATGTTTTAGTAGGGGTGACTAATTTGGATTTTTATCCTATAGCTATAGAAAAACTGATTGAGGAATTTGGAAAACTACCTGGGATAGGAAGTAAAACTGCTCAAAGACTTACATTGCATGTTTTAAATCTTCCTAAGGAAGAGGTTGAAGAATTTGCTAATGCACTAGTAAAGGCAAGAGGTACAATAAAATATTGTTCAATATGTGGAAATTTTACTGATAGTGATCCATGTGCTATATGCTCAAATCCTAACAGAGACAAAAGTACAATATGTGTAATCGAACAACCTAAAGATATAATGACCATTGAAAAAGTTAGAGAATTTAATGGTGTATATCATGTACTTCATGGCACAATATCTCCAATGCAGGGTAGGGGACCAGATGACATAAAGTTAAAGGAATTGATAACTAGGGTCAATAATGATTTAAAGGAAATCATTGTAGCAACAAATCCTAACATAGAAGGTGAAGCTACTGCCATGTATATATCAAAAATACTAAAGCCTTTTGGAGTTAAAGTTACAAGAATAGCTCATGGAATTCCAGTAGGTGGAGATTTAGAATATGCAGATGAAGTTACTTTATCTAAAGCCCTAGAAGGTAGAAAAGAAATATAATTGATTTATTCAGGAGACTTGTGAGGATAGCAGATATATTTTCACTCGTCTTTCTTTATATGATTTGCATTTTAAATAACAAGTATATACTATCCATTATATGTCAAAAATATATATAAGTATATATAATGGAGGTATTATTATGAATAGAAATAAGATAATAGAGATTATACTAGCTAAGAATATTTATACACCTGAGCAATGTGAAATAATAAAAGGAATACAGGATTCAATAACGGAAATTGAAGTTGCTAGAAGTTGCTTTAATAATGTTAGTGATAAAAATTTAATAGATATATCTATCCATAAAGAAGATGAAGCTAAAGCTAAATATGTATATTTTCTAACCCAAGCCAAAAAAAACAGAATAACAGTGAGTGTTGATTGTATGATAGAGGAGTTAAATTATTGCAATAAGTGGTAATATAAAGTTAATTGACTAATAAATTTATTAATAGAGAAAATTATTAATAAATTAAAATAAGAAATTTTATTTTAATCATTACTAAAATACTTTTAATAATTATATTATAGGGGGGAATAGAAAATGCCAAACATTATATTTTTTATAATAGCTATAGTTGCAATATTTATAATTGGAAAAATATTTGCATGGCCACTAAAAATACTAATAAACTTAATTATTAACGGAATAGCTGGTGGTATATTATTGTGGTTAATAAATTTAGTAGGCGGAAACTTTGGATTAGTAATACCTATTAATGCAGTAACAGCTCTTATAGCTGGAATACTTGGTATACCAGGGGTGTTATTCTTAATAATATTGAATTATCTTAGATAGCAGAAGAGTATAAGAACTTTGTTCTTATACTCTTTTATGTACTAAAAACAATGTTTATATGTAATAAAAGAGAAAAAATAAAAAAGGTATTTACATAATATTTTTAAAATGGTAGAATTTACTTATCAAATGGGGGTGTATGTATGGGATTTAATGAATTTAAGTACGAAAGACCAAATTATGAAAAAATAAAAGAAAAATTAATGGGTCTAATAGATAAAATAAATGAGAGTAATAACATAATAGAGGTTAAAGAACTTATTAATGAAATTAATAATATTAGAAATGATATAAGTACTGTAAGTACTATAGCAAACATAAGATATAGTATAAACACTGAAGATGAATTCTATAGTAAGGAAAGAGAGTATTGGGATGAGTATGAACCTTTATACAACGAAATAAACTCAGAATTTTATAAAGTTATTGTAAATAATAAATTCAGATTAGAATTAGAAAAAGAATTTGGAAAGCAATTTTTTAGTATAGCAGAATATAATATAAAATCATTTTCTAAAGAGGTAATAAAAGATTTACAATTAGAAAACAAACTATCTTCAGAGTATAGTAAACTTATAGCTTCAGCTAAAATTATGTTTGAAGGTGAAGAAAGAAACTTATCTGGTTTAACTCCATTTATATTGTCAGAAGACAGAGATATGAGAAGACGTGCTAGTGAAGCTAAGTATAAGTTCTTTACAGATAATGAAGCAGAAATAGATAGAATATATGATGATATGGTTAAAGTTAGAACTACCATAGCACATAAACTTGAATTTAAAAACTTTGTAGAGCTTGGATATGTAAGAATGTTAAGGACTGACTACAATTCAGAAATGGTAAGTAAATTTAGAGAACAGGTTAAAGAGTGTATAGTACCTATTGCTAATAAACTATATAAAAGACAAGGCCAAAGATTAGGGTTAGATCAACTTAAATACTATGATGAAAAGTTTGAATTTTTAACTGGAAATGCTAAACCTAAAGGAAATCCAGACTGGATAGTTAATAATGGTATAAAGATGTACTCTGAACTTTCAACGGAAACTAAAGAATTTTTTAATTTTATGATAGAAAATGATTTAATGGATTTAGTTACTAAAAAGGGTAAGGAAGGTGGAGGATATTGTACTTATATACCAAATTATCAATCACCATTCATATTCTCTAATTTCAACGGTACTTCAGGAGATGTAGATGTATTAACACATGAAGCTGGTCATGCATTCCAATGTTATAGAAGTAAATGGATTTCTATACCAGAGTGTAACTTCCCAACATATGAGAGTTGTGAGATTCATTCAATGAGCATGGAGTTCTTCACTTGGCCATGGATGAACCTTTTCTTTGAAGATGAAGAAGCTAAATATAAATATTCTCATTTAGGAGATGCTATTAAATTTATTCCTTATGGTGTAACAGTAGATGAATTCCAGCACTTTGTATATGAGAATCCAGATGCTACACCAGAAGAAAGGAAAAATGCATGGAGAAATATTGAGAAAAAATACCTACCTCATAAAAACTATGCAGAATGTGACTTCTTAGAAAGAGGTGGATGGTGGTTCCAACAGGCGCATATATTTAATAGTCCATTCTATTATATAGATTATACATTAGCTCAAATATGTGCTCTTCAGTTTTGGAAAAAAGATCAAGATAATCATGAACAAGCATGGGAAGAGTATTTAAGGTTATGTAATGTTGGCGGTACAATGTCATTTGTAAATCTAGTTAAATATGCTAATTTAATTTCACCATTTGAAGATGGATGTGTAAGCTCAGTAACTGGTGAAATAGATAAATACTTGGAAAATATAGATGATAAAAAGCTTTAATAGCAAATTAAATGATGTAGAGATAAATACTATCTCTACATCATTTTTTTATATGATAAGGTGTTATCTTAGGTAAGCATATAATTTTTGAAAAGAAAAATCGCTGGAGTTACTATATAATATGGGAGCATTTTACATGACAAAATATATAAATATTTATATAGGATTATAGCTATATAGGGTAATATTTATATAAGAAACTATTTAACTATTTAAATAGTTGTTCTATTCATGCAGGTTTCAAGGTGTTGCTGTTTTAATAATTGGATTAAATATATTAAAAGGGGAAGAAACAATAATGATATTGGTAGTGGGTTTAACTAGAATAAAAAGTTAAATTAATATATGATATTTTA
>DKGY01000020.1 GCA_002453475.1 Clostridium sp. UBA6758 | reverse complement strand
CACTAAGCCAATACTTGCTACTAAATAACTCATTTTTATCTCCTTTCACAATCTAATCGTAGGTCACAATCATTTTGAATTATTATTTTAATATCCATGTATTTAACCCATTCTTTCTACTTTTTCTTTAAAGCCCTTATTTTTAGGAAAGGGCATAAGGAAACTCAGTGCCATCCTCTAAAAATAGGGTGACAAACAGGCTGTGCCTGTTGAGTTTCTCGCAATTATAATTTAGTGTCAAAAAAACTGTTTATGGTATATGTTTGGTATATGCTTGGTATACCTAAATACCACAAGTGATATATGTTATAAAATCAAATAAATTCTTTTTTAGCCTTTGCGATTCCATTCGCATTGGCTCAGTTATTTTAGCTTGAGAGGAACCCTATTTCATAAACAACTGAAATAATCTCTATTAATTTTGAGATAAAAATCCAAAGGCGGTTAAAGTGGTAACTTTATTCTAGCAATCAAAAAGGTGAATGCAGAGCAAAGGGCGAAGTCCTATTGTAATTACATCCTCAACAATCCATTTACTTATACAATTTTTTTAACCAAAAGTCAAAAAAAATGTATAAGTAAACGGATTGAAGTATATTTTATTTTTATTTTCTATTGCCATTAGGTTTTTATTAATCTAGTTTGAATGACTAGGCTGAAATTTTTAGAATTAGTAACCTTTGTGAACGTACTCCTTAAATTCTTTTTAAGGTTGATAAGAATAATGATTCAACATAACTATTGCCTGTTATGTTGAACTTTAATATTTCAAAAATTAATAAATGAAATGAGCTATTGTCATGGCTCGAAACAGAAAAAAAATACATTCCTTGGTGAAGCAAGCACAATCTGCTCCTGATGATAAATTAGCTATAGGGCAAAGCAAACATAAAAAGTGGCTTTTGGTAATTGAATATCTTGTGAAATCAAGTATTACAGTTCCAGAAAACATGAGAATATCATAAAAATATTTAAAAAAATTATGACGTTACTTATATAAGTAACGCCATAATTTTTTTAAAATACCATACCTAGTTCCTTACTCATATTAGCTAAGTCATTTAAAGAAACAGTGTTTGCACCATAATTATAAGAACATGAATCCAGGTATCTTATATCGCAAGAACCATCGGATTTAAACATATATCCGATAATTGTAATATAGTGATAAATACTCTTATTTCCATTTGAATTATATCTATTTCTATAACTTGATGTTAAAAAACCAAGGGATGGATTTTGTTTCACATCTACAATTACTGGAAAATTGTTGTCGATATCACATACTATACCTTCCATTAACTTTCTTGCCCATCCAGATCCATAATTGCTCCCCATTGCTAAACTATATCTATTTCCTGGCATGTAACCATTTAATGTCGCTGTCCACCTTACACTTAAAGCTGTGTTTGTAGTAGTTGCAAGGGCTTCTGCCATCATACCTTGATTAAATCGGGTATTCTTCCCTGTAGTATGATAAGAATGGCAGTCTATAGCATTTAGAGCTGATGCTGGTCCACACCACCAGCCATATTTTTGAAGCTCTGGAGTCATTGAACTATCATATCTCAATATTTTTGAGTTACCTGCGCCAATTGCCCTAGACGTTATATTATTACTAATTCCGAGATTATCAAACTTATCTTGGACATACTCATGAGCTTCTGCAAGCTTTTCGTTCGTTTTTTCAAAATCATTATTTACATCGTCCATATTCACTATTCCATTTCCGGAATTTTCACCTTCAATAGGTATAATTAAATTATCTGTAGAGATGACATCCTCCGCTGTTGGAGGTGTTGTTACTTCGTCTCCGAAAACAATTAGAGAATTCGACAAAAGCACTAAAAGTACCAATAAAAATGATATTATTTTTTTCTTCACTATGTATTCCCCCTTTTACAATCTTCAGTTATTTTACTATTAAATAACTGAATTGTAAATAAAATAATATATTTACACATACTATAAATATATGTATTATAGTATGTGTAAATATGAAAGGATTTTGATTATGAAAAAGACAAAAGTAAAATTTGTTTGTTTGTTTGTTATTATATTTTTGTTTTTGCCAACATTTATATTCATAAAAATGGATGAAGTAAGAGATGCAAGGGCTTATGTTTTTTTTAAGGCACATTTTAATTGTGCAATAAAGGGAACTGTGACCGAGCAAAACTATTCGCCTAACTCTAATGATGTATCAATTCATTTCTCATATGAAGATCAAAATATTGGACCAATTTCTCTATACAAATCAAAATTAGGATTATGGTTTGTACAGGAAAATGGAACAGTGCCTGATCCTCATTAATTTATTTTAGAATATAAATCATAAAAATAAAAAAGAAGTAAAGAACAGAAAGATTAGAAAAAGAATTAAACCTTATTAAGGCTAAGATGGAAGCCCGTAGGGGTTTTTGCGGGAAAAAGCATAGAAGAAAAACTACTCATTAGTTATTATAATGAGTAGTTTTTCTTCTATCTATATTGATTTGCAGCATTATATAAAGTGCAATCAATTTCATTTATTAAAATCGAATATTGCTCTTATTGAGATGATTATATATATCTTTTTACGAATTAAACTACTACGCACTTCGTTTGTGCTACCGCCTTCCACAACTAGGAACTTCCTCGACAGGCTCGGAGAACCACAAGTTGCTCCAGTTGGTCTATAATCTCAAGGGAATTACGTTCTAAACTTTTCTCTGCAAAGCCCTTGATTTTAAACACCGAAGGAATAAACTAAACCGGAATCGAGGAAACTGAAGCAAGACGCAGTTATTCCCTTACAAATAGTCAAAAAACTATCGTAAGAAAATAACTACATCAACTACTAAGAGAGTGTGAAATTATTTCTGTAAATAGCTTTCTATGATAATTATTTTAAAGGCATGGAGGGCATAATATAGCTACCATGCCTTAATTTTAATATAATAGTAAATAAATTACATGTCAAGAACACCCTTAACCCGGGTGTACTTTTTTATATCTTAGCCGCAGGCTTTAAGGAAGTCTTCCTTCATACATTGTGGACAGTTCTCCATAAACTTTACCCCAGTTTCTAAGTGGTAAACTCCATTTTTTGTGGCTTCAAAAGTTGCTAAGTACAATGCTTTCAGCAACGAGATGTCACTTGGAAATACACTTCGCTGACGATTCAATCTACGATAAGTACTGTTAAGACTTTCAATAGCATTAGTTGTGTAGATAACCTTACGTACATCAGCAGAAAACTTAAATATAGGGCTTATAACATCCCAATTAGCAGACCAGCTTTTCATTGCATTAGGATAGTGCTCTTGCCATTTTTCAGTAACTTCAAGCATATGGGCATGTCCTTGTTCTTCAGCTGGTGCATGGTATATAGTTTTTAGATCTGCAGCAAAATCCTTTTTATCTTTATCTGCAACATACTTCAAAGTATTACGGACCTGATGCACTATACATCGTTGATATTCGGTGTTAGGAAAAGCTACATTGATAGACTCTTTAATTCCAGAAAGCCCATCAGCGCAAAGAATCAGGATATCTCGTACCCCTCTATTTTTCAACTCATTTAGTACACTAAGCCAATACTTGCTACTTTCATTTTGACCTATTTGAATACTAATAACTTCTTTTCTGCCATCTTCATTTATCCCAAGAATAACATAAGCAGCCAACTTTTTAATAACATGATTATCACTTACAGAGAAGTGTACAGCATCAATATAAACTATTGGATAAACTTGTGAAAGTGGGCGTTGTTGCCAATCTTCAATCTCCGGTAGCAACCTATCGGTAATATCAGAAACCATTCCTTCACTAACTTCAAAACCATATATATCTTCAACTTGATCTGAAATTTGACGGGTCGTAAGACCTTTGGCATACATTGAAATTATTTTATCTTCAATGTTGGAAATATCCTTTTGCCTCTTCCTAATAACCTTCGGTTCAAAAGAGCTGTTGCGGTCCTGGGGAACATCAATTGTCATTTCGCCATACTTAATACGTATTTGTTTTTGTTTCTTACCATTGCGCGCATCGGAGCTATCGCTACGCTCATATTCATCATAGCCTAAATGGTTGTCCAACTCAGCTGCTAGCATACTTTCAATTGTGCCTCCAAGTAAATCTTTTAATGCATCTTGAATATCTTCTGCAGAGTGAATGTCATATTCCCTAATTAAATCTGCTATGATATTCTTTTTTCCTTCGCTTAATCTTTCTTTTCTTTTCACCATAAAAATACAGCTTTCTATGATATATTTATTTTATCATAGAAAGCTGCTATCATTTGTAATTTACAGACTTTTTTTCACAGACCCTAGGGTTAGACTTCTTTAGTGTCTACTCTATTGGGTGAATATCATCCTGAATAATACGATATTTAAGAAATTATTTTGTTTTTAGTTATTGTACTTCATAAGAAAAGTACGAAGTACCTATATAGGTTCATCCATTTTTAGTGTCTTTATGCTTATAACTTCTAACAAGGTTCCTTCTATACTTAATCTTATTCCCGTCAAATTTCCTTCATATCCTGAACCTGTATCAATGTTCCAACTATTACTTTCTTCATTGTAAATAGGTTCATTATCCTTACAAGGAGTATGTCCTATTACTTGTAATTTACCGATATTTTTTAACTCACTTCTATTCCAAATTACACTTTGCTCATCTGTTTCATTGAATGGGGTTATACAGTCTTTTGCAATACCAGCGTGACTTACAAAAACTTTTTCATTGCTCCAATATAGAGGCATTTTTAAAAACCAATTTATATCTTCTTCTATACTAAACTTGTTATTTTCATATTGCCTTAAAGTTTCTTTTCCACATTGTCTCAACCAATTATCATTTGGTCCATTATAATAATGCTCAGTTATTTCATATTCATGGTTACCTTTAAGAAACACAACTTTGTTTGGAAATTTTAATGATAGTTCTCTGCAATATCTCACTGTTTCAGGAGAATACTTTCCTCTATCTATTATGTCTCCAACTTGAATCAAAATATCCTTTTCCTCATCCAAATATTTTATTAATAATTTTCGAAAAGTATAGTAACATCCGTGTATATCCCCAATAATTAAAAGATTCATGAATTAAATCTCCTTTTTTCAATAACTATTTAATATTTTTGATTTGCAATATAATATTATTGGGACTTAAATCCCCATCGTCATATACATATAATAGCATATTTTCAAATACCATATTATTGAACTTTCAAGGATAATATTTCACTAACTAATTAGCTTTATCTACACATAATAATAAAACTATCGTCACATCTGGCATTTCTAAAGCCACACATTAGTAACTAAGTCCAATTATAATTCTAATTAGTATTCTATCAAGAAAAGGTACTATAAAGAAATTTAATAAAAGTATTGAACTGATAAAAATTTCAACATTATATTTAATTAGTAAATTATCACTAGTATTATTCTTTAATTTAAATCTTGAAGTAAATTTCTTAAATAATAAAGAATAAATTATATAACCTATAATAGTTCCTAATGTATTCATTATCAAATCATCAATATCAGTAGCTCTTATATTCAATAATTGAAGGAGTTCAACTGTTAATGATAATCCAAAGCCCATTAGTACAGTTTTGGAAAAACTCTCATACCTTTTCCAAAGACTTGGCAACAATACACCTAATGGAATAAAAAGAATTGTATTTGTAATTAATCCAAACATATTTTCCATTTGCCATTTAAATGGTATTAAACTAATAGTTATGTTTTTTTGGGAACCTATATCTAATAAATTTCCAGGTCCTATAATGTTAAGCATAGCCCATAAATAGTAAGTGAATATATACATTCCTACAATAAATAGCTTCGAAACTTGTATTTCATTTTTACTTAAATATTTTACTATGAAAATATTATATAATATAATTCCTATTGTTATTAAAAGTAATAATCCCACTACAAAAACCCCTTTTCAAAAATATATTTTATCTTCTTAAATATAGTTTACATTTAATTGTTTAAGAAACCCTTAAGTAATTCTTACAGTATTCTTAAATAATGGAAATTTACCCAACTCATAATACAAAAAGAGAGTAGGCAAATTTGCTTTTACACAAATCTATCTACTCTCATATAAAATCTATATTTTAAAATTTCACAGTAGTATTATTAAAATACGTCTTATTCTAATAATCTGTAGGTGTATATAATGTCATCTCCTGAAACTGAAGCAATTCCACCAGTTTTTTCATAAAGGGTACAGGCACAAATATTATGTTTATTCGTTGGTACCCGCATTTTTATATAATTCTAAGTATTTCTTATAATTATAGTCAACTACATCAACATAATTTGCTGTTTCTTTATATGGTATGTTATGCAATGTGGCTCCATCATTAGAATAATTATTATCTTGTAACCATTTAGTGGTAATATTCATTCCTGCATTATATGCTGCCACTACAGTGTTTTGCTCAGAAAAATTTTTCTGAAGAACAGAAATAAAAAATACACCATATCTAATATTGGTATCTGGATCAAATAAATCATCAAAGGAGGTAGAGCTTTCTCCTAGCTGAGGTTTTAGCCAGTTAAAAGTATCTTCTGTCATCTGCATTAAACCTCTTGCTTCAGCTGAAGACACAGCCTCATTATTAAAGTTGCTTTCCTGTTTTATCATTGCATATACTAAATATTTATCTACCCCATATTCTTTGCAGTATTTATTGATAGAATCTTTATATTTAATTTGAAAGGTTTCTTGTTCTTGATGGGGGGGATTGTTAAAAGAATGTATGATTAATGTGCTAAAAGCTATAAGAATTATAATAAACAAAAGTTTTTTAACACTAAATTTTGTTTTTTTCAAAAGAGTTCCTCCTTAAAATTTGTCTTTATTAATGGAAGAAGCTTAATATACTTATTATAAATTTAAGTATAACTAACTTCTTAAATATAATTATAGATTAAAACACTTAAGGAATTCATTACAAATTTCTTAAGTGTTTTAATAAATTATGTTACTACAACAAAATAATGATTTATTAGATCCCTTGTGCTGCAACCTTAACCTTTACCTCATCAAAACCACAATTTAAGAAAATGTCTTTAAGAAGCTGCAAAGTATCTACAGTAACTTTATCAAGGAAGCCATCTTTTATTACTCTTTCCTCAGTCTTAGACTTTTCTGCTACAATTTCATTTAGCATATCATCCATAGTTAGCTTATTAAATATGGAGTTCTTTTCATCAAAGATAAAGACTTCATCTTCATTTACATTATGAGTAAGGATAGAACAAGGTGGAATGGTTATGGTAAGTATATTTTTATCTATAGAGAAAGTAGCAGCACTTAAATCTAACCCAGCAGTAATGTATCCATTATATTTAATCACAAAGGATTTTTCAGTAAAAGGAATGGTAATATCTTTAAAACTTAAGCTATTCTTCACAGAGATAACATTAGAATAATCATAACGAGAAGTAGCCAGCTCGGATATAGATATAAGCTTTTCTGATACAAAATCACTCTTTTTCTCTAGATTATTTTTAGTAGTCAAAGAATTTATAAATAAACAAGCAGCAATTATGGCTATTATAAAAATTATAATCTTAATCTTTTTAAAAAAGGAAAAAAACTTTTTTATCTTGGAATTTTTCAAAATAATCACCCCCCAAATTATCTTTTTAATGTTTATGCTAGGGGAGGAAATATTATGAATGTTTGAATAGAAAGATGTATTCGCTAATTCATCTGTAACTATTTTGTTTAAAGAAGGAATTAATATAATTTGGGTTAGGTATTTATAATTTGATTTTCCTAGTTTGAGAATGAAGATCAATTAATGGGAACTTCTAATATGGTAAAATTATTTTAAATTAACTTTTATTGGTATATAATTAATTTATAATTTGATAATCAATTGTATTTTAATACGTAGGTAAAAGGAGTGGCAAAATGAAGATAAATGCAAATTATGATGGAGCAAAAAAAATGACCAATATTTTTACTTCATTATCAAATAGAGAATTAGTTAAAGTTGAAGATATTAATAATATTTTAGAAACAACCGAAGCATACAAGATATGGCTAAATGCGTTAGAGTCTTTAATACCTAAGCAAGAATATTTACATGTTTGGTATAGCATTATTAATGGAAGTGAATATAATGGTAAACTTGAAAGTATTTATAAGAGATTTAAATTAATACTTGAGAATACAAGTTCTTTAGAAATTAATTTAAATTATGCTCAAAAAATTAACTATTCTAAGATTGAGAAACTTGTTTCATTGTATCTTCCTGAGGATACGGATATGGAATTAAACTTACATTTCATAGTTGATGGCTTCAATGGAGGAACTATTATTGGCATGAATAACTATACTCAATGTATAACTATGTTATACCCTAATTATTTTTATTCCTTTGGAATTTATGGCATGGCGCATGAATTTCACCATATAGGGTCTAGGTATTGGAGAGTTAAGGATAAAAAAAGAATGGAATTAATTAATAAAAATGATTCTATTAGTTTAGCAATTAAATTAGTTGGCTCCATATTGGATGAAGGTAGTGCAGTATATTTTTTTGATAATCAAGTAGACAAAGAAGTAATGAAAATCATTGGAAGCAAAATAATTGGTAAAGAGCAGTATGAGAAAATGACATCGGTCCATAGTCAAGAAAAATTAAAAGTAGTAGATAGAATAGTAGAGTTAGATTTATTTTTGAGACAGTTATTTGAGGAAGTAGGGGAGTTGGATACCTTAAGAAAAAAAGTTCATACATATACATTCATGCAAGGGATAAAGCCTTCATTAGATAAATTAATTGGAGAAGAAATGATAAGAACAATAGATAGAGTTTTCGGAAAAGAAAAAGTCCTTCAATGTATTATTAATCTAAAATATTTCCTAACTTATTATAATAAAGCTGCGGTCGAGTTAAATAAGATTCAGTTATCACAGGAACTGATTACTTTATGGGAATCAGCTTGGGAAACAGTTAAGTGATATACAATCAAACTATTACATTTTAAATTTGATTATTAGGGGTGAATTATTTTAATAGTGCCTAAATAAGAATCACGGATAAAGATAATGTGAACTAACTTTAATGTTTTATCGTATAAATTATAAATTGTAAAGGTGGGATAATCTTGAAATTCACCAAAATATTAATTATTTTTATTTCAGTATTTTTGCTTATGGTAGTAGGTTGTTCAAGTGGTATTGAAAATAAAGGAAATATAATTGGCGTTGAAAAGCGAGTTGGCGAAGAAGATAAATATGAACACTACAATGACATCACTGATAGCGAAGAAGTAAAAAAGGTAAACGATATTCTAGATAACATTAATTGGAAGGATGGAGCAGTTAGCATGGTATGTCCTCCTCACTATAAGTTTTATTTTGAAGATGCTAATGGGAAAACAAATGAGATAGTTTATGAATTGTGGATAAGTCCTGATAAAGGTAAAGTAGAGCTTGTGATTGATAGTGAGGCTAAGTTTGTTAAGATTAGTGAACGCGTATCAGTAGAATTGTTTAAACTGATTACAGGAAAAGAATTGGATTCTAATTAAAGATAATGATAATGTTCAATATTTTAACACATATTATATGGTATAATTTAACATAAAGTATGCGTATAAAATATTTTAGGAGGTAAATTAAGGTTGAAACAATTTTTAAAAAAGCATATTCGATTAGTTACGGTAATAGGAGTATTATTTATCATTTATATGGGATATCTCACTTCAAAAGAATCAGTTAATGTAGATGAAGAACTAGATAAAGCAATATCAAATTATAGTCTTGGTAACTTTGATGCTGGCTATAAGCAATTTGAAGCACATAAGATTTATGGTATTGAAGAAAAAGATAATGTAATTAATGTCTATATGTATTCATTATGCAGAGGATACTCACTTGGTAATAAAAAGTTTTATGCAAGAGGGCAATATTCACATCCAGTATTCATGACTTTAAAGAAGAATGATGGCAAGTATAGTGTTGTTGAATATAAAGAGGCTGAGTATGGGATTAATTATGAAGAATCTGTAATGGAAATATTCCCAACTAAATATGCAAAAAAAGCCTTATATGATACTAAGTATTCTGCTGGATTGAGTGGGAATATAAGAAAACAAGCTAAGAAGTGGTTAAAGGAAGAAGGAAAAAGCAGGTTTGTTTTGGAATAAATTATGTTTATTTGTTAAGGTTAGTGAACGTGTGTCAGTAGAATTATTTAAACTGATTACAGAAAACGAATTGGATTCTAATTAAAGATAATGATAATATTCTAGGGGGTAAATTAAGGTTGAAACAATTTTTTAAAAAACATATTCGATTAGTTACGGTAATAGGAGTATTATTTATCATTTATATGGGATATCTCACTTCAAAAGAATCAGTTAATGTAGA
>DKGY01000003.1 GCA_002453475.1 Clostridium sp. UBA6758 | reverse complement strand
ATGGCTCAAATAGTAACTATCGGACCTATCATTAAAGAATTAGTTGATAAAAACGTTGAAGGAAGCAAAGAGGATATGTACAAACTATATCTTAGAAATGCAACCTTTGGTGATGCTCTTGGAGTATTTGGATCTCAATTAATTCCTTGGCACGTATACATTGGTTTCTATGTAGGAATTGCTTCTTCAGTATATCCATTACACAAATTTGTAGCTACAGATATAATTAAATATAACTTTATGGCTTTTGTAGCTGTAGGTTCAATCCTACTACTTACTCTTACTGGATGGGACAGATTTATCCCTAAATTTGGTCTACCAACAGAACCTGCTGTTAGATTGAAAAAGAAACAAAGATATAATACTGATAAGGATGTAATTCTATAATATAAGTAAATATAAAAACATGCTANNTAGCATGTTTTTATATTTACTTTGTTATTTTTTTAACATATATGTAGAAATATCCTACGATTCTCTTATTTACAAATACTAAATTGTAAATTTTATTTGTAAAATTAATTATATACTAAATTTTTAGAAATCACTTTTAGTAAACATTTACATAGTGTATAAGTAAATAATTGTATTTTAAGTATTTTTTTCTACCTGTTTCTACTTTTTGATTCATTATTTTTACTAATTAACTTAAAATTTTTAATTTTTTTATAAAAAGTTGTATAATTTATGTATTTTTTATGGAAAACACTTGATATTTTTCTGAAAAGGTTTTAAACTAGTCTATAAGAAAATAATGGTTAAAAAAATAACTATATTTTTATTTTAATTTATTTATAGGGGGATCTTAAATGAAAATTTTTAAAGGATTTTTAAAATTTGTACCAATCTTTGTATTGGCAGGTCTAATGATGCTTAAGGTTGATGTACTTACGGCAGCACCTATAGCAACAATAGTTGCTTGCCTTGTAGCCTACATCACAGAAAAAATTAAACTGAATGAACTTATTGATGCTTCCATCGATAATGTAAAGGAGCTTATTTTAGTATTCTTTATACTAATGTTTGCCTATGCAATGGCAAATGCATTTATGTCAACTGGAGTTGGTGCTTCTATAGTTAACATAGCATTATCTCTTGGAGTAAATGCAAGAAGCGTTGCTGTATGTGGCTTCTTAGTAACTGGTATACTTTCCGTTGCTACTGGTACCTCTTGGGGAACCTTCGCTGCATGTGCTCCTATCTTCTTATGGCTTAACCACATATTAGGAGGAAACATTCTTCTTACTACAGCTTCAATAGCTGGTGGTGCTTGTTTTGGAGATAACATCGGTCTTATTTCTGATACTACAGTTGTAAGTTCTGGTATTCAAAAGGTTGAGATACTTGAAAGAGTAAAATCTCAAGTTGTTTGGTCTGTCCTTTGTCTTGTTGTGTCTGCAATTATTATTTATGGTATGAGTGTAGCACTGAAACTGCCTACAGAAGCTGCTAATACTGCACTAGCAATTGAGTCTATTCCAGCAGAGGCATGGTCTGCTATTGAAGCTCAAAAGCCTGCAGCTGTTGAACTTTTAAATCAAGTTAAAAATGGAGTACCTGTCTATATGGTAATTCCGCTATTACTTGTTATAGGTGTTGCTGTTACGGGTGTACCTACTCTACTTTGTTTGTTCCTAGGAATTATTTCTTCTTATATCCTTGGTTCCTTTGCAGGAACAGTAGAAAGCCTACCAGTTTTCTTAGAATTAGTTCAAAGTGGATTTAGCGAGGCTGGTTCTTGGGTTATAGTAATGATGATGTGGGTTGGTGCCTTTGGTGGTATCATGGCTAAAATGGATGCCTTTGCTCCACTATCAGCTCTTGTTTTAAAAATATCTAAAAATGTAAAACAGTTAATGTTCTGGAATGGTGTTTTAAGTATAGGTGGTAATGCTGCTCTTTCTGATGAAATGGCTCAAATAGTAACTATTGGACCTATTATTAAAGAATTAGTTGATAAAAATGTTGACGGAAGCGAAGAAGATCTTTATAAACTTCGTCTTAGAAATGCTACCTTCTCAAGTTCATTAGGTGTTTTTGGATCTCAATTAATTCCTTGGCATGTATACATAGGATTCTATGTAGGAATACTTTCTTCAGTATATCCATTACATACATTTATAGCTACAGATATTATTAAATATAATGTCATGGCTTTTGTAACCGTAATTTCATTACTTCTTCTTACTATTACTGGATGGGATAGATTTATTCCTAAGTTTGGTTTACCAAGAGAACCTAAAGTAAAACTTAAGAAGCAAAAGTCTGAAGCTGATTCTAATAATGAAGTTTGTGCATAATAAACTATAAATTTAATCTCACAATAATTATTTAATTATTGTGAGATTTTTTATATTTTATAGCTATAAAAATTTTAATAGATTCCATAAAATACATATTACATTAAAATACATATTACATTAATAAATATAATCATAAAATCTCTTACATATAATAACATTTATCCTTTTATAATACATATATTGGCAAACAATCCTATGTTTCTACATTAAATTATTTAATTTATGCATTTTTTCTGAAAAATACTTGATATTTTTCAGAAAACGTTTTAAACTAATTTATAGAAAAACTAGTTAAATAAATAACTATTTTTTCTAGTAAATTTTTTATAGGGGGATATAAAAATGAAATCTTTAAAAGCAACCTTTAAGTTTGTACCAATATTTGTATTGGCCGGACTTATGATGATGAAGGTAGACGTGCTTACAGCAGCACCAATTGCAACTATATTTGCATGTATTGTAGCCTACATCACAGAAAAAGTTAAATTCAGTGAACTTATTGACGCAGCAGTCGATAATGTAAAGGAACTTATTTTAGTATTCTTTATACTAATGTTTGCCTATGCAATGGCAAACGCTTTCATGTCAACAGGAGTTGGTGCTTCTATAGTTAATATGGCCCTAACTCTTGGATTAAATGCAAGAACTGTAGCTGTATGTGGCTTCTTAGTAACTTGCATACTGTCAGTTGCTACTGGAACTTCTTGGGGAACATTTGCTGCATGTGCTCCTATTTTCTTATGGCTTAACCATATAGTTGGAGGAAATATTCTTCTTACTACAGCTTCTATAGCTGGTGGTGCTTGCTTTGGTGATAATATCGGTCTTATCTCTGATACAACAGTTGTAAGTTCTGGTATTCAAAAGGTTGAAGTTATTGATAGAATTAGAACTCAAGGGGTTTGGTCAATAGCATGTGCGATTATAACTGCAATTATTATATTCGGTGTTAGTTTATATATGAAACTACCTACAGATGTAGCTAATGCAAAATTAGCTATTGATGCTATTCCACCAGAAGCTTGGTCTGCTATTGAGGCTGAAAAGCCAGCAGCTGTAGAACTTTTAAATCAAGTTAAAAGTGGAGTACCTTTCTATATGGTAATTCCTCTAATACTTGTTATAATTGTTGCTGTTATGGGAGTTCCTACTTTACTTTGCTTATTCTTAGGAATTGCTTCTTCATATATCTTTGGTACATTCGCAGGAACTGTAGAAAGCTTACCTTCTTTCTTAGGTTTAGTTGAAAGCGGATTTGGTGAGGCTGGTTCTTGGGTTATTGTAA
>DKGY01000019.1 GCA_002453475.1 Clostridium sp. UBA6758 | reverse complement strand
AGGGTAGGTTGTTGCCAGGTCATTTGGATCTTTAGCTCAGTTGGTTAGAGCAACCGGCTCATAACCGGTAGGTCCGGGGTTCGAGTCCCTGAAGGTCCACCATATTTGGGGGTATAGCTCAGTTGGGAGAGCACCTGCCTTGCACGCAGGGGGTCAAGGGTTCGAATCCCTTTATCTCCACCAAAGACACTGTAGATACAGTGTCTTTTTTTTATAGAATTTTATAATATATATTTAATTATTAAAATAATTGTTAACTATAATAGAAATAAAGCATATTAAGATAAATTTTCTGATTAGTATGTTAAAATAAAAAAGTAAATAGTATTTGTTTTTTAGGCTAAATTAAATAATTAATAAGATTTAAAGTAAATGAAGGGAGGAAAATAGAGAATATAAATTTCTCTATTTTACATAATTATGAACATATTAATAACCAACGATGATGGAATTACGGCAAAAGGTATACAAATTATTGCACAGAGACTTCAAAGTTCACACAATATATTAGTAGTAGCACCTGATAGTCAAAAAAGTGCTAGCAGTCACTCCATAACATTGATAAATCCTCTTATGGTAAAAAAAGAAAAAATAGAAGGTGTAGAAGCTCCATGCTTTAGTGTAAGTGGCACACCTGTAGATTGTACAAAAATTGCAATAACTACTATAGCTAGTGAAAAAATAGATATAGTAGTATCAGGAATAAATGATGGATTTAATTTAGGTACAGATGTAATATATTCAGGGACTGTGTCTGCAGCTGTTGAAGGAGCATTAAATAACACACCTGCAATTGCATTATCTTGTGATGGTAATGAAGAAAGTTATGAGATAGCTGCAGATTATGCAGAAAAAATATTAAATAAAATAAGAAGTGAGGAAATTGGAAATACAGTACTAAATGTAAACATTCCTTCAATAAGTAAAGATAAATTAAAGGGATTGAAGGTGTGTAAAATAGGTGAAAGAAATTATAATAATGTATATGTTGAAGTAGAGAAAAGTGATGATAATGTAGTATATAAAATAACTGGTGCACCGGATGATGCAGTACAAGATGATACTGATGTAGACATGATTAAAGAAGGATATATAACAGTTACACCACTACATTACGACTTAACAAATTTCAACTTAATAACAAGAATGGAAAGTATATTAGAAAAATAAATTGGATATTAACAAAGTTTTTATTTTAAATATTATAATTAGTTAGTGATATTAAAGATTTGTATAGGGGATGAAATTATGAATAAACCATATGTATTTACACCAGGACCTACTAATGTAAGAGAAAATGTAAGATTAGCTAGGGCTATTGAAACTACTAATCCAGATTTAGATAAGGATTTTTATGATTTCTATAGAGAAACCTGTAATAAAATTGGGGAAGTACTAAATACTGAAAAGGATGTATTTATATTAAGTGGTGAAGGCATATTAGGATTAGAAGCTGCTTGTGCATCACTCACAGAACCAGGAGATAGAGTACTAGTTATTGATAATGGAGTATTTGGTGAAGGGTTTGCTGATTTTGTGAAAATATATGGAGGAATACCTGTGTTGTATTCTGGTGATAGGCAAAGAGAAATGGATGTGGAAGATTTAAGAGCTTTCCTTGATAAGGATAGCAATTTTAAATATGCAACTGTAGTTCATTGTGATACACCATCAGGAGTACTTAATGATATAAGTAAAATTTGTCCAATGCTTAAGGAGTATGGAATATTAACAGTGGTGGATAGTGTTGCAGCTATGGGAGGAGAGCTTATAAATGTAGATGAGTGGGGTATAGATATTGCCTTAGGTGGTTCTCAAAAAGCTTTCTCAGCTCCACCAGGATTAAGCATTGTTACCATTAGTAATGATGCGTATAAAGCTATGGGGACAAGAAATACTCCAATTATAGGATTTTATTGTAACTTAACTATATGGAAGGGATATTATGATAAAAAGTGGTTTCCATATACTATGCCGATAAGTGATATATATGGACTTAGAGTTGCTATAGATAATATACTTGAAGAAGGAATAGAGAATGTATACAATCGACACAAACAAATTGCTTTAGCTACTAGAAATGCATTAACTAATTATGGATTAAAACTTTATTTAAATAACGGGTTTTCTTCAACTGTAACAGTGGTGGAGCCACCACAAGGGGTAGAAGCTAAAGTACTAATTAGTCATATGAGAGATAAATATAATTTATTAATTTCAGGATCTTTTGATTATCTTGAAAATAAAGTTATTAGAATTGGACATATGGGTGAGAACGCTACGATGGATAAAATTGTGTTTGTATTAAATATTTTAGATAAATCTTTAAAAGATTTAGGATATAAGTCAACAACTAATCTTGTAAAAGAATTTAACAGATATATTATACTATAGGTTTATATAGGCTAATTAGTTATGATAAGTAGCTAATTAGCCCATATTATTATGATAGAGAGTGTTATATTATAATGGAATATTATAAAGCTTATAATGAAAGATATGAAAAATTAGTCAGGTAATAGATAATGTGATCTATCACCAATATAGTAGAAATAAAAAATTTAAATTTATTTACTCCATAAGGATACTACATATGTTAGTTAATGAGGAACATAGAAAAAATTTTTTATCTAATATATAAGATCAAGATGGGAAAGCATTAATAGTAACAATGGAAGGTTGATTATTAGAAAAAGAAAAGATGTTAAAATTGCTTTTAATATTCATGAAAGAATTCATATGCAGAGTAATAGAAAAGTTATGATATCAGGAACTTCATATAGAAGTGTAGGTTGGGATAAACATAATAAAGAGATATTATATAGTGGTTTTATAATAGAAAATTCATTTATAGGTAAAAATAATGAATACTATAAATGCATGACTGTATATTTATCTAAGTAATTAATTAATTAATAAGAAGTGTAATACTACTTAATTACAACGAATGTTTATTAATTTCAGTACAGTATATTTCGGACATATAGGCCAAATATTAATATAAATTATTTTTGTTTTAGTATACTATACCATGTGTATCAATATAAGAAAATGAAAGTAAATACAAGAAATATGAAGATATATTTAAATAAACTATAATTATAAAAAACTAATGTTATATTTGATATAATAAGTATGGTAAGATAAATCTTGTCGCTGAGAGATGCGGCAACAAACAACAAGA
>DKGY01000012.1:3943-6954 GCA_002453475.1 Clostridium sp. UBA6758 | reverse complement strand
ATATGGAAGTTATGGATATTATCAAAGAGTTTTCAATTCAATTAAAAGAACATTCTAGTTGGAATATGCACAAGCTTCACTTTCATGATTATTTGGAATTTATGCTTGTTTTATCTGATGATGGAGAGTTTTTTCTTCAAAAAAACATTTGTGAAATTAAGCAAAACACACTGTTTATTATTAACAGTTCTACACTTCATCGTACTGTTAATACTTCTAACTTGCAGCATTTCAAGCGCTATGTACTGCACATTTCACCAATGTTGCTTTCACAAATCAGCACACCACGTACAAATTTTGCGTCTATGATTTCAGACCCTTTTTATTGTATTCCACTAACACCAGCGCAATCTGAACATATTATTAATCTCTCTGAGCAATTAATTAGCTTACCAAAAGACAATTTCGGTGCTGATGTTCGTTGTAAAATAGTATTACTGGAATTCATCCTAGAAGCAATGTCCGCAGCTGCTAATAGGCCACCCGTCGTTGAGATGACCAATGGGGATTATAATCGGATTCTTCCTGTACTTCAATATATTGAAGATCATTTTACAGAGCAGATCTCTCTTGAGGACTTATCAAAATATTTTTCAATTAATAAGTATCACCTTTGTCATATGTTTAAAAGTGTTACTAGTTTTAGTATATTTGAATATATAATTCAAAAAAGGATACTAAAGGCCAGAGAATTGCTTCGCTCTCCTATATCCGTTCAAGAAGCAGGCGAATTGGCAGGATTTCAAACCAATTCATACTTTATTCGTACATTTCACAAATACACTGGTATATCACCACGCAAATATGCTCAACAGTATATTCAAAGTGAAAATAGTACACTTGTTGACATGAAAAAAAGCCAGAAACTGATCAAATAAATCTAATGGAAAATAATCACCTTAAAGAAACTAATTACATTTTTAATATTTCTAAATAAAGTTTAATATTAAAATAAAATTGAATAAGATTATGGGAGTGAATACTATGAATTATGAAAAACTGCGTCAATTTAGAAACAGCCACAACAACTTTGCTGAATTTTTAGGACTGGAAATCACGGAAATCGGACCTGGTTATGCCCGTGCCAAGATGCCTGTACGTAAGGAATTCCGAAATCCCATTGGTTCAGTACATGGTGGGTGCATCTTTACCGTTGCTGATGCAGCTGGCTGTTCTGCTGCTAGTTCCTATGGTTATCATATTACAACCATCAGCAACAATTTAAATTTTTTAAATCCTGGAATAAATACAAATATCCTTTATGCAACCACTAGAGAAATCAAGCGTGGAAAAAGAATTCTTGTATATGACGTATCAGTAACTGATGAAAATGACATTCTTCTTGCAGAGGGTATTTTTTCATTTATGTCGCTAAATAAGCCTATTGAATTATAACATGCTATAAAGAATTTACCCCCAATAAAAGCTTTACATTAGCTTTTACTGGGGGTAATTAATAATTAAAATCTAAAAATAAGTTGTCCAAATTTTATTTTTACTAATTATTTGAAAATACTACCTAAAACAGATAAAATAATTGGATTATAGATATCATCTATAATTACTGCAAAAGATGGATATAAAACCCATGCTATTGTATGCCATCCGTATTGATCCATAATGGCTTTTTCATTAGCTACTGCATTTGAACCTGATCCACAAGCCCATCCAACGTTTCCTGCTGCCATAACAGCTGCACCGTAGTTTTTTCCAAACATTCTGTAAGAAACAAAAATTGCAAATGCAGCAACTAGTAGACCTTGTGCTAATAATATAACTCCCATTTTACCTGCAACTGGAATTAATGCAGTAATATCGATACTCATAAGTACTAATGCTAAGTACAATTCCAAAAACATGTGCTCAATTGCATCTATTTCTGGAGTATAGAACTCAATATTAAGGGCTTCCATCACATTACGTCCAATAGCACCTGCGAAAATACAACCTATGAATTTAGGCATTTCTATATATGGAATGTTATCAAGCAACGCATATATTGGCATTCCTAAACCAGCAAGTAACAATATCAATGCAAATGCAGAAATCAATCTATTTGCATTTAATTCTACAACTTTTCCTTTTCCTTCGCCTTCTGGTCTATCATTTGGATCTGGCTTTAACTTATTGCGGTTTATTAAGAAAGCTCCAACTGGACCACCAATTAAAGAACCCATAACGTTTCCAAGAGTTGCAGCTGCAACACCTATTGTAACTGCACTAGCAACACCTGCCGCCTCAAAGGTTGCACCAAATGCAGACGCTGTTCCAACACCACCACTCATTGCTGAAGAAGAACATTGTAGAGCAAGTAGTGGATGTAATCCTATTGCCTTTCCTATAAGAAGTCCTAGTATGTTCTGAAGTGTGATTATAAGACAAGCTGCAATTGCAATTTTACCACATAATTTCCCTCCAGCTTTTTTCAGCATTTTTGTACTGAAACCAAAACCTACACACAAGAAGAATATGTTCTGACATAAATCTTGAATAAGTGCTTTATCAAAGCTCAATCCAATAATACCAGCCCCTTTAATGATTGATATTACAATTGACAATAGCAATCCTGACACAACTGGTGCCGGTATTGCATACTTTTTCAGAAACTTAAATTTTCTAACCATTGCTCTACCCATGAAGATTACGAAAGCAGCAACTAAAAGAGAGGTTAAATATTCAATTTTAAAGGTTGCTACAGCTCCATCAGCTGCTGGGGTATATTTCCCAAAATACTCTAAAAATTTTTCCATAAAGTAATTCCTCCAATTTTAAGAATATCAATTGCTTTATACAGTTAGAAAATGACTAGTATATTTCCAAATGCAAAATATTTTGATAAATAAACTATATCATAATCATTTATTCATTTCTTCAACGATATTGTTTATTTTTTGACCTAAATTGCTTTGTGTAATCGTCCTCAACATTAACCAAAGTTAAAAATATGCATTAACAACTCCCACTTGTAAATAGAAATTTTATGTCTTTCAAAACAAAAAAAGCTCCCCTAG
>DKGY01000012.1:0-3902 GCA_002453475.1 Clostridium sp. UBA6758 | reverse complement strand
AAAAACTACCACCTAGATAGCAAAGGGGATCGTACTATAAAAATCTATTTTATTGGAATATAAACATCTACCTCAAAATCATTGTCAGTAAATCTTTCATCATACCACTCAAAATCTGGTGCTGCTTCACTATCATATGGAGAAACTGAATCTGGTGAGGATATACCAAGTTGAGTATACCCTGACTGTGGTAGCCAAGTAGTAAAAAAGTAATTCCACACCTGTCCTAAGCTACGTCCTACATCTTTTTTACTTTCTCCTATAGCAGTAAAAACTGCATATTTTGATGCAGGTATTGTTTTACCTACCATACCTTGAGGAATCTCCAAAAAACTGTTGACCTCTTTACATATTATATAAGAAAATCCTCCATCTTTATCAAAATTCATATTTGCACCTAAGGTTATACTTGGGTTAATTTGATTAGGTATATTATATCCAACTTCATCATTAAAGTATCTACTCCAAAGCTCCTTTATCCCCATTGAAAATTCACTGTCATCAAAAGAAGTTCTAAGTTCTATTCCTATAATCTTTATTTCTTCCATGTCTATTATTTTAGGCTCCATGAAATACCCTCCTTGTAAAATTTTCAGTCTCATCTGTAATATATCAATCTTTTGAAAAACAATTGCATGTTTGTTATTTTTCCTATACACACTTGGAGTCACTCCAAACATTTTAGTAAAAGCTCTGGTAAAGGACTCGGTGTTTCGTATTGATATTTATAAGCTAAATCTATTATCTTCCTATCTGTATTCACAAGCTCATAAGCAGAAGAAACCAACCTACGATTTCTAATATATTCTTTTAAAGCTATTCCTGTCATTAAGCGAAATACATTGTGAAAATATGAAAGCGAACAAAAAGCTTTGCTTGCAACTTCATTAAGACTTATATGTTCAGTCAGGTTTATCTCTATAAAATCAATACTCTTTTTAATTCTCTCATACATATCCATTCTCAATACCTCCTACCTAGGCGCCTGTAATTATAATATCATGCATTAAATAATAAAACTTGATATTTTGTCCTATCATTGAGAGAATAAAAATATTTCATCACAGTAAAAAAGACTTATCAAAGTTTGCCTCAACTTTAACAAGCCTGTATAGATTATTCTTATTGATTATAACCACATTTTGATTCTTTGTGGCATAATCGTTTTTTTGTTATAGATGAAATCTATAGTTTTATTCTTATCTAATGAAATTACATTAGCATCATCAACATTGCAGTATTGCTGACTAACAGTAAAAAGATACACCTCGTTTCCATCTGCAGTTAAATGCACATAGTCATTACCATCTAGTGGGACATTTCCTGCTTTAACTTGGGCATGACTTCCATCCCTACTAACCATTACAAACTCATAAGTCTTAATATATTTCCTCTTGCCTAGGCCAAATTAAATCGTCTATTTCCATCTCTTTAAATGCGTGAATAGAAGCAATAAATCCTCTACTCTTTCAAAAATAAATAGTTCAACATACTTTTCTTCTGTTTCTTCTTTTTAGATGGAGTAAAATATACTCAACATTTGTAAAAACTCTAATACCCTCGCAATAATCCACTGTAAAATCAAGCAATTTTCCCACCTTCATATCCTTTGCTCTTGCCTCCTGTATGTCTCCATGCCTTTGCAGAAATATCTATTCATCCTCTTTCATTCCATTGTGCTAATCCAATTGATAAACCCACTGCATCTGATTCGCCAGCATATTGTCCATCAATTAAATTATAATTATTTATTTCATATATAGGTTTATGTTTTAAATTATTAGGAACCTTAATTGTATTTGATTGACTCACAAAATTACCTCCGTTAGTTTTAGTAAATTACTAATTTACTAACTTAGCAAAAGTATATTGTAATAGTATGTTAAATTAAACACTTTTTTAATATACTATGGAGTATACATATGGAAAGTTTTATTATAGTTTCAAAACTCAAGAAAAGTGGTTTAGATAGAGAAATATTAATAAAATTGAATAGTATTTGCTAACCACAAAGAATGCTTATGTTCGTAATCTTACATTATTGTTCAAAAGATGGTGAAAATCCAATTACAACTTCTATCTGAATACCATCAACCAAGCTTATAAATATGTTCACACCCACGAAAGCCCTCGAGTGTGTAAACATACGCTCGAGGGCTTAAATCCTTTGATATCATTTTTTAATATAACTCCTTCTCACATACCTTCTAATGAGTAAGTTCAAAGGCCTAAATCAAAGATTTAGATTCTNNGCCATTTATTCTAATTAAAAAAACAGCTCTCCTGCTTTATAGCCCTCAGGCAGTTCTTCTTCACTTAAAAATTTGAAGTTATCATCCTTCAGTATTGGTAAAAATACTTCATATGGTATCCTTGAAAACTCACAGCCATAGCTACTAGCTCCAAACCATTTACCTTCTTTGCTACTCAAATTTAAATTTCTCGCAAATTTTGTATGATTTGAGCAATCATGAACTGCTAAATCCCAGTTTTCTTCCTCAGCTATTTTCATGAATTTAAGAGTTAATTCTCTGCTCCAAATTGGAGAAATATAGCCATGTCTGGAAATATACATGTTTTCGCCTTCATAATTGTGTATATTATTCTCATTTAAATGTAGCTCTGCACAATTTATAAAATCCAGATTTGTATCTAAAATTGCTTCCTTTTTCTCAAAAAATCCTTCAAAAAACTCAGGAGTCATTGGAGTTTCAATCCCTACATTTTTAATATATTTTTTAGCAAGTCCAATATTTTTTATAACTTTATCTGCACAGTTAGTTGCTCCTAGGTTGAATCTTATCTCGTCAAGGCCAGCTTCTGCTAAAGCCTTCAAGGTTTCTTCCGTAGCTAAAGTACCATTGGTGTATAAATGTTGATGAACCCCTGCCTCACTAAACTTCTTTATAACAGGATAGTACTTTTCAATTTCCATAAAAGGTTCTAAATAAACATAACATACCCCAGTAGGCTTCTTATGGATGGAAAGAAGTAAATCTATATCCTTCTCATAAAACTTTGTACCTCCGATTTCCCACATACCTTCACCTATAGGAGGCTGATCCTCTAATTCTCCATAGTTATAACAGAATTTACACTCTATGTTACATTTGTTGGTTTTTCTAATTGCACTTAAGCCAGTTCCCATAAGACAAGAACGGCATCCCATTGCAAACTTTCTTTCATTTCCCACAAAATAAGTTCTATTCCCTAGAGTTTTTAAGTTTTTAATTTGCAACATTAAGGCATTATTTCTATGATCAATTGACTCCTCTATTTGTGCAAAGGTAGCGTATATAATTTCCTGTTGTTTTGTCATAAGCTCCTCATCCTCTGGCAGCATAGCAAAAAACTCAAACCACATCAACGCATCTTCTTTTGAAATTTTCATTATGTATCCTCCTCTAATTTATCTTCTTAAAGATTTAATCTAAATTCTTCTTGTTATGCTTTTTCACGTATTCTTCTTCAAAAGTCATACTCATTCGCTTTATTATATCACTTTCACTGTTTCCTTACTATGTCTTTGGGAACATATAACTTTTGGCACTAAAAAAGAACCTTGATTTCTCAAGGTTCTAACTGTATTTCCTTGGCAATCTTACTACCATCTCGGTAGTAAGTTGGGCAATGCTATAATATTAAAATACTAAATTAGGTATATTTGCCTAAAAGTGCCCCTTATACATCTTTTGTTAAGGCTACTAACTTACTGACAGTTTTTATATTTTACCAATAAAATTTATATATTTAAAATAATAAAAAATTTAAATTTTTGTCTAACTTGTTAACATAGCTCCAACTTTACTTTGTTGAAACTTGCTGTTTGTGTACTCCACATGAGCTTGGCATGATAACTGGCTTCTTAACAACGTTACTCTTAACTTTAATGATTTTCATCT
>DKGY01000004.1:6091-10225 GCA_002453475.1 Clostridium sp. UBA6758 | reverse complement strand
ATTCATTAGCAATAGTAACAGATTTAACTCCTGATATGTCTTCAATTTTCTTGGCTTGTCCTAATGTAGTTTTCATACTAAATCCGTTAGCTACATTAGTAAAACTATTTATTACTTCAAAATCAATTCCCTTAGAATTCATTTTTCTCTGTACTGAACTTTGGTCCTTCAAAACTTGATTTTGAAGTTTACCAACTTCTGATTTACTCATTTCATCAAGTTTTAGCCCACCCTTAGTAGCTTTTTCAATTACAGCTTCACCCTCTAGTTCTACAATGATTCTAACTTGGTCAGACTCATTAAGTGTTTGAAGATCTGGTTCTTGCTGTATCTGAGCCTGTAAAACCATTTCTCTTTCTTTGCTCTCTCCCAAAGACTTAACTAACTCATTAGGAGATGCTAGGGCTGTCATATTAGAACCTAACACTAAAGATAGAGCCAGTCCAATAGATATACCTTTTTTAAAGTTCATTAAATTACCCCCTTAGTATATAATTTTTTTAATTATACACGCATATAAATTTTTTAACTTATGCTAACTTATCTATACACCTTGAGAATATTTTAACAAAAAAGCAATATATTTCAAGAAAGAAAATAACTCTTTTTTCGTTGCATTATCTTTTTCTGTGCCAATTTCCAGAATATTTTTATTTTATTGCAGATAAATTTTTTATTATTTCAACGTTTTTAGTCATAGCACCTTTAAAAATTACATTTTTTTCATTATGTAATTTAAAAAACTTTTTTATTTTTATGTTTAATTTATTAATAACTAATGAATAAAAAAACTGAAGATCTATCCTGTCATTATTACGGTAGCAGCTGTATTGTAAAGAATGATAAAAATAAAGCAACTCAGAGATACCTCTGTAAAATTCTGCAAAGCCTTCAATTTAAAAAGCAACTAAGCCTTGGTATATATACCAAGACTTAGTTGCTTTTAGCTAATATATATTAAACACATTAATACAATCCTCTAACTTTTAAACAAATGGTTCGTATAATAATCATAGTAAAATATTTAATACACTATTTAAAAAGTAAGATTTTCATACTCAATTAGAGTTCGAGATGATTTTATAAATATATACTAGAAATAATATGGTGCAGGATCTACATTAGTTCCATCTATAATAACCTCAAAATGTATATGAGGTCCTGTAGCCCAACCTGTAGCCCCAACATTAGCTAGTTGTTGTCCACCAGATACTGTTTGTCCAACACTTACTGATATAGATGAATTATGAGCATATAATGTACTAATATCTCCATGGCTAACTACAACTACGTTACCATATCCATTCATAACTCCTGCATAAGTTACAGTTCCAGCCTTAAGAGAATATACTGGAGCACCATATGGAGCACCGATGTCTATTCCTTTATGGAATTCTTCACCTCTGCCTACTGGACTAATTCTATTTCCAAATGGAGATGTTATGGCATATCTAGTTCCAGTTACTGAATACATTCCATTAGTAGACACTTGACTAGAAGATGATCCACCACCAGACGGTTGAGAATTTGCTTGAGAAACTGAGTCCGAATTTCCACGAGATGGTCTCTTGGCACTTTCTTGCATAGCTGTTATACTAGCTAAAATTTCTTCTGATTCTGCTTCATTTTGAGCTAGAAGTTTTTCTGCTGTTCCTAACTCTTCTTCAGCCTTTGCCATAAGTTTTGTCTTCTCTTCTTTTTTAGCATTTAGCTCTTCTAAATTTGCATCTACATCTGCCTTGGCATTTTCTAAAGTTTTCTTTTCTTCATTTGATATATTTATATTTTTATCCAATTCTTTTTGATTTGCCTTAAATTCATTTATTTTATCATTATCAAAAGAAATTATGGTATTAATTGTATCTAGTTTAGCAAAAAAGTCTGAAATACCTTCAGCATTAAGCAGAACTTCTATGTAGCTTGTACCGTTGCTTTTGTATAAAACCCTTAGTCTTTTGCTCATATGTTCCTTGTTAGCTTCTAATTCTTTCTTAAGCTCATTAGATCTCTCTTCTAGCTCTTTTATTTTTTTAGTTGATTGTGAAATTTGTGATTCTAAATTATTTACCTCACCATATAGCTCGTCCATGTTATTGTCCAAATTTGAAATTTCACTTAATATATTATCTCTGTTTTCTTCTAATTCAGATACTTTAGCTTTATTACTTTCAATTTGTGTTTCAATTTCTTTAGATTTACTTTTTGCATCTGATAAGTCATCTGCTAATACTGTTGATGACATTAAACTACAGCTTACAACTACTGCTGCTATCAATTTTAGCTTTTTATTCATGGTTTTCCCCCCTGTAATGGTCACCTTTATAAACACTATGCTTTTTACAGCTCTCAAATAAAAAGGTTCAATTCTTTAATTTAAAAGTATCTACTTGAGATATATCATTATAGCTTTACTCTAAGATTCACACAATGATATACTTTTTCTCCATACTTTTACCAACATCTATTTTAAATTCTAGCAATGTACATCCCCCTTGTCAACATAACTAGGGTTTTTGGTATAAATTTCATATTTCTTGTGGAATATTCTATACTTTTTATTCAAATAAAAACTCTAGGCTGTAAATTAATAGCCTAGAGTCTATTTATTACATAAATAAATATTTATCCTATTGTAGAATTCTCTTCTACTTCTGATTCTATAGTTTCAGGTTCTATAATAGCTTTTTCTTCATCATCGTCTAGATCTTCATCTTTCTTATTTAAGGTTATTCCCTTTACAATCTCAACAAGATCTATACCAGTTAAAGAATTGATAACTTCTGGAACTTCAGCCATGATATTTGCTATGTTCTTTGATACCTTAGCTGCTCCACCTTGACCTCCATTATCTATAATAACCATTTTTTCAGTTCTAGATAATGGCTCTGCTATATTCTTTGCTACCTCTGGAAGCTTATCTGTCAACATTTGAATAATAGCTGCTTCTCCATATTCTTTATAAGCTTCAGCCTTCTTCTTCATAGCTTCTGCCTCTGCCTTCATTGCATCTGCATTAGCTTCTCCCACTAACCTTATAGCATCTGCTTCTGCCATACCTTTAATTTTTATTGTTTCAGCCTCAGCTTCAGCTCTCTTAATCATCATAAATCTTTCAGCTTCTGCTGCTTGCTCAGCTCTATATTTATCAGCTTCTGCTACTTTTTTAACTGTAGATTCAAGTTCTTTCTCTTTTTTACGTACTTGTTGTTCTGCTATATCAGTTTGTCTTTGTTCTTCAAATAATTCTGCATCTTTTAGAGTTTCTACAACTTTCTTATGAACTATATTCTTTTCAACTTCATAAGCATAATCTGCTTTAGCCTGTGCCTTTTTCTCTTCTTCTTTAAAGGATTGAACTTTTAATTCCTTATCTTTATTCGCTCTAGCAATTTCAGCTTCTGCAAATATTTGTGCTTCCATTCCAAGTCTCTTTGCTTCTGCAGTTTTTTGCATCTCTTCTCTCTTTGCTTCTGCCTCGGCTATAGCTGCATTTTTCTTTACTTCTGCTATTTGTTTAGCCCCAAGTGCTTGAAGGTATCCTTTAGTGTCGTCTATGTCTCTAATTGTGAAAGTTTTTATTTCAAGGCCCATTTTTTCAAGATCTGATTTTGCAACATTTTCAACTTCATTTGCAAACATTTCTCTGTCTTTGTATATCTCTTCAATACTCATTTTTGAAACTATTTCTCTTAGTTTACCTTCCAGTACATCCTGTACAGTTCCCTTCATTACTTCAATAGTTTCTCTTTCTTTTCCAGTATTAAATTGCTCCATAGCTAATAATACACTAGCAGAATCTGATTTAACCTTTATTATAGCTACTCCATCAGTATCTATAGGCACTCCATTACTATCTAAAGATTCATGAGTCTTTACTTCAACCTTCATATTTTCAAGTGATAATCTATTGGTTTGTTCGAAGAATGGAACTACAAATCCTCCCTTACCACTTATAACCCTTCTCTTAAGTCCTGTAACTACAATAGCTTTGTCCTGTGCTGCTTTCTTCCAAGTAATACAAATAAGCCAAATGATTACCAATGCAAGAAGTATCCATCCTAAGTTGTCAGTAATAATTTCTAACAGTTTTCCCATTTATACTTTCCCCCTAATTATTTTAGGCATCTGAAAATA
>DKGY01000004.1:0-6049 GCA_002453475.1 Clostridium sp. UBA6758 | reverse complement strand
TGACTTATTTATTTTTTGAAGATGCCTTATATATATTATGAAAATAATAACATATATATTACTTTCCATGAGAATACCAACTTAAGATTACCTAATAATTACTTGAAATTACATCATTTTCTTTAAATACACAAAACCCTTGAAATTAAATTTCAATTCCAACAATTCTCATTAAATATTTAGCATTTGTGGTATTAGATTTACCTACTTTTAGTTTATAGTCAAAATATATTTTGTTTTCTTTATAATACTCAGAAAAATGATAATTTTTTATTCCACTACATTCTGAAAGGTTACATAACTCTACATCATGGGTAGTTAAAGCTCCTATAACTCCAGCTTTGCTTAAGTTTCTAATTACAGCATCAGCTCCAGTAATCCTATCCTTAGAATTAGTTCCTCTAAAAATTTCATCAATAAGAAAAATCATATTTTTATTGTTCTTTGCACCTTCAATAATTTCCTTTATTCTAATTAATTCTCCATAAAAAGTTGAAATTCCATTTTTCAAATCATCTGTTATTCGCATGGATGTATATATATCTAATAAACTACACTCCATTTTTTTACTAAATGCAGGTGCACCTACATAGGCTAAAACTAAATTTATACCTATAGTTCTTAAAAATGTAGTTTTACCTGACATATTTGATCCTGTTATTATGAATATATTTTCCTTCATACTTACATCATTATTAACCCTTACATCCTTACTTATCAAAGGATGCCCAAGATCCTGTGCCTCTATTTTAGCACCACTAGGATTTATTGTTGGAAATGCTACATTTTCATCAATATGAATTAACACAGCAAGACTCATAAGTTCTTCTATAACTCCAATATTAGAAAGCCAATTTTCTATTTTATTTCCATTTTCAGCCTTCCAATCCTCAAGAGAAAATACGCATTGATAATCCCAAAGAAATAATATATTTAAAGCTATATATATTAATCCGTTACTCTGCCTTATATTTATTTTTTCTGATATACTAGAAAGTTTCTTAATAGCTTCTATTGATGACCCATTATATTTAAATAAATTTTCCTTTATATCATTTAACTTTTTAGATTTGAACTCTTTTTTTTCTATTAATCTCAAAATATTTAAATATTCCTCTAAACTTCCTCTAAAATAATTAATATTTTCTAATACTTGATTTACTTTTAATGTGGATATTACCCATACCCCAGTTTGAATTATTAATAAAAAGTACATTAAAAAGTTTAAATTATTTAAATTAAATATAAAAATTATAAGGGAAATAGGTATTGTAAACAGCGGCATTAAATATAAGACCTTTTTAATAAGTTTTGATTTTATAAGAACACCTTTATCTTCTACATAACTTATTAGCTTTTTAGGATTTTTTAATCCATTTTTATTATTTTTACCTATACGCTCTATTTCCTCACAAAAATCTAAATCATCAAATAATTCTTTTACTGCCTCTTGTCTTAACAAGATTTCCGCCCTATCATAATTAGGTTCTAGTAAAGCCTTAGCTAGGCTCTCTCTTCCATGCCAAGTATTTGTTATATTTATTAATTGAAATAAAGACTCTTTCCCTACAATATCTAAGTCTGATGCATACCTATGGTCTTTATTTACAAATTCATCACCTAAATCTTGAAAGTTTATCCATTCACCAGAAATTCTTTGAAGGTATCTATTATTTATTTCAATCATATCCTCAGCTAATTTCAATTTGCCCTTAACTTTTCTATGATATATTATTAAGCATACAAAAGCTCCATAAAAAATTAGAGAAAAAAATAAAACCTTACTAGTCATTCCATCCCTTACTCCTCTATAGGTGAAATATAAGGCTAATATCATTACTATTAATCTTAGATATCCAATTCTATCAAATTCCTTTTTATATTTAACAATGTCATCATTGTAATTACTTATTTTACTTAAAAACTTGTCTTCAACCACATTATTGCTCCTTACTTTTTTATATTTTGAAATCATTATGCTAGTTAGATTAATAATAAAAAGAGTATCAATTTCTTATATGTTTTACATGGTCTTAAATAAGATATTAAAATAGTAAGCCCTTGAAACCCGCATGAACAGAACAACTAGTTATATAGTTATATAGTTATATAGTTATAATCTCCATATACAAATAAGATGTCTTGATAATTTTTTATGTTTAATTTTGTATTTAAATCATGTTATTAATCCATTCTATTCCTATCGGTTATATCACATGTATATTATATCCAATATTTCTACTTATATCAAACTTATATAAATTAATAATTTTGAAAACATAAGCTATAGAATTTATTCTTTGAATTATATAAAAGTATAAAACATATTTACTTATTCATGCTTTTATAATATAATAGTAAAATAATGTATCGTGGGGGAGTAGTTTGCGTATAATGTTTTTATACGTGACAAGTCAACATAATGATTAATTTTTTAATCTGGCTTGCCTTAAAGAACAAGACTCATGTATAGCTTAATTAAAATGTCCTTAATACAGGGAACACTTTAAACTACGCTATACATGGGTCTTTTATTATGTATGAGGAGGATAACTTAGAGTTTAATAAAATAAGATTAAGGAGTTTTTTAATGAGTACTATAGAAATTATAATGATAGGACTATGTCTTAGTATGGATGCTGCTGCAGTATCTATGACTAATGGTATGGTGTATAAGGATGCTACTAAATCAAAAATTATTGCTATGCCTTTATTCTTTGGTTTCTTTCAAGGATTTATGCCTTTACTAGGTTATTATGCAGGAGGAATGTTCTCAGAAATTTTAAGTAAATATTCTGGTATTTTAGTTTTAATTATACTAGGATTTATAGGTGCAAATATGTTAAAAGAAGGGCTATTTCCAGATAAAAAAGAAGATGAAAATAAAGCTGTACCCCTTACCTATAAGCTTTTATTTTTTCAAGCGATAGCTACTAGTATAGACGCTTTTGCAGTAGGTATTGGCTTTAGTGCTATGAATATTGCTATTCTTCCAGCTATTTGTATTATTGGTATAACCACATTTATTTGTAGTTTTCTTGCCATCTTCATAGGAAAGAAGTGTGGAGATTTACTTGGTAAAAAAGCTGAAATACTAGGAGGATTTATTTTAATTATTATAGCTATAAAGGCAGTTTTATAACAATATTTTTGCAGTTAAAATATTGTTATTTATATAAACCTCATAATAAATAATGAATTTGAGCATATTATATCTATGGAATATAAATTTAAAAGGAGATGATATGCTTGGAAATTACATTTCAAGGCAATCCAATTACTTTAAAAGGAATTCAACTAAGAGTAGGAGATAAGGCTCCTGACTTTACTTTAATTAATAATGAGCTACTACCTGTTACTTTACAAGATACTAAAGAAAAAAGAATTTTCGTAGTTGTTCCATCTATAGATACAGGTGTATGTGATATGGAGGTTAGAAAATTTAATGAAGAAGCTTCTAAACTTAAGGATGTTACCATATACACTATATCTATGGATTTACCTTTTGCTCAAAGTAGATGGTGTGGAGCTGCTGGAATTAAAAATGTAATTACTCTTTCTGATTATAAAACTAGAGAATTTGGTGATAGATATGGAGTATACATCAATGAACTAGGATTACTTACTAGAGCTGTTTTTGTATTAGATGAAGATAATACAATTACCTATGCAGAATATTGCAGTGAAGTTACTGATGAACCTAACTATGAAGCTGCACTTCAAGCTGTGAAGTAAGGATATGCAACTATTAATTAATATGTTTTAAAAAAGTCCAGGATGTATAACAACATTCTGGACTTTAAACTTATATTAAAATTACTATTAGCTAAACTTATTTCTTCACTTGAAGAAAACTAATTTTTAATAATTCTATTGTTAAAATAAATATAGATGCTAATACAAAAACATAGTATGTCAGTAGTTTATCTGTACTAGATATTATAGCAAAAACTGTGGCTATAAGACTTAATGCTATAAATATTATATTTATTTTAAAAGAAACAGTTTTTCTAAAATCAGCTAACTTTTTATACTTAATATAGGCTGAGATTATAAATGCAATTACTAGTAAACCTAATATACAAATTGTATAAAACCTTAAATTTAAATCATCCCATTTATAATTTTGATAAGAAAAGTGTCTAACTAATCCCATTTTCTTATCGGATAAATTATATATCACTGCTGTAAATATAACTAGTGAAATTTGAACGATAGTACCTAGCCACTTTAAAATATTTTTCATAATCATATCAATTCCCTAACTTTATATCTATTTTTGAGGTTCTCCAGTTGCTACTGGACCTGCTTCATTTCCAGTGTTTCCACTCCATTCATTCCATCCACCATCATAAAGAGATATATTTTCAAGTCCCATTACATCAGCATACCATAGAACTTCGGCAGCTCTCCAACCTGTTCCACAGAAGAACATTAAGTTTTTATCTGGTGTTATACCATATTCTTTCCACATCTTAAGAATTTGATCCCCACTAACCATGGTATTATCTTCATTTCTGAAATCTTCCATGCTAGAGCTATCACTACCACCATGACCCCATAGAGAACATACTGGACGTCCTGTTGCTTTAATGTAGCTATATCCTGAAGTTTTTCCTATATATTCTTCCCAGCTTCTAATATCTACTAATGTATTTTCTTCTGGTTTATCTACTGCTGTAAGTGCTTTATCATAATCAACAATATAATCCTTATTTAATGGAGCGTCTGCACCAAAGGATTCTACTGCAACCTTAGGATTAGATTTAGTTTCTACCTCATATCCAGAATTTGTCCATGTGCTAGTTCCACCATTTAATAATCTAACATCTTTTACTCCTAAATACTTAAATATAACTGCTGCTCTTGAAGCTGCACAAGTGTCTCCACCATATAGTACAACAGTTGTATCTGTAGTTACACCATTTGCTTTAGCAAATTCTATAAGCTTATCATCTGAAAGACGATTCCATAGCGGTCCTTCTTCTAATTCATCTGTATTAATATGTACAGCTCCTGGAATATGACCTTTTAAATAATCTGGAGAATCTTTTTCTTCTCCCCATGAAACTTCAAATACTTTAAATTCTTTTCCTTCATAGGTTTCTGGTTTTTTTCCATCTACTAAATCTTTAACCCATGATGATGGAACTAACATTTCATAATTAGGATAAGCTACCATAGCATTATTTTCATCCTTAGCCCATTCCTTAACATCATATGTATATAAATTTTTAAATCCTTTTTTCGATAAATAATCAGCTACTTCTTTTGCATCTTCTCCATTTGCATCATAAAGAATAACATTTTTATCAGCTGATATTCCTCTTGCTTCTAAATCTTTAGCTAAACTTTCTTCTTTCTTTTCTGTATCTGCATTTAGCCAGTCTGCTGAAAAGTCTACAGCACCCTCAATGTGCCCACCTCTTTCAACACCTTCTAATTTCCACCCATTATATGCATCATTTGCTCTTGTATCAATAACTATCCACTTATCATCTTTAATATTTTTTGCTAACTCTTCAGTAGATATAGTTTTAACTTCTGAGCTTGACCCTTCATTGTCTTTAGCTTTATCTTTAGTTCCACATGCTGTCAATGCTGTCAGTGATAGTGTTAAAGCTACTGCTGTTAACATTACTTTTATAGACTTTTTCATATTTTATCCTCCTCAGTATTAATTGTTTTACAATTTTCCATTTGTAGCTTAGCACCTTTTATATAATATGTAAACATTTTTTCATTTTATTTTAATTTGATTTAATAATAGATATTTTTTTTCTATTTAAATTCTAAATAGAAGGATATAGTGTTACTGTGGTTGCCAATCTCATAATGTCATTGCATCACTGTCCTAAGTGATCCAATAACTAAGATAAAAAAATTGAATCACTTCTGGATAAACCCAGTAGTGATTCAATATAAACTACTTTATCGATTTTTCATTTCTACGAAACTTTATCAAGAGTACCTGCTTCATCAGCGTATTTAATATTATTTTCTCGCTTTGCTTGTAATAAAACTCCCTCTCACATGCGTTCGAATGAGT
>DKGY01000043.1:19680-20972 GCA_002453475.1 Clostridium sp. UBA6758 | reverse complement strand
TTCATTAACTTGTAATTACCTGCTAAAACTTCTTTCCCTAAAACAGTAGCTTTTACACCATGTCCTGAAATCTCTTCATAATTTTCAATTGATTCATTAGCTACTTCCTTACTATATGCTTTAACAATAGAAGTTGCTATTGGATGATTAGAAAAGCTCTCAGCAAAGGCTGCATAAGTGATAAGTTCGTCCCTTGTTACATTGCCCTGTGGTTGTATTTCTGTCACCTTAAATACACCCTTAGTTAATGTTCCAGTTTTATCAAAAACTACAACTTCTACATTATTTAATGCCTCAAGATAGTTTCCACCTTTAACAAGTATTCCATTTTTTGAAGCTCCACCTATACCACCAAAGAAACCAAGTGGAATAGATACAACTAAAGCACATGGGCAAGATACAACTAAAAAGGCTAATGCTCTATATATCCATTCTGAGTAAGTAGCTCCACTTATAAAAAGTGGTGGCAAAATTGCTAATGCTAATGCAGAGAAAACTACAGCAGGTGTATAATATCTCGCAAATTTTGTTATAAAGTTCTCTGTTGGAGCTTTTTTACTACTTGCATTTTGTACTAAATCAAGTATCTTAGCAATAGTAGAATCACCAAATTCTTTCTCTACTTCCATAGTTAATAGCCCATTTTTATTAATAACTCCACCTAGTACATCATCTCCAACTTCTACCTCTCTAGGAACTGATTCGCCAGTAAGTGCAGAAGTATCTACCATAGAATTTCCTTCGATTACTTTACCATCTAGAGGAACCTTCTCCCCAGGTCTTACAACTATAATATCACCTATATTAACCTCTTCTGGTGATACCTTTTTAATATCACTACCAATTTTTAAGTTCGCAAAATCCGGTCTTATATCCATTAGTTCTGCTATGGATTTTCTTGAGCGATTTACAGCCATACCTTGGAATATTTCCCCTAATTGATAGAATAACATAACCGCTACACCTTCTGGGAACTCACCAATAGCAAAAGCTCCAATAGTAGCTATACTCATAAGGAAGTTTTCATCAAAAATTTGGCCTCCTCTAATATTTTTCAATGCTCTTAACACAACTTCTCCACCAACAAGGAGATAACTCACTAAAAACAATGATAACTCAACATAAAAACTAAAATTAAAAGCTGTAGCAATGGCAAAAATTGCTGCACCAACTCCAAGTCTTACAAATTCCTTTTTGCTATTTCCATGATCATGATTATGATCATGGGATCTTTGATTTCTATTCTGATTTCCTTCTACTACGTATACTTTTACATCAGGTTCAATCTTTTT
>DKGY01000043.1:0-19569 GCA_002453475.1 Clostridium sp. UBA6758 | reverse complement strand
TGAGCATAACCCCTCAAGCATTATCACTAATTTATTTGACTTTCCTACAGTCTTTTCCTTAACCTTTACATGTGATTCAATTTTGTTTATGGACTCTATAGATGAAGCAATTAACTCATTAACTTTACTTATTTCTTCTAATTCCATAGTTAAAGTTTTAGTGACAAAATTTACTGATGCATTGGCAATTCCATCAATACTATTTAGTTTTGTCTCTATTTTTGATGCACAATGTGCACAGTCTAACCCTTCCAAAATGAATTGCTTTCTTATCTTTCCAACGTTTTTCTTTGTCGCTGTTCTCAATTCCATAATTGTATTTGATTTATTATTTGATTGAGATTTTATTTGTAATGATTTATTTTCTTTAACCTTAGGTTTTGAAACTTTATTACTCATTCCCCTGCCCCCTAAATTCCTTATTTTTCATATAAATGTTCTAATCCTTGATCAAATATCCCCTTAACATGATCATCATCTAGGGAATAGTATACAACTTTTCCTTCTTTTCTATTCTTTACCAATCTAGTCTGTTTAAGAACTCTCAACTGGTGGGATATTGCCGATTGGTTCATTCCAAGTAGTGCTGCAATATCACAAACACACATTTCTGCTTGGAATAATGCACAAATAATTTTTATTCTTGTACTATCTCCAAAAACCTTGAATAAATCTGCTAATTCATATAAATCTTCTTCATCTGGAATAGTTTCCTTTACTCTCTTAATCACATCTTCGTGGATAGTATTACAATTACAGGTATTAGTTATTTCATTCTCGTTATTCATTTATATATCACCTCATTAGAATATATGCATACTTGTTCATATGTTTATATATTCAGTATATGTGTCTTTTTCATATTTGTCAAAGATTTTTATTATAATTTTTAAAATTTTTTTTAAAATAAAAGAAGCTGTATATTTACTTATATACAACTTCATTATTAAGATGTCTCATTTGTGATTTTGATATAGTTATCTAATTATTTTCAATAACAAATTTTGCTGCTCTCTAATTGCTGGAATTAGATCTCTTACAGCTTGATTTCCATTAAAAGACCAGTAATTATACCAATTCTCATCACTAAACAAATATCTTAATGAAAAAATTACTATTTTAGCTTTATCATATTGAGATAACTTAATTTTTTTCTCATACCCTTCAAGAAGATAACTAAGTTTATCAATGTAATCCTGAGCCCCCTTCTTATAATCCCAAAATTCTAATCCTAGAACTCCTAAATCACTAATCAGTGGACTTTCTTTGAGAAATTCGAAATCAATAAAAAAGTATTTTTCATCTACAAAGAAAATATTATTTGAATTCAAATCATTATGAACTACCCCTTTTGTTAGCAATTCATAATTAGGAGTATATTTTTTATAAAATACTTCTATCTCTTCTAGTCTTTTAGGGGATTGTGCAAGCGGAACTTTACCCCACATAAAGTCTTTATAGAAATTTGATTTTTTCAGACCTTTTATATTCATATTTGATAAAAGTAAATGAAATTCTCCGATAACTTCACCAATAACTATTAAATCTTCACTTGTTTCAAACTTAAGTTTAACTAAATCTTCCTTCTTTTGGACGGTAACTATTTTATCTTCAAACACATGAAAACCCTTTCCATTTTTAGTTTCAATATATCGCGAAGAACTTACCAAATTTGATTTTAATAAGTTAGATGCAACATATATAGATAGCTTTACCTGCTCCCGTTGTTTAACATCTTCAAGTTTTACTATAAAATCTCTGTCCACATTCTCACCTAGAAAAATATTATTTCTAGCTTCGTTATCACCAAAAGGTTTTAATTCTAAATTTAACCCATATTCTTTAATTATTTCGTTTTTAAGATTTATCATTATATTTTTCAACTCCTAATACTCACAAACCAATTTTCTACTAGCCTATTTAATGTACATAAGTTACGTCACCTTTTAAGAAGATTACGAATTATATTACCTCAAAATAATACTTATATAGAAAAGTTACAATGCTGTTTCAAATTTGCATTTATCAGCACCGTTTAATATTGTATCTACTCTTTTAACATCTGCTCCCTTTTCAAATACTGATGAAAAAAGTTTTTCAAACCAACCTGCAGAACATTCACAATATATTGAGGAAATACCCTTTGATTATTTCAGAATTCCGCGATAACTTCTATTGTAAATTGCAATTATTTTATTATCTTTTATATGTAAATAACCGCCACCTATATAATTTTCATTTAAAAGTTTTAGAAAGTCCTTCACATTATCTGATTCTTTATGTAATAATTTTGCAGTATTTATAGTCTTATTTGAAATACATTGATAGCCGCATGGACGTATAACCGTTGTGGTTGCTTCAACACCATAGCTTGAGGAAAGTTCATCCAATAAAAGTTTCATGTATTTTCCTTGTTTTGCTGGTGAAGGTTTATTCCCTATTGTACCTACTTTAGAAACTAAATTAATATAGACTTTATTGCCAAGTTTATTAATAATACTTTCCAACACTCTCTCGACCTTATTTGCATTTACCCCACATCCTTAATATTTTCAAATGATATTTGCAATAACTAGCAATTACGTTTTACTTTATATAAATTGTATCATGCAATTTATTCTATAACAAACAATTTATGTTAAATGCTATCTCTTCCAAGACCGTATCATTCAGTTTTCAACAATTCACAACGGCCAATGAAAATGAAATTGTGAAATAAAAAACTACCGTAATATTCAATTCTGAATAATATGGTAGTTTAGTCGTTAAATAAGAATTTGTTCTCTTAAAATTGATTTAATATCCCCTGCAAAATTGAAATTTAGAAAGCGTTCCAAATGAAGCAGAATACAAATACACATCCCCATGCATTATTAGTTTCTCTTTTTACTATAAGCATACCGTAAATAGCTATGAATGTAGTGATTATTTCAATAATACCCCAAAAAGATATACTAAAGGGATGAAATAAAATACATATCACAGCACAAGCAATAGCACCTAGGTTAAACCACTTACTTTTAGGTGGATACATACTGTTTAATTTATCGCTAATAACAACATAATTAAATCCTTCAAAAAATCCCCACACTATAAAAATCAATGCCATTCCTAAAATATTGATTGGAATACCACTTTCTAATACATCATTTGTAATAATAATGCTGAGTGGGTGATAACCTGTATATTGTCCTGATATAAAAATATACATTAAGTATGGAATAAAACATATAATTGAGCCTAATGTAGATTTAATTGTATTTCTTTTTACTAATCCAAAATCAGAAAATCGTTCCTTTCTAAAAATACATACTACTGTAATTCCTAATCCAGCTATACCAAATTGAACACCTGCATTAAGTAACAAACGTAGGACAATAGAATTATTAGAATCCTTTATGTAATTCACCATTTGATTTCCAAACAGCATATATAATATAAATGATCCCAATGTTATTAATGTAATAATCCATATATCAGCATCTAGCTTCCTTTGCTCTAAAGTTAAGCTTTTTTTACCCATCCTATACCCCTCCTCTAATTTATAAACCTTTATGTCTATATAATATAATTATTAACCTTGAAGATATGGTAAAAATATTTCATTACACCAACGTCCCATTGATTTCTCAATCCACGGCTGATTATAGTTTTTTTCATGCTGACAACTTATCTATTGCTTCTTCAATCATAACCTTTCCCTCCTAAAGAATTGATAAATTTCTATTCATCTTTCTTTATTAAGTAAATTATCACAAATAGTTTTTAAATCTTCAATATAATTCAAAAGTGTTATAGAATATTCCTTGAGTTTTTCAGGATTTTTTTCATATCCTTGTAGCAATGTATATTGTCTCTTATAATATTCCATCAATTTTTGAAAATTAGATGAATAGGTGCTTATATCTTGAATCTTCCCATTAATAACTACGTATTGAATGTGTTGCATAATTTCAAGAAACTGGTCAGCGGAATATCCTACTGTTTTCTTAAAATCACGCAATACCCATTGGCGTTCAAAAACATTTCTTTTCATCCAACCAGAATATTGTTCTTTATAAACTTTTACCACATTCAGAACAGTTGGAATAATGTTTTGATAATCATTACTTTTAGTGGTTTCTTTACTATCTAATTTTATCAGTAAGCCAGAATCAGACAAAACCTGTATAGCACCAATTTCTTGACCGTCATATCTATCAGCCATTAAAACTGATATAGCAAATCCAGTGCCAGCCTCTTCAACTCCAAGTATGTGATTTTCATTCATTTCATAAAATTCTTCTGTTGTTATTCCCATATGAGATGACACTATCTCTATTCCCTTCATTGCTGTTTCTGTTTTAACGAGTCCTGGACCGATAGTATATACTTTTATATTTGTACTTTCCAGTTCTCCATATAGAGTATTAGACAATTCTACCTGTGCTGTTTTAAATACTTCATATGCTCCCATAAAAGGTGCAGCACCAGATGATGAAACAAAAACAATTGTTCCAGAATTTTTTTGTTTCATGAGTGGTAAAGCTAATTGTGTTAATAGTAATGGAGCTTTGAAATTAACGGCATAACTCTTATCCCATACATCAATAGAAACTTTTTCTATTATTCCCATAGCAGTCATGGTCGCATTGTTAAATAAAACATCTATGCGACCATATTTATCTTTCACATGAGAAACCAGAGCATATATCTGATTTTCATCGGATAAATCAATTTCATAAAATTCTACAGAGTTTTTACTAAATATACCATCTAAAGTTCTTTGAGCGCATAACATTTTTCGTTTATCTATTTCAGCGACAATAACCTTTGCCCCCATATAAACCAGTGCTTTTGCAGTTTCAAAACCTATNNTTTTAAAAGATATATTTTTTTCTATAAGCATCATAATCTCCTTTTTTATAATTGCCTATTGTTAAATAATTACTACTTCTCAATATTCTACAATAGTACCTTACCATTATATAAATTGTATCATGCAATTTATTACATAACAAACAATTTATTCAAGAGATCTTTTCTAATAGGGTGTTGAAAAATAAAATGGTTTCCTCAAAAATTAATTAAGCAAGTATAAGTTGCTAAGTATAAGGTTACTGCATATTCTTATATTATAACAGTCAGTACAATGTTATATCATAAGCTTAAGAAATTTAAAATAGAGCCAGTACACTGAGAATTATACCCAGTGCACTGGCCCATTATATCATATTATAGAATATTTTACTTTTTATAGGACTTACCCTACCCAATATTATTGTTTATTGATACAATTCAATCTATTAGTTTTATCCAACAATTGGGCATAAAGGAACTCTAACTAAAACAAGATCATCTGTTGTGTCGGTTTCAACATCAAATACTAAAAATACTTCGTTTTCAAATACAAATGAACAAATAAGATTTACTTCTGTTCCTGGTTCTGGAGTTGGAACTTCGTCTGGACTTACTATGCTACAAAGACCAATCTGTAGTATTAGTGCTGCTGCTTGAGCAGGTGTTAGTCTTATTATAAGCACTTCTTCAATATCTTCTCCTGGAACTTCTACTTCTATTTCAACGAGTAATACAAAAACAGCTGGAGCTAATTGAGCAACACATGTTGCTCCAATTGTGACAGGACTGTTTTGAGTCACTATTTTTTTTTTGATTTCATTTAAAGATTCGGTTGAAAGCATTATATCATCACCTATTATTATATTAGAGACGGGGAGCTTGTCCTTACCTCTAATAATAGTATATATTGTATTGAGAAAAAGGTTACTACTTTTTCTATAAAAGTGAGCTCTTTTATAGAAATTACTATGTTTAAAAGAACATAACAATCTGACTTACAAAAATCTAATCTCCTTTTATACCAAACCCTATCCACCTACCATCAACATCCTCAACAACAAACTCTTTATTATGGTAATCTGTATTAAATAATGGGCGAACAACATTTGCACCCATATTTGTTAACTCTTCTTGTAACTTTTCTTGATTATCTGTTATAAAATATGCATCATACCCATAACCATACAATTTTCTATTTGGAATTACTTCCTGTCCATTAGATTTTGTTAAAATAATTTCTGTTGAATCCCGATATAAACAAATATGTGGTTCTTTAGAATCAAGATACTTTACTGCTTTAAATCCCATTACTTTCTCATAATAATCAGATGTCCTTTCTATGTTCAGTGTTGGAAACACACAGTGTGACATATACAACATTTTTCTCATAATCCTCATCCCTTCAAGTATCATATTTTCTTATACATAATATCTTAACCTCATGAAAATTACACCATGATTTATATATGTTGGATTATGTTTATGATTTCTGCATGCAGCATACCGTAACATGAAATAATTCGTTACCTGGCATTACTCCAGAGCATATATCAATGGTTTCAAAGCCCATTGACTTATATAAATGCATGGCAGGCTCATTTTCCACCAAAACTTCCACACAAAGAGGTCTTTTCGTGGTGTTTTCAACTACATACTTAACAAGGCATTTACCGATCCCCTGATTCTTATATACTGGGTCAACATACAACCACGCAAGCTCATCATCCGAATATGAGACAAATCCAACTACTTTACCGTTCACCAAAGCAACGCAAACGGTATAATCAAACAGTCCTTCGTTAAAAGCAGCTTCAGCAAGTGGAATAAATGCATCACTTAGTCCCGCGAGACGTAGTTCATCTACGCGGGCATTGTCATGAATTTCTATCAAACGCGGCCAATCCTGCTCTTGGTATTCCCGAACAACAATTCCTTCCATAGATCCACCTCCTCTCTAAGTATCATGTAATAAATTCATGTTTATCTATTAGTTTAATAAAAAACTAACTCACAATTTAATAATATTACGAATTAATTATAACATATTTGGTAAATATTGTACTTTTAATTTTAAGAGATTACTTATATAAAGCTATATTTGAAATGTATGTTGAAATTGATATAAAAATAAGAGGACTAATAGCTAGACCTCTTATTACACAATACACTAATATTTCTTTTACTTTTATATTTTGCATTTTTCTCCCTGATAATAGCCAAAGTAAGTATTCCTCTTTTGTAAGTGAATAAAAAAGTTTACCATTATATATTTTAGTCTATTAGTTCTATTCCAAGTTTTTCATAAAATTCCTTATCTATGCAATACATACTGTGATAACCAAACTCTCCTAAGCTTTTTTTCAATTCCTCAAGTTTTGCATATCCTTCTAGTCTTGATCAATAATTTCTACCTCCTCAAAGGTGTAAATCTCAGCTGAGAAATCTCGAGAATGTAAGTATCTTTTTAACATGTAATACTTGCCATCTTGCAATTCGGACTATAGAAAGCTTTATTACCTATGGCCTTAAGCCAGTTTTGACCTGTTCTGATTTTTACCATTCTAATACAACTCCCTTTTCTGCTATATTTACTACCTTTCCTGTGGTTGCTTCAATTTCTCGCTTGAATAAATCTTTATCTCCATTTCTCTCACTAAGATGTAGCAATGTAATGTCTTTAGTATTAGTTAAATCCCAAGTTTCTAAGGTTTCTTTTAAGTTTTCTAAAGACATATGACTCCTAACAACTCTTTCTAAACCTTGCTTATCTTCTGCATTTAGTAAAATATCCTCAGCATAGTTACATTCAATTAAAATATGATCTATATCATTGAACCTATATTTCATTTTGAATGTATCTGTAGCGAATAATATCTTCCCTATACTTGGATGCAATATTAAATATCCAACACAAGGGCAATAATCTCCATTAGATTCACTATGATAATTTTTGAAAGGCATTATCTTAAAACCTCCGACATTGTTAATAGCTTTAGTTTCTAATACTTTTATTTTTTCTGTATTTCCTCCTAAAGAGGTTTTTATATGATTAGGAGTATAAACATTAACTCCTAATGGTAACCCTTTATAATAAGCCTTTGAGTGGTCTTTGTGATGATGTGAAATTAAACAATAAATATTATCATAAGGCTCTTTTTCTATTTCCTTTTTAATATTTGACCATGCCACCCCACATTCTAGGAGTAGGATTTCTTTTCCTACCCTTAGGACGTAGCAGTTACCTCTGCTATTGCTACCTAGCACTGTTAATTTAGCCATATTATTGAATCTTTCTTTGAGCGACAAATCTATATTTGTAGTTGTTTGTTTTTAGAAAATTACTTAATTCCATCAACTTCTCCTTATCATCCTCTACTATAAATTCAATAGCTATTTGTGAGGAGTTTTAAATTTCTTCTTGTATTTCAGCTGTTGCATTTTCTGCAACCATTTCATTTTTGACCCATTTTGCATAGCTTCAACTCTTGCCTTTCCTCTGCAATTGACCTAGCTTTTGCAATTTCCTCTGATTTTATTCTTTCCTCTTGTCTTATTCTCTCTTCTTCTTTTCTTCTTTGCTCTGCTATGAGTCTTTCTTTCTCTATCTTTTGTGTATTTCTAATTAATTCAGCTGACCTATTAATCTCGCTAACAATCTGTGCTACATTGTAACCCCTATCTATATACTTATAAAAATCCTCTGCTTTTAATTTGGCATTTATAGTAGCATTAGCACCTTCTACAGTAGCAATAATGGTAGCTTTTAAAATTTGTGCCTGTTCCATTGCTTGGTCCTGTTGTTCTTTTAAGACTTTTGCCCTAACTTATATACCTTCTTTGATAGGAACTTCATCTTCATCATCTAATAAAATTATTCATATAAATTCTAGATTGAGTGATATAGATAAGTTTTTTACATGTGCACATGAATTAGGACATGTAACATTTCACTATAAATCTAATGTTTTATTTCTTGAAAAAATACTCTTCTATCAACTAATAAATATGAAATTGAAGTCGATACCTTTGCTGCTGAGTTACTAATTGATGATAACCTTTTGAATGAATATGAAGATTTTTCTCTTCAGGTTATAGCTAATTGTGGAGGTATCAATTCTAAATATTTAAAATTTAAATTTTATACCATTTTGAAATAAGAGAGCTAGATTTCAAATAAGAATTTCTATGTAAAATAAAACAATCACCTCTCTATGATTGACCTGCTGAGATAGTCAAATCCTAGAGAGATGATTGCATCTATAATATAATATTGGGGGANNTTGAGAAAAGCTCCGGCTCCTTGCGCGTAGCTCCGTATTGTTCTTCTAGCTCATGCATATGATAAACATACCCTTGATCATCAAAATATTTTGCTTGCTGTGGACAGCGTTTTAGGCATGCGCAACATTTAATGCATATTCCTGAAACAAGAGCTGGATCCATTGAATCAATAGCGCCCATTGGGCACATATCTATACATTTTCCACAGTTAATACAGTTTTCATTTGTTTTAGGCTTTACCTTGCGGATATCAATAGGATTTCCTTTACGATCCCTTGGAGTATAATATGCATGTAAAGGCATATTTCCCTTTACCTCAAGCAAATCTTTTATAAGCTCATTATCCCTGGATAGATGATGGATAATTTGGGCTGTCTTATCTGCGAGGCTGTCTGCAATCCTTAGGTCTTCCGCATCTGGCCTTCCTGCTGCTAACACCTTAGAAAAAGAGTGTTCACCAATAAATGCTCCTGCAGAAATTGCATGAAATTCATTCTTCTCTAACTCTGTTTTTAATTCCATAAGGGCATCATCATAATTTCTATTTCCATATAACACTATGGGAACAGCCATGGATCCATTCCCTTGCATAGTTTTTATATATGGAAGGATAAGATTTGGCAGCCTGCCTGCATAAACAGGTAGACCAATTACTACTAAATCTGTTTCACTAAATACTAATTTTCTCATTCTAGCCTCATAAGCTGTAAAATCAATTTCATTTATTGGAAGGTCTAATGCTGTACTGAGTCCTTTTGCAACTTGAGTTACTATTGTTTTTGTAGTTCCTGTACCTGAAAAATACACTGCAAAAATTTTTTCAATCTTCATTATACTACCTCCTTTACTACACATAGTTCCCATTGTCTAATAAATCACTTAATTTTATACAAATTCCATCATATCAGCAAAGGCTTGTATTGCTGTACGAGCTTGTCCAAAATCCCTCATCTGCTGGTCAATACCTAATTTAATATGTGGAACACCAGCCTTATCAAGGGCTTGCTTCAAGTATGGATATTCCATTTCTTCAGGGTCACAAAATTGCTGCATAAAAAGAATTAATCCATCTGCACCGCTCTTCTTAACTAAATCAGCAATATATTCTCCACGACGGTTTTTATTGGCATGGCAGTCATATAGTAATACATCGTAATCCTGATTTGCAAACTGTAATGCTAACGCTCTCATGGCATCATCATTTTCTGGCACATCCACAAGGAAGGAACGGCTTTCATTAGCAACATCATCCGCTACGATTGCAATGTTATTCTCTTCAAAAATCGAAAGCAATGCCGGATTATCGCAGATAATTCCAGAGGTAACTACCTTTCTTCCCTGCCAGTCACATACTGGAAGTGATCTTAACGCTTCATTTAATTCATTTAATTTCTGTGTATATTCATCCTTCATCATAAACCATGATGCTTTTAGAACCGCGCTACGTTTAGTAGGTGTAATCACATCACAATGCTCTGCTGCAAGTTTTACAAACTCTCTGCGTGCTCTGCGGCTATCATTATATACACTAATTGCATTCTTTATATCATCATTAGAAATTTGTTTCCCGCTTATTTTTTCAAGCTCATTCTTTATATTTGTATATTGAGATATTGTGAATTTAAGTCCATTTTCATCAAAACGGTTCTGAGGGTGAGCTAAAAATATAACTTTTAACTTTTCTCCCATGGCAATACGTATATTCTGGCTCATTGGACGAAGGGTATCACAGATTGTAGGTGTTATTACACCATCAAGCATATCCATTGTTCCATCAAGCATCATTTCTAAATCAAGCTGTGCGATTGTACAGTAAAATGTTGCACAGTATTCTTTTGCACGGCTGATAGTCTTCTTGTTTGAACCCCACATTCCAAATGGCATCATGCCAGCTGCATAAACAAGCTCCTCAGGTGCAAAATATGGCATTACTCCAACTGCCTTTTTTCCACTAGCCTTGCAGCTTTCTAATTGTCTTTTAGGATTTTCTGACACCTCTTTGAAATCCTTTATTAATGCTTCAATCCTCATTACTATTTGCCCTCCTTTGCCTGCTTATTAGCTTCCATAGCTTCCACTAGACCTTGTACACGAGTCTCATACTGCGCTGTATTAAAGTTACGTGGGTCAGCCTGGTCACCATCAAAACCAGTACATGGAATTCCTAAATCTTTTGTAAAGCGTCTCTGCATTTCAGCCATATATCCGCTCCATGGCTTACAGCTTCTGTTATAATGTACTAAAACTCCATCAACTTTGTTTTCAACGCAGATACCCTCTCTCCAAGCAACCCCCTGCTCAAGGCATACTGAATTTGGTGCAGTACAATACGCACGTGCCATAGAATCCATATCGTCATATACAAATCCAAAGGCCGGTGCATAAACAACAGCTGTTACATTTATACCATTTGCCTTTAGAGGTTTAAATAATGCTGGAAGTCCTGGCCAGCAAGGAATTCCTTCAAACATTATACGATGCTTTTCAGGAAATGCCAATGTTGATTCTCCATTTTTAACATTCTCTTCTAATTCAGTAGCCAAAAGTTCAAATGCTTCTGCTNNACGTCAGCCATATGGTTAAACAAATCAAATCCGCTCATTGGTGATGGCTTGTACTGAAGATAATTACAAACATTTAACCACGCTTTTGCTGTACGATTTGCATTTGCACAGGCTCTCTTAAATTTTTCTTCATCAAATTTAACTCCACTGATTTTTTCTAATTGTTCAATTGCCTTATCAAACTGTCCACGAACATATGCAACATATGTATCATCTATAGTAACAGTGTTATTATATGGAATATCAATCATAATTAGTGGAATATTATGCATACGTGCTATATTTTCATACCACTTTGTCATGCAGTTACAAATATTATTACAGCAAAGTACAAAATCTGGCTGTGGCATCTGCATCTGTCTGAAATGATGTATAGCAGCTAATGCTCTTTCCTTCTCCTCGCCTTCTTCCATGGCATTAATTTCATTTAAGTCCACAAGCTCTGTATAAGGAGTCATTGTCTTTGGGTCTTTCACTGGTTTTCCAGTTTCAGGGTCTATAACAGCATTCCCATTTTCATCTTTAAGAGGCTTTCCGCTATTAGGGTTGATTATATATGAACCTGTCTCATGATCATATTTGTTAGCAGCTCTTTTTCCTGCAGCATATGCAAGGCTTATCCTAGCATAGCCACATATATCATTATCATATCCTAACTCTTCTGCCGCTTTACACATTACTTCTCCATCGTGTTGTGCAGCAATACCTGCAGCTTGATTTTCTGGATATACAACTTTAAGTCCAAAAGCTTCTGCTAACTCACAGGGGAACTTTGAAGATGACCATCCTATTGGCTCTCCTTGTTTTTTTGCTTCTCTAGCAGCAGCGTACACATCCTCAACAACTTTTCTTAAAGCCAGTATCCCTGGGCTTGCACCTTTCTTCTTTTTTACTTCAGGAGTTTTTTTATTTTCTATTTCAGACATACTTACACCTCATTATCTTTTTAAATTAGCAATGTAAAATCTTATATACACTACAACCCGGGTAATGTGGATTTACACATTACCCGGTATCTTCATTTTTATAGTATTATTATTTTTGAGCTTTTTTCCATGCAAACAGTGCAGCGCCAAGAGCTCCAACATATTGAGTCATGGGAGTGGTATGCACTTTGTGGTCCAATGCTTCCTCTAATGACTTTACAACATCTTTGTTCTGTGCAACACCGCCAGTCATAACTATGTCATCCTGCAATCCTACACGGTGTGCTAGTCCTACTACACGAGCAGCCACTGCACGGTGAATTCCATGGATAACATCACATTTGTCACTGCCCGCTGCCAATTGGCTGATGACCTCGCTCTCTGCAAATACTGTACATGTTGAACTAATGGAAACCTCTTTGGTAGACTGTGACCCTAACTTTTCTAAATCGTCAACATTTACCTCCAGAGTCCTTGCCATCACATCCAGAAAGCGACCTGTCCCCGCTGCACACTTATCATTCATCTGAAAGTTAATCATACTTCCATTTTCAATATGCATAACCTTCACATCCTGTCCACCAATATCAATTACCGTATGCACATTAGGAAACAAGAAGTTTGCACCACGAGCATGGCAGCTCAACTCACTCATCTGTTTATCAGCAAAATCCATCAACATATTTCTACCATATCCTGTAGCTAATACACATGCCATGTCCTCTCTTTTCATACCGGTTTCATTCAACACTTGGGCAATTGCGCGCTCAGGACCACTCGTACCAATTCCCACACCTACTAATGACTTGCCTACGATCTCTTTTCCATTTTTCACAATCACACATTTTGAAGCTGTTGAGCCCACGTCAACGCCAAGAGTATAAATATCCATTTTTTGACCCTCTCACTATTTATTATTTATAGCATTATAATCACGAATAACTCTTGGAAGAATCATCTGATGTACTGGACAAATTGATTTTGGATTCTGATATGCAGCAGCAGTAAATGCAACCATATACTTTCTAAGCATTGGCATATCAACGATTTCATCAACCATACCTGTTTTTGCACAATACTCTGGTTTAGATTTATCAATATATTGCTGAATCAATTCATTCATTTTATCTATTGTTGGCTGAAGATCCTTTCCTGAATCCTGGTCCTTTACAAGACGTCTGCTGTACATAGCACCAGCAGCTGTCTTACCATACATAACGTTGATTTCTGTTGCAGCAGTTCCAATACTGAATACATTATTATCATTACCTTGTGGTCCACCTAAAACATAGTGAGCTGCAGCTGTTCCTTTTCTTAATGTAATCTCAAGCATTGGAAGTCCACTATTTTGTATAGAATAAATAAGGCTCTGTCCAAGACCTAATAATTCTGCCTTTTCAGCTTCATTATCTACATCAATTCCTGTTGTATCTTGAATCCAAATCATTGGTATCCTATCTCTTGAACACATAGTTACGAACTCATTCATTTTGATCAGGCCCTGACGGTAAAGTTTTCCACCCATTCCAATAGCGCCTTTTCCTTTGTATTCTGGATAGTTAGGATATCCTCTCATTGGAAGAGCTCCCTGCTGGTTAGCTACAATACCAACAAGTAATCCATCAATTTTAGCAACACCTGTAATCATTTCTGGTCCATAACCCTTTTTGAATTCCATGAATTCACTTCCATCTACAAGTACTTTTAATACATTGTACATATCATATGCTTTTCTTGTATTCATAGGCACAATATTATATAGATTGTTTCCATCTATAGTTGGTGCCTTTGGTTTGTCTACACGGAAAAATTCTGGATTGTAACCTGGAAGATAATCCATATACTTTTTAATAGAATCAAGAACACCAAGCTCTTCACTATAAACTTCACGGAGGAATCCAGTTTCATTGTAATGTATAGTAACAGAACCTGGAGGATCCATCTTCATTTTACGAGTCTGATCAATCATTGCCTGCGCGCCTTCAACATCCACATATGGTTTTGAGTCCATTCCTCCAACTATACCTGCTCCTCCTACTGCCATATTTGCCTTTTCATGTGCAAGCAAAATTGTTGGGCTAATGCTGTGATAACCGCCTCCTGCAGGATTTGTTCCGTAAATACCTACAATTACAGGAATTCCAAGCTGATTTAATTGTGCATTTCTGTAGAAAGGTGTACCACCTCCACGACGATTTGGATATACTTTTTCTTGTTCGTCTAGTTTAACTCCAGAGCAATTCAATATGTAAACTAGTGGAATACCAAGCATTTTAGCAGTGTCACTTCCTCTTAGCAGATTATCTGCTTGTCCTGCAACCCATGCACCTGCCATCTTCTTATTATCTGATGCTATTATAACTGCCCATTTTCCATTTACACGACCTAAGCCTTTTACTATTCCAGTACTTACAATACCAATCTTTGTTTCATTATTATCTTCTGGATTATAAAGACTGTTCAAAGGGCAAAAGCTTCCCTCATCTACAAGACTTAAAATACGTTCCATTGAAGTCATCTGACCCTTTGAATGTATCTTCTCATCAGGTGTTCCTGCTGCTAGAGTTTCCTTGATTTTTCTATTTATATCTTCCTCTACTGCTTTTAATTCTTTTACATTTTCGGGATTTTCATGAAAAGTATCACCCTTTATAACATTCATAGCTTGAAAATAGCCCGGCATTGAATAATTCCCCATAATTCGTCTCTCCTTTCACTTCTACCAATCCATTCACTTGTTCATAAAATCACGTCTATTTATTAGCAACCTTTGGTACTTTAATAAATGCCTGACCTGGATCAATCTCTTCACGTATAATTCTTATAATTTCCTCAGATGGTCCTTCCATCAGCTCTGCACGGGAAACATCCACATCAAAGCCTGTATTTTCCTTAACCAATTCTGGTGATGAGAATGGATAGTAGTATGCCAAATACATACGCTTTGTAACTTCATCAAATTTCATGATTCCAAGGTCTGTTACTACCATCAATGGTCCACGGTTACCTGGAACCCCAGCCTTTTCACGTCCTCCTGGACCATCTGCCCATCCAAGGCTTGTAACATAATCTATTTTATCTATAAAACGTCGTTTTTGATGCTGCATCATTATAACTGTATTACAATACGTTGCAATCCCATTAGCTCCACCTGATCCTGTAAAACGTGTTTTAGGATTATGATAATCTCCTATGCATGTGGAATTCACATTGCCATATGGATCTATCTGAGCCCCTCCGATGAAAGCTACTAAACGATCTTTATCATGAAGCCATTCATTTGTTTCAAAACCAACAAAACGAACATTTGGCCACTGTACACCACACTGTGCCATGAAACGGTTGTCTCCTACGCTTCTTGGAACTTCAATTGGAGCACAATCCATAAGACCACTTTCCACGATTAGATGACAGCTTGGACATACTACCCTTTTAGCTAATGAAGCACCAATCAGTGGAAGTCCTGTACCTACAATAACAATCTGGTTTTCCTGTATATTCTTTGCAATGGCATAAGCCTGCATTTCCTGTTTCGTATAATTACTGTAATCAGACATTTTTATAAACCTCCTTATTGCACTTTCCCTGCATAACCAAGTCCTGGAACATTCTTAATTGATACTAGACGAGCACCACCTATTTTGTCTAGAAGTTCATTATGATCCTTCACGCTATATACCCATTTTTTCACAAAGTCTTTAAATGTTTCTGGCTTATTATTTGGATTATACTCAATTCCTTTTTTGATTGCTTGTTTTATAAGTTTATTTTCTGCATCTTCAGCATCTGCATATTTAGATGCCTCATCATATTCTTTAAGCGCCTGTCCATCCACATCATAGTAGTTGTAGCATTGTGAAGGCCATGCCCCGAATGGTGCATGAACAACTGCACTGACACATTCACTGAAAACTTTAGTAAGTGAAGGATCTCTACGTATAAATTCGTCACTAACTAGTTCTTCACAGGTAACGATTACCTTTTTAGCTGCAATTGCAATGTCCACATCGTGGAATTCATCTCCTTCAATAATGCATGTTCCATCTGGTGATGCCTTCTGTACATGTATTATTGCAGTATCTAATCTTGGAACAGGTACAGCAATTACTTTTTCACCTGGATTAAATGGATTTTCAACTTCTACAAACTTATCATTATCCAACTTATCAAGTGTTTTTCTTGCTTCTTTGCTGATTCCCCAGAAGTCTGTTAGTCCAGAGCCCTGCATAAGACGTACTGGCAAATATGGAAGTCCTAATGATGCAGCATGCAATTGAAGCATAATTACATCCTGGCTATAATCTTCGAATGTTAATTCTCCTTCCTCGATTGCTGCACGAAATCTACGAGACACATTTGTATACCCTGAGTTAGCTGTATAGCAGTTTATATAAGCCTGCACACGTTTTTCGCCTATCAACATATCCCAGTCTCCACCTGCTGGGCCTGCCCATACTGTAAAATCCTTTTGCCCCTGACGTAAAATTTCATATACTGCAGCATAAGGCTTTCTATTAGTAGTAAATCCTCCAAAACAAATGGAATCACCACTTTCAACATATTTGGCAACAGCGTCATGCATAGTCATTACCTTGTTCACAATAATCCCTCCTAAATAACCTGATGTAAACTTTTATATTAACTTTAATTTCAACTCATTTTTTATGAATTCACTTTTTAATGGAATATAGTCATAAAGAATCCCGCCGCAACAGCACTTCCAATTACTCCTGCAACATTAGGTCCCATTGCATGCATTAGAAGGAAATTCGTACGATCAGCCTTCATTCCTTCAGTTTGTGATACACGGGCAGCCATAGGAACTGCGGAAACCCCCGCTGAACCAATTAATGGATTGATACGTCCACCTGTTACTAAACAAAGTAGTTTTCCAAAGAGTAGCCCTCCTGCTGTTGAAAAACAGAATGCCGCAAGCCCCATTGCAATAATTGCAAGTGTCTGTGGACGAAGGAATACCTCTCCCTGAGCTGTAGCTCCAACAGATAATCCAAGCATAATAGTTATCATATTACAAAGAGCATTCTGAGCAACATCTGATAATCTTGCTACCACTCCACATTCCCTTAATAAATTTCCAAACATCAACATACCAATCAACGGTGCAACCGATGGTAAAAGTAATATACAGAATGAAGCAACAAATATTGGGAATATAATTTTTTCTGCCTGACTTACCTTACGTAATTGTTTCATCTTAATTTTACGTTCTTTTTTTGTAGTAAGTGCTCGCATAATAGGTGGCTGAATCATTGGAATCAATGCCATATAGCTGTATGCTGCCACGGCTATTGGTGCAACCAATTCTGGTGCAAGATTATTTGCTATGTATATTGCTGTAGGTCCATCCGCTCCTCCGATGATTCCAATGGCTGCTGCCTGTTGTGGTGTAAAAATCCCTAATCCATTTGCAAAGATAAATGCACAGTATATTCCCAGCTGTGCAGCTGCCCCTAAAAGCAGACTGATTGGATTGGCAATTAATGGTCCAAAATCCGTCATTGCTCCAACTGCCAAAAACATCAGACAAGGAAACAAACTAGATTTCACACCCGCATACATGACACCAATTACTCCCGCATCATACCAATGCTCCATCTCATTAAAATATCCAAACACACCCGAATCAGGCATATTTGATAAGAAAATACCAAAGGCAATTGGAAGAAGGAGCATTGGCTCAAATTTCTTTCTTATCGCAAGATAAAACAATATGAAAGAAATTAAAATCATCACACCGGACTCCCATGTCATTTTTGCAAATCCGGATTCCTGTAATAATTGAGAAAGAATCTGTAAAAAATCCAATTTAATTTCCTCCTTCTAATTTAAAGTTGCCAATACCTGATCTGTTTCTGTTACATCACCTGGCTTAGCAGAAATAGATGTTATTGTTCCATCTCCTGAAGCAACAATTTCAGTTTCCATTTTCATAGCCTCCATGATGAAAAGTGTCTGTCCAGATTTAACACTCTGTCCAACTGCCGTCTTAACTTCTAAGATAGTTCCTGGCATCGGACTGTTAACTGTAAATCGTGAACTGGAAGCCACTGGGGCTGTTGTCTGAACTGGTGCTACTGTAGGCTTTGGTGTAACTACAGGTGCTGGTGTTGCAACTGGCGTTGTACATGGTTCTGCTTTTTTCCCTGTGGCTACCTCTTCATGGGTAAGCATATGGAATGGAGATACTCTTTCCACTTCTACCTCATACTTTTTTTGATTCATTGTTACAATATACTTCATATCTTTTCTCCTTCACTTGTATGTATTCTAGTTTTTAACGAATCTTATATTTCTCTAATACTAGTTATCCTGATATTTTCAGGTTCGGTGCAAAGATCTTCACATACAACCGAAATAATTGCTGCACCTATTTCTTCATCTGTTAATCCTTCTTGATGCTCTCTCTGGGGATTTGCTGGCTTTCCGCTTCTGTTATTTAAAAATTCAAACATTTTCGAAAATAATGTAATCATAACAGCTAATAACGTCAATGCAATCAATACAACAACAAGCCCCATTACTGAAATCAACAAGGATTGCGAAACTGACATCGTATCACTTGTCCACAACTGCTCCACCTCCTAAAAAACATTTACCCTTAATCCTATATGCTTCATACCAGAGTAGGTAAGGTTTTATATGTATCACATGCCTTTATTATCCCATACCTCCTAGCAAAATTCTTCCTGAATATTGGTAAGAAATTGACCAATATTGCTATATGTAAACTTTTAAAAATGAACTAATTATATATATTTACACTAAATTTATTTCTCTTAAAATCTTACATTGCTAAGATTAATATTTGGGAAATAATATCAAAATAACTCAGATTATGTATTATTACATTAAATATTGACCATATTTTTTATATGTGTTACAATTTTTTATATTTTATATCTTTTTAATTTTCAGCAATTTTAGTATTAAATTTATTT
>DKGY01000008.1:2547-2772 GCA_002453475.1 Clostridium sp. UBA6758 | reverse complement strand
AACTGGGCGATGATATTGCAGACTTTTTCTATATGAGCAATATCCGTATATCAACAATTAAGTTAGTAGTATTATCGCAATGCTAATGAGGAATTAAAAAAATCTTCATTAAAGACAAACTTTTTTAGTTTGTGAAAGTACAAGGATAATTATACTATCTATGTACTTATCTGGTAAGTATATCTTGAAGGTAACACCCGTATCCATGCCGAACACGAAGGTTAA
>DKGY01000008.1:924-2525 GCA_002453475.1 Clostridium sp. UBA6758 | reverse complement strand
CGATCCCCCGGTGAGCCACCAACACCTTATTTTATAAGGTGTTTTTTTATGTAATTTTTTAAGAAATTCTAGAATAAATACTTTAAATACACCTTAATACAACAATACATTGTTTTTAAAATTTTGAAATCGTATAGATGATTGAAATGGTATTTAATATTATAAAATGTCTTGATTTATATATAAAATTGATATAAATTAAGTAGGGAAGAAAATTAAACTTAATATTGTATGGATGAATGCTATTGAAGATACTTAATCTATTGAAAGAATAAGTAACCGTAGAAGAAAGAGTTAATTGTAAGCTTTTAATTAACTTGAAACTTTCAGGTTGAATACAATAGCAGGACATAACCCTGGAGAGACTTTTTATATTAATATAATATGTTGCATATTATATTTAATAATTAAAGAGCATCAACGAAGCAACCTTTATAGGGAATCTTTCAGATAAAAGGACAGGGAGTAAAAAGCATTTATTAATTATGTTTTTTACTCCTTTTATGTTGCAAAATATTAAGCAGGAATATATTACATAAGAAATGGAAAGGAGAATAGAGTTATGTTATTAATTATCTTTGAAGTTGTAGGAACAGTAGCATTTGCTATTTCTGGAGCTTTAGTAGGAATGCAAAAAAAATTAGATTTATTTGGAGTTATATTTTTAGGAATTATTACAGCGATAGGTGGTGGGATATTTAGAGATGTAACGTTAGGACAAACTCCGCCAGCGGCTTTTATAAATCCTACTTATTTCATTATAAGTATGGTAGTATCTATAATGGCTTTTTACGGATATCCAAAACTGTCTACTATGTACACTAAATCTAAGAGAAAAGAAATTATTTCTGAATCCCAGAGGAATAAATATATGAGTGAGGAACAAATTCTTAAAATAGCTAATAAAAGAAAGCAAATAGCTATATTAAAAAAAGTAATATTGATTTTAGATTCAATTGGACTTGCTACATTTACAATATCAGGTGCTAATTTAGCTTTTAAGCAATCTGATAGCAATATATTTTTAGTAGTTTGTATGGGATTAATTACAGGTGTTGGAGGTGGAATTCTAAGAGATACATTTGTTCAGGATACTCCAATGATCTTTAAAAAAGAAATTTATGCTGTGGCATCAATACTAGGAGCGTTAGTATTTTACTTATTTAACTTTTATGGAGTAAATTATGATATAACTTTTTGGGTATGTTTCACAATAATATTATTATGCAGAGCTATCTCAATAAGACTTAATTTAAATTTGCCAATATTTAATTCTGATAAGTATAATATAAATTTATAGAGCTTTTAATAATATATTATATACTTATATCTACTAAAATAATTTATCATAGTAATAACTTATTATTTTTAATATTTTATATAAATATACATCACAAAATTAGTATCGGTACATATTATATTATTAGGAACAGCTATTAAAGCTAATTCTTAATGTAGATAAACTTAAATATACTAGCTCTAAACTAAAAATATTTTATAGTACTAAAGATTACTACAAGATGTTTAAGTGTTGGAAACTATTATAAAATTGATTAAAAAGTGGGGAGTAATATAATATGTTAAATAATAATGAATTCTGG
>DKGY01000008.1:514-710 GCA_002453475.1 Clostridium sp. UBA6758 | reverse complement strand
ATAACCGATGTTCAGATGGAGATGATTGGTGGATAATTATATTATTATTCTTCTTCTGTTGTCCGTTTGGAGGATTCTTCTTCTAATAGATATTAATAGTGGTTTGGATACTAATATATACCATATATATGGATAAAGTACTGTGATAAATAAGTATATAATATAGAAATAATCATCTCTGTATATTAATATATAT
>DKGY01000008.1:0-444 GCA_002453475.1 Clostridium sp. UBA6758 | reverse complement strand
TTAGGAGGAGTAGTGATATGACTAGAGAAGAAAAACTTGGGCATAAAATCTTTATAGCGAGAAAAGAAAAATCTTACTTAATGAAATTCATCATAAGTAAAGATGTACATAATTTTGTAAATAGCATAAATAAAAATTTATACTAAAATAAGTAGCTAAAAGAAACTTTAGGATTTAATGATTATTATCTATAACAATAGTAAATAATAATAATATAAATCTGGTGAGTATACTATTAGAGGCTACACCCGTATCCATTCCGAACACGTAAGTTAAGTTCTAATAGGCTATATATACTGCATTAATGAAAATGTGGGAAAAGTAGTTATTGCCGGGTATAGAACAGAAGCTAAAAGATTTTAAGAAAACACCATAAAGGATATATTATGTTTTATTAATAATATGTTAAGATATTTATTAATGAATCTATTATAATCTTGCATT
>DKGY01000033.1:7537-24609 GCA_002453475.1 Clostridium sp. UBA6758 | reverse complement strand
ACTCATGTAAGTAATATTAGAAAAAAGACTAATAGTGATTTAATTGAAACGGTTTGGGGCATGGGTTATAAACTAAAATAATTATTTTAGAGTTTCTTTAGAATTTACTTTAGATATTTTTATAAAGTAAACATTACTATAGAAGGCAAGGGAGATGATAAAGATGTCAGATACTGTTTGCCAAGTAATAAATTTATCAAAAAGGTATAAAGGCAATATAGCACTTGAAAATGTAAATATTAATATTAAAAAAGGTGAGATTTATGGTCTTATTGGAGAAAATGGAGCTGGTAAGACTACCTTAATAAAAATAATTGCCCAGTTGATAAAGCCCACTGAGGGAGAGGTTCAGCTATTTGGAGCAACCGATGAGAAGCACTTATGCGAAGTACAAAACAACATTGGATATACCATTGAAAATCCTGCACTATATATGGACATGACTGCAAAACAAAATCTTGAAGTAGTACGTATGCAAAAAGGAATACCAGGGATCAGTGATATTGAGAGAGTGTTGCAGCTTGTAAATTTAAATAATGCAGGGAAAAAGAAAGTTAGGGAATTTTCGTTAGGAATGAAGCAAAGATTAGCACTTGCTATTGCTTTATTGAATGAGCCTGAGCTTTTAGTTTTAGATGAGCCTTTAAATGGTCTTGATCCAACTGGAATTTTAGAATTAAGACAGCTTTTAAAGAAATTAAATATTGAAAAAGGTATTACAATAGTAATTTCAAGTCATATTCTAAGTGAGCTTCATAAGTTGGCTACATATTATGGAATTATGCATAAGGGAAAAATTATAGAAGAGATATCTTCAAATGAACTAAATGATAGATGTAAGAAACATATCTTTTTAAATGTTTCTGAAATAAAAGGGGCATCCATTGTCTTAGAGAAAGAACTTGGAATTAATAATTATACTGTTTTTAATGAAAATATTATTAAGGTATATGGCCACTTCAATCAGTGTGCTCAAATAAATAAGGTATTGATGCTAAATAACATTTTAGTTGAGGAAATCACCATAAAAGGTGACAGCTTAGAGTCATACTTCACAAAAGTAATAGGAGGTGACTTCTATGTATAATCTTTTAAAAGCAGAGATATACAAGCTTAAGCATAGTAAAGAATTATTAATTTGTGCAATAGTATTAATAATTCTAGGGGTAATAGGAGTGTATTTTGGAAAGCAATGTGGAAGATCTTCTTTTGCAAGTCAAGGACGTGAAATGCTTTCACTTATGGCATGTACTTTGTTTGCAATTACTAACGTAGGAAAAGATTTATCATTCAAAACAATAAATCATGCGTTAACATCTGGTAATACAAGAGGAATGGTTTTAATGAGTAAATACATTTCTTATATAATAGCTTGCATTATTATTTTATTGATAAACTATATGGTTATGGGAGGCTTAAACACTATCTTTTATGGATGGGGAGAAGTCTTTAATAGTCGAGAAGGGTATTTTATAGTTGTTTATATAGTAACTGGAATGTTTTTTGATTTATGCCTTGTATCTATTCCATTTTTCATATGTATGGTTGTAGAAACATCAAGCTTAGCTATTACTTTATCTGCAGGAGCCATGGGGCTTATACTCGTATTATCTCAATTACCGTGGGAGACGGTATCATATACTGTTGCAAGTAAAGATAGTTCTTTAGGAGTGGTGCCATTTATTTTTACAGTTAGTTTCATGGTAGGAACAATTCTGTTATATTTACTTTGCAACTTTTATTTTAATAAAAAAGATATACATTAATTTTAGGAAAGGACGGATTAGATATGGTAGAAGAATTGTTAATTGGAATTATTATATATATGGCAATCCGTTTTATCTTACTAAAAAAGCAGCTGAGGAAAATTGAGGCTAGTCTTCGAAATAAAGAAAGAATTAATATTACATTAAGGGATAAGGATACAGAAAACTTAGCTGAGGCTATAAATAATATATTGCAAGATAAAAAGCAATTAGAAATAACCATTCGAAATAGAGAGGATAGGCTAAAACAGTCTATTTCTGATATATCCCATGACTTAAGAACACCCCTTGCTGCGATTCGAGGGTATCTTACTCTTTTAGAGGATTGTAATGAAGAAGAGAAAATAGACTATATTAATATTCTCAAAAAGAAATCTGAAGAGTTAAATAAGCTGATAAATAATTATTATGAGCTTTCTATTTGGGATAATATGAGCTATGAAATAGAGACAAAAGCAATAGATATTGTTGAAATAGTTACTGATACAATTATCTCTAATTATGCTTTGATAAAAGAGAAAGAAATTGAGTTCCATAACAGAGTTCCAGACAAGAAAATAGAAATTCAAGGAGAAGAAATTACCTGTGGAAGAATAGTTCAGAATCTAATATCCAATGCAATAAAATATTCAACAGGCTATGTAGTAATTGAGATTGATCAATTTGAAAAAAATATTATCTTTACAATTAGAAATAATGTTTCAGACTTAAAGGAATCTGATCTGAAGTATTTGTTTGATAGGTTTTATACTACTGATAAATCTCGTAACCGTAGCGGAACTGGATTAGGGTTGTTTATTGTGAAAATACTTCTTGAAAAGATTGGTGGATGTGTTAAGGACGTAAGTTTGAAAGATGATATTTTAAGTATTTCAATTCTATTTAAAAGTTTTTCAAAATGAGCATGACTTCAAGGTGCTGAATTCCAGTTTATTATCATACGACAAAAACCTCATTTGAAACTGATAAGGTGAACCATATCACAAGTAAGATTAGTAGTCTTAGGCCTTGATATAACTTACTTAAGACTACTTTTATAAATGAAATACCGTATTACAAGCAATAGAATCAATGGTTTGATATACAGTATATATAAAAAATGTTATATTTTATAGTAGATGACATATTATTAATCTACATTTTAAATATAAAATAAATAGAAATTTGAGTTAAGGGTATTTATATTAGATGAAGGAGGTATATATATGAAAAAGGCCGCTATTATGATATTTCCCCAATTCTGTATGCAAGAGATTAGTTGTCTTACAGAATTATTTAAGTGGTATAATAAAGAGATTACAGTATTTGCATCATCCTTGAGTCCAATTAATAGTGAAGATGGATTTACAATATTACCACACAAAGTATTTTCAGAATTTACTCGTGATGATTATGATTGCATCATTCTTCCTGGAATATGGGACTTTAGAGAGGCATTAAATGATGATAAGAATATTGAGTTTTTGAAACAATTTTGTGATGATAAAGAAATAATTATTGCTAGCATATCAAGCTCTCCAATTTTACTTGGAAAAGCAGGGATATTAAAAAATCATAAGTTCTGCTGTGGATTATTTGAAGAAGTTATGGATGAATATCCAGTTGTTCCAAGAGAAAATATTATTAGAAAACCTTTATATGAAGATGGAAACTTAATTACTGCAATTGAATTTGCATTTCGAGATTTCGCAGTTTCAGTTGCTAAAAAAGTTGGTATAGACTGTGCTGAAGATATTTTTGCTCCAGTGACTCGTGAATACAGTGAAGAAGAGCTTGTATTTCATATTACAGAAGAATTTATTGATTAATAAGAAAAATAAGCATGATTTAAAACAAATAAATTCTAATTCGATAACATATTTAGGAAATTATAGAATTTTTAAAGGCTGAAAGCTAGATAAAATCTGGCTTTCAGCCTTTAATTATGATGGAGTTTAAACAAAAAGATACACAAAGAATTCTGTTTATAATTAATTTTCCTCTTGATATGTTCATAATATTAAACAAATAATGTACTTATTTTGAAATATATTTAGTTTCAAAATAAGTATATATTATGTAATAATTTTGTCTCAAAGATTATACATATTACTTAACATTCTATGACACAAAATCCAACACATTAGATCCCCATATATTACTATCATTGTAGTAATTTATTCCTTGGTTTTTCATTCTTTCTCCTTGCTTCTCTAGCCTACTCTTATACTCAATCCAATCTCTAGCCTCTTTAGGTGTCCAACCTATTTCAGCATAACCTAATAATCTTGGATATATCATATAATCCATAGCTTTTCTATCTTCAATTGTTTCTGTCCATAATGGTGCTTCTATACCTAAAATTAATTCCTTTGGAGCATAATCAGTAGGATCCCATTTATATGCAGTTTCTACAGGAATATAACCTGCCCATGTTAATCCATATGGTGTACTCTCGTTATATTTCATGTCTAAATAAGCTTTGGGTGCAATTGAAATAATCATTTGTATCTCTTTTTTCCTAGCCACTTCATTGGAATCTTTCCAGTTTTGCAATACTACACTTGAATTTATTTCTGGAGATGTATCTATTGGATCCCAACCTATTGGAGTTTTGCCATACTTCTCAACTATTTTAGATACTCTACCTACAAAATAATCATAATCTTCTTTTTCAATACTATATGCTTCGTCTCCTCCTATATGAATATATTCTGAAGGGGATATCTCAGAAACTTCCCTAATTACATCATCAATAAATTCATATGTTTTTTCATCATGAGTCATTAAGGAACTAAACCCTACGCTTGTGCCTGTATATAAAGGTTTCTTTTTACCATCTGGATTTAGAAAACCATAAGAAGCCAGTGCTGCATTAGTATGCCCTGGCATATCAATCTCTGGAATTATTTCTACATATCGTTCAGCTGCNNCTTCTTGTGTATAATATCCTCCAGGTCCATCACCTACTTGTGTACTTCCACCTATAGCAGTTAAGTCTGGCCATTTTTTTATTTCTAAACGCCACCCCTGATCATCAGTAAGGTGTAAATGGACTCTATTTATTTTATATTGAGCAGCAAGATCTATTTGACGTTTAATTTCATCTACAGTAAAAAAGTGTCTAGCCACATCAATCATTAACCCTCTATGACTGTATTCAGGTTTATCATTTATTGTTGAAACTGGAATACTCCACTCTACATCAGTAACTAAAGTATCTTTCTCAATATCTGCCGGCAATAGTTGTCTTAATGTTTGAATTCCTCTTGAAAGTCCTTCCGGCTTATACGCTATAATTTTAATATTTTCAGGAGTAGTTATTATTTTATATCCTTCATTGCCTTGATCTTCTTCTGAGCCTATAGTAGTTAAATAAATACTACCAGCTGAAGGATTATCTGATTTAATAATATTTAATTCAAAGCCAGTTGATGTCTTTAATTTTCCTCTTATAAATTCTGCAATTTTACTAATTTCTTCTGTTTCTTCTTCAGTATTTCCTTTTACATAAATTGAAGCATCTTTTTTTAGTATAAATTTACCCTCACCCTTTTCATAACTTAGAGGCTTTGGAATAATATTATTACTAGTTGCTACTACAAAAGTTGGTTGCGCTTCATTGTTTCCTTTAAAAATCATTGTGAAAGAAACTATTACTAGTATTAGCAATATCATCATTATAGATATAAACTTCCAATGTGTATTATATGTATCCTTCATTAACTTACCGTCCTTACATAGCTTAAAATATATGTTTATTCTATCATACATTATATGGTAATCACTCTGAAACTCTCATTATTATTTTATAACCTAAAACACATAGTATATACTATAAATTACTCATAAAATGATACGCAAGATATTTGTCTATGGAGTTTTAAGAGTGATAAATGATGATTTAATTGAGGCTGGTACTGGATTCGATACTCACCCTCATAGAGATATGGAGATAATATCCTATGTAGTTAATGGTGAGCTTACACATGTAGACAGTATGGGAAACCCAAAATACTATTACACGTGATCATGTTCAATACATGAGTGCAGGTACAGGAGTATATCATAGTGAGCATAACTTTGGGGAAGATATATTAAGATTACTACAAATATGGATTTTTTCTAATAAAAAAGGATATATCCCTAACTATGGGGAATATAGATTTAACTGGAATGATAGACATAATCAATGGCTTCATATGATTTCAAGCAAAGATGGGAATGCACCAATAAAAATAAATCAAGATATTAGTATTTATTCCTTAGAACTTAAAAAAGATAAAGAGCTTGACTTTCAAGTAAAGGAAGGAAGACAGGCATATTTAATTCAAATAGAAGGAATTTCAACAATAAATAATATTGAATTAGCTAATAGAGATGGAATGGAAATAGTTGAAGAAGATATTTTAATTAAAGCAAAAGAGACTTCTCATATTTTAATTTTAGAAATGAATAAACAAGACTAATAGTTTTAAATCATATTATATGATATAGGACACGGATATATTAAATTTTATTTACGAATAATAACAAAGAAATATTTTATATGATTTGGAGGAATGTTTAAATGTCAAAAGATTTTTTAAAAGCTGTAGCAGACAGGCGTACATTTTATGGAATTAGCAAGGAGTCTGTGATTCCAGACGCTAGAATTAAAGAAATTATAGATCATGCTGTTAAGCATACCCCATCAGCATTTAACTCACAAAGTGCAAGGGTAGTTCTATTATTAGGAAATCATCACGATAAATTATGGGATATAACAAAAGAGTCATTAAGAAAGGTTGTACCTGCTGATAAATTTAGTTCTACTGAAGAGAAAATAAATTCATTCTTTAATGGTTACGGAACAGTTTTGTTCTTTGAAGACAATAGTGTAATCGAATCTCTTCAACAACAATTTGCCTCTTATAAAGATAACTTTCCAATATGGTCTCAGCAATCAAGTGGAATGCATCAATTTGTAATTTGGACTGCATTGGAAATTGAAGGATTTGGAGTATCATTACAGCACTATAATGAACTTATTGAATCTGATGTAAAGAAAGAATGGAGTATACCATCCAACTGGAAGCTGATTGCACAAATGCCATTTGGAAAACCAACAGCACAGCCAGGAGAAAAACAGTTCCAACCACTAGAAGAGCGTATTAAGGTATTCAAGTAGGCTGCGATGTAGTATATTTTACACAAGTATAAAGTAACATCGGGCTGTAGTTTGCAATACGCTTTTGATTAAATCAAAGGCCAGTCTGGAATTAATATTCTCTCCTTATAATTTTTAATTTTTGTACTTACAAAATAAATTTACTATATAAGAGCGAAAAAACTTACGCATCTAATAGAAGAACCTGTAGAATATGTCGCTTCCACCATGAAATCCTCGACTAATTTATTAGTCGAGGATTTTTATCTATTTATAAGTTTAGAATAAATAAGAGTGAACCGTACCATAAATAACGGAGGTTTTTTATTTGTTTCCTCATACGCTGCACGTCGAGTGTGTTGCATTGATAGAGTTAAAATAGCCTTATATCAAAGGTTTTATAGGGTTTTAGGCAGTTTTCAAATGTGTGTTTTTATGTTTCCATACACTTTGAAAATTGCTTTTTTTGTTGGAAACGACCCCCTATGATTTTTGGTAACGAATTATGCGAGATAATAAGATCACCTTAGAATCGACGATGTTTTAAAATTGAAAATTCTTCTTTGTTTATTGTTAGTGAAGTGTGGATAACTGCTATAAAATAAATAATAAAGACCATAGGTTTATATAGATTAAAGCCTACGGTCTAATATTTTCAAATAATTGATTGAAAATATATCACTCAGTTGTTGAATTGTTACATGGAGAAGAACATGAACTTGGCTCACAGTTCCCTAAAAAAGGCACTTGAATTTGTACAAGTTTTTTAGATTTAACAACTGCAACTATTTTTACAATACAAGTCAACTTGTGGCCGCAATTTGACCGGATGCATTCACAGGCAGTAGTATTAATGTCACAACTTACATCTGAGCTTTCTGGAGCAGTAAGGGTTATATCCTTGTCAAAATATACCACTTTTTTAAATATAGGGTCATTAGAACAATTGCTTATAAAGCCAAGTATTGCTTCTATTCTTAGTTTTACATTTACTAAATCCTGCTGTTCATCTATTTTAGTTATATCCAATATACTGTATTTAGTTTCTGTAACTTTACAGTGAATACACTGATCCTCAATTGAATTTGGAAGGTTAAAAGTCTTTTGCTTTTGTTCTTCAAACGCACAAGAGTCAAAAATCCTTTTGGTTTCAATGCACATTTTACCTGAAGGAGAAGGAGTTGGGGACTTAGGAACATTCGCGATTGCTATATTCATTGGTGCATAAACAGGTATTATATCTACTACCGTATTTGAAGCTGCATCAATAACAGATATGTCGCTAGAACCAAGGTTAGTAACATAAGCAAAGTTGCCATCTGGCGTGAATGCTATACCTGAAGGGAGGGATCCAACCTCTACCGTAGCTACTACGCTATTATTACCTGTAAATATTATATCCACAGTATTCAAATCCCCTATTGTAACATAGACATACTGTCTATTTGGTCTTACTGCCAGGTTTGAAGGGACACCATTAAGATGTATAGTATCTATCACTTTATTAGTAAAAAAATCTATTACACTTATAGTTTTATCATCTTCATTACAAACATAAATTAAGTTTTCTGGGGATGCTGCTATGCCGATTGGAAAAGCCCCGACAGGTATTGTAGTAATCACTGTATTTGTACTGGTGTCTATCACAGATACATTGTTAGACATTGCATTTGTGACATAGGCAAAGTTGCCGTTTGGTGATATTGCCACACCTTCTGGGAAATGGCCAACTGGAATGGTAGCTACTACTGTAAGTGTAATAACATTTATTACAGATACATTATCAGAAAAAATATTAGCAACATAAGCAAATCTCCCATTTGGCGTAATTGCTATACCTTCTGGTAATTCGCCAACACGAATGTAGGCTATGTGTCTATTATTGCTTGTATCGGCCACAGTAACGTCGTTAGAAAAGTTATTTGTTACAAAAACAAAATTACCATTTGGCGTAATTGCAACTCCTGATGGGTTGGCACCGGCAACGAATGTGCCAATAACGGTGTTTGTGCTTGTATCTATTACTTCCACATCTACACTTGGAACATAAGCAAGAACTGGCATAATTAATCACTCCTTTCTTTACATGCCTTATTGTGAAAATTATTCAGTAGTTAATTTGTAAATATAGATGGTTGATTTCCCTAAATTTCTAAGAGATATATTTTCAGCAGGGAATGGACCACCCGGTAGATTTATTTCAAATGGCTTTAGTTGCTCTGTCACAGTTTTGGAGGTAAATGGTATTGTATTGAGAAATGCTGCTAATTGAGAAGTCATACCATGACTAGTCTTTGCTGCAAACTTAATCCTATTTATTTGAGATGGTTCACTTGATAGAGTTAAACTTTTACCGGGTGCAATTGATATTCCTTCGCAAGAACAACATTGTTTTGATTGGCAGTTGCCTAAAAACGGTATTTGTATTTGAACAAGTTTTTTTGATTTAACAACTGCAGCTATTTCTACAGTACAAGTCAATTTATGACCGCAATTTAACTTAACACATTCACAGGTAGCACTATTAATATCACAGGATATATCAGAGCCTTCAGGAGCAGTAAGGGTTGTATTCTTATCAAAGTATACTGTTTTTTNNCATTAGAACAATTGCTTATAAAACCAAGCATTACTTCTATTCTTAAGTTTACATTTACTAAATCCTGCTCTTCAGCTGTTTTAGTTATATCTAATATGCTATATTTAGTTTCTATAACTTTACAGTGAATACACTGATATTCATTTGAATTTGGAAGGTTAAAAGTCTTGTGCTGTTGTTCTTCAAACGCACATGAGTCAAAAATTCTTGTAGTTTCAATACACATTTTATCTGAAGGTGTTGGGCAAGGAGTAATATTTGCTGTTGCTATACCAACAGGTCTAGAGAGATTAGGGATAGTATCTACTACTGCATTAATTGTTGTGTCTATAACAGAAACACTGTTAGAAATAAAATTTGTTACGTAAACGAAATTTCCGTCTGGTGTTATTGATGTGCCCACAGGGCCGGAACCTACAGGTATAGTTTGAACCACTTCATTTGTGTCAGTATCTATTACAGAAACATTATTATCAAAAACGTTTGCAACATAAGCAAAATTTCCATCTGGTGTTATTGATATAGAAGAAGGTCCAATACCGACAGTAATGGTATCCACTACAGTATTAGTACTTGTATCAATTACAGATACTGTATTAGTTAAAGCGCTTTGTCCCTGATTTGCAACATAAGCATAGCTACCGCTCGGAGTTATTGCTATAGCTACAGGCAAGTCTCCCACAGTAATATTTTTCACTACTTCATTTGTAGCAGTATCTATCACCGATACACTATCTGCCTTTCCAATTGTTACATAGGCAAAACTTCCGTCAGGTGTTATTGCAATACCGATAGGATCTCTGCCCACAGGTATAGTTTTTACTACTGTGTTGGTATTTGTGTCTATTACTGATACAGAACCTGAAGTAGCTGTTGCAAGACCGGAATTTGCAACATATACATATCTCCCATTAGGCGTTACTGCTATACCTGTAGGAACATTACCAACAGGTATGGTAGCTATAATTGAATTAGTACATGTATCTATGACAGTTGCGAAATAGTATTGATTTGTAACATAAGCAAATCTGCCGTCCGGCGTTATTGCAATAAGTTTAGCAAAATTATCAGCGGGTTCAATGATAACACTATTTACAACTGTGTTCNNTTAGCGTTTGAAACATAAGCTAAAGTAGACACGTTATTCATCTCCTTAAAATATATCTTAGTACAAGATATGAGGGTACATAATATTGAGTGAATAATTGATAAGTAAACTTTTTGACTTGCATTTTATTATCTTAGAGGGTACTCATGAACCTTAAGCAAATGAGAGGTTAATGAATAAAATAATTAACCAACGACCTCGCTGCTAAGTTATTGTAAGAAGAATGTAGTTTACTTCTATGTTAATGCAATTTTAAACTAAGCCTTGAAGGGCATCTTTGATAACTTTTGTTTCGTCTACAAGTGATATACCGTCGAAATTAAGTCCTAATTTACTCCAACTTTCTTTTTCATAACTGGAGTAATTTCCATATGTAAAAGAATTAATGAGTGGGCTCCAAGGGGTGTTAAACTTTCTATTATGATGTTTTGATAGGGCTTTTATTGATATGTTATCTTGAACCTGGAAATCGTTGATATGTTTCGTCAAACCTCGAAACTGGTAAAAAACGGTTGACATGTTCTCGAGAAAGCTGACAGCAAATACAATGAAAAACCTCACTTAATATTGATACGGTGAACCGTACCATAAGTGATGCTCTAAATCTTTGATTTAGTTAGCAGAATTTACTCAGGAAACGGATGTGAGTGGAGTTTCACAAGTAAGTTAGCGTGGTTAAACCTAGAAAATTGATTGTTTATTTTAAATCAAAGTCTGATATAATAATAGCATAAATAAAAAATTCTCTGTGTGCCAGCACTAAGCATCCTTAGAACATTTATTTGAGCAACCGTGTTGGCGAATCACTTATATTTTAGGGTTATTGGAATAAAATCAGAAAAATTAGCACTAGCCTTTGTTGGATGTAATGCTTTTTTAATATAATTACGTTTTTTATTTAAAAATATATGCTTAGTGATATAATAGGTTGTAAAATATAAAAGTTTATTTCGATTTATAGAATTATTGAAATATAAAAACCATTATATAAATAGCTTGTTTGGGAGGTTTACTTATGAAAGAAAAGAATAGCATAGATATAGCAAAAGCTTCTATTAATATGGCTATATCTTCAAGACAAGAAGAAGAAAAACTTATAGAAGAATTTAAAAAAGAGAATGTTTTAGCTGTAGCAGTAGATATTGGTGGAAACTTAAATTCATCTGTTCAAAAAATCATAGAAAGAGCTTTAGTTGCCTCTAAAAGAACTGGGATAATTAAAGATTGCCATGTTCATGATGGTGCTATTGCAGGAGCTACTAGAGAAGCAATAATGCAAGTTGCAGATAAGGCAAATGGTCTTAGTGTAGGCGGAAAAATTGGAGTTGCAAGACATGGTGAGCATGTAAGTGTATGCATTTTCCTTAGTATAGGATTGCTTCATTTAAATGAAGTAGTAATTGGACTTGGACATAGATCAATAGCAGATTTATAAATTATATAGTTGACATAAGCGGAAAAGCCATATATAATTCATTTTAATAGAAAAGTAGTATAGATAATATAAATTGTAGAATAGTAGAACAGTAGTTTAGTAGTAGAAATGTTATGGTGAATTAGAAGTATAGTAAGTAAAAGTAGAATAGGAAATATTAATTCACCAAGCTTTACAAAAATAAGGTATTAAAAACATGTATTCAAATATATTAATTATATATATTTAAATGCTAAATATTAAATAGTAGCACAGTAGCATAAGTAGGAGATATAACTTTAACAGTTAATTATTTTGGAATTAAAACATTCCTCTCCATATAACCTTGTGGAGGGGTTTTTTTATTATAAACAGTTATATATAATTTTGTCTACAGAAAAATACTATTTGAAGCTTTGTTCTACTAATCTTACACAAATTAAGAACAAATTATTTGGAGGTTGGTAGTATGGTAGCAAAAAAATTAATTTTATTAAGTTCAATTCTAGTAAGCATGTCTTTATTTTCAGCATGTTCAAAAGGGAATTCTTCATCACAAGAAAATATTGTGAATATAGGAATATCTCAAATAGCATCTCACCCAGCTTTAGACTTAGCTAGGGAAGGATTTGTAGAAGCTTTAAATTCTAAGGGATTTAAAGAAGGAGAAAATCTTAATCTAGAAGTACAAAATGCAGAGGGAGATATTGCAACATCTCAAATGATATCTAACAATTTTGTCTCAAGTAACAAAGATTTAATATTCGCTATTGGAACTCCTGCAGCACAGGCAGCGTTTAACACAACGAAGGATATCCCAATTATAACTACAGCTGTAACAGATGCTGTAAAAGCAGGTCTTGTAAAATCAAATGATAAATCAGGAACAAATGTTGCAGGAACTAGTGACGCGGTACCCATAGAAAAACAATTAAAACTTATTCAAGAAATAGTTAAAGATGTAAAAACTATAGGAGTTTTATACAATACTAGTGAGGTAAACTCTGAAATCCAAGTAAATAATTTAAATGAATTAGCTAAGAAAAATAATATAAAAGTAATATCAAAAGGTGTAAATAGTGTAAATGATATAAGTCAAGGATTAGATTCAATCTTGGATAAAATAGATGTTTTATATACGCCAGCAGATAATATGATAGCTTCTTCAATGGCAATAATAGCTTCTAAGTCAGTAGATAAAAAAGTACCAGTAATTGGAGCGGAAGAAGCTCATGTTAAAGGTGGAGCTTTAATTACAGAAGGAATTAATTACAAAAATCTTGGTTTTGAAGCTGGACTTATGGCAGCTGAAGTGTTAACAGGAAAAGACATAAAAGAGTTATCTGTAAAAAATTTAAAAGATACAGAACTTGTAATAAATAAGGATACACTTAATAAGCTTTCTATAGATATTGATAAAGATATACTGAATAAAGCTAAACTTATAGAAGGAGGTAAGTAATATGAACTTCTTTATAGGTACTTTAGAGCAGGGTCTTATATTTGCTATAGGAGCATTAGGGGTATATATAACTTATACTATATTAGATTTTCCTGATTTATCTGTAGATGGAACATTTAGTTTAGGTGCTGCAATTACTACAGCATTTATATTAAAGGATATTAATCCATTTTTATCATTAGGATTAGCATTTATAGGAGGAGCTATTGGTGGATTAGTCACTGGAATACTTCATGTAAATTTAAAAATAACTAATCTTTTATCTGGAATTTTAGTTATGATAGGACTATACTCTATAAACCTAAGAGTAATGGGAAAGGCAAATCTTCCTATATTTAATAAAGCTAATATATTCTCCAATAATATACCAGTAGTTGTAACTTTATTATTAATGGTTTTAGTAGTTAAACTATTAATGGATATTTTATTTAAAACTAAGTTTGGATTTATTTTAAGAGCTACAGGTGATAATGATACGTTAGTTACTTCTCTTGGAGTAAGTAAAGGAATAATGAAAATAGTTGGACTTATGATATCTAATGGACTTGTAGCTTTAAGTGGAGCTATAATGGCACAATATCAAAGATTTTCAGATATATCTATGGGAAATGGGTTTATAGTATTGGGTTTAGCCTCTATTATACTTGGTCAATCTGTTTTCAAAAATAGTAGGTTATTAAAAGGAACTACAGTAGTTATAATAGGTGCATTTTTATATAAACTAAGTGTTGGTGTTGCTTTAAATTTAGGTTTCCCACCAACAGATTTAAAATTAATAACATCATTAATAGTGGTTATTGCTATAGTTATGAATGATAATAATATTTTAAATAAACTTAAGTTTTCTTCAAAAGGGAGGAGGAATCTAAATGCTTAAAATAAATTCCATCAGTAAAGGATTTAATAAAGGTACAATAAATGAAACTAATATTTTTAACAACTTTAATTTAGAAATAAATAAAGGAGATTTTATAACTATTGTTGGAAGTAATGGAGCAGGAAAATCCACTCTTTTAAATATAATATCTGGTGCATTAGAGTTAGATTCAGGTAATATAATTTTAGAAGAAAAAGATATAACAAATTTAAAAGAACATAAAAAATCAAGATTTATAAGTAGAGTATTCCAAGATCCAACAAAAGGAACATCACCATCTATGACTATTTTAGAAAACTTATCCTTGGCAGATAATAAGGGAAGTAGTTTTGGACTTTCTTTAGGAGTTAATAAAAAAAAGATAGAGGAATTTAAAAATCATCTTTCTATATTAAATTTAGGTCTTGAAGACAAAATAAATACAAAGGTAGGAATGTTATCTGGAGGACAAAGGCAAGCTCTTTCTCTATTAATGGCTACTTTAAATACTCCAAAAATTTTACTTTTAGATGAGCATACGGCGGCTTTAGATCCCAAAACATCAGAAACTATTATAAACCTTACAAATAGCATAGTTAAAGAAAAAAGTATTACAACAATTATGATAACGCATAATTTAAATCATGCTATAGAGTTTGGGAATAGACTTCTTATGATGCATAGCGGAGAAATAATTCTTGATATGGGGGAAACAGTAAAGAACAATTTAACTAAAAATGATCTTATAGAAGAATTTAATAAAATTACTTTTAAAGAAGAGCTTTCAGATAGAATTATGTTTGCTTAACATATTGAGATTATAAAAACTTTTTAATATAATATGTTTTAATAAAAGAATAAGCAGAGGGTTAATACAATCCTCTGCTTATTCTTTATGTTTTTTTATTATTTTTAAAATAAACCCAAAATACTTTAATTTTAATTTGGGCAATTACCTCCATGCTAATTATAATGTAGAAAAAAGGATGGATAGGTATAATGAAAAGAAAAATTTTAGCATTATTTTTAATGAGGAGCATATTGCTAACAGCATATGGAAAAGGAATTCCATTATCTGAATGAAAATCAACTACAGAAAACAAAGTGAGTACCACCGAAGAAAAAACAGATAATCAAAACAAGGAGGACACCACCAAACAAAAATATACACAGGATATAAAAACACCTGTAGATAAAGGGTCCAGCTTAAAGTTAAGTGCTGTATCTTTAGTAAATTTGAGTAAATACAATCTTTTTTACTGGTAAAAAATCTGACTTGCTACTTATAAGGAGAGCCGTACCATAAGTAATTCTCTAAATCTTTGATTTAGTTATCATAACTTACTCAGCGAGTGAATGTAAATCAAGTTTCCTAAATAAATGAGATTTTTATTTATAGGAACTGTAACAAACTATAGAAAAATTACCTCTTACTTAAAGAAATTAACTACATACTTTAATTCTGTTTACAAAGAAAATCCTAAGCATATAATTAATATTGTGGAGAGTGAAGATATGAAAATACGAATTGAAGTTGATGAGATAATAAAGGAAGACGAAGTTATTATTAAATGTAGTCAATTAAATGATGATATTTTAGATATTCAAAAGCTGCTTAATGATGTATTTTTGCAAAGAAAACAGTTAACTTTTTACAAAAATAATACTGAGTACTATATTTCTTTGTCAGAGATACTATTTTTCGAGACGGAACAAACTACAGTTAGTGCACATACTGTTAATAATGTATATCAGGTAAAATACAAGCTTTATGAATTAGAAGAGATCTTGCCAAAAGATTTCATGAGAATTTCAAAATCAACAATATTGAATATAAATTATATCTACTCAATAACACGCAATTTAACATCATCTAGTATAGTTGAATTTCAACATACACATAAAAAGGTATATGTTTCAAGATATTATTATAAACCTTTAAAAAATAAATTATTAGAAAAGAGGAGATAGAATGGAGAAAGAAAAAATTTTTGGAGGAGGCTTTCTTATATTATGTGGAATTGCTTTAATTATCAATAAACTTGGATATTTTTCAGATATAAATATTTTTACAATATTATTAACAGCTTTCTTAGTTTATATCACTATAAAGAGTTTATTAAAAGTTAATTTCCCAGGTATTTTATTCCCAATAGCATTTCTTTGTATTATTTATGATAAACAGCTTGGTATAACGGCTATTACTCCATGGACAGTATTAATAGCAGCATTGCTTGGAAGTATTGGTCTTTCTATGATTTTTAATAAACATCCTAAGTGGGCTCATAGTAAAAGTGATTGGGATTCTTATGAGTTTAAGACCATTGATACAGAAGATGAAAGTCATATAAAGTTACAGACCTCATTTGCTGGAAGTATTAAGTATATAAATACAGATAAATTTGAACAAGCAGATTTAAAGTGTAGCTTTGGAGCAATGAAAGTGTATTTTGATAATACCGTTCTTCATGAAGGAAAAGGAGTTGTTAGAATAGAATCTTCTTTTTCTGGTGTAGAGTTATATGTACCTAGAAATTGGACTGTTGAAGATAGAGCTAATATATCTTTTGGTGCAATAAGTGAAAAAAATAGAAATGAAGGAACAGTNNGAAATAATTTATATATAATGTAAATAAGCTTATCTAGTCATGGAACTCAATAAAAGAAAGTTAGCCTTAACCATTAGTTCTTGGTTAAGGCTATTTTTATCCGATGAATACCCGCTCTAATACTCCCATC
>DKGY01000033.1:0-7326 GCA_002453475.1 Clostridium sp. UBA6758 | reverse complement strand
GTATCAAAAATACTGATACTAAAAAGTCTGTTAGTAAGCTTCAGTGGGAGTAAAACCTCCTCTGAAGCAAAGAACTCTGTTTATAAGTAAAAATATCGTATCATAAGTAATAGGATCAATGGTGTCAATATACAATATTTATAAAAAATGTTATAATTCATACTAGATGAGGTATTGTTAATCTACCTTTTAAAAATTAGATAAAGTAGAAATTTTATTAATTTGAAAGGAAAAATAATAGATGGATAAAGAAATAAAGTTAATAGTACTAAGAGGTAATTCAGGAAGTGGCAAAACTACAACAGGCAAGGCATTACAAAAAAAATTTGGGCAGGGTACAATGCTAATTTCACAAGATGTTGTTAGAAGAGAAATACTATATGTGAAAGATGGCCCTGATACAGAAGCAAGCCAGTTATTAAATGAACTTGTATTATATGGAAAAAAACATTGCAATATCGTAATTCTAGAAGGCATTTTAAATTCAAAGTGGTATAGAAGACTATTTGAGAATTTACATTATGAGTTTGATAATCAAATTTTTGCATATTACTTCGACATACCTTTTGAAGAAACCTTAAATCGCCATAAACAAAAGCCTAATGCACATGAATTTGGAGAAAAAGAAATGAGAAAATGGTGGAATGAAAAAGATTTATTAGGTATCATTCCTGAGGTATGCATACATAAAGAATTAAGCCTAAATGAAATAGTGGATATTATTTATGAGGATGTTATAAAGTAGAAAAGAAACGTATTCAATAACATTATCTACCAGTTTAGAAGTTTTTGATTGGAGGGATAATATGGCAGGTATTATAACACATTTGGCAATTGCAAATAGAATAATAAATGCATTACCTGATGGAATAATTACAAATACATGATTTAAAACGGATAAATTCCAATTTAATAATTTTTAATAATACTACGGAGGGAATGTATGATCATTGAAAGCAAAATAATAAAAGGCAATAGTCTAACATGGATACTTCGCTGTCCAACAAAATATGATGCAATTGAATTATCTAAACTAAGAGTTAAAATTGATGGAGAAACAGAAAATCTTGATAGGGAATCTGGTGAAGGTTTACTAACTCCAGAAGATTTTGAAAAACTTATTCATGAAGATTCGATAGCAGAAAAAAACATATTTTTAGTTGCAGAAGTTAAAGGTGAAATCGCTGGATTTGCTCGTTTAGAAGGAAATAAACTAAGTAGATTTAGGCATAAAGCAGAGTTTGGAATATGCGTATTAAAGAAATACTGGGGCTATTCAATTGGTAAAGTTCTAATTGAAAATATTTTAATGTATGCAGATGATGTTGGAATTAAAAAGATTTCCTTAACTGTGGTGCAAACAAATATAAAAGCAATTCAATTATATAAAAGATATGGATTTGTAGAAGAAGGTTTATTAATAAATGATCGTATACATAAAGATGGAAACTATTATAATACTGTTGTAATGGGAAGATTATTAGATAAATAGACATTAAGACCTAAAACATTAGTTTTTAACGAAAGAGAACTGATTTTTGTTTAATTATATACATTATATTTGAATTAATGCTACAATTAACATATAAGTTTATTACAATTTATTACACAGTTATAAATAATTATGTAACATAATAGGGGGATTAGCTATGGAAAAATTAGATATGGCAATTAGATTGAGGAAAGAAGGAAAATTAAAAGAATCAAATAAAATTTTAATAAATCTTTCCAATGAAAATCCTAACAATTCAATAATTAATTATCAATGTGCCTGGAGTTTTGATGTTATGGGGTTGGAAAGAGAGGCTGTACCATATTATGAGAAAGCCATTGTACTTGGATTACCAGATGATGATTTGAAAGGTGCTTTTTTAGGATTAGGTAGTACCTACAGAACATTAGGAGAGTATGAAAAATCAAGAAAAATATTTGAGGAAGGCTTAGCAAAATTTCCAGATAACAATGCTTTTAAAACTTTCTATGCAATGACATTATATAATTTAAAAGAATATCCTAAAGTAATGGAAATTCTTTTAAATAATTTGGTTCAAACATCCTCAGATGAAGATATAATAAAGTATAAAAAGGCCATAGAATTCTATTCTGATAAGTTAGATAAGGTATGGTAATTTTAAAGTTTCTAAATCTAACTCCATCTGGTTATTTGCTACCGTGCAACTATAACATACACTAGCTAATTTTTCATCTAGAAGTAAACAATATCCTAATCCATGTTTACTAAGATCATCTACTGTTCTCCAATATCCTTTACAAAAATTCATTTCATTATCTATTTTTTTCATTAGTTCAGAATCTAGAGATTTTAACTGAAATTTTTTCATCACCTTTTTTGCTGTATTTTCATTTTCATAGTTTGGGTTATTTAAAATAAAACAAGTTCTTATATCTTTATCTACAGCTTTACCTAACAACTTCTCTATTTTCTCCTCAAAAACTTGTGAATGAACGACTAATGCAAAATATTTTTGTTTATATTCAATATCTTTAAAAATTAATTTATATAGATTTTTATTAAAATCCTCATTTTTATCGTTTCCAATTAAATATCCAATATATTAAATACTACCAAAACAAGATATTTAAGCAAACATTATCTACCTTATATCTCTTATCTTAAGATTAATTAAATAGATACCGTATTCTTATACTAAGGTAACTGATTTCAAAGAAAGAAAACCGATTTTTGCATAATATAATACATTTTATTGAAATAGTGATATTATAAGGATATAACACTGAAGTTACAAGGGAACAATTATAAAAATTTAGCATTTACCTTAAAGTCTTATTTTCAATATGTCTTTAAAAGGAGATGATAATATGAATATGCAAGCTCTTTTGATAATTCTGGTTTTCTTAGGAATAATGATAGTGGGTATTTATTTACTTAATAAAATTGATAGTAGAAAAGCAAACTCATTTTATCAGGAAAAAAATCATAACTTATCACAGTTTCATGAAAATGATAATCAGAACCACCCGTAAAACGGATGGAGCTGCTTGTGTTGGAGAAGGATTGATTTGTAAATTAGTGGGAAATGTGTAGGTAAGACGAGCTAATAAATAGGATCTTTGAAAGCAGGAAAGTACAGTGTCTAAACAATATGATCTAATCTATTAATGATAGTAATTTAGGCTCAAGTAATTTTGTATTAATTGAATTGGAGGATTTGACAAATGAGTTCCGAAAAAGAAATTAAAAAAAGATTATATATAAAATATACTTTGAAACAAATTAAGAAAATTCTTAAGAAAAAGCAATGGAAGAAGGTAAGAATAGAAGAACTTGAGCAGGATATTATAAAATACATTATGGAATTAGAAAAGGATGCTGACTATGGGGAAAATGATTATAAAAAGCATGCATTATGTAATTCAATATTTCCTGGAATTGCTGCATATCAGATTTTACAAAAGTATGCGTTCACAAAGGATGAGGCTTATTATATATTGGAAAGTGTATTTGAATCAATTGCAAAACTTGCTGGAATGATTTATAACACGTTAGATTTGCTTCCCAATGGCTATAAACTAGTCAGGAAATCTTTATGGAATGATATGAAAGGTAAAAACAGAAAATGCTGGGAGACTGATTTTCTACAAGATGATGATAATGGATTTGCATATACGGTAAATAAATGTATTTTTGTAGATATTCCAGCAGAAAATAATTGTTCAGAGATTTCAAAACTTTATTGTAAGAATGATACTTATTGCTTTAGGGGACTTCATAGGCATGTAAAATGGGAAAGAACACAGACATTAGGAGACGGAGGAAGTTGCTGCGATTTTGTTTTTAAGAAAGTAAAGTGATGAGAATATAATACTTCATAACATTCTCATAATGTGAATAAATTGCAAACTAGACAATAAATTATTTCCTTTGAAATTGAATAGTGTGATGTTTACAAAATATGTTATAATTAGCTGAAGGATAAATTGTAATTTATAAAACGGAAAAGGAGAATAATTATGCTTGAATATAGATTTGATACGCAGTTATTAATTGAAGGAGAAAATCTTTCAGAAGATAAAATAAACGAGTATATTACAAAAAATATTGAAGGCGATTGCTTACTTGCGGTTGGTGATGAGGAACTGATTAAAATTCATTTTCACACAAATACTCCATGGAAAGTACTTGAGTATTGTGCTTCATTAGGTGATATTCACGATATTGTTGTAGAAAATATGGAACGACAGGCTAATGGTCTTCAAGGTTAAGCAATAAATATAAATTCTAGATATTTTTTATATTCATTTTTAATAGGTAGAGCTTTGAAAATTATTTATATTAAGCTAGGAGTATATACATGAATATTATTAAAGAAATAATTTGGGAGTCCGTAATATGGTAAATACAATGATAGTAGTTACTGGGACATCTGCTACAGGTAAAACAATATTAAGTAAGAAGTTGGCAAGTAAATTCAATTTATCTTTAATAAATAAAGATGAAATAAAAGAATTGCTTTTCGACTGTTTGGGTATCCGAGATGAAGAATGGGCAGTTCAATTAGGAGTAACCAGTTTTGAACTTTCATATCTTTTTACTGAAAAATTATGTCAAACTAACAAGTCTTTTATTATTGAGGGGAATTTTGAAGATAAATATGCAACAAAAGTTTTTAATAACTTTAAAAATAAGTATTCTTATAAAATAGTACAAGTATATTGTCATGCTCCTGAAGAAATATTGTACGATAGATATTTGAAACGTGATAATTCTGGAGAAAGACATCGAGGGCATATTATTAATATAAGTGGATTTGATGAATTTAAAAATAGAGTTACAAACAAAAACTTTAAGTTGCAAATAGATGATTGTATAAATATAGATGTTGATACGACCAAATTTGAAAATTTAGAATTACAAAATATTTATGATGAAATTTATAGTATATTAGACTGTTGAAAGTGTATATGATGAAATGGTATTAAATCATCTCTGTTTTTTACTTTTCTAGTTCAGAATGTATATATGAAATTTATAAAGCAGTAGAAATGCTGATGGTTTAAGTAAGAGGATAGGAGGAGGTTAATTTGAAACTATTGTTAGAAATTGCTATTAGTTATTTTACATTATATTTAGTAATTTGGTTACATGAACTAGGACATTCTTATTTCTACTGGATATATGGCTGTAAAGAAAATTGGCTTAAAGTAAGTGTAAAGCCATATTTATTCTTTTCTACGCCAGCTCCAGTTGATGAAGATAGAGTGGAATGTTTAACAGATAAACAGAACCTAATAGTTTCATATGGAGGAATTGTTGTAAATTTGTTTATGGCTTTTGTAGTTATAATAATAATTCAAATTAATTCTATAAGAAATAATTATATCGAATTATTCCTATATCAATTTGTTACTCTACATTTGGCGGAAGTAGTCACTTATCTTGTACTTGGAAACATTTATTTAGTAAGTGATATGAAAGGTATTGCAGATATTAAACCAAAATTGCGTCCAATTAATTTTGGTTTAGGAATACTTGTTAGTGCAGTATATTTTATATTTATTAAACAAATTCCTCAACAGATTTTTTCTATAACCATTATCTTTAATTTAATTGCTATAATTTGTATGGGTGTTGGAAGAATTGCATTTACGTATTATTATTCTAAAAAACAGCAGTAAAAAAGCAGAATTTGTTGACTTAGCTTTAAGTAGTGAATCATTGAGAATCATAAAACAGTTTAATTTAAGAGGTGAGTTTATTGACTAGAAAAATTACATTAGCTGACGGGAGAAAACTAGAAGTAGAGTGCTTAAGTTGTGCAATTACAAGCGGATTAATAGAACCAACTGGTGGGGTTATAATAGAAACTGAACATTTTCACGTGCATCAAGATGTGGCTTATCCGATACCTGGACTAGTCATCTTGGCTTCAAAGAGACATTTTTATTGCATGGATGAGCTAACTGCTGAAGAACGCTTAGAATATATTGACTTAATATGCAGAATCAGAGATGCACAGAGAAGATTACTTGGAATAGAAAAAGTATATTATTTTTATAATGAAGATACGACACATCATTTTCATTTGTGGATAGTTCCAAGATATAAATGGATGTATGAGTTTGGACATTCAGTTGAATCGTTAAGACCAGTATTATTACATGCACGAAATAATTTAAATAACAAAGAAAATATGAATAGAGTAATAGATACAATTGATAAATTACGAGAAGGATTACGAGGAGTTGAAAGTAGTTCAAGGTAACAGTATCCCCAAAAATCCAACACAGTAATTAAACTACGTATCGACGGAAATTTCTTATAAGTCGTAACAACTACAAAACAAAATAATTTTTTATTTCGTAATTCTAGAAAATAGCGTAACAAATATAGAATTAAATAACTTTTCATAATACCGTATTATTCAACGTGAATATATGGTATTTTTGTTTTGTAATTTAAATGTATTATGCAATTTGTAGTAAGGATGTACTTAAGTCCCAAGCATGAATATCATCTTTTGATGCGAAAATAAATTACAACTTTCAATGATAAACATGAAATAAATCATGAAACATTGAAAAGTAAATAATGCATAAAAAATTATTTTAATATAAAAATGATTAGGTGGCATACTATAAAGGACATTACATGGAATGAGGTGCTATAATTGAAAAAGAAAGGGTTTCTAAGAAGTGTTTTTTTTGTAAACATAATTATTTTTATATTTATCATAAATGTATATACAGTAAAAGCAACTTCAAAGAACGATTGTGATAAAAATCTTGCAATATTAGTGGATATTGGTGAAGAAAAACTTTATTTAATAGATAAAGAGAAAAATATAACTTTAAAAGAATACAGTATAGCTAGTGGTAAACCAAAAACACCTTCTCCAACAGGTACATGGAAAGTAGTTAGGACGGCCAAATGGAGTGGAGGATTTGGAACTAGATGGATTGAGTTGAATGTACCTTGGGGCAAATTTGGAATTCATGGAACAAATAGACCAGGAACAATTGGTTCAGAAGCTTCCCATGGTTGTATTAGAATGTTTAATAAAAATATTGAAGAATTATATGAGTATGTAGAGCCTGGAATGATAGTAGCAATATATGCAGGTCCAAATGGACCATTCGAGGATGGACTAATAACTTTAAAGCCTGGAGATAGAGGTTCAGATATTTTAGAGATACAAAGAAAAATGAAAGATAAAGGTTATTATCCAAAAGATTTAGATGGTATATATGGAGAGTATATGAAACGATATGTAATAAAATTTAGAGAAGACAATAATCTTGAAATTAGCCATTATGTAGATAAAGAATTTTATGAAAAACTTGGAA
>DKGY01000093.1 GCA_002453475.1 Clostridium sp. UBA6758 | reverse complement strand
GCTGATAGTCATCGGATAAACAACTTTGATTTCTAATCAAAGCCATTAAAATCTGGTAACTCTATGCATCAAAATTGTATTTAACAAATGCAACCCCTTCAAATTCACATGATGTCAACATACCATTTTCTCTATAAAAGGCTTTAGTTTTTTCTGTATTATCAGTCATTAGTACAATTTGCCTAATATGCTTATATTTATCTAATACTGATTGTAAAAGGTAATTTCCTATGCCTTGTCTTTGATACTTTTCTTTTACTAAGATATCCTGTATATATATAATGGAAGCATCATCACCAACAACTCTAATTAATCCAATTAACTCTTCCCCATCAAAAGCTCCAATATTAAATAAGGAATTTTTTACTGCTCTGAATAGTTTATCGGGTTTATCCGAATATACTGTCCACCCAACATTTCTATATAATTCTATCAATTGTTTTAATTCAAATGTTCCATTTTCTTTATATTTTATATTCATTTTTTATTCTCCATTTCATATATATTTGAACTTGCTACACTATGTGGAGAATTAAATTCTACCACCTACTAATAATTTCTTAATTTACTCATTATCATATTTCTCCTCTTACTAATATTTTAAGTAACTGTTTTTCAATAATTTTAGTGTCTCCTTAAAGAAAGGTACCACATAACTAAAGCTAAAGTTATGTTACTTTAACTCTATAAATTGGAATTTGTCATCATATAATAAGGTCATAGCTGAAGTACCATTTTTATATCTGATTCCAAATACTTGTTATTCTCAAGAGCTACTTCCTTGAACCCATATTTATTGTACAGTCCGATAGCAGGTGTAAGCTTGTGATTGGTGTATAATATAATCTTTTTTGCTGATTTCTCTTTTGCAAACAGCATGCATCTATCCATAAGTTGATTGCCGATTTTCATTCCCTTGAAATCTTCGGTGACTGCCAGCTTAGCCAATNNTATCGACATCGTATTTTATCATAGCAACTGTGCCGATCACTCTATCCCCGTATTTTGCAAAAAATATGTTACCACCGTTATTCAGAACAGCCTCATGGGGATGATTTATGATTTCTAAATCTCCCGGCTCAACATAAACATATTTTTCAAGCCACTCAACAGACAGTGATATAAAGTCCTGACTGTACTGATCTTCCCATTCAATAATCTTTATCTCGTCCATAAATATCCTCCTTTATATTGTATAACTAAGTGATAAATTACTATTTGACTAAAGATTATATGAACAATCTTTACTTAGCAATTTATCACAATTATTCATCTACAACCATAAATATATATACTTATTATAGCACAATTACAATAAAATGTATAAAAATATAAAAAGCACCTCTATATAGAGATGCTCTAATCAATCTTTATTAAATTTTCACCCTAATTAATTCATTTCCCTAAGCTACAAATATGCTAATGTTCTCTTAAATCGTAAAAGCATTTCTTCTATCGACACAGGTATATATCAAATCCTTAATATTACTACGTTTTCAATTTTACTTTTCACTTGGTTACAGCTATGCTGGTAATGGTCCTATTAGGCCATATCAGAAACATCCATGTTACCCATCATTTCATGTTCAATAGATAAAGTATCTTCAATTTTGATTTGAACATTATATGTTATTTGACTGGTATTTCCTAAGATAAATCCATGCATAAAAGGAGGACGAGGCATACCCTTTGGCGGTAATGGTTTAATAGATTGTAAATAATTAATTACCGATTGAGGGACTGAGTCCTTTTCTATTAATAAAAGTGGAGAATGTTTACCCATATGTGCCAGTATCACACCTGAAATTATTGCCATGGGATTACTTAAGGTTCCAAAAGTAAATGCATGACCTTCTCTGTAGTTTCTTCCCCACCCAAACTTAGTTATAGGATTCTCATATTTTGCAAAGTTTATAGCTATATCGTAGGGAGTATTACCATCAATTCTAACGATATGATTTATATTATTTAACTGAGACAAAGCTGACTCTACAGCTTTCGATACGGTTTTAGTTGAACCTATAATATAGGCATTTATATTATGCATTTTTCTTATGGCTTCGAGTGTACAACTTGGAATACTATCCTTTTGAACAAAAAGAATTGGATCACCGTGGTGAGCTGACCAAAAGGCTGAAACAATCCCTTCAGAGAAATACTCACCAGACATTATAAGTATATTTTCAAATTCTTTTCTCTCACCAGGTATTTTACAAGCTGTTTCATAATGGTTTCGGCCGGTTACTTGATACGTTCTAAGTCCTAACCTATTCAGTTCTAAAGCTACATTTCTGGAAATATTACCAACCAAAATTACCTGTATACCTTTATAGCCCATTGGAGATAATCTTTGAATTTCAGCTAATGTTTCATTATTTAACATATTTCTATCTGTAAATAAGATTGGAGCATCAATAGGGAAGTGTACTAACGGAGAAGCTGCTATTCCATCAAAAACTTCACTCCTATTTACTAAGATTACTGCATTTGGTTTCATGCTTGAAAAGCCTATTTTTGATATTTCTACTGCAGTATTTATAGGATCAGTTCCACATATTCTTGTAGTGTTTAAAGTGATTGGACATGTTTTTAAATTATAGTCCATATATTTTCCTCCAGAGAAATTTATCTATTAACATAATATAATTCTTACAAAATTTAGTTCCAAATTTAAAATTACATATCACTTTTATAATGAGACATGGGTTCATTTTTATATTAATAAATGAATGCATAATTTTATGATAAAAGTAAAAAGTAGACCATGCTTTAGACAAACTATTTATTAATACTTAAAGAAAGCCAAAAAGAGCATTTCTGCTCTTGATGTTGTATTAGTTAGTGGCGGATGCATTATATGAAATGTTATGCCACTACCTGAATATTCATTGTTTAAGCACTTGGCTAAAGATTCTATTGCTCCCTTACTGCATGCATATGGACTTATATNNACCTGAACTTGTAAAACATCATATCTTACCTTGTCTTTCATTTTGCATAGTAGGCAATACTGCCTTTGTTAAATTTATAGCACCATGAAAATTCACAGCCATTACTCTATCGAAATCTTCTATACTATGTTCCTCAAAACTTTTAAATAAACATAAACAAGCATTATGTACCGCATAATTTATGCTTCCAAATTGAGCATTAGTTTGATTAACCGCCTTCTTTACTGATTCTATATCACAGACATCACATTTAAAACTTAACAGGGTTTTCGGATAAATTTCCTTAAGTTTATCAATGTTGTTCCAATTTAAATCAATTACTGAAACACAGTTTCCATTTTCAAGCCACTGTTTTGCCATGAAATAACCAATGCCCTCATTTCCACCAGTTATTAATAATGTATTCATATTTTCCCCCTCTCACCTACATTGTAATTAATTATATTCAAAAATAACATTGATATTATAATATAAATTGAGTCTTATTAATTCATATAAACATACAATTATTCATTTACAATTATAGCGTTATAAACTTATTATAGAATCTAGGAATTAGGAACTTCATGTTTTTTAAATGCTTAGCGTATAATTTCCGTGTTTTGCTGCCTACTCCCTCAATAGAATAATATGTGAATAATTTCTAATTATGGTATATAGATTAAAGTTTATGATAATTTTAACGATATATAAAATAAGAGAAATATTTTTTAAAAAACTGCATGACATCATGACATATAGGNNTTATTATGGAAGTAAATTTTCAATATGAAGAACGTAACTATTTACCGATTGAGACCATATCTGTAATAGGAAAGTTTAATGAGTATGATCATAACAAAGGGGTTATGGTTAAAGAGAATAATAAATGGACATTTAAATGCGATTTGCAAACAGGTGAGCATCCCTATAAGTTTCTTATTAATGGGGAATTAAAGCTTAATGATCCAACTGCAAATATATATTTCCCAGATGATAATGAAGAGCTTTGGTCTATAGTTAAGATTAATGAAAATGATCAGAGGATGTACAATAATACTCAATATACAACACATGTAAAAAATTACAATATAGGTTGTGCAGTAAGTGAGCAAGAAAATATCGTAAATAAAAAAGTTTTTAATATGGCTTTAGATAAAAAAATAGTAACAAGATTTCAATTTACCAATGTAACAGGCTTACACACTGTAACAACAGCATGGTATACACCTGTAGGAGAGTTATTCCAAGTAACTGATAATAATCTATTTATGACACCAAATGGTAAAGAACCAATAATGTTATGGTTTTGGATGGATTTAGCAGATAATACCCGTAAATATCCCTTTGGAACTTGGACAATGAAATTCTTTATAGACGGTGAATTTATATTAGAAGATGAATTTAAATTATCTAAAAATTCGGTATATTCTCCACGAGGAGAAATAAGATATTAGCTTATAAATACTAGTTTACAATATATAAGCACTTAGCAGTGATTATATATCATTTAATAAATAATAAGAAAAGGATGTGGGAGGTTATGAAAATAACTAACAACGTTAACCTAAATGCAAATGTTATTAACAATAGCAATGACAATAAGAGTAGAGATAGAAAGATGGAAAATAGCAATCTGAATTCAGATGTACAAGCTACCAACATGAAGGTAGCTAAAGATGAATATAAATCTTCAATTGTTAATGATATTAAGGACTCTTCAGAGGTTGCATCTAAAGAAAGTAAGGCAACTAAGAGCTCAATAGGTGGATTTTTTAAATCAGTAGCTGATAAATTTTCTTATGTAACTAGTGAGGTTTCAAAATTTGTTAAGACAGCAGTTTCTGTAGGTGAAAGTGTTATTAAGACAGTAAAGTCTGTATCAAATATAGTTGTTGATACGGCTAAGGTTGTATCAACAACTATAAAAGACATGTCAGATTCAGTAACTAAAAAAATAAAAGATACTGCATCACAAATAGCTAGTACCTTTAAGCAAGTAACAACTACTGCCGCCGAATTGAAAAAAATAGCTGAAGATACTAAAGATTCAGCTACATCTCTAATAAATACAGGAGTAAAGACAGCTGTTTCAGTAGGGGAAAATGTTAAGGAAGTAGTAGGAAAAATTGGAACATCAGTGGATAAAATTAAGGCTGAGTGGAATAATCCGAATAACGGCATTGTAAATAAAGTAGTTCAAACTGGTGGGGCGATAAAAGATGGAATAGAATCTATAAAAGAACCAATAAAAGAAATAGGAACTACAGCTTCAACAGGATATAATGAAATTAAAAAGAATTGCAAAGACATAAGAAATAATATTGAAAATTCATTGTCTTGCATTCAAGAAGTTAAAAATGCAGTTGTATCAGTTAGCAAGAATGTAATTGATACAATAAAAACAGTTGCAGCTGAAATTAAAGATGCAAGCAAAATTGTAGTTGGTAGTATAAGTGATGCTTCAGCTAATATAAAAAATATAGTTAAAGACGGATATAATGAAATTAATGAAACTATACAAAAATCATATAATGCTCATGAAAAAGATATGAATAACCTAGAAAATAACGATGATATGATACCTATATTAGCTTAAAGAGTTTTATCTAATGATAAGTAAAAATATAGAAATAGAGCTCTATAGTTAGCCTGTTTCATTACAACCATATATGGGAATGATGACAGTAATTAAATAATAATAACGACAGCGTGTTAAATTTAACCCTTACAAATAGTAGCTCCCATTTGTATATGGGGCTGCNNACTATTTTTTTAGATTTTTTCTATAAGTAACACTATTAACATTAATAGTACTATCAAGAATAATCAGCTTTGAAATAGTAACATTAAAAGTTATAACCATTGCCTCCTTAAAATTGTTCAGTAAATAATTCATCATCAATGAGTTTTTCTAACATTTCTTTCTCGGAAAAAATGCTATTTATTCTCGATATATCTACCTTTTGTTGAGTAATATTTTATTTTTCATATAAATACCCCATTTATTTAACCAAAAAATAATCAAAATTTAAATTTTCTTGATTTATAATCACATTATTTTATAGTGGTAATAATCTACAACTTACCAGACGTCTTCCTTTTATCTTTTATGCCTACTACTATAAGATAAAATGATATTATTAAAACGCCCCCTTTTGATTTATGCAAATCCAACTAATCTGCTAGCAGTTAATATAAATAATATAAATCCTGTCATTATGATGGTTATTACTATTGTTAAAAGTCCTCTAAATAATCTCATCCAGTTAGTAGCTGCAGAAAGTCCAAGTAGCCCTAGTATTAGTGTCACTATAGAAAGTATCATAACTATAAATAATGGATGTACATGTAATAGATCCATTGTAAAGTTAATTACACTATTTGATGATGCTGATAAAAAGAATAACATTATACATATTAATGATAAAATAAATGAGTAAAAATTTAACCTTAATCTCATGCTTAACCTCCTAGTAATTCCATGGCAATGCAAAGTGTTTATCCGATGACTACCAACTCTAATACT
>DKGY01000035.1 GCA_002453475.1 Clostridium sp. UBA6758 | reverse complement strand
AAAACAAAATAATTTTACCATAATAAAGGAACACATTATCGTGTCCCTGAATCAATATGTACTTGACCATCACCAACTATTATAACTGTATGTTCAGAGGTAAGAGGAACTAGATTATATTGTAGTGATTTCGGTCCTAGATATAATACTTGTGTTGCAATGAGTTTTTCATTAAAAATAATAATATAAATATCATTTGTTGAAATATTTTTAGCATGATAAAAACCATCTTTTGAAGGATTAAAATCTGATATTTCATAAAAACCTTCCTTAAATAGATTTTCTGCAAATGCGGGAGTTGTAATAGATGTATTAAATATAAGAGTTACCAAAATTAATAATATTATAGTGAATCTTTTCATAGAATAACCACCTTTCAGTCTTATTTTATGTAATAACAATAGGACTATACATATTTGTGGTTTAGGAAAAAAGGTTAGATATAAGCATTTCTTTTAATGTGAAATTAGTAGAAATTAGATATTAAGAACAAAAATACCGTACTATTCGGAAATGAATTTTACGATGTTTTTATTTTGAAATTCATGGAAATTATAAAAATACAGGAACACATTATTGTATCCCTGTATCAATATATACTTGACCGTTACCAACTATTATAATTCTATGTTCAGGTTTAAGAGGAACTAAGTTATATTTTCGTGATTTTGGTTCTAGATATAATACTTGTGTTGCAATGAGATTTTCATTAAAAATAATAACATAAACACCATCTGATGAAACATTTTCAACATAATAAAAACCATCTTTTGAAGGATTAAAATCTGATATTCTATAAAAACCTTCCTTAAATAGATTTTCTGCAAATGCAGGAGTTGTAATAGATGTACTAAACATAAGAGTTACTAAAATTAATAATATAATAGTAAATTTTTTCATAAAACAACCTCCTTTCAGTCTTATTTTATGTAATAACAATAAGACTATACATATTTGTAGTTTAGGAAAAAAAGGTCAGATATAAGCATCTTTTTTAATATGAAACAATTAGAAATTAGACACTAAAAATAAAAATATATTGAATATCAATAAATTATTATTGATATTATAAATAATTTGTTGTATAATATATTTAAAGAACATGAAGAAAGTAGGTTGAATAAAAATGAAAAAATATTTAGTATCTCTAATTTCGATTTTTATAAGTATTATATGTCTAATTGCTTACAATGTTATAGGTTCTGAAGTCCTTGCAGACGGAACCTTAGTAGAACCATTTTACTTAATACCAATAGCTTGGTTATTTGTGTTTATTGCACTTATATCAGGAATTACAGTTTTTATAATATCTTGTGCTCGTAAATCACAAAAAGTATAATAGTTCAATTGGTAAAACAGAGTTCTTTGCTTCAGAGGGGTTTTTACTCCACTGAAGCTTAGAAATCGTTATCCAGGGTCGTAGCCGCTCTTTACTNNACGGGTAGTCATCGGATAAAACAAAAATACCGTACTATTCAGAAATGAAATATACCCAATGGAGTAGACACTAAATGGTCTCCCTATTGGGTATTTTCATTTATAGTTAAATAAATATATTAGTCTATTTTTTAGTTATTGGTTCTAACAGATTTAAATAAAAATCATTTCCTTGGCCTTTATCTTCACCACTAGGGATGTGTTCCTCAAGACATAAACGACTTTCATCAACAACATATGAGTTATTTTCTTTTAATAATCGCATTAATGTTTGCCATGAATCATATACTTCATTTGTGCTATTTAGTGATGCATATAGACCACCGGGTAGTCTTTTTTCCTCAAGATATTCGGGTAAAACAACCTGCTCTGGCACAGTAATACAAGCTGCCCATCCATACTCTGTACAGCCTGGGCTATATGCAGTTGTATTGAATCCAAAAATTCTAGCAGTACCCATTAAGTTTTCGGACTCTGCCCAATCTAATACCTTTTTAAGTGCCTCATCCTCTGGAGAAGTGCTTATCACATTACATACTGCCACTCNNGTGCTCCTGAAGTAATTGTACTATTTGTCATAATAATATCCTCCCATTGTTCTATCATATTATTTTTAGAAATGATCTGAAGTGCCAGCGTTTCTTCCATATGCACAAGATATTCGGAAGCATCAGATGGAGGTTCCATGGAATTTAAAATTGAAAGATATTTAATTAGCAAATTTTTTCGCTTAACAATCACAATATTTTCTTCGTTGAGTTTGCTAATCTGATTCATAATAATTTTTGAAGCTATTTGTGGGTCTACACTGTCAAGGATGACTTTTACTAATTTCAAAGGAATATCCAGCTCTCTCAGCAATATTACAAGACGTATTCTCTGTAGTACTTCATTGTTGTACATACGCCAACCAGATTGGGGATCTCGTTGACTGTAGAAAAGTCCCTTGTCTTCCCAATGACGAAGGGTACGACTCGTCACTCCAAGTTGTTCCGATACCTGGTGAATTGGTTCAAAATGGCTCATTCAACCACCTCCTTTTTGAATATATGAGGTTCCTCATAAGAAAATAATATCATTTGACACTACGTCAATTGCAAGAGGTTTTAAAAATTTTTCCAATAATTATGATTTTCGTTATTTTTTAATAATAGCAATCCAAACTTCCTGATGATTTTCTTGCATATAGCATTCAATTACAGGAAGATCAGCTAATTCATATCCTGAATTAGGAAGCCATTCACTATAAAACTGTTTATAAACCTTTTGAGTTGCATCCGGCAGTTCTCCATTAGCTTCAAAAATTGCCCATGCTGCGGCAGGGTAAGTAAACTCCTTCATTCCGTCAAGTACCGGAACATGTTTACAGTTCGGTACATCAACATGATTTGTCACTGCTATGATGTATTCCATTTCTTCTGACTCGCCCCATTGTCCTCCTTGAGCAATTCCTAAAAAACCTGCAGGTCTATAGTCAGGAAAGTTGTCAAGGAACATTTTCATAGTTCCATCCTTCCAGGAGTTTTCCCAAATCTGAGGAATTACTTCAAAGGCTTCGGCTGTTTTTACTTTATGTGATACTCCCATTACTCTAAATTCAGGCCACTGTTCAATTTGATAATTCATATGATTTTCTCCTTTTATTGAAATTTGAAAGGAGAGCTTAGGACAGGATTTCAGCCGCACTGTTTCATTCCTGACACTTGAAGGCAGTACTCCATGAAACTTTTTAAATGCTCTAGTAAATGAATCTTGAGATTCATATCCATACTTTAAAGAAATATCAATTATTCTTTCTGTGCTATTTAATAAATCAAAGGCTGCCATTGTTAATCGCCTGTTTCTTATATATTCTGATAAAGGCTTGTCTGCTATATATGAAAACATTCTTTGAAAATTGTAGACAGAACATCCAGCAATTTTTGAAATAGTTTCATAGGATATTTCACCCTCAAGGTTTTCTTCTATATAGGTTATCGACTCATTTAAATTTTTAATCCAATCCATTCTTCTCACTCCCAATTCAATAGTATCTTCTTTCAAATATCTATACTCGATATTTCATGCCCTATTTTGTAGCCACATTATTATAAATTTACTATTTTTATAATTAAACACTAGCTTATAGATTAATTATACCCTAATAAAAGTAAAAACAAAATAA
>DKGY01000048.1 GCA_002453475.1 Clostridium sp. UBA6758 | reverse complement strand
GTATCAACGCAGCGGCTCGTATGAATGGCTTAAGCTACTCAAAATTGATGCACGGCTTGAAATTAGCTGAAATCGACATCAACCGCAAAATGTTAGCTGACTTGGCTGTAAACGATGCAGCAGCATTTACTGCATTAGCTGACCAAAGTCGCCAAGCCCTAGAAAACAATAAATAAAGGGGTATTCAATACCCGTGAACCCACTCTAACCAGTGGGTTTTTTTGTTATTTTTAAAATTAATCTAGGTTCATAAACTCTGTTAGCTTATCAACTGTTTGTTCTCTTTGTTTATCACTTAAATGTGTATATACGTTCAGTGTAGTTTTAACATTAGAATGACCTAAACGTTCTTGTGCTTCCTTTAGATTTATTCCTGATAAATATAGTAAACTTGCGTGGGTATGTCTAAAACCATGAATCGTAATAATTTTCAGGTCTTTTCCAGTCTTCTTTTTATAATGTCTGGCAATAGTTTGTAGCCATTCTTTTGGTATATTTGGTTCTAAAAAACTATTTTTATGGTTAGGAAATAGTAATTGTTTGGGGTTATCGTAAGTTAAGTTTAGTTTTTCTTTTTGTAATTCTTTCCATGTCTGTAAATAATTCAATGTTTGATTATCCAGAAATATTTTCCTGAAACTTGCTTTAGTTTTCGGTGGATGAATTAGGAATCTGCCATTTTCACCCTTTGTTAATGTTTTTGATACAAGCAAGTATTTTTCTTCAAAATTAATATCATTCCAAGTTAGTGATAAAGCTTCACCACGTCTGATACCTGTAAAAGCCAACAAATGAAAAAAGATGAACCTTTGATGTTCAAAATTCTTCTTAGTAAAGTTTAGAAATTCTAATAACTCATCTTTTGAGTAAAAGTTATCAAATTCTTTATATTGATTTAAATCTATATTATTCTGAGGTAATTGAATAAACTCCATTGGATTTTTAAAAATTAATTCTAAATAATTGGCATGATTCATAACAGCGTTGAAATAATAAATATAACGTTTGAATCTTTTAGGGTGGATTTTATACCACTTATTAACTATTTCCTGACAATAAACTGTCGTAATATTTTGTACTTCTATTTCTTGAAAATACGGTAAAATATTATTTTTAAAGATACTAAGTGTTCCTGCATACGTGCTTTCTTTAACAATTCCTCTATATTTCTTTAGCCATAGTGTATAAACATCGTTAAATGTTTTGTATTTTCTAGGTAAATATTGTTCGGTTGCAACCAATAGACTCAATTCTGCTAAAGCTAAACTAGCTTCCTCCTTTGTTTCAAATCCCCTCCTAGTGGTTTTTTGTTTTTTTCCAGTTTTAGGATTAATACCTACATAGTAATCAAACATGTAATTGATTGTGCCATCTTGCTTTTTGTATGGTTTGATTTGTGCCATAAAAATTCTCCTTTTCATGGCATAGGATAAAGTTGAGAATATTATACGATATCAACTAAAAAAATTCGATAGGTATTTGTAGTGTTTATGTTAGTTTAAGCTATCCAATAGTGATTATAGAAGTCCAAATAAGTTTTATCACAATACTTATTCACTTTGATTTGTAGAAATAAATACGGTTTCATGATATGATAAATAAGAACGTTTGTTTGTTTTTTGGAGGGGTGTAGAATGGGTAAGAAATTATTAATTGATAAAAGTAAACGTAATTTGCTGATATTTAGTGATTTTATGAAATATGAAGAACCAGCGTTATATAAAATTTTATTAGAAAATAAAAAAATTGATGAAGATACTGCTGAGAAATTAGATATTAGTCAAAAAATTAAGCAAAATCTTCCTGCATGGTTAAATTTTTCAAGTCAAGAGTGGATTTCCGACAAGAGTAACCCTATACTTACAACGGATGAATCTGGGAATAAACACTGTAAATTATGTAATCAACCTATAAAGTTTCAATACAAAATAAAAAATCAAAAAAATGATATTGAAATATTTATCGGCGGGAATTGTGTAAATAATTTCAAACAACTTGATTCTATGGTAAAAATAATCAAAACTGAAGAAGAATATAAAAGATACAATAAGTTGCTGAAATATAATTCGAATATCTTTGATATTTTAATGGCAGATTCTAAGTATTTGCAAAAAACAGCAATCATTCTTCCAAAAGGATATTATGATAGCTTTGATAAAATTCAGACAAAAATTAATAAGATGTTAAAGAGCTATATAAGAAAAGGAAAAAAACTAAAAAAGTCGGAATTAGATAAAGCACTGTTGGTTTATAATTATGAGCTAAATAATTTAATCGACTTTATTAAAAAACATGAGCAAATCACTGATTATGTAACAAGGAAAACAGCCAATGAAATAGAAGAAAAACAAAAGGATGAGTATAGGAATATTATAAATGAAGTAATGGAAAATAATGGTAAACTATCTCCATCTACTTCTGTAAAAATTAAAGTTGAGAGTCATCTGCAGAGAATGAAATATCATGTAAACAATCAGCTTCCATCGGAAGTTGAATTAGTTGGGATTTTTTTTGGAACCTATATTCTAGCTATACAAAGATTTAATGATAAATATAGCTTTAAAGTGGATTCTTCACTATTATTAGAAAATTTTTTCGAAAAAAAATTAAAGCAATTTGATGCTATTTTTCTAGAAAACCTTAGTAAATTTGATGTCCATGATGTGGTTACAAGAGAAAAACTAGCTATACTATCTGAAAGCTTCGTTGTATCTGATAATTCATTTAGGATAAAAGAAATTGACTATCGAAAGATTGCCAATAAATATGATAGTGATTTAACTAGAAAAGAGTTTAACGAAGTAATCAACAGAATATCACTTGTTTTAGATAGATATACTATTTTTGAAAAAAAAGGAGATACCCATTTATATATCTATAAAAATAGTATTTTAGAGGATTATGGAAAAGAATTTTTATTTAGTCAACTTGGTAGCACAAAGAAAAAAATTGTCAAAGCTTATGAAATTAAAATGGAAATAAAAGAACTTTATGATTGGGTAATCAGTAGACTGAATTGATAATAATCGTATACCACTTAGAAAATACTAAGTGGTGTTTTTATGTTCTACAAATTTGCAACCTCCAGATTATGATGCTATAAAGGACCTTAGCAGGGATACTTTTATAATTAGTATCCATCACCAATCCTATTCTATCAATCTTTCATTTTTGATTTATAGGGAGATGGATACTTTTATATTTAAATACACTATAAGTATCCATAAATAGTGCATCTTAGGGAGGTAATTTATGGGACAAAAAATGATTAATGTCAAACCGATAAAAAATAAGGAAACGCTAATTCAATTTGGAAAAGAATTACAAAAGGGCAAACACGGAAAAAGAGATTATTTGATTATGGCAATTGGAATAAAGACAGGGTTACGGATTTCAGATATACTTAATTTAAAGGTTTCTGACGTGAAAAATAAAACACAAACAGAAATTATTGAACAAAAAACAGGAAAAAGAAGAACGTTGCATTTAAACAGATTGACCGTATCTATTATTGAATATTTAAATGAAGAACATGATTCTCAATCAGAATGGTTGTTTCCAAGTCCTTCAGATAGAAGTAAACCCTTGGCAAGTCATCAATATTACAAAATCATGCAAAAAGTAGCTGATAGTATGGGGTTAGATTATATTGGCACACATACACTAAGAAAGACTTTTTCTTATTTCTTTCTAAAGCATAATCGAGGAGATATTGTAACATTAATGAAAATTTTAAACCACAGTAGCCAAGCAGTAACTTTAAGATATGCTGGTATTGAAGAAGACGATATCAAAGCGAAATTAGAAGATTTTGACCCATTTAAGTAAATAAACCACAATCAATTAAGATTGTGGTTTTTGCTTGTCTTTTTTTAATTGAGCAGTATTATACTTTTCCTTATTTAAATAACTTTGAAAATACAAGT
>DKGY01000047.1 GCA_002453475.1 Clostridium sp. UBA6758 | reverse complement strand
TTCTTGTTGTTTGTTGCCGCATCACTTAGCGACATGGATTATCTTATCATGGTTTTAAATAACTACAACTAGATTATTTACTCATTAAATGTATCATATTCATCTATTACTATATTTTTCACTGAAATACTTCTTTTTTCTTGTATTGATACACCAGGACAAGTATCTTTATACCACACTACTATATATGGATATTAATCTTTTTTTCTATCTTTACTATATATTTTAATCATGCTTAATGATATAATATTAATAATGAATATTAGTTAATTATTTTTATTAACTTTCCTTAGGAGGATGATAATAATGAATGATATATTAGAATTAAAAAAAGCGTCTGATTTTTCATTAATAGGTAGTGATAACAATCCCCACTCCATTAATGACTTCTTAGGTAAAAATGTAGTATTATATTTTTATCCAAAAGATAATACCCAAGGTTGTACAACGGAAGCTATAAGCTTTAGAGATAGAAAGGAAATATTAAATGAATTAAATACAGTTATTATTGGAATTAGTAAAGACAGTGTTAAATCTCATGAAAAGTTTATTGAGAAACAAGAACTTAACTTTCTTTTATTAGCTGATGAAGATAAATCTGTTTGCCAATTATATGATGTTCTAAAAGAAAAGAATATGTATGGTAAAAAGACTATTGGAATAGAAAGAAGTACTTTCATAATAAATAAAGATGGCTATATAGTTAAAGAATTTAGAAAAGTTAAAGTTCCAGGCCATGTAGATGCAGTAGTTAACTTTATTAAAGAAAATTTAGTATAGGGAATATGTTATTAATAAAACATTTAACTTATTTATCCATAATAAAAAGCAGCAAACCTTTATTTTAAACCAAAGGCTTGCTGCTTTTTTATTTCTAATCATATATTTAAACTTAAATTTTGTTGTTTGTAATTATACATAAGTAAATACCTATCATAATGATAATATATATATATTTTACAAATATATTATTCCTATTTAGAATAAAAGTGAGAGAACAATTCGTACAATAACGAGAAATAAAGATAGGAGATTTAAAATCATGGAAAATACATCAAAAAAAGATTTAAAAGTATTATGGCAACTATTTAAGTCAACCTTTTCCCTCAGTGCATTTACCTTTGGTGGTGGCTTTGTAATAGTGTCATTAATGAAAAAGAAGTTTGTAGAAGAACTTCAATGGCTGGATGAAAGTGAAATGTTAGATATTACCGCTATTGCTCAATCTTCTCCAGGTCCAATACCTATTAATGCATCAGTAATATTAGGATATCGTATGCATGGAATTTTAGGTTCACTTATATCAGTTATTGGGACAACTCTTCCACCTCTAATTATTATTTCTATAATATCTATGTTTTATCAGCAATTTCGTGATAACACCATTGTAGCTATTGCTCTTCAAGTAATGCGTGCAGGTGTCGCAGCTGTTATTTTTGATGTTGTTCTAAATCTTGCAAAAAACATAGTTAAAACTCGTAATGTAATGTATATAGCTATGATGTTTATTACATTTTTAATGACTTATGTATTTGGAATTAGTGCAATGACTGTTATTTTAATATGTGCTGGTATTGGAGTTATAAATCTTATTATAGATCTTAGAAAGGATGGTAACCGCATATGATTTTCAAGTTATTTCTAAGCTTTTTTAAAGTAGGACTGTTTAGTGTAGGTGGTGGCTATGCTGCTATACCTTTAATCCAAAGTCAAATTGTAGATATTCATCATCTAATATCTATGGAAGAGTTTGCTGATTTAATTACTATCGCAGAGATGACACCAGGACCTATATCTATAAACTCAGCTACCTTTGTTGGTACTCGTGTTGCAGGTTTACCTGGTGCAATAATTTGTACATTAGGTTGTATTTTACCAGCCTTCATTATATGTCTTACATTAGCGCATCTATACTATAAATATAGAAACTTTAAAGGTATTCAAACTATCCTTAGTAGTTTGCGCCCAGCTGTAGTTGCTCTGATTACATCAGCTGGACTATCAATTCTTACTTTAGCTTTATTCCAAGCAGAAAAATCTGCAATAGTTCTATCCAACTTTAGAATTATTGAATTCTTGTTATTCATATCAGGAATTATAGTATTACGTAAATTTAAGGCTAATCCTATTTTAGTTATATTCGGGTCAGGAATTATTGGTACTCTTGCATACATGATATTTTAGATATCTAAATTAAGATTTTTGCAAACATCTAAAAAATTCTTCATCTGTTCAGATATAAACTTATCCTTATGATAAACTAAGCAAATATTTCTAGTAATATTAATATCTTTAATTGGAACTATCTTTAATTTTCCATACTGTAGTTCATTTTTAACCATAATACTGGATAATATAGCTAAACCTTGACCTGCTATTACTGCATTTTTGATGGCTTCAGTATTGGTACTATTCCATTTTACATTTACAGAAATATTTTGTTCATTTAGTAACTGCTCAAAAATATTACGATCTCTACTGCCTTTCTCCCTGGCAATGACATCTTGATTCTCTAGTTTATCTATAGTAATCTCCTTTTCATTTGCAAAAGGATGACTTGCCCCGCATACTAATACCAATTTATCTTTATAAATTGGTATTTTTATTATATCTGAACTTATAGTCTCCCCTTCTATAATTGCTAAATCCAAGGTACTGTTTAATAACATATCTTCAATAACTGTGGTGTTATTAATTATAACCTTTGTGGAAGTTCCTGGATTACTTCTCTCAAATTGAGTAACTATTGGACATAGAAGACATGTTCCTACAGTTACAGTACCGCCTATTCGTAAACATATATTTTCACCAGCATTTTTAATATCAACTTCCATTTCTTTAAATAATCCTACAATATGACGAGCATACTTCAGTAGTTTTTCTCCACTATCTGTTATATAAAGTTTTTTAGATAGCCTTTCAAATAGCTTAACTCCATAATAACTTTCTATATCGGCAATGGCTTGGCTGACGGATGGCTGTGATATAAATAATTGTTCTGCTGCTACCCTCATTTTACCACAATCAGCAACGGTTATAAAAATCTCCAAATGTCTTATAGTCATTATGAGTACCTCCTAATTTAATCTTCATTTCTCTCACGCTTCTTTTTTAATAACTCACCTGTATTTAATACCATATTTTCATCTTTTGATTTACTCCTATTAAGTCTATCTTTATATGAGCTTCTATGTTTTATTTTAGATTCTTTATGTTTTATATCTAAATTATTATTTTTAAGATCATTTTCTACAGCTTCTCTAAGTACAGGTTTATCTGCTTTATATTTCTTAACTACATTATCAATTTTTCCATACTCTTCTTTTTTATATATTCTTTCCCTTATATTAATAAACAATTGCTTATTTAAATATTTTTTTAGACCTAACCTTCTATAAGTTATATCAAATAAAAATAATAACATAGCTATTATTAATAATAAATTGCTTATATTTTTTTTAGTATAACCCTTATTGCTCTTTATCTCATATATATCCTCTGCAGAATTTATAATTTTTCCTTCAGTATCTTCCACTAAAGCTAATAAACTATTAAATTGTTCATGAAATTTATATTCAGGAGAATATTGATATGCAAATCCTCCTAATTGACTAGCTATAGTATTACCTTGTAACTCTTCCTTAATGTTAAAACTATAAAATCCTAATTCCCTCATAGGTACTCGACCTTCATATTTACCAGGTGATACTTCTTTTAGTTCAAATTCTGACGTGGTATTTCCTTCAAAGGTATATGCTCCTTTAACCTTCTTATTATCCTCTTGATTATTGGTCTCATATTGTACTTTAGCGCTACTTCCTTCCTGTGTAATACTTAAATTGCCACTATTATCATAATCAATCATTGTCCATGATATTATATTACTAAAAAGTTGTGGTGTTTTATCAAAGGCTAATAATTCTTTACTCCACTGACCATTTACGTCAGAAGTAAAAGATACTACTCTACCAATGCCATATTGCCATGCTGCTAAAATTGGTTCATCCATATGAGAACTCATTACTTCTATTGCTGTACTTTTTATAGATGTACCAACATACCCTAGAAGAGATGGAAATTTTCCTTCTTCTATAACATTATTTAAAATCTCATGATTAGCAGCTATCTTTGGAGTAAATTCTTCATTTATTAAATATTCTCCTGTAGATATTAATATTTCATTTGCAAATATCCTTGGAACATCTGTATATATATCACTATGATAATATCTTCCTCCTGCATTGCTACTAAGCCATTCTAATAATTTATTATTACTATCTGTACCTATTGATACTGTAGATAACGTTATTTTATCACTCTTAATATCATTAACTAAATCTCTATATTCATTTTCTCCCATGGCATCTTGTCCATCTGTTAATAGTATTATATGTTTTATTTTTGCACTGCTTTCCTTTTGCTTTTGATAAGCTTCATTTAGTGCTGAATATATAGAAGTTCCACCTTCTGCTATAATACTATTAATTTTATCAGAAACCTCTTCTATATTAGATAGCTTTTGCATAGGTACTACCCAGCTATACCCTGTATTAAAGGTTACTACCCCTATATTATCAGTTTCTCTTAAATTATCTAAAGATCTAATTGCTGCCTCTTTTGCTAAACTAATTTTGCTAAAACTTCCCTGATCTGAAGGCAACATACTAGATGATCTATCTAATACTAAAGTTAAAGATATCTCAGGAATTTCATTTTTTCCTTTTTTATCAGAGCTAACAGGAAGTATATCTTCAAAAACAGAATCCTTATATCCTCCTAAAGCATAAGAATTATCTCCTCCTGTAGTTATAATTGCACCACCATAATCTTTTACATAGCTTTCAACGTTATCTAAAAACCCCTTAGGTAAATCGTCTATATGGGTATTACAAATAAATATCCCCTTATATTCTATAAGTTCATTTATAGATCTAGGTGCAGCACTAGGATTTATCATAGTATAACTACTACCTATAGCCTTTAAATTTTCTTCAAGTCCCTTTCCTTCACCAGTTTTTCCTTGTATTACTAGAATTTCTGGTTTTGAAACTATATTAGTGTATGTTGTATATTCATTATTATAGGATATTCCATCATTTTCTGGCTCTATAACTACTTTATATGGTTTAAAACCACCTTTATGTTGAATATCTTTAAATAAAAATGTATTCTCGCCCTTTTCTATATCAATTTCTTTTTCACTTTTTTTTTCTCTTCCTGAATATATTGATATCTTTGATTTCGTCTTAATATTAGATTTAATATTTACAGTTACAGAAAATTCTTCTCCTATAGCTACTTTGTCAAGTATATCTATATCTTCTATATATACATCTTCTACTTGTTCACTATCTATTTTATATACTTGAAAGTCAACCTGATTATTCCCAAAATAAGTGGATGTTTCTAATAGATCACCCTGATTTTCCTTTCCATCTGTAACTAAAACTATTCTCTTATAGTCACTATCCTTAAATATATTTAAAGAAAATTTTATTGCTTCTTCTATATTAGTAGTATTGCCAATTGGAGAGGTTTGAATATCATTGAAGCCTTTTGAATAGGTAAGGAACTGCTCTATTTCCTGATTTTCGCCAAAAGTAACTATTCCTATTTTATTATTTGGCGGTGAAGCTTCTATAGCATTTTTAACAAACTCCTTTGTTTCATCTTTGTAATTACTCATACTATGAGATAAATCCAATAAAAATATGGTTGATGAATCCTTTGTCCTAAAGCTTATACTTATGTTACACATAGCAAGTATAAGTATTGTTACAATAATAACTCTATTTATATTAATAAAACTAATATTTTTTTCTTTAAATTTACTCGTTTTAGATATAAAGTACATTATCATAAGAATTATCGGTATTAAAAATAATAAATATATTTTTTCAATTTCAAAATTCATTTTTCCCCTCCTTTCTAGTGACTACTTAATCTGAAAAAACTTTATTTATAATATATATCTTAATATCCCTTATTATATAAAACCCACTCTACAATAATTAAAAGCATAATTAAACTTATTATATAAGGTGTTATATTTAACATTCCTTTTATACTACCCTTGTTATTAAATCTAGCTTCTATATCCTCTATAGTATCATCCATTATATTTCCTTCCTCACTAGATGGAAAATTAACAGAGAATATTTCATTAAAACTATGGTTACTATCTTCTACATCATAAACTCCAAGCTCTATATTTTCCCTTAATATACTATTATTCTTAATAGTATGCACTCTTCCACCCGGAGTAGTTAAAATTAATTCATCATATTCTGAACTTCCATTTATTTTTATATCCTCTCCACCAATATAATTACTATTAACTATATTGCTTTCTATAAGCTCTTCACATATATAATCAATAAGCATAGGAAACTCTGCTTTAAGTGGCAAATCAGTATCATGAAAATCAAAATTTACTACAGCAACTTTCTGATTATTATGTTTCCCGAGAAATAATACAGATTCATTTCCTACATTTATTAAAGACTTTGCCCATGACGGCATATCAGTCTTTTTTATTTTAGATGCTATGAAAGTCATATCCTGAAGGTATTTAGGTATATCCTCACTAACTACCACTGCTTCTCCTCCAGCTTGTTCACCTAATACACTAAATAAATTATTTTCTGCTGGATTAACTATTAAAATATTACCATCATGAGGCATATATTCACCTAAGATTCCATCAAAAATATATAAATTATATCTATCCTTTTCAGATATATTAGTTATATCATTAGTTTTTATTACATCTGCATTACTAACTACAGATAAAGCTTTCTCTAAAAAAACATTTTTATTACTTACANNGATAAAATGTATTATCCTCTAATATGGCATCATTTCCTGATATTTTACCTTTTAAGTAATCTATATCAGTATCTTCTATATTAAAATTAAGAGTAATCTCTTCCCCTTTTTTTAATTCTAAGGAAGCAGCTTCTAGCAAGTCATTTTCTCCATAAAGATAAAAATCACCACTATAATCCTCATTCCCTCTATTTGTTATGGTTGTTATTATTGATATATTGCCATTTTCTCTTTTATGCCCAATATTATCTATTGATATATTAGATTTATTTTTATCTAAATAAATTATTTGTCCATTTATATCTCCTATGTCTAATTCTTCATCAGTTATAAATAATACCTCATAATTTTCTAGTTCATTAGTCATAGATTCAACTAATTTTAAAGAATTCTTTAAATCCCCTGGATTAAAACTTTTAGTTATATTGTCAATTTTATCTTTAACTAAGCCCTTATTTTCTAATGATGTAACTAATACCTTCGCATCTTTATTGGCTGTAATAATAGATATCTTTGTACCATTAGCACAAGAATCTATATATTCTTTAGCTATGGCTTTTCCTCTATTAATACAGGTTTCATCCTCATTTATACCTAACATACTAGCTGAATTGTCTATTACTATTATTACATTCCTGTATTCTTTACCAAAAAATTTTAGAAATGGATTCATAAGAGCTAATATAATTAGTAATATAATCATTATTTGAAGGAATAACATGATATTTTTTTTTAATTTTTCAAAAGGACTATTAACTTCTAATGTTTTATAAATTTCTTCCCAAAATATTGATGATGACACTGGGAGATCCTCAGATTTTTCCTTTAAAATATATAATAAAATTAAAAAGGGTATGGTTGCTAAAAAAAATAATGGCCATATATTCAAAAAGCTCATAAATTTCCTCCTTACCCTAAAAGTTTATGATTAAATAAATCTGTTAAAATTATTTTCTCTATGTCCTCTTCTGAATTTACCTTTATAAAAGTACCACCATACTTTTTAACTAGACTTCTTACCATATCTTCATGTTCTTTTATCCTAGATTTATATAGTTTTAATACCTTTGGGGTTATTGATACTTTAACTTCATCCTTAGTCTCTATATCTATAACATTCTTAGTTCCCATAAACTCAGGATTTCTTTCTTCTTCACATAATACTTGTATAAATACCACCTGTTGTTTTTTGTAAGTAAGATACTTCACTATTTCTTCTATTTCTTTTTCTCCATTAGAAATCAAAAAATCTGATATTAGAATAGACATACCTATACTAGTGAATCTATTTTTTAATATAGTTGATTTTAGATTTGTTTTACCACTAAACTCTAAGCTTTCTAATCCACTTATTATCTTTATAAAAGATTCTTTTCCTCTTGACGTGTTAAATAGTTCAATTCCTTCTTCTTTCAACGCACCAATTCTTACCCTATCAAGATTATTAATAGCAATATAACTTATTGATGCTACTATTTTTAAGGCCATGTTACCTTTATTAAATTCTCCAAAGTCCATAGACTTGCTACAATCTATAAATATATTAAAATTACCTTCTCTTTCCTCCATGAAAAGTTTTACAAATAATTTTTCAAATCTTCCATAGGCATTCCAATCTACCCTTCTAAAATCATCCCCATATACATACTCTCTAAAGTCTGAAAACTCTACTGAAGTTCCTCTAGCTTTAGATTTCCTTCCTCCTTGAGTTCCTTTAGATAATTTAAGATTTAATTTTATACTGATATTGTTTAGCTTTTTAAAAAATTCTTTATCAAATCTACTGTTCATTTTACGTTACCTTCAAACTTTTAATAACTTCTTTAATAACCATATCAGTAGTTATACCTTCTGATACAGCTTCAAAATTAAGGAATATTCTATGTCTTAACACTGCATATGCAATATTATTTATATCTTCAAAAGCCACATTAAGTCTCCCCTTTAAAATAGCTTCCACCTTAGAACCATTAAAAAGGCCTTGAGCTCCTCTTGGGCTTGCTCCTACTTCTACATATTTTTTTACAAATTCATTAGAATATTCACTTTCAGGATGAGTAGCTAAAATGAGTTTTAATGCATATTCTTTAACCGCCTCTGCCATTGGTACTTCTCTTACAATAGACCTCATAGATAGTATATCTTCACCTGTAAGTATACTTTCTAAATTCACATCATTATTAGTAACTGTAATATCCATAATATCCTTTAACTCATGTAAAGATGGAAAAGCAACCTTTAATTTAAATAAAAATCTATCCATCTGAGCTTCTGGAAGAGGATAAGTTCCCTCCATTTCTATTGGATTTTGTGTAGCTAAAACCATAAATGGACTTGGTAAATCATAAGTTGTTCTTCCTACAGTAACGGTTTTTTCTTGCATGGCTTCCAAAAGAGCTGATTGAGTTTTAGGAGTGGCTCTATTGATTTCATCTGCTAAAATTAAATTTGCAAATATAGGTCCTTGCTCAAACTTAAATTTAGTTTCATCCTTATCTTTAACAATAAGGTTTGTTCCAACTACATCTGCTGGCATAAGATCCGGTGTGAATTGAATTCTAGAAAAGCTTAACTTTAGAACCTTAGAAATAGTTTTAACTAGTTGAGTTTTACCAAGTCCTGGTACTCCTTCTAGAAGTATATTTCCTCCACATAAAATGCCTATTAAAACCTTTCTTATTACATCCTTTTGACCTATGATGCCCTTGGATATTTCACTTTCACATTTATTTATTTTTTCTACAGTAGCTTCTATTAATTGTTTATTTATCTCCATCTTCCACCTCATACTTATTTCAATTCTTCAAAGTATTTTTTTATTAAATCTTGCAGTGATTTTGGTATTGGTTTATTTTTAAGTCCTACTATCTCACTGTTAGAATATTCATGAATAATTTTTTCATAGTCTATAGAATCTCCAGCTATATTTACTCCATTCTCCGTAGTTATACTTTGAGAATCTCCACCTTCTGATATATTCCCTCTTAAATTATCATCATTGCCTGTAGCTCTATTAGGAAGGAATACTTTTTCACCATTGTTAAGTTTTCCTTCTCCATTTTCTTNNCGTTGCCTTTTCCATTGCCCTGACCGTTTTCTCCATTTCCACCTTGATTATTTTGTGCACCAGTGCCATTATTGCTATTTCCATTATCCGCATTGATAGAATCCATATTTAAACTTATCAAAGTATTTTCTAATTTGCTAAGATCTATGTTTCCACTACTAATGGATGCTGCTGTAGAAGATAGTACACCTTTTAAATTTTCATCTGATATATTAGCAGCTATATTATCAAGATTACTTGAAATTTCTTCTTTCTCTTCATCTTTTAAATTCTTTAAGCCTTCTTCCAGCTTATCTAAAGCTTCTTTAATTTTCTCTTCATCCTGAGAATTTATAGCTTCACTAAGCTCCTTCATTTTATCAATTTTAGAAAACTCATTAGCTATTTTATTTACAATAGCTAATTTCTTATTTGTTTGTTCTTTATTTAGATTTAAATTTTTCATAATATTCTGTATTTTATTTTTACTATCGACACTATCAAAATTTTTTTCTATATTGTCTAGTTTTTTCTCCAGCTTATTTAAAGCTTTTTCTGTATCTAATTTACTTTTACTCTTCTTTATTTCATCTACAGACTTATCTAATTCCTTTACTATATCTAACTTATCTTCCTCTAATAGCTCTTTGCTACTCTTAGTGTCCTTTTTCTCATCCTTTATTCTTTCCATTACTTCTTTATTAGTTTTCTTAATCTTTCTAATCTCTCTAGCTTGGTTTTTAGCTGTAGTTGGAATACATATAGTTATGATCAAAACCGTTAAAGCAGCTATTAACCTATATAAATTTTTTCTTTTTATATGAAATGATGTGATTTTAGAAATCTTAATTTTTTTTATTACTTCTATGGTATCTTCCTTCTGTGCATTTGATATGTTATCATCTTTATCTATTAACTCTAGTGAAGTAATTAATCTCTCATCAAGGCCCTTAGAATCTAGCTTAAGAGCTATCCTTTTATTATCAGGCCTAAATTTATATAAATATATAAATGTATATATAATCATAGATATTGTTAATGTAATAATGCATACTTCAAATAAATTATATATGGGTATGAATAACCCTGATATACTTACCATAGAGCAAAAACCTAATGCCACTATTAGTGACACTAGTAAATTCTCTATAAATATATTTAACCTTATTCTTGTTCCACCTTTTTTTATAAACTTTCTAATTTGTTTATCTAGATTATTCATCTTCTCACCTTAATAATTGATTTTCTTACTGGATTTAACCTCCATGCTGAAAGTAGTATTAGCAATACTGTTACTATTCCTTGATTAATTAAAGATATAATAAATATTTTATTTAAGTTCATATAGGTTATTATATTGGGAGCAAAGTGTGAAATTCCATTCTGTTTAATTAGAATATATATAAACTCAATAGTTGGATTTATATAAATCCAAAATGGTAGTGTAATTTTAAATGTTGATATAGTATTATTAGATATTGCGTTGTAATAATCTCTACTAATCATAACAGCACCTATTATAATAGTTCCAATTACAATAAATATAACCGTTAATATACTTGCCACTGTTGAAGACTTTGAGGTCTTAAATATAGTGGACATAAATATTCCTATAGATCCCACATATATAGTTGTGCTTATAAAAAATATGGTTAATATTATTAATTCTTTAAAACTAGTACCTCCAACTAAAAAATTTATGGCATATATTGGCATAGTACTAACAATTAGTAAAGCAACTTTAGTTACCGTTGACATTAATTTTCCTACCACTATCTTCATGGGTGACAGATTAGTTGAGAGTAAAATATCTAATGTCTGCCTTTCTCTTTCTCCCGTTATTGATGTGGATGTAAGTACAGGCACTATAAGCATCAATAGTACCGCTTGCCCACAGGCTAAAGCAAAATTAAGTATTGTAAAGTTGCTTAAATCTATTCCCATACCATTTCTATCACTATTTATGAAATAATAAGCCCACATAGCTACTATTGAAAGTATTCCTACATATAACATAACCATTAAATTAAATCTGAAGGTTCTAACCCCTACCTTGCTTTCATTTTTCAATATAGGATTAATTTTCATAATTCTTTCCTCCTACTTAGATTCCTTTTCAGTAATCTTTATGAACACATCCTCTAGATTTTCACTAACTTGAGTAAAGGAAACAATAGGTATATCCTTTAATACCAAAGTCCTAATAGTATTAGATATTTCTACTTCCTCGCCATTGAAGAATACTGTTAGCTCTCTTGAATTTTCTTTTATATTAGTTACATATGGAAGCTCACTAAGTATAACCTTCGCTTCCTTAGCTTTATCTCCTACTATTATTTTTAATGGATTAGCACTACTCATTCTAGTTAGTAAAGTATTTATACCACCGGAGTATATCAAATTACCTTCTTCTATAATCCCAACTGATGTACAAATTTCATTCATTTCAGAGAGTATATGAGAACTTATGATGACTGTCTTATCCATATCTTTGAGATTTTTCAGAATACCTTTCATCTCAAACCTAGATCTAGGATCCATTCCTGAAGCTGGTTCATCAAGAATTAAAAGTTCAGGATTGTGTACTAAACTTCTTGCAAGACAAAGTCTTTGTTTCATCCCTCTAGATAATCCATCTACGTACATATCTTTTTTATCTTTTAAGTTAACTAATTCTAGTAAATCCATTACCAAGTCTTTTGATTCTTTTCCTACGATTCCATAAATAGATGCATAAAACTCCATATATTCTATAACTTTAAGATTCTCATAAGAACCGAAGAAATCAGGCATATATCCTATTTTTTCTTTTAATTTTTTATTATCCTTTAAAGCATCTATTCCATCTACATATATTTCTCCACCATCAGCAGGTAATAATCCAGCAATAATTTTCATAGTTGTACTTTTACCTGCTCCATTAGGACCAATAAATCCAAATATATCTCCCTTTTTTAGATGCATATCTAATCCATTGACTGCTTTATATTTACCATAAAACTTTTCAAGATTTATTATAGTTAACATCTACTTCACCTTACCCTTCACAGAAATATCTGGANNTTCATTATTACCATGAATTTTAATCTTAATATTTCCATCTAAGATGTAGTCTTCTATGTTAGTTAAGTTTAGCTCATCATCAAAATTTAATACTTCATAATCCTTAATCTTGTAATTATAAATTTTATATTCACCCTTCATTTGAGAACTACCTTGAGAGTGATTCTTTTTAAAATTAATACTTTCTATAACTACATCATCTTCTTGTAATTGATAACTAAGTGTTAATTCTAAATTTCCACTTATAGCTCTTTCATTAGGATCATAATATCCGTCCACATTACTTTGTTCCAATATATATGGTACAAAGTAACCATATGGATATTCTATAGTCCCATCTTCTGACTTATAATTAATATTTACCTCATTAATAAATATAGTATCATTTTTAACTAAAGGAGCTTTACCATTTACTTTTAAATCATATTCTACATCCTTTTCTGTTACAGCAATTAGCTTAGACGTAGCTCTATTGTTTTCATATACAGAATTATTATATGCATAATCTAATAACTCACAAGTTCTTAATTCGTATTTTGTACCATCCTTATTTTTATTACTATTATTATAGTTATCATTTCTAATATTACTAGTTATTTCAAAAATACTTAATGCTGAAGTAAATTTATCACTATCTTCTACAGATATCTTTTCACCATTAGCTAAACTACCTAAGTCCCATACTTTATATGGAGTCATAACTACTAACTTTTTAATATCACAACCTAGATTATTAATAACATATCCTGTTAACTTTCCACTAGAAAATCTTAGCTCTTGCTCCAAAGGTTCAAATCTAATATTCAAATTACTAACCTTGAAAATTTCTGGACTAAATGAAGACACCTCATCAAAATTATAGTATGTCTTGTCCCCTTCTTTTATTATATTCAACCTCATAGTAGCATTTTCATTGATATTTTCATTGCTATTATAATTGCTATATCCATAATAACCCATCTTATTTTCTATAAAATTTAAATTTACATCCTTTGGTTCTTCTATTACCATTTTTCTACTTTTAGCTGTTAACACACCTAGATAACTCTCGGTCTTTGTTTGTCCATCTAAATCTACCGATACAATATTTACTTTATTAGCTATAATATCTTGAACCCTTGAGTTACTACCTATAAAGTATATAAGAACTGTAAATCCAATAGATATTATAGGTATTAATAGCCATACATAATCTCTTTTATTCAATCGCTTCAATACAATATATATTAGTACTCCTATAATTAATATATATATTATAAATAGTATTACCATGAGCTGAAAAGATGGCAACTTTACATCCTTGACTTTACTTAATAATGAATTTAAATTCCAAAAACCTTCTTCACCTCTATTAATTCTATTATTAAAATCTGATGTTATTTCTCCCCAAATTAAATTATTTTCACTAAACTCTGAAATTTTTTCTGTAGACAAATCCCATGGAAATACAATAATCTGTCCACTTTTTTTAATAACTTTACTTATAATACTATTATTCTCAAATAAACTTATAGAATCTTCAATATTCATATTCACTGCTAATACATTTACATTACTTTCTCCAATACTTATATCCCGTGATATAGCTTCAGAAAAAGTACCATTTATAATTTTATTATTAATACCACCTATAACCTTTTTGTAGTTCTCGCCCATACCAACTACAAAAGTTCCTCCATTAGATATCCATTGATTCAGCTTATTTAGATTATCTTCTGTTAATTTTAGCGTATCATAATTATTTATAATTATCATATCAATAATATCTAAAGACTTAGAATTCTTCTCTATAATTTCTTCTGATATACTAACTGGAATTAACTTTTTATTCTCCATACTAGAATTATTATTTATATTTATATTAGATATATAATTTAAACCATTAAAATCATCAGTTAATACTCCTACTAATATATCTCCTTCATTTAATCTCCCTTTATTAACATTGATTATTTCTTCATGTACAACTTCATTATTATCGGTAATTAATCTCACCTTAAACTTATTCACAACATTTATGTTGTACCATAAACTCTTAGTTGTGTTCTCAGCAATATTTATATTTTCAGTATTTAAGTCATATTTATTTGTATCTGGAACTAATGTCTCAATTTGTATCTTACCCTGAAATTCCACTCCATTGTTAGTAATCACTAAATTGATAGGAGTTTTACTATTAACTTTATATCTTCCATCTACCCCATAAGAAGCTTTCAAATTTNNTTTATGTTATATTTATTATCTACTGCACTCGCTATATTGTAATTAAAAATAGTAAAGATAAATATTATGCTTAATATAGCCAATATGAATCTTGATTTTATTAATTTACATTTTAAAATCATTAATTTACCCCCTAATTAACCTATATATATATACATATTAATTATTTTCAATTTTAAATATCAAAATCCTCTAATGTATTTAAATTTAATATGATAATTTTTTTATCTTATTTTATTACACAATTAATTTTAACATAATTTAATTAGTAAAATTATTACAAATACCTTACAATTTATTAAAACATTTCTTACAATTTATTTACGAAATTATTTATTGAAAAACCTATATGGAATACATAATTGCATTTATTTAAAAATTCTTTTTAAAATAAGCTTTAAAAAGAAAATGTAGATAGGTTTTATTAGTATAACCTATCTACATTGATATTTATCTTTAATTTTCTTGTAATTCTTCTTCAGCTTTTTTCTCTTCTGTTTTGCTCTTTTCTAATTTATCAATTTCATTATCAATTTTATCCTTCATACTATTAGCATTTTTATTTATGTTTCCTATCTCATTTGCTATCTTATATTCTAAATTTAATATACCTCTGCTTAAGCTAGCTAATTTTTTATTACTATATGAATTAGAATTATCATTAGGTACAATATAACCTGATTCAACTTTAAGTCTATTTTTTATATCTTTTAATCTATTTATGTTTTCAGTAGAATGACTTATCTCTATTAATTCATTCAAACTAGCAGATATTATAACTCCATCTTTCACTTCATCTTCATTTACTTTATTCTTTTCAGCTTCCACTTTTTTTGCTTAAAGTTCCTCTTTTTTCTTATCTATTTCTTTTTGCTTTTCATTCATCAACACTTGTTGTATTTGAGCCTCTACTTCTTGAATTTTACTATTTATTTCTTCCATTTTATATTTCTTTTCTTCTGGGCTCATCTGTTTTTCTCTTAAAGTTTCCTTTTGATCTAAAAATCCTTTTTTTATCTTTTCAAGATTATTAAGTAGCTTACTTAGACTATTATTATTATTCAATTTTAAATTTTTGCTTTCTTTTTTATCTTCATCCACCTTAATATTTTTAAACAAGGCACTTGTTTTGTTAACACTATTATTTTGTGATATATTTATTCCCATTGCATTTATTTTCATTTTCCTTATCTCCTTATTTATTTATAATGGTATTTAAAATTTCTTCTTCTTTATCTATACATTCTCTGATTTCTAGGTTATTTAATAACTTTTCCTTTACAACTTCCGATATTATTCTATTTTCATTCATTAGATCAGTTAAGCTCTCAGCTACTATGATATCCTGCTCTATGTTATTATCTTTATCTACTTTTTTTATTTTATCTTTAGTAGGTTGTTTTTTAAATTTATTTAATTGCTCCTTAAAGTTTTTGTTTTTGTCATTATTTAAGTCATCATTAATTCTATTTGATTTATTAAGTTTTTTAACTTTTCTATTTCCATAAATTGCAAGCTTTTCAGTATCAAGATACATTCTGTCTACCATAATACTCTCACTCCTATCAAATTCCCTTACTTAATTATCGTATTCTTATATTTTATATTAATAGAATAATTATCCAAAATATTATAATAAATAAAATTTAATTGATTTATACTATAGCTTATATTTAATTATAAAAATACAATAAAATATAAAAATACAATAAAAAAGAACCTAGATTATAAAATCTAGGTTCTTGGTGGCTCGAGCAGGAATCGAACCAGCGACACGAGGATTTTCAGTCCTCTGCTCTACCGACTGAGCTATCGAGCCACGTTAAAAACCTGGCAACA
>DKGY01000021.1 GCA_002453475.1 Clostridium sp. UBA6758 | reverse complement strand
TAGTTATCATAACCACTACAATATCAAATTTTTTTATAAAAGTACTTGGAGGGAAAAGTGTTAGCAATAAACCTTTTATAACGGAAGATGAATTAAAAACTATTGTAGATGTTAGTGAAGAAGAAGGGATATTAAATTTAGAGGAAAAAGATATGATTCATAATGTTTTTCAATTTGGTGACCTTTATGCAAAAGATGTTATGGTTCAAAGAGTGGATATAATAGCCTTAGATATAGAAGAAAGTTTAGATAAGATTATTTCAGTAATAAAGGAAGAAGGCTTTTCAAGGATACCTATATATTCAGATACTATAGATAATATAGTAGGTATATTAAATGTTAAGGATATTATATTCATGGAAGATACTAAGAATTTTACTCTAAAAAATTATATGAGAGAGATAACTTATACATATGAATTTAGAAAGGTTACAGAGCTTTTTAAGGATATGAATAAAAATAGGCAACACATGGTAGCAGTTCTTGATGAATATGGTGGAACTGTAGGAATTGTAACTATTGAAGATTTAATAGAGGAGATAGTGGGGGATATAAGTGATGAATATGACGATGAGGAACCTGAAATATATGTGGTAAAGGAAGATGAGTATATAGTTGGAGGAAGTGTTAGAATAGAGGATATAAATGAACTGATAGGAACAAGAATTGAATCTGAGGAGTTTGATTCTATAGGAGGATTTATAATAGGTGTACTTGGTAGATTTCCTAATATAAGTGAAGAAATAAATTATAGTAATTACAGATTTATAATTGAAGATATAGATAGGAATAGAATAAAGAAAATTAGAATATATACATAGAAATCGTTATCCAGGGACGTAACAGCTCTTTACTCCCACTTTGAATAAGATGGGAGTATTAGAGCTGGTAGTCATCGGATAAATTCATATGTAGGAGCAAATAAAAGGGCTTTTGTAAAAAACTAATCTAAAAGTTCATGTTCAACATTAAATATAAGATTAGTGATATTTTTTACAAAAGCCTCTTTTTATTTATAAAATTAATACTATTTATTGTATTAGGTTGTTAAAAAGCTAAACTAAGAGCTATAAGTCCTTGTCCAACATAGTAACATAACAGATTTAAGGCTGTCATGTAAGAAGGTGATTTTTTATGAAAATATATAAAACATAAAATTAGATCAGATAGCAAGAAGAGACATGCACCTACTATGACAAGAATGGTACTCCAAAAGTTCTCATGAATTAATGAAGTTAAAGATAGAGCTCGTGTAAACATAAAGCTAATTATAATAGAGTAAGTAACAACTAGTTTATATGCACCTTTAAAATCAAAACCCTTTATTAAGTTTAAAAATAGAATAGACATTACTGAAATCAATATAAATAATAAAATATGCCACACTAATACAGGTGTAAGAGTGGAGAAGGCTATAGAAAAAAATATATGAGCAATAGAAAAACTACTTAATCCATACACAAACATTTTACTAACTTCATCAGAGCTACTATTATTAAAGGCAAGAAATACATCACCAATTAGAGATAATATTAATGCTAGAAGTATAAAGATGAAATATTGAGTATTCAAGTAAATAATTTTATAGCTAGATATGCATATAGCGATAAATAGTAAACTAGTAATAGTCTTAACTATAGGCATTTTATAGCCATGAGGATGATAATTAAAGTATATTAGAAATCCTAGTGATATTAGCATGAATACAAAAAATGCAAGTGACAACATACTTAACCCTCCTTCAATAAAATATAAGTAATAAAATGATTATATCATATATTACATATGAGTAAAACAATGGAAAGAAAAAATAATAAACTAAATTATTTAATGAAGATATATTGATTTTTTATAAATAATGTTTTAACATTAAATTACATAGATTTCAAAAGAGAGAGAGGGTTTTTTGTGAGTGTCTAGTATCTAAAATAGTAATTAAATATTAATCTTAAAATTAGGGTATTATATACCTTTGTTTGTTGTGGGATTAATTAAAACTATTAAAGATACAAGTCCACGAAATTTACCTTAGGATAGCTAAAGCTATCTTTATTAATGGCAAGTTTAAGGCTGTGGGAGTATCCATAGCTTTTTTATTTTAGAAATCTATGAAGGATTTCATGGACTTAATAATAAGTAAAGGAATCGTTAAAATGAATATTAGTACATTGGAAAAATTACATTATGTTAAAATAAAGGAAATTGTTAAATCATATTGTGTAAGTGGATTAGGAAGAGAGTTACTAGATAAACTTCAACCTAGTAATAATATTAAACAAGTGAAAAGAATGTTGGAGGAAACATCCGAAGGTAGAAATCTTATAGATGCTTCTTACCATATGCCTTTAAAGGGAATATTTAATATTGCTCCATTAATAGATAAGATTGAAAAAGGCTCAGTACTTGAACCATCAGAATTAACTACAATAGACAACTTTTTACGTGGATGCAGAAAGGTTAAAATTTTTATAGAAAATAAGGAAGGATATGCGCCAACTTTAAGTGCTTACGGTAAAAGTATTACAGAATTAAAGTATATTGAAGAAGAAATAGAGGCTTCAATTAAAGGTAGTATAGTGGATTCTAATGCTAGTAAAGAACTTAAGAGAATTAGAAGACATATAGAAAACTGCGAAGAAAAGATAAAAGAAAAGTTAGATAAATTTATAAGAAGTAGTGCTAATAAGGAATATATTCAAGAATTTTTTATAAGTCAAAGGAATGGTAGATATACAATTCCTATAAAGGCTTCTTATAAAAATCAAGTTCAAGGATCCATAGTAGAAGTGTCTTCTAAAGGGACTACTGTATTTATAGAACCAAGTTCTGTATCAAAGTATACTACAGAGTTAACCGCACTAAAATCAGAAGAGTCCATGGAAGAATATAGAATACTTGCAACTTTAACTGATATGATATTTGAAAGAATTAAAGAGCTAAAGATAAATATAGAAGTAATTGCAGAGTATGATATGATTCTAGCAAAAGCAAAATATAGTAAAGATATAGATGGAATACAACCTGTTTTGAATAATCATGGATATATAAATATAATTAAAGGTAGATATCCGTTGATAAAAGATGCAGTTCCATTAGATTTTAATATAGGAAATGACTATAGAACCTTGATTATAACTGGACCTAATGCAGGGGGAAAGACAGTGATGTTAAAGACAGTGGGACTTCTTACCTTAGCTACACAAAGTGGATTTCATATAGGTGCAGAATCAGGAAGTGAGATAGCCGTATTTGAAAAGATATTTGTAGATATCGGGGACGACCAAAGTGTGGAAAATGCTTTAAGTACATTTTCATCTCATGTTAAGAATCTTAGTGGAATTTTAAAAGAGAGTAATAAAAACACCCTTCTTCTCCTTGATGAGATAGGAAGTGGTACAGAACCTAATGAAGGAGCAGCACTTGCTATTGCAATATTAGAGGAGTTTTATCATAAAGGATGCATTACCATAGCTTCTACTCATTATGGAGAGATTAAAAACTTTTCTCAAAATCACTCTGATTTTGAAAATGCAGCCATGGAATTCCAAAGGGAGACCTTAGATCCACTATATAAGCTTTCTATTGGAAAGAGTGGAAATAGTAATGCTCTTTATATTTCAAAGAAAATGGGAATAGCTGATAAGATAATAGAGAAAACAAGAAAGTATATCGAAACAAAAAGTTATAACTATGAATTACTAAGAGATAGTAAGATTACTAAAAATAAAGAAGTGGATATTGATGGTGAAGAATCTCATAGTTATGAAAAAGGAGATAGAGTTATTGTTCTAGATAAGAAGCTACCAGGAGTTGTATATAGAGAGAAAGATGAATTTAATAATGTAATTGTATTTTTAGATGATGAATTTATTGAAGTAAATTATAATAGATTAAAGCTAGAAGTTAGTGGGGCAGAGCTATATCCTGAAGGCTATGACTTAAATCAGATTTTTATAGCTTATAAGGAAAGAAAGTTAGAACATGATATAGAAAGAGGTTCTAAAAAAGCCCTTAAAAAAATTCAGAAGGAATCTAAAAAGGGAATTATAAATAATAACTAGCATCAATATAGGTGTATATAATAAAACGGCTAAGTATATCTTGGCCGTTTTATTTTAAAACTTTAATAATATAAGTATTTTATTTTCTTTAAGTAAAGTTTTAATTTCTTATAATATGAGTTTCTACAACTTGAAGTTCTTTAACTAGCTCTTGTCTAACAAAACCTTTTGTATTTACTGTGTCAGAAGTTATAATCCTTACCTCATACCATAGGGTTTCTAAAGCTTCAACTGCATCAAGAATTGCTATCCTTGAGTTAGATGGTATGGAACGGAGTATAGGACTATTACTGAGAGGTGATATATAGAGAGAACAGCGCTTTAATGTTTCACCAGTATTAAATCTGACAGGGCGATAGTAAACTTTTAGTGTTTCATTAGGCTTATTAATAGTATTTAATTGAGATGTTAAACTATTATTTTGTTTTGTTAGAACTCTTACTTGAATATTTTGTTTGTTATATTTATCATTTAATAGATAATATAAAATTCCTAATCCACCAGAGGTAAGAAGTAGGACATAAATAAAAAAGGTTTTTATCACGAATATACCTCCATAAAAGAGCTTGCTAGTATAAATATATTCGACCTATTTATGAAATAGAATTGATACAGAAAATATGTAATAATATTAAAGATAATAAAAATTTGGTGTTATAATTTTAAATAAGGAGTTGATGAACAAATGGCTAACACTAAAACTAATGTGATGAGGATATTAGATAAGAGTAAAATACATTACAATATATATACATATCAGGTTAAGGATAATGCTATAGACGGAATATCAGTAGCCAATAAACTAGGAGTAACGACAGAAAAAGTATTTAAGACTCTTGTTACAAAAGGTCATAGTGGAGATTTTTATGTCTTTGTAATTCCAGTAGCAAAGGAATTGAATCTTAAAGCTGCAGCAAAGAGTGTTGGAGAAAAGTCAGTGGAAATGATAAAAGTAGGTGATATGCTTAAGGTAACTGGATATATAAGGGGAGGATGTTCTCCCATAGGTATGAAGAAAAATTATACTACCATAATAGATGATTCATCCTTGAATTTAGATGAAGTTATTATAAGTGGTGGTAAAATTGGATTTCAAGTAGAAATAGCACCCAAGGATTTGATTCAGTTGATAAATGCTGAGACTAGTTCCATTGTGGATTAGAATGTAAATAAAAGAAACAAAGGTTGTACTAGAAGAAAAATTAATTCTTACTAAGACAACCTTTAATAATTATATAGCTAAAGAAAAATCAACATAATCTAATATAAAATCGTCAGCTAAAGCTTTCATGTCATTGTGCTGATCTATAGAATGTTCATCATATACGCCTATAACCTTCATGCCAGCTTTTTTAGCACCGTGTATAGCTGGAAGTAAGTCTTCAAAGACCATGCATTTATCTGGAGAAACACCTAATTTATTAGCTGTTAGGAGATATACATCTGGAAAGTCTTTTCCTCTTTTAACTTCATTAGTTAAGGTTATTGTATCAAAATATTCATATATTCCATTAGCTTTTAAGCAAGCTTCTAAAAGTAAAGTATTATTGCTTGTAGCCAATGCAATTTTTATGTTATTTTCTTTAAGTAGGCTAAAAAATTCTTTAACACCAGGTTTTAGTTTTACTTTATTACAATAAGCTTCATAAGCCATGTCATTCCAGTGCTGCTTAATTTCCTCTACGCCATAAGGTAAATTAAAGAAATTCTTAAAGTAAATAGCTACTTCGTTAAAGCTAAGATGAGCAATGTCATTATTTAATGATGGAGGCACTTCTAAATTATGTTTAGCTAGGTATTCTATATCAATTTTATTCCATACCCACATAGAATCAACTATAGTACCATCCATATCAAAAATTGCAGCGTCTATATTTTTAAACATACATTATCACCCCCGCATACTAACATAACAAATAAAACTTTTAATGTAAAGTGTAATATATGTAATCTGAAAACTATATCCTTCTATAAATAAAAAATAATAAAAAAGAATGTAATAAAATTAAAGACATATAATGTATTAGTAAAATATAAGGGGGGAAACCATGGATTTCCTAGGTAAGTTATGGGGTATTATTTCAGTTATATTTACTTTAGCAGCGTTGTCGAGAGTGGCATCTTCTAGGTTTTATAATAAGTTTATTAGAGGTTTATCAAAGAAAAAGCATAGAGGCATAATAAATAAAACTATTAATGTAAATAGTATTTTAGAGGAAAATCATGGGGTATTTGGATTAGGTGCATTTATTTCTTCTATAATTCATATATTGATAATGAATATTAAGGAGGGTTTTTCTTTTTGGGGGATTGTGACTTTTGTAAGCCTTTTAATAATATTAGCTACTGGAATTATAAATAAATTTATTTATAGAGATAAGGGAGGACAAATAGCAAGGTATCATAGGACTATAATATTAGTATATATAGTATCTTTAGTAATGCATATAATTTTTAGTAAGTGATATATTGACCATAGCAATGTATTTTTTAAAACCTATTAAAGCAAGGAAATTTATTAGCTATAAAATAAAAAGGAACATGATACTCATGTTCCTTTTGGTCGGGGTGACAGGGATTGAACCTGCGACCTCATGGTCCCAAACCACGCGCGCTCCCATCTGCGCCACACCCCGCCGACAAAAATTATTATATGATATATTTAATAGGTTGTCAACATATTTTATGCAAAAAGTTTTGCGATGTAACACATTTTTTTTAAAGACCAATAAAAGGTGTTATAAAACCAGTATATTGTAAATAATAAAGAATGCTACTGAATGTAAAAAGTTTAATAAGGATATTATTATAATACCCTTGGAATTAAAGACTGGAGGAGTACAAATGATGAAGGAATATAAATTTAGTGAGACTTCTAAAAGGTATATGAGAAAACAATTATCTAACAGTATACTTTTATCGAGCCTTTTACTGATAATTACAATAGGATTATTTATAAGGAACAATCTTTTTTATGGAAGATTTTTATTAGTTTTTTTCATAATGGGATTAATAGTTACAGGACTTGTTACTAAAAAGGTTAGAATAATTGATAATTTAAATTATATTAAGATATATAAAGATAAATTTTATATTAATAATAACATGAATGAAAAACCTAAAACTCTTTACTTTAGAGATGTAAATAAAGCAATGAGGGATAAAAAGGGGATTATATTTTATGTGGGAAAAAGAGACTATAGAATATTAGCTAGCTTTTTAGAACAAAGTGAAGTTGATGAACTTTGGAAGAAGTTTTCTAGATATGAATAGATACATTTATTACAATTGAATTCTATACTTTAAGTTATATGCATAGGTATATACTATTCTTAAATTAAGGAGGGGCATTAATGAATAAAATGAATTTTGCCACTTTAGGAGTAATTATATTAGTAATTTTAGGTTTAGTATGGATCGTATGTTTTGATAATGTAGATAATAGCAGTAATAAAATAATTAATAAAGAAAGAAAAGTTATAAGTTATGATGAGATAAAGGGTGTTTGGTTATCTTATTTAGATCTATCCTCCATGCTTAAGGGTAAAAATGAGAGCGAGTTTAGAAAAAATATATCCCAAGCAATAGAAAAGGTAGAGGAGATGGGATTAAATACTTTAGTAGTACAAGTAAGACCATTTTCTGATGCGTTATATCAATCTAAATACTATCCTTGGTCTGTATATTGTTCTGGTATAGAAGGAAATGCTCCAGGCTATGATCCTCTTCAAGTTATTATAGAAGAGGCTCATTCAAGAAATATAAGAGTGGAGGCTTGGGTTAATCCATATAGAGTTAGAAGTGATAGTGAAAAGTTACCATTGTCTTCAGATAATCCTGCTAGCAAGTGGATAGAGGATGGTAGTGATAATATAATAAAATGTAATGGTGGAATATACTATAATCCTGGAAAGGAAGAAGTTAGACAACTTATAGTAAATGGAGTAAAAGAAATAGTGGAGAACTATGAAGTGGATGGAATACACTTTGATGATTATTTTTATCCATCCAGTGATGATTCTATAGATAAAAAAGCCTATGAAGACTATATAAGTTCAGGAGGAGATTTAGATTTAAGTAGTTGGAGAAGAGAAAATGTTAATATACTTGTAAAACAGGCTTACACAGCTATTAAAGAGATAAATTCAAAGGTAGTCTTTGGTATAAGTCCACAAGGCTCCATGAGTAATAACTACAATAGCCAATTTATTGATGTGAAGAAGTGGGTTCAAAATCCTGGATATATTGATTATATTTGTCCACAAATATACTATGGATTTTTAAATGATAATAGTGATTTTCAAAAGGTGATTGAGGAATTTAATGCTCTTATTACTGAACCTACAGTGAAGTTATATATGGGTTTGTCTGTTTATAAAATTGGAACTGAAGATACTTGGGCAGGAAATGGAAAGGACGAATGGAAAAGCTGTACTGATATGCTAAAAAGACAGGTTGAAGCTTCACGAAAGTTAGAAAAATATAATGGTATAATATTGTTTAGATATGATTCTTTGTTTAATCCATCATCAGAGGTAAAAGGGCAGATAGAAAAGGAAAGAGAAAATTTAAAATCTATACTTAAGTAAATAAAAAGGAGGTGACTACTTATAAGTCACCTCTATAGTTGTTTCTATACTTCCTACACCACCAACTTTTATTATATAGTCACTATGAACAGCTTCACCCTTACAAATAATTTCACTTGGGTTACCCATATAGTAACCTTGTTCGCAAGATATAGTTAGTGTATCTTTAAATTCAAGGATATTATGTTTCATAATATATGAGCATAAAGCACCATTAGATGTACCAGTAGCANNTAGCACTTTCTTCATCTATACCTACACTAGGTCCGAAATTTCTAGTTGCAACTGAGCTTTTAGGATTTTCAGTTTCTAAAGAAAATGCGTGAAGACCAACTAAGTTTAATTTATCAGTGTATTCTTTTAGTGATTGAAAATCTGGGGTAATTCTTTTCAGTGCATCTAGGGATTTCACTGGAAACATTATATCTTTAAGGCCGGTAGAAATTATCATAGGCTTTAATTGATATCCCTCAATTCCTGCATCTTCTTTGCTGATGCCTAATATATTACAAAGCTCTTTTTCATCATCAATATATGAATAGAACTTAGGATTTGTCTGAGTCATAAGCACATAGGAAACCTTATCCTCGTCAAAACAGATCTCTATATCTAAAATACCAGCTAAAGTTTTTTGTTTTAATTGCACTGGATTAGTATTGGGTTTAATAAATCCTAGTTTAGCTAAAGTGTAAAAGGTAGCGATGGTAGCATGGCCACATAAATCAACTTCTGTTGAAGGGGTAAAAAATCTAACTTCATAGTCATAATCAGCACATTTTGATTTTATTACAAAAGCAGTTTCAGAAAGGTTCACTTCTTTTGCTATAGCTGCCATGTCATTAGAGGATAGATTATCACAATCAATAACTACACCAGCTTTGTTTCCACCCATATCATTGTGAGTAAAGGCATTAACTATGTATACTGTTTTATTAAAGCTTGAATTCATTTTGTCACCTCGTTTATATATTTTAATTATAGCTATCCTAATTAAAGAGATAGCTATAATTAATTATTATTAGTTAAGTTTAATCAGCTAGATACATTTCACCAACAAGATTTATGTCTCCTGCACCTACAGTAATAATAAGGTCACCATCTTTAGCCTTTGATTTTAAGTAATTAACTATTTCTTCAAAGCTATGATAGTTTATAGCATCAACTCCTGTAAGTCTTATAGCATCACCTAGCTTTACAGAGCTAACAATTCCGGTATCTTTTTCACGAGCAGCGTATATATCTGCTAATAATAAATGATTTACTTCATTAAAGGTTTTAACAAAGTCATCAAAAAGTGTTATAGTTCTGGTGTAGGTATGAGGTTGAAATACAATGTATAAATTTTTATGAGGATAATTTTTACAAGCATTAAGAGTAGCTTGAATTTCTGTTGGATGATGAGCATAGTCATCTATTACAGTAACACCATTTTTTAAACCCTTAAATTCAAATCTTCTATGAGTCCCTCCAAAATTAGATAACCCTTTAATTATAGATTCCTTAGAAATATTAAGAGCTAAGGAAGTACATATAGCAGCTAAAGAATTAAGTATATTATGTTCTCCAGGTACATTTAAGACTATAGAAAATAACGCATGGTCATTTTTATATAAATCATAAGAACCACATCCAAGGGAGTTGTAAGTTATATTTCTAGCTGTATACTCACCATTGTTTATTCCATAGGTCATTATGGTACATTTATGATTATTTATTATATCAGAAACGTTACTATCATCACCATTACATACAAGAAAACCATCCTCCGGTATGATATCAATAAATTTATTGAAAGTATCCTTTATATGATTTATATCCTTATAAAAATCTAAATGGTCTGCATCTACATTTAATATTATTCCTATATAAGGATGAAATTTTAGGAAAGAACCTTTATATTCACATGCTTCGGTAACAAAGTAATCACTATTTCCAGCAAGGACATTACCCTCTATTACATCTAATTCTCCTCCAACTAATATGGTAGGATCCACTTGTTCTTCAATAACAATATGGGTAAGCATTGAAGTTGTGGTTGTTTTACCATGAGTACCAGCAACAGCTACATTATATTTATGGCCAAGCATAATTTTGCCTAAGAATTCAGCTCTATCCATCATAGGAAGCTTCAGTTCAATGGCTTTTTGAAACTCAGGATTATCCTCACTGATAGCAGCAGTGTAAACTACTAAATCTGAATCCTGTATGTTATCGGCACTATGTCCTATATATATATTTGCACCTTTATTTCTAAGCTTTTCAACCATATTTGAATTTTTCATATCTGAACCAGATACAGTATATCCGTTCTTAAGTAGAATTTCAGCAAGGCCACTCATGCTAATACCGCCAATGCCGATAAAGTGAACTTTTTTATTTTTATCTTGTAAAAAATCAAAACTCATATAATAACAACTCCTATACAAAATATAATACTACATTCATGAATTTATATATTTAAAACATAATTATAGTTTAACCTAATAATTATTGTAAGTGTATAAAAATAAATGAGTACCTATTATAAATTATATACAAAAAGCTATATAAAAAACACATATATTTTTGAAACCTTTGTAATTTATATATCCATAGGAAGAGTGAAGGAAAATATTCAAAATATTTAAAAGAAAATTCAGAAAAAGACTTTTCAAATAAAAATAAATATGTTAAAATAAAAACAAAGTTAAACATGCTTTTTAAGTATAATAATTAGTTATATTTATTAAGCATTTAAGGTGAAATGGCAGATGTTTTCTAAGTGCATGTATATTTAATATCAATTACAATGACTACTAGGTGAGAAATCTAGTAGAAAATTTCTGGAGGAGAGTGTTAAAATGTTAACAATTGGTCTAGGAGAATATGTAAATTGGCAACTAAATATTAATGGTGAAGAAGAGGATAAAATGCTCAATGCTTGTGAAGAAAATGATATCATGGGTATGGAGTTTGAATATTTATTGTGGCAATTTAGCTTGTAAATTGCCAAATCTATTTTAAAATCCCTATAATAATAACAAAAAATCCTTAGCTCTGTAGCTAAGGATTTTTTATTATGTAATTATGTTAAAAAGTTGTGCTGTAAGTTTTGTAATTTGCAAAGAGTATTAACAATGGAGAAGATAATTACGCTAGCTAAATTAGAAGTGATATTATCTTTATCAAATCTAGGAGCTACTTCACATATATCAAAGGTTATAACTCTATTTGATTTTAAAATATGTTTAAGTAGTTTTATAACTATTTCAGGATTTAAACCCAAGGTTTGTGTAGAACTAACGCCTGGTGCAAAGGAGGCAGAAAATACATCTGAACAAATAGTTACATATATGTAGTCTTGATTTCTCATAAAGTTATTTAATTCTCTTAAAAGTTGCCAACCATCACTATATAGGATGTCTTTAGCGAGGGTGTATTGAACACCTAATTTTTTAGCGGTTTTAAATAGATCTACTGTGTTGCTGTGTTGCTGTATCCCTATACAGAAATAGGAGAAATCCATGTCTTTATCCTGACATATATCAGAGATCTGTCTAAACATAGTTCCAGAACTGCCCTCGTTGTTATATGGTCTGAGATCAAAGTGAGCATCAAAATTTATAATTCCTATTCTAGGTTTAGAAGATATTTTATCTAAATGAGAAAGTGCTCCATTATAATTTCCAAAGGCTGTTTCATGTCCTCCCCCCAGAACTATAGGAAAAATATTTAAATTTAATAACTTGGACACGCAATCACTTAAAAGTTTTTGTCCTTCAGCAAGAGGAATATCTTCAACTATGATATCTCCAGCATCAAAAATTTTTACTGATTGATTAAAAGTACAAGGTAGATTTGTAGNNAAAGCTCTTTTCTAATGGATATAGGACCATTCATGGCACCTATACGGCCTTTGTTTTTTTTAACTCCTTCATGACAGCAAAAGCCTAAAAGCGCAAAATTTAATCCATCAAGAGGCTCAAGATCATCTCTTTGAAGATCAAGAGGCATAATCCATTGGTGCCATCTAAAAGCATCAAAATTGTCGTCGCTATCTATTCTTCCTTGCCATAAGCTTTCATTCATAGGCTCATAGTTTTTAATAAACATAAAATCACCCCACAAGTAACTTCTTAGTAGTTTTATACGTTTTCAGTATAAATTAAAGAAGAGATATTATCAACTTTATATGCAAAATAATAGTCATATTTTACTTATCTTTGAATATATATTTAAAGATAAAGGGACATGCATTGAGCTAAAAGTTATTGATGATAATTTTTAATAATGAGTATAAAAATAATATTGACAATTGAACATGTGTTCGTTATCATGTAAATATGAAAACAGATATGGGGGTAAAAAGATGGGAGACAAAGGTTTATTCATTGAGTTAAAGTATAAGGCAGATGGACAGGGACTTGAAGGTATAAATTTTTTAGAAGATGATAGAGAGTGTGGTGGCCAAAAATACATGCTTTGCGGTGGAGTTTTAAATAAGAATGGAGGTAAACTTTTATTTAAAGCTAGAAATATACAAGAAGCTAATGAATTTACTAAAAGGAATCCTTTAACTTCAAAAATAGTTGTATGTAGCTGATATATATTATGAGATAAGGCTGAAGTCAAAGGCTATTTCAAAATGAAGATTTATTTAATCTTTATTTTGAAGTAGCTATTTTTATTTACGACAAATTCATGGTATAATTTTACATATGCATTTATCGTTAGAGGTAAATAAGGATAGTTTTTTAGTGTTTCTTGTTAGGTCCACAGGAGTTACTTTTGTTAGTATGTTTCTTAATATGGCTATCTATTTTAACAGAATAATTAATTGATTAAATTCATATTAAGGCTTATATAGAGTTAATTCATGTTATTTTATATATTATATTGAAGAAAATAAAAAAAGTAATTGTAATATAGTAATAAAACATATAGAATAAATGTGAACAATAAAGGTAAAAATAAAGATAAAATTCGGGAAGGTATAGTTTGTATGGAGAAAATTAAACATAAATTTAATAGAAACCAAAGGGTTATTGGTATAACTAAAGTTTTAACTGAAAATCCTAATAAGGTTATAACTTTAAATTTATTTACAGAGAAATTTAATGCAGCAAAATCTACTATTAGCGAAGATATAGTTATAGTTAGGGAAGTAATAGAAGGTTTATCTATGGGAAAGATAGAAACAGTAGCAGGTGCTGCTGGTGGAATAAGATTTATCAATGAAAAATCTAACGAAGACAAAAAACAGTTTTTGGAAGATTTGTGTGAAGCGTTAAGACAACAATCTAGAGTTGTTCCAGGTAATTTTTTATATATAACGGATATAGCATATAATCCAAGTATTATTCAAAATTCAGCTATAATATTAGCTAGTAAATTTAAAGATATGAATGTGGATTATGTAGTTACAATAGAAACTAAAGGTATTCCATTAGGTTATGAGGTTGCAAAACAATTAGGAGTCCAGCTTGTTACAGTACGTCATGACACTAAATATACAGAAGGTACTACAGTAAGTATAAATTATGCTTCTGGTTCAAGTAATAGACTTCAAACTATGACATTATCAACAAAGTCTATGAAGAGAAATAGCAGGTGTGTATTTGTAGATGACTTTATGAGAGGTGGAGGAACTGCAAAGGGTATTAAAGAACTTTTAAGTGAATTTGATAGTGAATTATTAGGTAGTGGTTTTTTAATAGATAATGTAGAAGTTGAGGATAAACTAGTGGATGATTATATTTCATTAGTAAATTTTTATGGCATTGGAGAAGATGGAATTGCAATTGTTAGTCCATCTAGTGAAAAAAACAAGTAAACTGCAAATAAAATGGAAAATCTTTCGACAAATAGAAGGAATTACATTGTCTTAGTAGAATAATACATGAAAGCACATCTTGGAGGTGGAATTTCATGATAATTACAGACGTTAGAATTAGAAAGATTACCACAGAAGGAAAAATGAAGGCTATAGTATCTATAACTTTAGATAATGAATTCGTGGTTCATGACATCAAAATAATTGAGGGTCAAAGTGGTAATTTTATAGCTATGCCTAGTAGAAGAACTCCTGATGGAGAATTTAAGGATATAGCTCACCCAATTAATACAGAAACAAGAGAGAAAATTCAAAAATCTATACTTGACGAGTATGAAAAAGTTAAAAATGAAGAGCAAGTAGAAGATGAAATAGTCTAGTTATAAAAAGGAGCGTAGCACTCCTTTTTATTTTGTGTATAGTTAATACATATTTTTATGTAAAAAATATACTTTGGTTGAAAAAGTGTAACAGTTTCAATATAATAGTATAGAAGTAGTATATAAATATAATAAATATGATAGATTAATATTGAAGTTTTAAGAAATATTAGTATTAAAGTATAATAGAATGATTTAATAAGAAAGATTAATTACATTTTAAATGAAGAGGTGTATGAATTGTATAAATGTGCTATAATCCTTGCCGCTGGCGAAGGTAAAAGAATGAAATCTAATACTCCTAAAGTTCTACACAGAGTTTGTGGAAAAGAAATGATAAACCATGTTATAGATAACATAAGAAAGTCTGGAGTAGAAGAAGTAAGTGTGGTTATTGGAAAAGGTGCTGATAAAGTTAGGAAAGGCACTGAAAGTAGAAATATTTTCTACTCAGTTCAAGAAGAACAATTAGGTACTGGGCATGCAGTAATGTGTGCAGAAGAATTTTTAAAAGGTAAAAAAGGGTCAGTAGCAATATTTGTTGGAGATGGTCCTTTAATAACGGAAGAGACAGTAACAAAACTTACTAAATATCATGAGGAACAAAAATGTAGTGCCACAATATTGACATCTATAATGAGCAATCCTCTAAAGTATGGAAGAATAATTAGAAATACTCAAGGAGAAGTAGAGAAGATTGTAGAATTTAAGGATTGTAATGAAGAAGAAGTAAAGGTTAATGAAATTAACTCAGGTATGTATTGTTTTGATATAGATACATTATTAAATACTTTAGGTAAACTTAATAATAACAATAATCAAGGTGAGTATTACTTAACAGATGTAATAGAAATACTAAAAAGTGAAGATAAGAAAGTTGGAGCTATTGCTGTTGATGTAGAAGAAATTACAGCGGTAAATTCAAAGGAAGAACTTTCAGTTGCAAATGATATAATGAGAAGTAGAATAAATAGAGAGCATATGGATAATGGTGTTATAATTATGGATCCTAGAAACACTTATATAGAGTGTGACGTAATTATAGGTCAAGATACAGTTATATATCCAGGAAATGTTATAGAAGGAACTACAGTAATAGGTGGAAATTGTGTATTATACTCAAATAACAGAATAACTAATGGTATAATTGGTGATGATGTAACTGTAGAAAATTCTGTAGTACTAAATAGTAAAATTGGAGATAATACTACAGTTGGACCTTTTGCGTATATTAGACCGGAAACAACTATAGGTAACAATGCAAGAATAGGTGATTTTGTAGAAATTAAAAAATCATCAATAGGTGATGGAACTAAGGTATCCCATTTAACTTATATAGGAGATGCTGAAGTGGGAGAAAAATGTAATTTTGGATGCGGAACTGTTGTAGTTAATTATGATGGAAAAGCAAAATACAAAACTACAATTGGAAACAATGTATTTATAGGATGTAATACTAACCTAGTATCACCAGTTGAAGTAGAAGATAATACTTATATTGCAGCTGGATCAACAATAACCGAAAAAGTACCAGAGGGCTCTTTAGCTATAGCAAGAGCTAGGCAAATTAATAAAGAGAACTGGGTATATGATAAAAATAAAAACAAATAAAATTTTAGGAGGACTACATAAATGATAAGCCATGGAAGAAACATTAAAATCTTTGCAGGAAACTCTTATCCTGAATTAGCTGCTGATATTGCAAATCGATTAGGGCTTTCTGTTGGAGAAAGTCAAGTTACTACTTTTAGTGATGGTGAGATTGCAGTAAACATTGGAGAAACTGTTAGAGGGCTTGACGTATTTGTTATACAACCAACTAGTGCCCCAGTAAACAATAATTTAATGGAACTTTTAATTATGGTTGATGCCCTTAAGAGAGCATCAGCAGGAAGAATAACTGCAGTTATTCCTTACTATGGATATGCACGTCAAGACAGAAAGGCAAAGGCTAGAGATCCAATTACAGCAAAATTAGTTGCTGATCTAATTACAGCAGCAGGAGCAGATAGAGTTTTAACTATGGACTTACATGCAGCTCAAATACAAGGATATTTCAATATTCCAGTAGACAATTTAGTGGGTTCACCAATACTAAGTGATTACTTTATTGAAAAAGGTTTTAAAGATTGTGATGATGTAGTAGTAGTTTCACCAGATCTTGGTAGTGTTACAAGAGCGAGAAAATTTGCTGATAAATTAAATGCTCCAATAGCTATTATAGATAAGAGAAGACCAAAGGCTAATGTAGCTGAAGTTATGAATATAATCGGTGAGGTAAAAGGTAAAAAGGTCATATTAATAGACGATATGATAGACACAGCTGGAACTATTTGTAATGGTGCTAATGCTTTAGTTAAAATGGGTGCTACAGAAGTGTATGCTTGTTGTTCACATGCTGTACTTTCTGGCCCAGCTTTAGAAAGGCTAGAAGCATCAGTTATAAAAGAGTTAGTTATGCTTGATAGTATTCATTTACCACAAGAAAAAATGCTTGATAAGATAAAAATATTATCTATAGCACCTTTATTTGCAGAAGCTATTAGAAGAATATATGAAGAGGTTTCTGTAAGTAAGCTTTTTGAAGAATAATATTATATGTATTTATCTTAAGTTTAGATAGTGATTTAGTTTTATTTAGGGGAGGAAGTTTTTCTTCCCCTATTTTTTAGCATAAAAAGGAATGTTTTCACTATAACTTTATAAATATTTTGTTAAAAATATTAATTTTAACGAGAAAATACTTGGACTTAAAGTTATTGTTATATAATATTATAAAAGATATTATGTAGAAATTATATTCGTAAATTAAATGAAATATCTTAAGTATTTAGGAGGGATATCAATGGAAGGTAATTTAGGAAAGATATTAGTTGTTGATGATGATAAAAATATATGTGAAGTAATAAAGATGTATTTGGAGAATTCGGGATACCATGTTAAAGTGGCAAATGATGGAAGAGAAGCTCAAGAAGCGTTTACTAGTTACAAACCTGATTTAGTGCTTTTAGATGTTATGTTACCATATCTAGATGGTATAGATGTATTAAAGTGGATAAGAAGGGATAGTGAAACACCAGTTATAATGATAACAGCAAAAGGAGAAACTTTTGATAAAGTTTTAGGACTTGAGCTTGGAGCAGATGATTATATAGTTAAACCTTTTGAACCTAAGGAACTTATGGCTAGGGTTAAAGCTGTTTTAAGAAGATATACTGCAGAGGGTGATAGTAAAGAAACATTAACCTTTGATAATTTAGTTATAGACATAAATTCGTATAATGTAACATACAAGGGGCAAGAAATTAAAATGCCACCTAAAGAATTTGAATTATTACACTTCTTAGCAAGTAATAAAAACAGAGTATTTACAAGAGAACAACTGCTTTGTGAAGTGTGGGGATATGATTATCCAGGAGATTCAAGAACTGTAGATGTTCACGTAAAGAGATTAAGAGAAAAAGTAGCAGGAGGAGATAACTGGCAGTTAGAAACTGTTTGGGGAGTTGGATATAAGTTTGAGGTGAAATAAATGGTGAAAAATAGCTTGTTTTCTAAAATGGTTGTTACTTACACCATTATAATTACAGTGAGTTTTACTATTTTAGCCGCATTTCTTTCCTTTTGGTTTCAAGATTATTTTATAAAGACAAGGCAAGAACAACTTAATACTCAGATAAGTGCAATTGGAAGTATGGCAGGGGAGTATTTAAATAGTACCTCATCACATGAGGAATTAACCAAAAAAATGAAAGATATGTCATTATATATAGATGAAGATATAGTTCTTGTAGATAGTAAAGGATATGTTTACTCAGTTACTGCTATTAAATATGCACCCCTTATGGGAAAGCAGATTTTTCATGATAAGCTGGAAAATATAAAGAATAGTGACTATATAGATGAGTTTAATGAATATGGAGTCTATATGGATGAGAAAACATACGTTAGGGTGGAAGATTTAAAAGATGTTAAAGATCAATCTATAGGAGTGGCTTTAATTAGTGGATCAACAGATGTTTTAGATAAATCGCTTTCTAATGTCTATCAAATTATTTGGCTATCTGCAGTGTTTGCTGTGATTGCTTCTTGTATTGTAATTTATTATTTTTCTCAAAAAATGATAGTTAACCCACTATCAGAAATGAGTGGAGTTGCAAGAAAAATAGCTCAAGGAGATGTAGATAAGAGAGTTGAAATTCATTCTGATGATGAAATGGAGGAGTTTGCAAATGCATTTAATGTGATGGCAGATTCTCTGCAAAAGGTAGAACAAAATAGAAAAGAATTTATTTCAAATGTTTCTCATGAGTTAAGATCTCCAATGACATCTATAAAAGGATTTATAGGTGGAATTTTAGATGGAGTAGTTCCTGATGAAAAACATAAGTATTATTTAAATATAGCCTATGAAGAAATACAGAGATTAACAAGGCTTATAAATGATTTATTAGATTTATCAACAGTTGAATCTGGGACTTATAAGCTAGATAAGATACCAGTGGATATTAATGAAATAGTTAGGATATGCATATTAAGAAATGAAAATAGAATAAGAAATAAAAATTTAGATGTACAGGTATTTTTTGAAGGAAGCGAACTTTGGGTACTTACAGATGAAGATAAGATAACACAAGTTGTAGCTAACCTTTTAGATAATGCTATTAAATATGGAAAAGAAGATGGATTGATAAAAATATCTTGTAGAAAAAAAGGTAAGAAGGCTAATATATCAATCTTTAATGAGGGGCCTAATATAGATGAAGAAGATATTAGACATATATGGGAAAGGTTCTATAAAGGTGATAAATCAAGAACACAGAAAGTGAGTACAGGACTTGGACTTTCTATAGTTAAAAAGATTGTTAGTTTACATGATGAAGAAATATGGGCATGTAATAAAGAAAATGGAGTTGAATTTATATTTACTCTACAGTTAGCTAAAAAGAGTATGTAATAATCTTAAGAAACTAAGAGAAAGGAGGCTATTATGAGCAATTTTAATGATGAGTACAAAGATGTTAAAGCAAGGATTACCTTTAATAAAATTAAGAAAAAGCGCAGAGGCAAAATTGTTGTAATTACTATATTTTGTTTATTTATAGCCTCCTTAGGTGGGGCTGTCACAGCTTTAGTTATGAATACTGAAAAAGAAAATTATTATGTTCAGGGTAATGATGATGATAAAGATACAGAAGTTAATACAACTAATTCAAAGTTTCAATCAGCTGCTGAAAGAGTATCTCAATCGGTTGTTTCAGTTATTAAGGTTATTACGGATGATAAGTGTACAAAAGAAACTAATGTAGGAGTAGGAATTGTCATAGAAAATGGACAGTATGTTATAACTAGCTATTTAGGTATTGAGGATGCAACTAGTGTTAAAGTAAAGCTACACAATGATATTGTATATAATGCGTCTATTGTAGGATTTGATAGTATTTATGACATTGCTATGATTAAAATAAATGGTGAATCATTAAAACCCATGACTATAGCTAAAAATTCTACTAAGGTTGAAAAGGGTGACAAAGTTATTAGTGTAGGAAATCCGTTAGGTAAATCCTTTAATGAAAACATAGAGGTAAGCACGGTGTTAAATACTAGAGAGAATATAGTATTTAAAAATAGAGAAACTAAAGTATCTGAATCTTTAAGAATGATAAAGACGTCGGTTGTTCCTAAGTTTATTAATACTGGAGCAGCTTTATGCAACTTGGATGGGGAGCTTATAGGAGTAAATAATACTTCTATGACATATCATAATGAATTTTTGAAAAATAGTTTCTATATTTCTGCTGAGGATCTAGAACCTATTGCCTATGGTATTTTAGATAAGCAGGATTCTCTTATTAACCATATGGGAGTCTATGGCGAAGGGGCTATTTCGCAAAGTGAAAATGGTATTGATGGAGTATATGCAAAGGAAGTTACTAGAAATGGCTTGGCTTATGAAGCTGGAATCAGACCTACAGATATAATTGTAGAAGTAAATGGTGTGAAAGTTAATACTGTCAGTGATATAAATTCTATAATGAGTAAGTTTAAAAATGGAGATACAATAAAATACACAGTATTCAAAAATGGTGATTATGTTGATTTTGAAATAAAAATTCCAGAGTAATATATAAAAAGTAGCATTTAAGGATGCTACTTTTGTTTTTAGGGAAAACTTCTAGTATAATAGTCAAAGAAGATTATTTTTATAGAAAACAATAGTTTATTATATAGAGAGTTATTTATGTTATAAAATATTTTGGAGGTTATTATGTATTTAGTTGTAGGATTAGGAAACCCAGGAGATAGGTATGATAAAACAAGACATAATGTAGGTTTTGATGTAGTTGATATGTGTGAAAAAAAGTATAACTTTAGTATAAATAGGACAAAATTTAAAGGAGTATACGGTGAGAGCAGTATAGCTAATGAAAAGGTTATATTTTTAAAACCTCAAACTTATATGAATTTAAGTGGTGAAAGTGTTAGAAGTATAATTGACTTTTATAAAATACCAGTGGAAAATATTATAGTTGTATACGATGATATTAGTCTAGAAGTTGGAAGGCTTAGAATAAAGGGAAAAGGAAGTGCAGGCGGTCACAATGGTATTAAGAATATAATTGCTCATTTAGGTACTGATAGTTTCTCGAGGATTAAAGTTGGAATTGGACAGCCAACCTATGATTTAGTTGAATTTGTTACAGGAAGATTTTCCAATGAGGATAGAGAGATTGTAGAGAAATCCTTTGAGGCAGCTGTAGATGCAGTAGCAGTAATCATAGGTGAAGGAATTAATCAAGCTATGAATAAATTTAATTCTTTTAATGCAGGGAAGTAGTAAATAGTTTAAGAGGTGATATTTTGAGACTAAAAGGAGTAATGACACCTTTAAAGTTAAGTAGTGAATATAAAGATATAAAGAGATGCATAAATGAAGAAAAGTATCCATTAGGCATACATGGCCTTTCGGAATCTGGTAAGAGCTACTTATTATATGGTGTTTATGAAGATATAGAAAAAAGTATGCTGGTGCTAACTCATAATGATATGGAAGCTAAAAATATATATGAGGATCTTAGCTTTTATTGTAACGATGTATATTATTTTCCCACAAGGGAAGTTACTTTTTACAATGTAGAAGCTGTATCTGGAGATTTGAGATGGGAGAGACTGAAGGTATTAAATAAGATTCTTCAAGAGGAAAGAAATATTGTTGTAACCTCTATAGAGGCTTTAGCAGCATCTTATGCTCCTGTAGAGCTATTCAAGAAATTTTTATTTGAAATTTCTTTAGGGAGCACAGTAGATATAAGGGAACTTAGTGAAAAGCTTGTACAGTGTGGTTACGAAAGGTGTAGTGTTGTAGAAAATATAGGTCAATTTTCAGTTAGAGGGGGGATTATAGATATTTATCCTCCTATTAGTAGCATGCCCTTTAGGATTGAGCTTTTTGATGATGAAGTAGATTCCATAAGAACTTTTAATAAAGATAATCAAAGAAGCATAGATAAAGTAGATAAAATAGAGATATTTCCGGCAAAAGAGATAATTCTTACAGAAGAACTTATAAATCTTGCAAAACAAGAAATTAAAGATGAATTAGATGGAGCCATATCAAGATTTAAAAAATCTAAAGATAAGGATGCCTTAGAAAGAATAAATTCTACAGTTAAGACAAACTTAGAGAGTTTGGAAGAAACTTGGACTTTTGAAACTATTGATAGTTATATTCCTTATTTTTATAAAAATAAAACTACATTTTTAGACTATTTTAAAGATAGTTTAATTGTAATGGACGATGTAAATAGGTCTATGGGTAAGTTGGATAGTGTATACTTTGAATTTGAGGAGAACTATGAGAACTTTTTAAGCAGAGGTAATATTTTACCTAAACAAGGAGAGCTGCTAATACCTAAAGAAATGATTGAAGAAATTTTAGAAGTAAGCAATACTATAACTTTGCAGAGTTTAGCAACTACTTCTAAAGTGTTAAAACCAAGAATTTTAATAGCATTTTCTCAAATTACAATTCATGATTATCATGGACAGTTAGACATGCTTATTGAGGATATCATAGAGAAAAAGAAAAAAGGATATAGAACTTTAATTTTGTCTGGAACAAGAACGAGAGGAGAAAGGTTAATTGACACTTTAAGAGACAGGGGTATAGAAGCTACTTATAAAGATTTAGTTTCTAGCATTCAGCAAGGGGAAGTAGTAGTAACATTTGGAAGTTCTATTAAAGGTTTTGAGTATCCTGATTTAAAAGTATGTATTATATCAGACTCTGAGGTTTTCGGTCAATCTAAGAGGAAAGCTACAAGAAGAACTACTAAAAAAGGAGCAGGAAAAATAAAAAGCTTTACAGATTTAAAGCTTGGTGATTATGTAGTACATGTAAACCATGGAGTTGGTGTATATAAAGGGATTAACCAATTAGATGTGCAGGGAAATAAAAAAGATTATCTAGTTTTAGAATATAACTCAGGAGATACTTTATATGTTCCTGTAGAACAATTAGATTTAGTACAAAAATATATTGGTAGTGAAGGTAAATCACCAAAAATAAACAAACTTGGTGGAAGTGAATGGGCAAAGGCTAGGAGTAAAGTAAAAAAATCTGTGGAAGATATTGCTGAAGATTTAGTTAAGCTTTATGCTATTAGAAATACACTAAAAGGTCATAAATATGCGAAGGACACCCCTTGGCAAAGTCAGTTCGAAGGAGAATTTCCATACGAGGAAACTCCAGACCAGTTAACTGCAATAGAGGATATAAAAATAGATATGGAAAGCGACAAACCTATGGATAGACTTCTTTGTGGGGATGTTGGATATGGGAAAACAGAAGTTGCTCTTAGAGCTGCATTTAAATGTGTTATGGATGGAAAACAGGTAGCTATATTAGTACCTACTACTATACTAGCAGAGCAGCACTATAAAAATATGTTAAAAAGGTTTTCAGATTTTCCTATCAAAATAGGAATGATTAGTAGATTTAGAACAGCTTCTCAAGTCAAAGAAACTTTAAATGCTCTAAGAGAAGGAAATTTAGATATTATAGTAGGAACTCATAAGTTGTTGCAAAAGAGTGTAGTATTTAAAGACTTAGGTTTATTAATTGTAGACGAAGAGCAAAGATTTGGTGTTAGTCACAAGGAAAAGATAAAGGAAATAAAGAAAAACATAGATGTATTAACTTTAAGTGCTACTCCTATTCCTAGAACCCTACACATGTCTTTAACAGGAGTAAGGGATATAAGTATAATAGAAACTCCTCCTGAGGAGAGATATCCTATTCAAACCTATGTTGTAGAATTTAATGATCAACTTATAAGAGATGCGATAATTAGAGAAATGAATAGAGGAGGACAAGTATTTTTTGTATATAATAGAGTTGAAACCATAAGTGATATGGCAACGTATTTACAAAAGTTAGTGCCAGAAGCTAGAGTTGCTATAGGTCATGGTCAGATGACTGAAAGAGAATTAGAAAAGGTAATTATAGATTTTGTAGATAAAAAATATGATATACTTTTAAGT
>DKGY01000049.1 GCA_002453475.1 Clostridium sp. UBA6758 | reverse complement strand
TTTGAACATAAATCATCCACTATAATGGCCCTAAAGCTTTTACTTTCCACATCCCCATTAATCTCTAACTTCTTAATAAACCCTGTTTTAAAGTCACGCTCCTTGCTTGCAGTTAAGATCTTTTCATAGCCTATTTCTTTCCCATATCTCTTTGCTGCACCTGCATCGGGATAAACTAAATATACCTCTTCTTTTCCATTATCCAATTCTTTTAAGAGCCTCTCAGCTAACATTTTTGACATATTCACTATCTTAGCTCTATCTAATAGTGCGGTTGATACCTCTGAATGTGGCTCATAGATGGTTACACTTTCGAAGTTTAAATTATTAATTAGCTTACACAAATGCTTTAATGTAAAAATAGTTATGCCTTCAGTCCNNTATCCATTCTGCTGTACGGCATGTAGGGAAGTATTAAATTACATTTTATTCTTAATTCATCTAAATGACTTTTCAAAAACATTAAATGAGTTATATCCTCATCATTCTCAAAATAAACTCTAATCTCATTATCATCACTTCTTAACTTTAAATTTTCACTATGAATCAGAGATTCACCATTAGGAAATTTCTTAACCTCAACTCTCTCACTATTAAAGTAAATCATTTCATAACCTCCTCACTTTTAAAAATTATGCTCCCAATTTTCATTAAATTTAAATACCTTCGCTGGTCTAAAAGGTTTACCCTCTATTTTTTCATCAGTTTTTATAATCATTTCTCCCATCTTTCTTCTGAAGTTTAAAATTTCTCTTCCCATTATTGCTTCATAGACATTCTGCAGTTCTTTTACAGTAAATACTCTTGGCAAAAGATTAAAGGCAATTGGTGTATACTCTACTTTATTTCTCAATCTATCTATTCCATAATCTAATATCTTATAATGATCAAAAGCCAATTCATCTGTAGAGTTATTTAATAATCTATAAGCAGTTTCTTTCTTTCTAAAAATGTCTCTTCCTATTTTCTCTGTTACTTCATAATTCATTACTATCGTTTCATCAATGGATTTAAGAGATAGAAGATGTTTGTTTTCTATATATTCCTCATACTTTTCAGAACTAATAAGAGTTTTATCTATCCAAAACCATCCACTTTTCTTTTGTAAATCTACCGCTTTTAAATTTATGCTGTTTTTTTCTACTAAAGCAATATTTCCTACACTAATAACCCTTGTTCTTTTGTCTCTGTCAACATCTCCAAAAGTATAGAGCTGCTCTGTATAAACATTGTCTATTCCTGTCTTCTCCTTAAGTTTCCTCTTGGCACCCGCCTCTAAGCTTTCTTCTATACCAACAAATCCACCTGGAAGAGCCCATTTATCTATATAGGGATAGTCATCTCTTTTAATCAAAATAACCTGCATTCCTCTTTTGGGTACCTTACGAAGATTATCTTCTTCCATATCAGCAGTTGTAAATATTATAATGTCATTTGTAACACTTGGTCTTTTATAATCATTCTCATCATAGTTTTTTAGGAATTCCTCTTCCTTATCTATAAAATGTTTATCCAAATTATTTTCCACCTCAACTTAATTTCGATTAGATAATATCAAATCGATATTATGTATTTATAATATAACTTATTACACTATATGTCAATAAATATTTTTAAATTTTCTTACATTTAAATATTTAGGCATCTGAAAATAAATAATAACACAAAATATACGAGCATTCTGACTTATTTATTTTTTGAAGATGCCTTAGTTAGAGTATTTTAATCATTCTACTCAAGCTTAATGATTTCAACGTTTATAAAAAAAGTCTACGTTACTTATGGTACGTTTCTCCATTCGGTAGCAAGTGTTGTTTTTTGCCAGTAAAAAAGATAGAATATTTACATATCCTACCTTTTATTACTGACAAATATTTAGAATAGTGCTTATATTTATAATGAATAAAGTTAGTAACTATGATTTTTGTCTAATTGTGAATTAATGTATTATGATTACAACAAAGACCGCAACTACAACGTGTATCACCAAATTTCAAATCGTAAACCTCTGAAAGCTCTACATTAATTTTAATAACCTTTTCTGAAAAATCTGATTTTTCCTTTGGTACTTCTAAAAGATTATCTGCCTTGGCTTGTGTATTTATAATTGCACCAATTGGAATATACCTATTTTCAGCTATCCTAATTCCTCCTGTTACAATTGCTCCTGTATCAATATAGCAATTGTCCTCTACTATAGCATTAAATACAATTGAATTAAAACCAACAAATGTATTGTCTCCTACTATCGCTGGTCCATGAATTAATGCTCCATGAGCTATACTTACTTTATTCCCAATATATATTGAATACCCTATACCATTTACAGAGTATTTAGCATCTTTTAGCCCATGAAATATTACTCCATCTTGTATGTTAGAATTATAACCTATATAAAACGGTGTTCCCTCATCTGCTCTTAGCACTACATTAGCACCTAAAAATACGTTATTTTTTATTACCACATCACCTATTACACTTGAAAATGGTCCTATAAATGCACTTTCATTTATTTGAGGATATACACTTGTAGGATTAAATGAAGTAGCTGGGTTTTCTCCAACAAAGTAAGCGTATAAATTAGTTGGACCTGCTGGCTTATAATCTTTTTTTATACCATTATACATTATAATTTTCTCCTTAAATTAATATTACATTATATTAAACTTAATATTAATTTGTTAACCATTCTATAAACAGAATTCTTTACTTCAGAGTGGGTTTTTACTCCCACTGAAGNNTAGGGAAAATCGTTATCCAGGGTCGTAGCCGCTTACTCCCCACTTTGAATAAGATGGGAGTATTAGAGTGGGTAGTCATCGGATAAAACCTGCTGCATTTTTAAATTACATTATTTTAAAGAGTTTATATAATCAATAGGCATATATATTATACTTTCTTTACCTTATTAGTAAAAAGCCCCATTTACTTATGATACGGTTCACCGTATCACCTTCAAGTGCTGTTTTTCCATTTTATTCTTGCGTATATATTCTACGCAATTATTGCATAATTCTAAAGCAATATTTTGAAATCCGTAGAAGATGGCTAGGTCGGTTTTGAACGTTTTATCCTTCTGGTTTATTGGTGATATATTTTACTATAGCTAAGGTGGTGGTATTGGATATGTATGATACTTTTATAAAGTATATATCAGTTATTTATGTAATTAGATTAATTCTAAAACATAATCTCTTTATACATCATTTAAAAATTAAGATTAAATTCCTTGATCTTGATATAGAAGTTAAAAGCAAAGAAAAAAGTGCCCCATCCTGCAAAGAGTAGCACTTTTTCTTAATTAATTTTCAATTAATTTCATCCAATAGCCCTAAAACAAAATAAATGT
>DKGY01000081.1 GCA_002453475.1 Clostridium sp. UBA6758 | reverse complement strand
TAAGGCATCTGAAAATAAATAATAAGTCAAAGATGGGAAGTATATTTTGAGTTAGACAAGGAAACAGGTTCCGCAGATAGTAGCACTATCTAAGGGTTCTGTTAACGCAGTATAATACAAAATAGACGAGCATTCTGACTTATTTATTTTTTGAAGATGCCTAAAATTGAAATTAAACTCCACATCATAACATTCTATAAATTAATTTTACACATGGAAACACCCTCTTCACTAGAGGGTGTTTAAAATTACTCTATTTCCTCTTCTTTGTTCATCTTAGGAAATATAATATTCTGAACGTTAATATTAACTAATGATACATTTAAACCTGTCATAGTTTCAACAGTACTTTTAACGTTTTTCTGCACCTTTAAACACATATCCGGTATCTTTATACCGTACTCCACGGACATATGTAAATCTATTACTGCAGAATCATTATCCATAGTTACTTTAACGCCCTTTGATACATTCTTTTTACCAGTGAGCTTCTTACTTATATCTTCTACTAATCCAGCACTCATACCTGCAACACCTTCTATTTCTGATGCTGCAAGACTAGCTATTACACCAATAACTTCGTCAGATATTCTTACTATACCAACTTCTTCCTCTGTAGGAACTTCATTTAATATATTTTCTTCCATAATTCACTACCCCCTTACCAGTGTGATTAATAATATTCATATTATATCAGATAACAATTTCTTTTACAAATTTTATAATAGAAATACTCATTATTTTTATATTACCCACTTTTATAAATATTACCCTATAAATATATTAAAAACAGCAGATTTTAACTCTACTGTTTTTAAAAACAAAATAATTTTTGCTATTCAGCTACTTTTATTTCTATATCTTTTATATCAGCTTTACTCATAACTACATCTTTGATTTGTCTAACTTGTTGGTCTGAAAGTTCGCCTTCATGTTTAATTATCACTGTAGCCTTTTCTTTGTCTAAAGTACAAAGAGCTTCTTCAAATCCTTGAGCTTTAAGAGCTAATTCAATTTTAACTTCTTTATCAGATTGAAGTGCTAAATTCTTATATTCATCAGCAGCCTCTGCCTTTTGATCTTGTGGAGTACTTTCATCATCTAATAAAGCCTTTAAAGTTTGAAGAGTTTTAGTTGCATTGTTATCACGTTGCAATCTTGCTTCTGTAAAATAATTTGAATTAGTTGATGCACTAACTGCAGTTCCATCACCACTCTTTTCATTACTTACATAAAGTGGTCCATTTACTTGAGTTGCTAAATAACCTGCAAATAAAATTAATACTACTAGTGAAGAGATAATTATAGTTTGTTTTTTATTCATTATAGTTCCCCCCGAATTTTTTATTTATATCACATTTATATGCTACTTTTTCATAGGATATACCTGTACTTTATCATCTGAAAGACCAAATAGTTTAATTACAGCTTGACGTATCCTTAATTCTGTCACTGAATCACCAGCTCCTTCAGCTACTACACAAATTCCTGTAATAGTTGGATTATAAGTTTTTGTTATAAATGGTTGTTGTTCATTTTCCTTATTCTCCATAACTACAGTACTTCCACCATTTTCTTGTGTTATCTCTCTTTGTCCACCACCGTTGTCCTTTTCATTTGTAACACTAGTAGAAGTTTCTTCATTAAATACTGGCACCTGCTCTTGTCCACTTCCGAAGTAAATCATAGAGTGAACTTTACCCACGCCTTCTATTTTCTCTAATAAACTAATTAATTCTTCCTGCATCTTCTCTTTATAAGCCTTATCTACAGCAGAAGATTTAGTGTCTGTATTCTTTTGTATTTCATCACCACTCATTGCCACTACATTAGCAGTGCCACTGTCACTCCCCTTTGGACTATTATCCTTTGTAAACATACTTCCTACTATTAATAGTAAAACTCCAACTAAAAATACTATAGCTAAATTTGTTAATAGATTAGAATTAATTACTTTAGGCTTTTTTCCACTTTCGCCTATAGTAGGTTTAGACTCCTTCTCTTGCTGTTTGTTCTCACCTCCTTTTCCCTTAAAAATATCCTCAAATACTTTTTTAAGATTATTTGACACTTTTATCCCCCCAAACTTCTATTTAAAATTTATGTTTAATTATTCTTAAGCTTGTATACATATATATTTTCTTCATCTATATCGTAGTTAGAGCTAATAAAATTCCTAACCTCTATTGATTTTTTATCTGTTGAAGAATCTTGATTGTCTACTTGAACTGACTCATCCCCAATTTTCACCTTTTTAACCCTCTCCACTGAACCATCATTAATTCCTATCTCTATTCTTTCAATTAGAAAAATGCTATTTTCATTATCATAAACTGCTTCTACCTTGGCACTATATTGATCTCCTTTAAAATTTTTCTCTAAATCAGCTATACATTGCTTTTCTAAATTTTCTTTAAATCTTTCTAAGGTACTATTTATATTAGCCTGTCTATATTCTTCATAATTTTTGTCACTTTGATCATTGAATACCAGTTCTGACGACTCTTCAATTATTTTGTTCATTTGTAAATCTCCATTAAATATTTTTAAAATAGGACTTAATATAACTACAAAGACAATTAATCCAAGAACAAAATTACAATACTTTTTTAATGAATTATCTGGCAATATCATTTGTACTGCAGTAGAAAAAAATATGGCCACACATATGGTTATTATCCATTCCCCTAAGGCTTCTATCATTCCATCACCTACTTTTAACATAAATTAATCTAGTATCCTACATTAGAATAAATCCTTTACCTGTGGCAGCTATTATAGTTATCATTATAAAAAACATTACACTAACACATATAATACAAGAACCAAGTAACATGAGAGATCCCCCTGCTGCATCTATAATATTTGTTACCTTACTATCACTTACTGGTTGTAATAATGCAGAAGTAAGCTTATACATGAATCCCATAACAAAAATCTTTATTATAGGAAGTAAAATTATAGATATAAGTACTACTACACCTAATAAACTAATTGAATTTTTTAAAAGTAAAGTGTAGCTAGCCACTGTAGCAAAGGCATCAGATAAAGTTTTACCTACTACGGGTATAAAACTATCCATGGCAAATTTAGCTGTTTTTGTGGTTACCACATCAAAACTATTTCCTACAATTCCTCTTATTGTAATGATACCTACAAAAATTGTAAGAAAAATTCCTTGAACCCATAGAGCAAACTTTTTAAGTAAACTAGTCAAATTCTTAATATTATATTCACTAGATATGTTATTTACAAAGTCTAAGACAAAGCTCATACAAATTATAGGTATGATTATAGATGAATAAAGCTTAGTTCCTAAGGTACATACACCCATAATAATAGGATCCATTACTACTGCTTGACTCACACTTCCTACACTTGCCAGTAACATTATTAGCACTGGCATTAATGCTACCATAAAATCACTTATACTATTTATAACCTGTTGTGTTAATTCCACTCCTATATAAAAGCCTCGAGCAATCAATATAATCATTACTGAGAAGCAAGCAAAATATGCCACATTACACAATTTTTCATTGCTAAAGGCATTTTGTAGGTTGTTTAGCAGTGCACAAACTATAGCAATTATGATAAGTTGTCCTATTATTTTAAAAGATACTACTATTTCTTTAAACACATATCCTAAGGCCATCTTTAATATTTCTTTTCTTTCTAAAGAATCTTGTCCACCTTTCATATAACTTTGTACAAATTCCTTAGGAGACATATCTTTTAGTAATTCACTTCCCGTATCTAGATTACTTATATAATCATATAGTCCATTTATTTTGCTCATTTGCTCATCATCTATATTTACTTCATCATTGCCATAAGCTTTTATAGGAATTAAAAATATGATCATAACTATTAAAATAAATATACTTTTTTTCATATTTACACCTACATTATCTTTAATATTGTTTGCATCACAGCCATTAGTATTGGTATTGCAAGAGTAAGAATTAATATTTTTCCGGCAAATTCTACCTTTGATGCAATACTACTCTCACCAGCATCTCTACATATTTCACTACAAAAGGATGATAAATATGCGATACCTAAAATTTTAAATACTGTATCCAAGTACACTATGTCTATATTAGCTTTATTGGATAAGGTTTGAAGGAAATTTACTATTATGGTTAGCTTACTAACTAAAAACATAAATACTATTATGCCTGCTATTAGGCTAATTAAAAGAGCAATATCTGGTCTTTCCTTTTTTACCATTATCACAATAAGAAGAGTTATTAGTGCAAAGGATACTATTTTGATAATATCCATAGCTTCCTCCTAAAAGTAAAATAAAGTTTGTATTGCATTGAATAACTTTGAAACTAAGCTAATCACTAATATAAGTATTATTACTATTCCTGCTAAATTACTAATGACTGCATACTCCTTTTTACCTCCACTATCTAAAACCTTATCTAAAACTATCATTACTATTCCAACTATACCTATTTTCACTATTATACTTATATCTAACAAAATTCATACGCCTCCTTACATTAAAATAATTCCTATCATGGCACCAAAGGAAAATCCTAGATACCTATACATCTTTACATTTTTATCAATGTTATATTCGGCATTCTTAATTGCTTTTCCCAGATTTTCTAGAGTCAGTGCAAACATATCATTATGTCCTTCTATATCCATCTCTCCTAAGCTTTTAGTAAAATCTAAAAATATACCTAGGTCATCTTTAGTTAAGGACAATTTATCCACTCTTTTATCTAGACTTTGAATGAAACAACTATTTACATCACATTCTTCGTTACTAAGAAGTAATTCCGACGCTTCCTTAAAAATTCCAGCTATGGGTTCTTCACATTTTTCATAAACCTTATTAAGAGCTTCTGGAAGTAATGCATGGGTAAAATTAATTTCATTCTTTAATACATACACTCCTCGCTGGAATTCCTTTAACTCCCTAACTCGCTTTTTAAATTTCTCACCATAGGAAAATCCTAAAATAGTAGATGAAGCTACTATGAGAATAAAACCTATTACTTTTATCATCTATTACCACCCCCTTACTTTCTCACCTTTTGTAAAATCATATATATATTCTATGGTTGCAATGCCACACTTATTACTTAAAATTACAGCTCTTTGAAAAACTTTATTTTCTAAGATTTCTTTAAATACTGGTCTATTATAAAGGTCTTTTTCATTAAATCCGTGGATAGTAGTTATTACATTTACTCCTGAATTTAATGCTGCCACAATACTCTCCATATCCTTATAGGTCCCTATTTCGTCACATATTATAATATGAGGAGCCATACTTCTAATAGCCATAATTATACCTTGACTTTTCGGGCAATTATCCAATATATCAGTCCTAATGCCTACATCCATTTGAGGAACCCCTCTATAACAAGCTCCAATTTCACTTCTTTCATCAATGATAGCTACATTTTTACCACTTAACCCATATCTTGATAATCCATTAGATATCTCCCTTGATAAATCTCTTAATATAGTTGTCTTCCCACATTTAGGTGGAGATATTATTATAGTGTTTAATATGGTATTATCCTTAATAATAAAAGGTAGAATTCCCTCACTACATCCCCTTACTTCTCGTGCAATACGTATATTAATTGAAGATATGTGTTTTATAGTCTTGAGAGAGTTTCCTTCCAAAACACATGTGCCACAAATACCAACTCTGTGACCACCTTGAATAGTTATATACCCTTGTTTGATTTCTTCCTCAAAAGCGTATATAGAGTAGCTACTTATCTTTTGAATTATTATCTTTATGTCCTCTAGTTTTGTATTATAACTTGTTCTTATCTCCTTATTATTACTTATGAATATGAGAGGTTTGTTAGCTTTTAATCTAATTTCCTGCAGCTTCCCACCATGGTCATAGTTCATAACTTCAGTTCTAATAGAAGGAGATAGTATATCTAAAACATCTTTAGTAATCATGCAACTCACCCTTTCTTACTTAATTGTTATTACCTTTCATGGGTAATTATTACTATAATATTTTTATTTTTTTGTTTTTCAAAAAATAAGTGCTTCATGTAATGAAATATAATATTTCATTACATGAAGCACT
>DKGY01000080.1 GCA_002453475.1 Clostridium sp. UBA6758 | reverse complement strand
TTGTGGAAGCAATTCATTAAAACTTTTTTTTGCATCCTCAAGTGCATTTTCTTCGGTGGATAGACCGGCTTTTATTAAGTCTTTTGAATAACTTAGAATATCCCACTCAGCGAATTTATCAAATTCATCATCACTCATTTCTCTAAACTTCATATTAAAATCTTCCATTTTGTGCCTCCTTAATTATAGTTTCGTTTAAAACTTATTATAGTGTAATTTACATATTATTTGTTTGCATGTATATAATTGTTAAATTTTAATTTTTATAATCCATTCCACACTGTTAAGTGATTTATTATTGCTCACCCATATGAAAGCAAATATCATACACCTTCGTCTGATCTATAGGAATCAGTATTTTTTCCCTTTATTCCACTTCATATGTATTACTTCACATTATAAGAAGAAGCGTATTAACTGCAAATACAGACTATTCCCATAACTTATAGCTTCATAACTTCACTATATCCTANNATAAGTTATAAGCATAAATAATCATATAAATAATCCTTGCTACACATTATAATACTATTATGATTTAAATCCCTATCGTTATATATTCAAATACCATACTATTCAGTTATTTAATTATATAATCATATTAATGTTGAATTACGAATATTCAATCTCAATCCTATCTCTAAATAGCTCTATCATGTATTGTTACTTTCAACTTACATGGTGGACATCATATCTTCAACTACTTTAAGTGCCATATAACTACCTGCATCACGATTACATAAAACAGTACACACACTTTTGTTATGTGGATAATAAGCGCTTCTGAAAGAGACTCCAGGATCGCCACCCATAACATGAATTTTCATAACCATGTTATTACATGTATCTAACCATACACCATATCCATAAGCACTACCATTTTCTCCAGTTTTTATTTGTGGAGTACACATAGCTTGTACATTCTGAACCGATATCAGTTTTCCATTTATCAAAGCATCCCAGAATAAATACATATCACTTGCAGTAGTATATGCCCCTCCATCTCCACCGCCAATGATAGGCACAGAATAAATATTAGACTTTAAGCCTCCCTTTCCATTGTCTGTATAACCAATTGCAGTATCACATGGAAGATTGTCCATCGAAAAATAACCACTATGACTCATTCCACATATGTCAAAAATGTATTTCTGGATAAAAAGTGGAAAATCCACTCCTGAAACTTTTTCTATAATCATAGAAAGTATTACAAATCCACCATTATTATATTTAAAACGAGAACCAGGTTTAAACTCCATTTTTTTATTTTTAAGCAATCTCAAAAAATCATTTGGCGATTTCATAGCATACATCGGAATATTTTCCCATACCTTAGCATAATAAACATCAGCTTCATTATCTTCCTCATCAAAATAATCGCTAAATCCTGATGTATGGGTAAGTAGATGGCGAATTGTCACCGAATTATCCATATACGTGAAGAAGTTCGGCAAACAATCTGTAACCGAATCATCTAATGACAATTTTCCTATTTCAATTAATTTTAATATCGCAATAGCGGTAAAAATCTTACATCCAGATGCTGTTGGAAATTTCGTATTTATATGATTTTTAATATGTTCACTTATATTAGCTTCCCCCATAGCTTCTTGTATAACTTTTTTTCCATCAATTGAGAGGAATATGACTCCAGAAAAGTCATGGTTCTTATTTAATATTTGTGATTTAATAATATGAGCATCCAATATCTTCACACTCCATTTCAAATTTAAAAATCATATTTATAATATTTTACAATTCGTACTTATCTATCCATATATAAATTTTACCATTAAACTTATACCATGACAAACAATTTATGTTAATATAAATTTTTCCTAATAATGTATCATCCCGTTAACAAATACGTATTTTCAATATTCTTAGTACTGAAGGTAGTTTAATTACGCATTAAAAACCGTAGAATTCATTACTGAATATTACGGTTTTTTAGAAAACATTTTGTTTCATAGACTTGTGTTTGAAATAAGTATTTATCTCTATTCTATAGCTGGCAAAATCATTTCAGTGGTTTCTATTCCACTTAAAAATCCTAATTTAGAATAAAACAGTTCTGCATCATTTCCTAATGTTACAAATAATCTAAGTACAGGATACTCTTCTTTTAAAATAGTTAGTGCATACTTTAACATATTATTTCCTATTCCTTTTCCTTGGAATGACGGCTTAACTGCAAAATCATATACATTGGGCCATTCTTCCCAAATGGATATTAAACTTGCCCCAATTAACTGATTTGTTTTCTTATCATAAACTAGTGTGGAAGCCTTATTTACTAAACTATCTTCAGAATTATTATCAAAATAATCTTGAATTGCTCCATTTATTTCTTCAACACTTAACTTACTTTGAAAATCTTCCACATTTTTAAAAGCATCCTTATAGAATTCAGCTATTTCCATTTGGTTTTCTTTTCTTGCTGGAGCAATTCTATAATCATCATTCCAAATCACCTGAAACTTCTCCGTAGGTCTAATCATACATCTTCTAGATTCTCCTGTTCTAAACCCAAGCCTTTGATAATATTTAACGTATTCTTGCTTAACATTACCTGCATATATTTCTTCGCTTTTATCAGACCAACTTATTAAAATATTTTTAAGCTTACCTAATACCTTCTCAAATTCGTTGTCATATGGTGGTATTAAAAATAAGCAACTCATATAGTTAGGTTCTAGTGAAACTCCTCCTATTATACAATCATTTTTTTGATCCAATAACAATCTTCATCATCTTTTAGTACTTCACAACTCAAATTAAAACTCTGCCTAAACCATATATTTGCATCAAATATTTCATATACTGCAAAATACGGAGAGAACTCCTCCCAATTGGCATTTTCAATACTATAACCATCGAGCAAATCATATTTTTTAGAATTTTTAGTTAATTCTTCTTTCATTATATAACACCTCATATTATTTTCTTATAATTCATCTGCTATAAAGATTACCATGCTTTTTATACAAGAGCTTAATGCTCATTAATTTCTGATATAAAACTACATGTCTCATTAGCATTAAACATGTATTATCTTTTCCTCACAAATCAGGAAAACTTAGAAAATTACCAATGCAACCACCCTCATTTCTCGTTAAATACAAGAATACAATTTTGTTTTTCGTCAATTCACTTCGTAACATAAAAAGATTGTGACTTAATCTTCTTTCTTATCAGACCCCATTATGAATGTAGGAATTAACATTGCTAATAATGGAGCTGCACTTTTAGTTACATAAATAGCAATTGAAACTACTATCCCTGTTGATAACCAAGCAATTGCATAAACTATATTTTTTCATATTCCCTCCTATGATTAATAATTTTTTCATTATCTATTACGCTTTATTTTACTATCACGAATTAATTATAACATATTATTCAATTTTCAAAAAATAATGTAGGGTTATCCTACATCCTTGGTTAGTTTATTATTTATTTGAAATGCGACGTAAAAACACCGCAAAATTCAATTCTGAATAATGCGGCATCCAAGAAATTATTATATTTTATAGATGCTATACTTTATAAGAACACTACAAATAAAATTTACTATTTTTTATTAAACCCGAATATATTAACTATGAAACCAATTGCTGTTAGGACTACTCCTAACCAACCTAAAGTAATAGAATTAAAAAAAGAGACCATTATTAGAAACACTGCTCCTACAACAGTAAATTCTATACCTAGAAGCATTAATTGATTTGAAGTCTTGTCTGTCTTTGAGATTAGAATGCTTAATATTACCAACCCTGCAAAGATAGCTACAATAATAATACCCATGTATACCCTCCATTCTTTTATATGTAATATATAATAAATCTAATCAATAAATTATATCATACAATTTGTTACATATAAAATAATCTATGTAAATACATACATTTCCTAACACCGCATTATTCAATTTTCAAAGAACAAATTNNTAATTCGCAATATCTACAAATTCAATAATATATTTGAATTACAAAACAAAAATACCGCATATTCACTATGAATAATACGGTATTCTGAATACGTTATTTAATTATATATTTGCTTCGCTACTTAAGAATATTGATTGCTAAGAATTAAGATTTTTTTCTGTTTTCATTGCTCTCATAGAGTTTAATACCGCAATTAGTGTTACACCTACATCACCAAATACAGCCTCCCACATAGTTCCTAATCCAAGAGCCACAAGTACTAATATTATTGCTTTAATACCTAAAGCAAAGACAATATTTTGCATAACTATTGCTCTTGTTTTCTTAGCTATTTTTATTGCAGATGCAATCTTTGAAGGTTCATCAGTCATTATTACAACGTCAGCAGCTTCTATTGCCGCATCTGAACCGACACCACCCATAGCTATACCAATATCTG
>DKGY01000028.1:6903-7030 GCA_002453475.1 Clostridium sp. UBA6758 | reverse complement strand
TTATTTTGTTTTTACTTTTATTGGGGTATAATTGATTTGTATGTCGATGTTTAGAATTAGAGACTATTTATATAGTAAGGGGATGGGAAATTGAAGTACACAAAAATAGTATTTGCGGTTTTAGTTA
>DKGY01000028.1:4397-6793 GCA_002453475.1 Clostridium sp. UBA6758 | reverse complement strand
ATTTCAATTATTATAAAACATTTAAAATATATGAAAGTATTAATAATACCAACAAGAAAAAGACCTATAGAAGTTATTACTGTATTGTTTGGTATTATTATTTTCATAGGTATTATGTTTTTTTATGCTAATACTTGGATTCATTATATAACAGGAGTATTAGGTATTTTAATGTTCATAAGTATTTGGATTAAACAAGGAATTAACTCAAAGGGTTTCATATCCATGTATACCTATAAAGAGCGTATAGTATGGAATGAAATTGAAAAAGTTGTAATAACCAATTCAAAGGATGTAAAAGTAAAACTATTTGGAGGTTTTATGGAGCAAACATTTCATTTTAAAAACAGTGACTACCATAAAGTTATTACTATTCTAAAAGAAAATTTGTCTGAACAAGCACAGTTACAAATAAACCTTAATAAATGATGAATTTGTGAAGAGCTGTTGTTTCTATGTGGATTAACATAGAGAAAAATATAATATTTTTTAAAAGGAGTTATGGTTATGGGCATTGATTATGGTGCAATTTTAATTTTCACTATTATAGGAATATATTTTATAGTTCAGTATATCAAAAATAAAAAGGCAGCTAATTTACTTATAATTTTTATGGCCATTACAGGAATATTTTATAAACGATCTTATAGTTTGTATGACAATGTAGGGGAATTAGCACAAATAATTATTAATATAATTTATTGGACTTCTATCCTAATTTTATTGGTAGTTGGTTTTATTAATAGAAAGAGTAAGAGAGAAAAATAATCTCTTAAACATAAGGAATATTCACCCTAATTAGATTGAGTATGAAATGCTAGATGCTGAAGAGCGAATATATGCTTCATAACATATATTCAAATACCAAAATGTACACCTCAAAGCTTACGCACATAAGGGTGCTATCTTGGTAAGAGAAACATTGACATCATTGCAAATATCAAATGATTACAAAACTAAACTTTACATTTATAACTTAACAATAAAAAGTAACATTATACATATACAATTAATATAATAATAGCGATAAGTATTTTATATTAAGAGAGGTAAGCTATGCTATCTACTAATGAATTTATACGACAATCATTGGAGTTGCATCTTTTTTTTGCTAGGATTATGAAGGAGCATTCATTTTTTTTGCAAATAGGTTTTACACCAAAGAACTCAAAACTTATGGAGCAAGCAGACATGTTTAGAATGGAGTTTGATAAATTTTTATACGATGTTATATCACTTTCAAACGGCGTTGTTAGCCCTAGTGTTTTAAGGTCTGGTGAGGTGGTAACACCATTTACATTAAATGCTGAAATGGCATCAGCATATTATACAGGAGTAGATATTCCTACCAGTTTGACTGAGGCTGAGGAGGAATTGATGGGAGCTCCGCCGATGAAATATGATCAAAGGCTAGAACAGAGGGTACGTAGACTTAACGAGATTGGAATGGAATTAGTTAGAGGTTTAATACGATTTAAAAAGAGATTGTTATCAGATGTTTTAGAGTGCAAAGTATTCACAGTTAACTATCCTTTACTTATTGATCATATTTTAAGAGAAGCAAATTTTTATTTAAAAACGATACAGAGATTGCAAAATGATGAAGAAATAGACTTAGAAAGAGAAGCTTATGAGCAAGAAACTTTTTGGAATAGAATTATGGCTGAGCATTCAAAATTTATTCGTGGATTGCTTGACCCAACTGAAGAGGAACTTATAAAGACAGCAAATAATTTTGCAAATGAATTTGATGAGTTACTAATGGAATCAAAGAATGCCATGAACAAGTCAATGGCAATTCCTGAAATTACAGACGAAAGCCTCGAGGCAACTATGGCAATCAGCAAATTCAAAGCACAAGGTACGCAAGGAATATTGGAATGTAAGGTCAAATCCATAATAATACCTTTGTTGGGAGATCATACTTTACGTGAGGCTAATCACTATTTGCGCTTACTGAAAATATTTAAAAAAAGTATGTAAAATTTAAGTAATAAATAGAAACTATACTTTTAATCTAAAGGTATTATTTTATAAATTATTTAATGACATATATCATAAAAGAGACTATTGCAAAATGATTGTTAATCACTCTGCAATAGTCTCTTCTTATCTTCGCTTTTTCAACATTGAAGAATTACATAAAATCATAAATAAGTTGCTTATCTATTAAGACCTACTCCAAAGATGTCATTACAAAGTCTTGTCCCTCTTTCCATAAGTTCGCGAAGAACCATATCTATATTATTTGCATTAAAAAGCCATTCATTTATAGCATTCATGGTAAAATACTGTATATTAAGGCAAAATAAAATATTTCAGTATAAAAATGTCGCAAATTTAAGTTTCATTCGTTATATTAGTTGAGAGTACTCTTAGGCATCTTCAAAAAATAA
>DKGY01000028.1:0-4301 GCA_002453475.1 Clostridium sp. UBA6758 | reverse complement strand
ATTTATTTTCAGATGCCTTAAAAGATAAGGAGTGATTAAGTGAAAGCTTCATCAGATGAAAATTTTCAAAATAACATGTTAGAGCAGCTTTATGCTGCTTACGAATATAAAATGTATGGCATTGCATATTCAATTTTAAATAATGAGTGTCAAGCAGAAGATGCAGTTCAAGACGCATTTCTAAAGTTAATTCCACACCTTGGAAATATTAATAGTGTAGCAAGTGTAGAGACAAAACGATTAATAACATACACAATAAAAAATATTTCAATTGATATCTATCGTAGGAATATGAAAGAATTTGAACTATTTACTAAAGGTGTAGACGAGCCAGTGATAAGTAAAAATCAACAAGGAACTACTTATGTGAAAACAGTAGAAGATAGAGAAATCGTCGTACAATTACTTTCTAGTTTACCATCAAAATACCGTGAAATAATTAGGTATCGTTGTTATTACGAACTTAGTTATAAGGAAATATCACTATTATTAAATATCAGTGAAAAAGCAGCAGCTAAAAGATATGAACGTGGAAGAAAGTTGTTAAGAGAACTGATGGAAAAAGAAATGATGGGAGATGAATTGTATGGATAATAAAATTGATATTGATAGAATGGAATATCTTATAGGTGAAGAAGATGCTATGGACGAACTAGACAAGTTTACAGAACCACATAATTTCTCAAAAAAATATGAAAGTGAGAAGATGAAAATGATTAAAAAGGTAAATGGTATAGATCCTATTCCTATTCCTAATAGAAAGGGTAAAGGAATGACAAGGAAAAAGACTATAGTGCTTATTGCAGCTATTACAGCTACTTTAGCACTATCAATAACAGCTTATGGAATAAGTAAAGGAATTATATTTACGACAACTAAGGACGAAAAAACAGGAATTACTACTGTTGAAGCTCAATCAGAAGTTCTTATTGAAAGAATACCACTAATCAATATAACTCCCGGATATCTTCCTGAAGGATATGAACAATATAAAGGAGATACCTCCAAATATTTTCTTAATGGCGACGCTTCTGCAGGAGGTGGTGAGATAATAATATATCAATCCGATTATGTGTATCAATCCCAAAAGTATGAAAGTATAGAAGAAACTACTATTGGTGGTACAAAAGCGCTGATTGCCACATATGCAAATGGAAATATTACTATCGATTTATGCTATGAAGGAGATGGGCAAATTATTAGAGTTGGTGGACTTAATGGCATTTCGTTAGAAGAACTTAAAAAAGTAGCAGAAAATATTAAATACGAAGCAGTTCCAGGAAAATTCATGGTGCTGTATAATCCAGCTACTGGTGAAACTATTGATATAACAGGAGAAACTACTGAACAGCCAATTCCCGCTGATGGTATATGTGCTATGGGAGAAGAAATAACTAGTAAAAAGTCTGCTAATGGAAATCTAACTTATATTGTAAAAAGTGCTGAAATTATGGATAAGTTACCTGCATTAGATAAAGATAATTTCTATAATTATGATGAGTATTCTAAAATGATAAATAAAGATGGAACATTAAAGAATTATCAAAGAGTTTCTGTTAAATGGGAAAACAATAAAATGGAAAAAATTACCGAAACAGCTGGATTAAAGTTTGCTTACGTAACTGTAATCATGACAAATCATTCTGATACAAAGTTAATAAATGAAATTATTGATCCCAAAGTTGAGCTTAGGACGAAAGCATCAGATGGCACCCTTGAAGCTTTTACTAATAATCGTGATTTCATTAGTGACCTTGCAGGAGTTAAAGAACCAATATATTTTGATCAATTTAAGCATGAAGAAACTAAGGAATCAGATATTAATCAAACAGAGCTGGATAAATTAGGCTTTAAAAATTATGCAGAGTATAAATCTTTCTATGAAGGGATAGAATTTAAGTTGTGTGATTTTGAACCAAATGAAACTAAAGAAGCTCATTTTATTTATGTAGTAGACGCTGATCACGTAGATGATGCTTACATTCACATGCCTGTTGGTACTCCTCTTGGAAATTATGTTAAGCTAAAGTAATTAAATAAAAATTTATAGGGTCTATCTTGAAATTATTTTAAGATAGACCTTTTTTATTAGTGTATCAAGCACACAGGGTGTGTCCACTGGGAGATGAAACCTGAAGGAAGTATGAGATAATCTTCTGGTCTGACGAATAGAAATCACATAAGACATACATAGGTCGGTAAAAACTTTATTATTGACAACTTCCGGAAAAAATATAATATATAGTTGTATACTAGTAAAAATATATTTTTGAATTAGGAGGCCAAATGGGGAATATAACAACTGAAAGATTAACATTGAGAAAGATAAAGCGAAGTGATTATGAAGAACTGAAAATCATTTTGCAAGATGAAAAACTAATGCTTGTTGGATGGGGAAAAACTTACTCGGATGAAGAAGTTCAAGTTTGGATAGATAAAATTACAGAACAATATGAGGACTTTGGGTACAGTTACTATTTAGCTGTAGAAAAATCAACTAATGTAGTTATTGGAATAATGGGTATATTACCAGTAAATATAAAAGAAACTGATTATATAGAAATTGCATATATATTAAAGCAAGAATTTTGGGGTAATGGATATGCAATAGAAGGAATTAAAGCATGTGTGGATTACATATTTAATGTTCTTAATGCTGATAAATATATAGCTCAAGTAATTCCTGAAAATACTAGCTCAAGTAAAATTGCTGAAAGGCTAGGGATGAAAGTTATAGATGATTATATGAGAGATTATAATGGAAAAGATGTATTTCATTTAATATATACATTAACTAAAGAAGAGTACATACAACAAGTTAATAAATAAAATTTATTATTAATACCCAATTTTAACTCTCAACATTTCAATTAAGGTAACTCAAATTATGAAACAAAAATGTTCTTTGAAAATTGAACAATACACTATTTACAATATATGTTATAATTAATTTTTAATAGTCTAATATAATGAATCAATCTAATCTTTTAAAGTTAAATTAGAATATATATTTTTTATGCGAGGATGATTATAAATGTGTATAGAACCATAAAAATCAATTTTTTTATATAATTAATTAACCAAATTAAAATTAAAGGAGAGATTGATTTATGGAAAAAAGTATAATTGAAGATATAAGGAACTATTTAAAGGAACAATATAATTGCCATTCAATAATATTATATGGATCTTTTGCTAATGGTACTTATACAGATGAGAGCGATATAGACATTATATGTTTTTGTGATAATGTCATTAAAAAGAACGATACTTCTATAATTAATGGAAGGCAACTTGATGCATGGATGTATGATACAAACATGATGACAAAACAAGAAGAACTACTCCATATTAATGGTGGAAAAATTCTTTTAGATGAAAAAGATTTATGTACTAGATTATTAGTGAATATAGAGGAACTTTTTAATGAAGGCGCCAGAAAACTTACGTTAGAAGAGATAAATTTTCAAAAAAGTTGGTTAACGAAAATGCTAAATAGAGCAAAGATGGGTGATATTGAAGGTAATTTTAGATATCATTGGATGTTAGTAGATAGTCTTGAAATATATTTTGGTATAAAAGGCTTATGGTATCTAGGTCCTAAAAAGTCTTTATGTTGGCTTAAAGAGAATGATATAAATGCCTATAAATTATTTAATGATGCCTTAAATATTAATTCATCATTTGAAAAAATAGAGAATTTAATATCTTTTATTATTAATTCATAATATTCTTTATTATCTATTGATAAAAATATATAACAGATTAAAATACTGCATTATTCAAAGTGAATATGCAGTATTTTTTATGTTGCAGTTTAAATAAACTACAAAACAATAACCAACAAGGAAAAACTATGCATATACTGTACCAATCATACCTTCTTTATGTGCAAGAACACCTACATTTAAATAAAACTTAAGGGATAATATATAGCTAAAAATTATATTTAAAATATCTCTTAACGAAATTAGACATAGGATTTTTTTCATTTTCTTCTCCTATATAATCTTGATCTCCATCATAAAAATACAAATATGCTATACTTTTTTTCTCTTCAGATATTCCAATCATTCCAAAGGATTTAGGAAATTCCGTATTAGAAGTACCATTTTCATCTATAACTCTAAAATCATAACTCTCTACTGAAAACTCATATTCAGGAATGTAATACTTACTTTCATTAAAATCAGACTTGATTTTTTTATCTAAAAAAGTATATTGTTCATCTAATTTCTTTTTTTCACTCTCAAATGTATTATCATCATAGCTCACAATAAGGGCAACGGAGTGAGATTCAA
>DKGY01000027.1 GCA_002453475.1 Clostridium sp. UBA6758 | reverse complement strand
AGTAAATTTTTCCTTCAAGGTAACTGACTCTACTAGAACTTTATATTCATCTAAATACTTTGCCGTGAATACATACTTTTCTGAAAACATATCTGGATTAAATATTTCTACAAGCTTTTCATCTATGTAATCATAAATCGCTGCTATAGCATACCCTCCTGATCCTCCATATTCACCTCTTACCATTATTTCATCTTTTCCATCACCATTAAAATCTCCTAAAAAAAGTTCTAAATCATAGCCACTATACGGTATTTTTGTAGTTATAACAGATCCATCTTGTTCATTTACTACTATATTCACATTTTCTACATAGCCACTATCTTTATATAAATAAGTTCCTACTAAAATTACTTTATCATAATTATGTTTTTTAGTTATACTTCCAACTTTAACGTCTATTATTGTTTGATTAGTTTCATTAGTTAGATTATACATACATAAATATTCCTTTAAATATATTATTATAATCTATAATATTAACTTTCCCCAATAATGTTTACTCGTATCTATTTATTTAGGTTCCTCATAGGTATGGTTCACCGTAACCATTATAAGCTGTGGTTTTACATATAATATTCATATATTTATTCTACCTAATTAAAGAGTTATACCCGGAAACATGAAATTTTTTTCGACCTCATTATAACCAAAAGATTCATATAGATTTATTGCACGTTTATTCAATTCCCATACTTCAAGTTTTGTTTTATTTAAATTTTTTGACAAGAAATAATCAAATATATAATTAACTATAATTTTTGATATTCCTTTGCCACGTGCTTCTGATAAAACATATAAAGTTTCAATATATCCGAAACCATCCTTTTCAAAAATTGTGCAACCACCTTGTATCTTGCCATCAACTAAAAAATATAGATTTTTAAAATATTTTTCCTTGCTTTGTTCTAACAGTGCATTTACATCTAGTGGTGATATAAAGATTTCATCATATATTGCACTATACTCCATAAGCTCCTTCTGTGAATTTAAATTTATCTCAGTTGTTTCCATTCCTTCAGTTAATATATATTTAAAATCCTCTTTAATATCTGCTTCCATAATGATACTGTAGTTTTCTTCAAAACCATTTTTAACATAAAAATCAAGTTTCTCATTGTTATATTCAAATCCAGAATATATTCTCGCTTTTAAGTCTGGCCTTTCCATACGAAGCTCTTTAGCCCTTAGGAATACATTATCAAATAATTTTTGTTTAACTTCATCCATCAACAACTTGTTCATATTAAATTCTATATCAATATCTATAAATATAATGTATGGTGTTTCATAGGTCTGATGATAATTTATATTTGGATATGCATAAGCACTTCCTAAATAGCTTCCATCATCACTAAAGGCTAAAAAAATATTCTCTTTACTATTACCATACTGATCTTCTTTTGGATTTTTTATTTCAATCTTCATTTTATCCCCCATTTTATTTTCTTTTCACTTAATTGTTTCTAAAATTATAACCTCTATAAATATAGTAGTTATTCGTCTTATACCAGTTTCTTAGGCTTCTTCGCTATAAACATTCCGCTGGCTTTAGGTATATCAATACTTCCTTCTCTTAAAATTATATCTTCCAAATATCTGTAAAAGTCCTTTATTCTGCTTTCCGTCATTATATCCTGTATGTTTACGTGTCCCTCTAAAGACAGCACATAATCTGCTAATGGCTTTGCCTCTGTTATATGAAGTGAGTCTTCATATACTGCCGTTTCAACAGAATCAAAATACTTAGATAACTGCTCTGCTCCATTTTCTATTCCAAATTCCTTTGCAACTGAGAAGGATGAATAATCAAGTTGAGAATCAAAATTTCTCACTAAAGCTTTTAAGTCCTTCATATTATAAAGACTATTGGTAGTAGCATAAAAAGTTCCATCAGATTTAAGTATACGGGCAATCTCACTGATTGCTAAATCTCTATTTTGAACATGGTAAAGCATATGATTAGCAATGGCACAATCAAAGGATCTATCTTCATATTCAATATTTTGTATATCACTAACAGAATAATCAAATACTTCATCAATTCCTAAAAGGTTATCTTTTGCTGATCTCAACATACCTTCAGACAAATCTGTGAGAATCACCTGGATATCCTTTGGTATCCTATTTCTATTATTAGCCCATATGCTTCCATTCCCACAGCCGAATTCAATAACTCTATCATTATGCTTAAACTTATATTGATCCAATACCCAATTAGACCATCCATATTTATTTGTACTAAAACCATCATGTAAAGCTTGTCTGACTTTTAAATTCTTATCTGAATTATACTGCACTCTAACTATATCTCTGTCATTTGCTCTAGACACATAATCACTCCATTCCTATCATTCAACATTAAATCTTGATCTTTGTCATTATAGCCTGTATCATTATTTTAACCCTTTGCATCAGGGATATATAAACAAATTATACCATACTTTTACTTTTATTTCATATAATCACATCCCCGAAAGATCTCTTGCACTTAAATATCACTATATATTAATACTTAACTATAATATTAACAACGGTATACCATATTAGAGTATGCAGAAATCAGCATTTACTTCTAGTTTTTATCTAAGAATTCTTTCATCAATTCTTCTAACAAGACTATAGGTATAACTATCAAAATACTTTTCCCAAAATCTTAACGCAGTTGGATTAATTGTTTCAAAATCCACACCTAATCTCTTTATACCATCCTTTTTTAATGTTTCAATAACAACGGAAAGTAAACTCTGGATTATATTCTTCCCACGATAGCTATCTTTCAAATATGCCCCACAGATATGCAAATAGTCTGGTTCTTCAGTAATAAATGTTTCTCCATCATTCGTAACTTCTAAATATCCTATTATTTCTGACTTATTCTTTGCAATAAAGAACCGGGATTGTCTATTATAGCATCTCTCTATAAATTCCACTTCTGAAAGCTCTTCATTAGGAAAATAGGTAGGGCTCTTTCTCATATGTCTTATTAAACTATTGCTTAATGGTAACAAACATCCTGCTTTGTTATAATGTACTTCTTCATAAGAATATTCTGTGTTAATTTCAATATTGAGCGGCTTGTTAACATTTCTGATTCCATCTCCACACCTTATGCCAAATCCATTCATTGTCAAAGATTTCATAACTTGAACATCATGGCTATATAGACNNNNAAAGAAGTGATGCTATTTTATCCCTATTTTCTCCGCCATAAGCATTTGCAAATAATGGAGAAAATGAACCTTTAACATTGCCAAAATGACCATTTACACTTTTCCAAAAACTTAAATACCCTAATACTTTTCCTCTTTCAACAGCTACCAGTCCATGATTATTCTTAAAAATATCACTCAATAAATCAATAAGAACCTCTTTATAGTCTTTATCATTTAAGGCTTCTATATGTTTCTGCTCCATATTATATTGTGCTTGCGCAAGCTTAACTGCATCTTCTAAATACTTTTCATTTAACTTTTCAAATATCATTTTCTTACACCTCTTTATAATTTATAATTTTCCATTTCTATATGAAGCTAAGCCAAATTTGGGTATAAAAATACCCTGAAACAGTTAAATTAAACTACTCCAAGGTTAATAAATTCATATTCATAATATGATTCATAACTTCAACATTTATAATATCTTTATGAAACAAGATTACATTTAATAATTTCATCTGGAATAGCTGCATATATAATTTAATAAAAATCTATTATTCTTCTTAGTCATACACAACCACTCCTTTCCAAAATTATCATTCTAAATATACCATATATGGATTATAAATACAACAACAAAAATATAATTTGTTAGAATTTAGCATGAATAAGAACATTAATATTACAGTCAAAGTCAGTCATATATATTGTTTAAGAAAAAGTCCCCGTTATATATGGTGCGGTTCACCGTATTATTTTTAAGTGAGGTTTTTTTTATTTATATAATAATTATAGCTACTACTTTTATCTTATTTATTTTGTTACTTCTAATAACTTCTAATATACATCCTATTCCCATACCTATAAAAGAACCTGAAGGTCCTCACATAAAATTCTTTGTAATTACTCCAACGCCTGTACCAATTATAAAATCTCCAAGCATTAAATTAACTGAATCTTCCACTGTATATTCTTCATAATAACTACCTTTGCTATCACTAGATATACGATTTATTGATTTATACCTTTTTCATTAACTACCATTTATTTAAATGCTGTCCTAGAGCCATTAAGCCTACAACTTGTTTATTCATTAAAATAATCCAATATAATACTTTTATCAATTTCTACTCAACACTTTACAATTATGCCAAATAATATTATAATACCAAAAATAATCATTACGAGGTAAAACTTTGATTTACATTATTGCCACAGCCAAAAGATTATCAGCCTCTACGGAAAATTGTGGTGATTAATTCAATGATCTAAAATTATAGATTTAGAATTTTAATTTTAAAATTATTTACACTAAAAAAATTTAACCATTTATATAAGAATAAAAAAATATAAAAATTTATATTTCTGATTATTGATAGAAACACGTAACATATTTACGAATTAATAGGTGTAATGGCCAATTACATTAGCTAGTATATGGATAAGGAGCATGAAAATGAAAATTACAGAACAAAACTTTATCTTCCAGTTAAAAAATAGAAATGAAAAAGCTCTAGAATTTGTTATATCTGAATACGGATGGATTCTAAATACAGTTGTAAAAAAGCAATTATATCAACTGCCAAACTTACATGATGAATGTATGAATGATGTGTTACTTGCTATATGGGAAAACATAGAAAGTTACGACAGAAATAGAAGCACCTTTAAAAATTGGATAGCTGGAATCACTAGATTCAAAGCCATTGACTGTAAAAGAAGATATATTCGATATCTAAAAGAAGAGCCTTTAGAATCTGTAGGTGAAGTTTCTGATTCTAAAATTAATATTAATGTTTTGGAACAAGAAATTTCTGAAGAAGTAGAGAAAATGTTATCCTATCTTAACGAAAAAGATAAGATGATCTTTAAACGATTATTTGTTGATGAGAGTACTGTGGAATCTGTAGCCACAGATATGGGCATAGAAAAAGCGGTGGTTTATAATCGCGTTTCTAGAGGAAAGAAGAAAATCAGAAAATGTTATTCTCAACTTAGAAAGGAGCAATTTTAATGAATGAAATATATTCTTTACTAAATGACGTAGAAACAGATATAGATTTTTTTAAAAAAGAGGACTTGACAGATATAGAAAAAAGAAAAATGAAACGGATGGTACGCAATAAATGCAAAAAGAAACTAAACTATAAGCGTATTGTAAGTGTAGCATGTGTAACATTTGCAATATTGTTATTTACAAATGCTATCTTTGGCAGTGAAATAAATGCTGCAGCCCAAAGTATTACTTCACTGATTAGTGATTTTCTAGGAATTAATAAAGTTGATGAAGAATTACTGGATTATACAACAGTAATCAACACTTCCCAATCAGATAAAGGATATACTATAACACTAAACAAGGTTATTATTGATAAAAATGAAATGATAGTAACTAGTACAATTAAATCAGACAAACCAATAGGTAATGTTCTATTTCCTTATGCAGATATGTATGTGAATGGAAACCATTTTTATCTTATTGGAGGTCAGGAAAGTAATCGATTGGATAATTATACTGTGGAATTAATAAGTACATGCGAGTTGTATAATACAGAAGATTTTAATGCAGAAATAGATACCAATACAAAACTTAATATTGAGATTATTTATAATAAAATACAAACATCAGGAACTTATAATGAAATTACAGGAATCACGAATGAAACTTTTGTAGAAGGAAATTGGAGATTCAATTTTATTGCAGACGGAAAAGCTCTAGCTAAAGATACTTATCATTTTCCAATGGATGAAAGCTTCTCATTATCCTCTGAACAAGATGTAAAAATAACAGAGTATACCAGCAATGACCTAGGTCAAAAAATATTTTTTAATGTTTCAGACGTATTAGGTAGCTATAACAGCGACTATATTATGGAACTAAGAGGTAACGATGATCTTGGAAACGAAGTAAAATTTCATTTAAAAAGACTGCATGGTGAAAATGGTAAAGGTTGGTTCTGTAATAACGGTGGAATCAGCACAGATGCTAAAAAGCTTACACTGACTCTATATGCTACGAAATGGCCATCAAAAGACTTTACTCCAATTGGAGATGAATTTATCATAGAATTAGATAATATTAAGAAATAAAATTACTAGTTTATATATAGAAAATTATACAATTATGAAATGCCTCTACCAAAAGCGCAATAAAATCTTTTGATGGAGGTATTTTTATTTATAAAAATAGTCTTAACCAGGTAATTTCAATGGTTAGAACTGACTTTTTCTTCAATAGTCCTTCAATCTTTTCTTAATCTTCAGCTGTTAAATCACCCTATTATGCAAGAACATTTTCTTCAATAAATTAATGTTTATCTATCATGTTTCACTCTTAGCTTAATTGATATAAATGTTTCCATCTGTGCCACCCCTGCGCCTTGATAATATCCTGAGGAGTAATAATATGTACCATACTATAATGGTTATTGCATTCATCCAGCTCAAATAATTCTGATTTATTAATGTATTCTATAGCCTCATTATACAATTTACTACCCATTTCTTCATCGTCGTCTCTATATGTGTAATTAAGATAATATCCTCCATCAAAGTCAACTACATCATTACTACTGCTATCCATGTCATCATTTAGTGCCCACCACCAAACCATACCTTGCTCTACAGGATCAAAAAATAAAAAATCTCGTGTCATAAAGTCATCTCGTGGTTTAAATAGATATCAATAGTATAGGCTTCTCTAATATCATGCAGTCATAAAATCAACTCATCTTTACCATCATTATCTAAATCTTTTATGTGCATTCTTTGTAGACCTATCTAAAATTTCTTTCTGCCCTTTTATATAAGCTCCCATATTAGTGGTGGTAAGTTATAACCATGAAATTTATTTTAATGATATTAATTAAAACAACTAAGATAATAAAATTAAAAGCTGTCTCTATAAAGGGGCAGCTTTTTTGTGTAAAGAACAATATAGAAATATTCTTTATCTTTTCTAGTATATACTAACGAATTATAATAAATATATCTTAAAAATACATGCCTTTAGTAATATATTAGCAATCATATAGATATTATTAAATGATATGCACATAAGGGGGATTTAAAAGTGAAAAACATTGAGAAATGGGAGGAAGGAAAAGAACAATACCTTTTAAATAATGGATTTATGCTTGTAAGAGCTAATGAAGCTGAATTTGGCATACATTATGCCATATATGTAGGTGTAGATGAGGAGTTTACATATAGTTGGGACAAATTATCACATGATACAGATGGGGATGATTGCCATAGATTTTGGATTTTCAAGGATAATAAAAGAGTTGGTGGAGTAGTAATAGAACCAAATTATTTAGCACAAATATTTGTAGAATCACCATATACAGTAGATAAATTTTCAATAATCCGTGAACTAGATAATGCATTATTACAATGGTCAGATAAGAATAAAAAAATCTTTATATATATGATACATCCAAGAGATCTTCATTATTATAATATGCTTGGATATAGGAGACGTTTTGTTAGAAGAATGATGATTCGTCCAACAGAGATATTTGATGATATTCAGTGGAAGGAAGATTTGATTATTAAAACACCTACAATTGAGGATGCTGTTGAGGTGGGAAAAGTATTACATGAATCATATAAAGGCGGCATCCATTATGAAGAATTTTCTAAAAACACCTTAGAAGATGAAATCGAATACTCTAATATGTTTTTAGAAAGATATATTGCTACAAATAGTTTACAGGCTTCCACATTAGTTTATGATAGAAATACTAATGAATTAATAGGTGTATGTTTAGCAGGAAAAAATAAAGATGATATCCATGAGTTCTCTATGATTAACCAAATAGGAGTAAAGTCAGCTTATAGAGGACATGGTATTGCTGAGAACATGATAAAGAGGGCATTAACTGTTTTAAAAGACATATCACCAGCAGCAAAGTTAGATGTAACAGTTGGCAATGCTGCAGAAACCTTATATTATAAAATGGGATTTTTCCCTGGAGTACAAAGTGTTGCTTTGTATAAGAAACTTGAGTAGGGTTTATTTAAGAAGCTAGTTTTAGTTCGTCTAGTATTATTTTTATAGGAATTTAGTAATTTTATTTGGCATACTGATAACCTCCTGCGTTTTTAATTATGTGGTAACCTTTGTATATCACAGAAACATATCAGTACGCCATATTTATTTTGGGGTAATATTACCAATTATGCTTTTTATTTTGCAGAATTAAAGTTACTATTTTAGTATTTCTCATTCATAGCACCTTTGATTATTTTCTCTATTTATTCTTTTGTGGCAAAAATACCATTATCCTTGTACCTATTCCCTCTCTACTTAAAACACTAAAATATCCTTTATGATTATCAATAATCCATTTTGCTATAGATAGTCCAAGACCTGTTCCACCATCTTTTCTAACTCTTGCCGTATCAGCTCTAAAGAAACGTTCAAATAGATGAGGTACATCTCTTTCATCGATCCCTATTCCATTATCCTGAATAGAAAAATAAGCTTCTCCCTTATCATTTCTCCCTACTCTAAGTATTATAACTTCTCCTTTATCTGTGTATTTAGCTGCATTTTCAATTAATATTCTAGCTGTCTGCTTAAGTAGACCTATATCACCATAAGCACTTATACTTTCTGAATTAATATAGCTATATATATGGTTTTTATCTATCATCTTAGATTCTTCTAAAACTTCATTCATCATATCATTAAGTAAAAATTTCGTCATAGTAAGCTGAGTTTTTCCATTAATACCTCTAGCCAAGAATAATAACTGCTCAACTAGATTTTTCATATTTTCAGATTCAGCTTTTATTGCTACAATAGATTCTTCTAATACACTCTCATCATTTTTTCCCCAACGATCTAGCATATTTGCATATCCTTGAATTACAGAAATAGGAGTTCTAAGTTCATGTGATGCATCTGAAACAAATCTTGCTTGCTGCCTATAAGAATCTCTCATTCTATCTAAAAGTTTATTTATTGCATCCTCTAACCCTTGAAGCTCACTATCACCGATGTGTATTCTTTCATCAGATGTTACGGGGCTAATTTTAGATATAGCATCCTCAAGGCTCTGAAATTTTTCCTCATCAAAATACATATTACTAAGTCTACTTGCTGTTTCTGCTATTTCATTAAGTGGTTTTAAAACCCTTCTAATTTTTGTTGTACCAAATATTATTTCTTCTACTAAAAATATTCCTTCTACTATTCCTAAAATTGTAATTATTTTTCTAAGATTATATAAAAAAGTGCTAGCTTCCTTAACCATAGTCTTTCCATTATTCCAAACAACTGTATAGCTTGATGTTTCTATAGGATAAAAATTAAATGACCTTTGTGCATTTTTTACTAATTCCCCATAGAAGTTCTTTTCAGATTCAATACACCAAAGACCAACTAAGATAAGTATCAAACAGATATCAATTACAAGAAATTTAAAAAATAAATTTCTTACAGAAATAGAATTAATCTTTATTGCAATAGACGTAACATTTTTGGATTTATTATTTTTACTCATCTTTTATGACATATCCTACACCACGTACTGTGGTTACTATTTTAACCTTGAAGGTATCATCAATTTTTGTTCTTAAATATCTTACATAAACATCTATTACATTTGTTTCTCCAAAAAAATCATAGCCACATACTTTTTCTATAAGTACATCTCTAGTTAGTACTATATTTTTATTTTCCATTAATATTTGTAGCAAAGTAAACTCTCTATTAGTTAATTCAATTTCTGTGCCATCATACATTACTTTATATCTCATTTTATCTAAAGTTAATAAACCACAGCTTATCACATCTTCATCTTTTTTCACTGTAACTACTCTCTTTTTAAGAGCTGTTCTTATTCTTGCAAGTAATTCTTCTATTGCAAATGGCTTTGTTATATAATCATCTGCTCCTGCATCAAGTCCTGATACCTTATCCATAACAGCATCCCTTGCAGTAAGCATTATAACAGGTAAATCGGAACTTTTTCTTAGTCTTCTTAATACTTCAAGTCCATTAATTTCAGGAAGCATAACATCAAGAATAACCAAATCAGCCTCTCCCCTCTCTGCAATTTCAAGACCTGTCCTACCGTTGTTTGCTTTTATTACTTTATACCCCTCATGCATTAACTCTAGCTCTATAAATCTTGCTATTTTTTCTTCATCTTCAACAATTAAAATCTTAATCATTATTTAAACCCCTTTTTAAATTTTTCTTTTATATTTTGGGCATTCTTTGATATTTCACTAAATACCTT
>DKGY01000052.1:267-14617 GCA_002453475.1 Clostridium sp. UBA6758 | reverse complement strand
TTCACTAAAGTTAGTGATTATAAAAGGTGATGACAGTTTTGAGATATAAATATTAAACTACTGCCATTAATTTTAACAAAATCCCGGAATGTGGATTTCCAATACCGGGATTTCTTTTTATGCTGACATTTTTATATATAGTAAATGAATAATTTCTGTATCATATCACTAGGAAATCCTTCTATTTTTATGAGTAATCATGAAACTTTGTTATTTTGAATATAGCATAGTAAGCAAGAACTTTATGACTTGGGGTTTCATGATAGGTATTTAGTCATATATTTATTTGCTTTGAGAGTTTAATAAGGGGGTTTATATGATTTACTTAGATAATGCAGCTACATCATTTCCAAAACCATCACAAGTTTATGAAGAAGTATTAAATTGTATGAAAAACTATGGTGCTAATCCGGGACGAGGTTCCCATGATATGGCAGTAAAATCAGCTTTGAAAATCATGGAAACAAGAGCGCTAATCTGCGAATTATTTAATATGCCCAGTCCTTTCAATTTAATTTTCACTAGCAATGCCACAGAATCTTTAAATATAGCAATTAAAGGAGCTTTAAAAAGAGGAGATCATGTTATTAGTACAGTGATTGAACATAATTCTGTTTTAAGACCACTTCATTCATTGAGTAAAAGTGGAGTTGAAATCACTTTGGTATGTGTAGATAAAGCAGGCTATGTCAATTCTAATGATATTAAAAAAGAGATTAAAGAAAACACTAAAATGATTATTATTAATCATGCTTCTAATGTACTAGGCAGTATTCAGGATATTGAAAGCATTGGAAAGTTTTCAAAGGAAAATGGCATTGTATTTATGGTAGATGCATCTCAAAGTGCTGGTGTGATTCCCATTGATGTGGAAAATACTCATATTGATCTATTGGCTTTTCCGGGACATAAAGGGTTACTTGGTCCTCAAGGAACAGGAGGATTATTTATAAGAGAGGGTATTAAGTTAAAAAAGTTTAAGGAAGGAGGAACTGGAAGTAATTCACACTTTATGGTTCAACCAGACTTTATTCCGGATCAATTTGAAAGTGGAACACTAAACACACCAGGTATTGCTGGGCTCTGTGAAGGAATAAAATTTATTAAGAGAATTGGAATAGATAATATACAAAAATGTGAAGAAGAATTGCTATCGCTTTTGTTGGAAGAGCTAAAAAAACTTTCTTATGTAAAAATATATGGAAATGACTCTATAAAACAAAGAAGTGCAGTACTTTCCTTCAATATAGATGGGATTGATGCGTCAATTGTTGGTGAACAATTGAATGAAGGCGGAATTGCTGTACGGACAGGTTACCATTGTGCACCTTTAATACATGAGGTAATTGGTACAGAATATGCTGGTACGGTGAGAGTTAGTCCGGGATATTTTAATACTTTTGAGGATATAGAAAAATTAGTTGAAGCAATCATTAGAATTTATAAAGTAGGATAAATTGATTTAATATGTACGCCAAAAGAAATAACAAGTATTTATCCTATAGGGTTAGCTAAAAATATTAAAGTAGCCGTAATTGGTGTGTAGAGGCTTGGTTAGCTGCTGCTTTTAAAATTAGGAAGATATATATATAATATCTAAGCTCCCTCTCTCCGGAATTAATGAAGGAATTGATTCAAGTTAAATTTGATATTCAAATAGTATAACAGAAATAGATAAATTAAATAAGATGTATTTTTATCTAAAAGGAAAATTTTGGGAAATGGAAAATAAGGTATTTTTGCAAGAGAGCATATATCAGAAAAGGATGTTTCTCAGCAAGGAGCTCTTCAAAGTGGAATTATTGCTACAAATGAAGTAACAAAACAAATAGAGGATGATAAAGCTTAGAAACAGAACAATGGCCTACACTAAAAGTAGTAGGTCATTGTTCTGTGTAACGTTATAAAAATCAATGAATTGCTGAATTAGAGGTTATTATGATTATAGTAAATTTTTTATCTTTGTGTGATGAGTAGCCAATATTAAAGGGAGCTACTGGAATCTTTATAAATTCAGTAACTCCCTACTAGTGGGATTTCACTAGTTTATATTAAATCTTTACTATAAAAACAATAGCTTACATCATTCAGATATAGGCCCAATATTAAAGATTAAAGTCTAGATTTTTACCATTTTCTTTCGCATTTTCTTTCGCAACCAACTGCTAATGCTGCTATATCAGTATTTTCAAATTGAATGAAAGCAGTTGCGCCATTACCAGGATTAGCTGATATTATATCAACAGAATAGACACATTCTTGTGATTTTACATCTTCAGCACAGAAAATAAAGGAAAATGGCAAAGTAGTAGTACCACCACCAGGTTCTGCTAGACCTATACTAAAGGTTCTTAGAACTTTTCTAGTACCATTAACACAGCATTTACTTCCGTTGTTACAAGTTCTGCTAAGTTGAATTACTATAGGCTCTGCTGCTCCAGTAACGTTGAACTGTATTAAAGTAGAGAATTCAATTTTTATATTTGGTGAACACAAACAAGTTGTGTCAATATCTACTTCAGCTAATTGAAGTGTTGTTGTTGAACCTTCAGGTGGAAATGCTGCAGTAATTCTTGGGTTAAAACCTTCACCACATTCCAAAATAGCTGGGCATGGAAGAGGATGTAAGTCCTCATTAGCTTTACAAACAGCAAATCTTTTTGGGCATTCGCAATCTCTGTGGTCATCTCTGCAATCTCTGTGATCTTCTCTGTAATCGTTGCAATTTTTATTTGATAGTGAATTCATAGATAGAATCCTCCTTTTAATAAATAAATTTTAATTTTAAATTATTATATAAATTGTTAAGTTATTTAGTTGATTATTAATTGTTTCTAATATAATATATGATTTTTATAAGAAAAGGTGATAGATAAAAATTTTATTAAAAATATAACAATATACTGAAAAACTACCATCACATTTTATAACTATTAATTCAAGTAAAGCTTCGTTATTCAAATATCAGTAGAATTTATGATTAGACTTTAAATTACGATAAAGATAATAATAAAATTAATTATCATATATGTCATTATCGTCACAGTCTGGGAATAGTGGGTCTAAGTTTTGATCTGGATAGAACTTAGGAATTGGAGCTCTATCAAATCTCTCACATGGATCTTCTTCAGGTTCTTCTTCACATGGTTCATTTGGCACTGGACAGTAGTCATAAGCAGGTATGAGTAGCTGTACAATAAGCTCACATTTTACAACAATGTAGTAACCTAAAGTAATGTCTAGAACATCGTCTCCATTTTCATCTCTTAGTAATTCACCGTCAAGGGCTTCAGCAACCATTTCAAGTTTTATAATGTTAGAATCTAAGTCTTGAGCTTGTTGAACAGGTACAGAACTGGCTGAAATTTGAGCTATGGAATCAGGACAGTAGAACTTACCAATTACATCCGTTCTATTAATTTCATATAATTCACTTTTGTTAATACCATTGCAATCAATATAATCTGAACAGAAAGAAATTACATAGTTAAGAACTATTTTTTTGAAGCCAGGCTTTCCTTCAATCGGAATCTTATCTACGGAGAGTAGTCCTACATTGAAGTCTCTACTACCAATATATCTCTTAGGATTATTAAGTGGGTCGCTTCTTAATTCACAATCTGTTGTTTCTGTGTCAGGTCCTTCTCCATATACAATACACCTTTTAATTAAGCATTGATCAAAAATCTTAGGTACTTCAATACAAACTAATTCTGAAGGATCAGGTAATCGTCCTTGTTTATTTACAATACCTGGACGTGGTATAAATTTCTTAAAGTTGATTGACATAAATTCTCCTCCTTTTGAAAAACTATGATATATATAAATTATATTAATACTTACAATACATCATATGCCGGAGCAGATAATTTGTGATACTTAAAGTAAATGTATTACTACCATAAATAACCCAAATTAATAATATTTATAAAAAAACTTGCCATCATATACCAATTAATTTTCTCACAAAATCAGTCCTAGGATTTTCTTTCATTTCAGCTGGCGATCCAATTTGTATTATTTTACCCTTATCCATGACAAGCACTCTAGTCCCGAGCTTTAATGCCTCTTTGATATCATGAGTAATAAATACAATGGTTACATTAAGCTCTTTATAAATACGTAAGATTTCTTCTTGTAATAGCTTTCTAGTTATTTCATCAACTGCACCAAAAGGTTCATCCATAAGTAATATCTCTGGTGATGCAGCTAAAGCTCTTGCAAGACCAACTCTTTGACGCTGTCCCCCTGAAAGTTCACTGGGATAACGATCTAACATATCTTCACTTAATCCAACAATTTTTATTAACTTTTCAACCTTAGATACTACTTCGATTTTGTCATCTTTTTTTATTAGATTAGGTACATAAGCAATATTTTTCCTTATATTCATATGTGGAAATAACCCAACTCCTTGGATAACATAGCCAATCCTTCGTCTCAATCCAATTTGATTCACCCTCGATATATCCTCTCCATTTACATAGACTTTTCCCCTCTCTGGTGTAAGTAATCCATTTATTAGTTTTAGCATCGTAGTCTTACCGCAACCTGAGCTACCTATTATAGTCAAAAATTCTCCCTTATTTATCTTTAAATTGAAATCATTTAATATCAAGTTCTTACCATATGCCTTTGAAACACCTTCAAAACGTATAACATCTTGCTTTTCCATATACTTCTCCCTCTGATATAATTATTTTAATAAGCCTTTACTTATTAGGAATTCCTTTGCCACATCTTTTTCATCAAGGCCATTTTCCTCTACTTTATTATTTAATTCTGCCATTTCTTTATCAGTTAGAATATTTTCCATTTTCATTAGAACTGCTTCTAATTCTGGGTACTTCTTAAGAACCTCTTTACGAACAACAGTTCCACAATAATAAGTTTGGTAGAAATTTTTATCATCATTAAGGACTACTATATCTGAACTGGCAAGTTGACCATCTGTTGTGAATATATTCATTACATCAATTTCCTTAGAATTTATAGCTTCATATTTAAGACCAATATCCATATCTAACGCCTTTTTAAATTTTAATCCGTAAGTAGAACATAATGCATCATATCCATCTTCTCTTTCATAAAAGTCATATTCAGCTCCAAATGTAAGCTCTGGTGAATATGCTGCAAGATCAGAGTAAGTCTTAATATTATATTTTTCTGCAATATTTTTTCTTATTACTAATCCAAAAGTATTATTAAATCCATACAATCCAACCCACTTTAAGTTATACTGACTTTCATATTTTTCTGTAAGCTCTTTATATAAGGTTTCATCATCAGGAATTCCCTCTTCTTTTAGTACAAAGCTCCAGCCAGTTCCAGTATATTCTGGATAAAGGTCGAAATCATCCTTTACAATGGCAGGGTGAATATTACTTGTACCTCCACCTACTCCTTTAATTATTTCAACCTTCAAATCAGTATTATCTTCAATAAGTATTGCTAACATCTCACCTAAGATAAATTGTTCAGTCATTGGTTTGGTTGCTATCTTAATCGTTTCGTTTTTACTTGAACACCCTACCATAGAAACTACAAAAGTAAATAACACTAAAACAGAAAAATTTTTATAATATTTCTTTAAATTTTTCATAAATTATAGTAACCTCCATTTCCTTTTAATAATTTTTTCAATACTTCCAATAATAAAATCGGATACCAATGCTAATAAAGCTATTAATAAACTTCCTGCAATGGTCATGGATGTATTATTGGTAGTTATACCTCTATAAATAGCTACTCCAAGTCCACCTGCTCCAATAAATGAAGCAATACCTGCAAGAGCAATTGTCATAACTACCATATTTCGAAGCCCAGACAATATTACTGTGGTAGCAAGAGGAAGCTTAACTTTATATAATATTTCAAAAGACGTACTCCCCATTCCTTTTGCAGATTCAATTATGGAAGAGTCTATATTGTCTATTCCTGTATATGTATTTCTAACCATTGGTAAAAGTGCATAAATGGTAAGGGCTATTACTGCTGTGGTATTTCCAATCCCTGAAAAAGGAATTAAAAAACCAAGAAGTGATATAGACGGAATTGTATAAACAAAATTTGTTATACCAAGAATAAGTGGAGATGTCTTTTTATACTCACTAATAAAAACTCCTAATATTAACCCTATTATTGCAGCTATTAATATGGATATTCCTGCAATCTTCAAGTGTTCCATTATTAACTTTAAGAAAAATTGCCACCTATCAATATATAACTGAAATACTTCTTTAATCATTTCAACCTCCCAAAATTTTTATTTATTATCTTTAATATGAATTTAAATACATTAACAAAAGCTCATTCTTTTTATACATATTCCTCAAAAAAGAAAAAAATTCTCTAAAAAAACTTTTAGAAAATTTAAAAATCCTTACATCTCATTTACTACCTAGTGAAATATTTTATTTAATATACTTAACTACATTATGTTATACAGGCTTTTTTACATAATAATATATAAATAATTGAAACTAAAATTGAAACTGCTAATAATCCCATAAATAGCCATGACTTATTTAACTGATATATATATGCCGAAACTATGGGACCAAGGGAATATCCCAATGATTCAGATGCTCCAACAATGCCAAATACAATGCCTTTTATTTTTAGGTTATCACCAAATTCTGAAAGCGAACTTTGTAATGCTGCATTTAGGAATGTAGCGCCTAAAAAATACATAATTATTATCGCGGTAAAAATAATTATATCTCTTGTAAAAGTTAATCCTAGCAATGTGATATTCATAACATTGAAAGAAAGAAATAGCTGTCTTCTATTTCCTATTTTATCACTTACCCACCCAGCAATAGGTGCTCCTAATCCAAAAACAAGTAAATAAATTGATATTATTGCAGAAGTATATACAGTTGATGTACCTAAAATCTCTTGTCCATAAAAGTGAAAAAGAGCTACAATACATCCATATATAAAATCACCCAAAAATGCAATAGTTCCTAATACTATAATTTTATATTTAAGATTATATCTTTTTATTTCTTCAGCTATTACTTTAATTCTACTGTTATTTTTATGTGCATTAAATCTACCTTTAACCTGTGTTAAATTAATTTTACCTATTTGTAAGCCAACGTATATAAATGTAACTAGTATTCCAACTGATGATATATAAAATACNNTTGCTACAATATATCCACTAATAGCTGCACCAATTCCACCACCAAGCGTAAAAACTGCAGAGGCTAGTCCTGTACTTTCTCCTCTTTTCCTTCTATCTAAGGATCTTGACAATATAGAAAAAGTTGCAGGGGCAGCCATACCAAGTATTGCTCCTTGTATTACATATATACAACTAGCTAATAGGTGATTATTAGTTAAAGTATAAGCAAAAGGAACAAAAGTCATTAAAATTAATGCTAGCATTAGCGTTAATTTGTCTCCTATTGTATCAGATACAATTCCAAAAGGCATTTGAGTTAATGTTTTACTTATTCCATATAAAGACATTACAGTCCCAATGGTTAGAGTAGTGATTCCTATAGAGTCAAAGAAAAGTGGTATGGTGGGAATCATAAGACTATAACTAATTCCAAAAATGAATCTATAAATACAAAAGTTATGTAATTCCTTTTTTCTAAAAAAAACATTATTTCTAATATTCATATTTATCTCCTATAATATAGTATTAATAAAATAACCCTTTATAAAATCAGTATTCACTTTAATATATTCAAGAAATTAAATATTATTATTTAAATCAGATTATAATAGGAAATCTCTATGATAAAATATAATTATGAAAACTAAGGAGAATAAAAATGGAAATAAATAATGTAATTAAGGAAAAACTCTCTGTACTATCTGAATCTAAATACCAGAAATTTTCTAGTGGTTTACTTCCTGGTATTCACAACATCCTAGGTGTTCGTTTACCTGAACTTAGAAAAATTGCAAAGAAACTGGCGAAAGGTAATTGGCAAGGTTATTTGCAAAATGCATCAGATGACAGTTTTGAAGAGATTATGCTTCAGGGAATGACCATTGGTTATGTAAAATCTGAGCTTTCTGATATATTGCCATACATCACAATCTTTGTTAATAAAATTGATAATTGGTCAGTATGCGATAGCTTTTGTAGTGGACTAAAACTTCCTAAACAATATCCAAGGGAAATGTGGGAATACTTGATGCCCTATCTTCTAGATACCAATGAGTATCATATACGTTTTGGAGTAGTCATGCTTCTTTTCTATTACATAGATGATAAACATATTGATGAAATATTGAAGCTGTTGGATGCCATTAAACATCCGGGTTATTACGTTAAAATGTCAGTAGCTTGGGCTATATCTATCTGCTATATCAATTTTCCAACGAAAACAATAAAATATCTTAAAAATAACACTTTGGATGATGTGACCTATAACAAGGCTTTACAAAAAATTATCGAATCATTACAAATAGATAAAGATACTAAAAGCCTAATGAGAAATATGAAACGAAAATAAACAGAGTTCTTTGCTTNNCCCACTTTGAAGAAGATGGGAGCATTAGAGCTGGTAGTCATCGGATAAATCAAAAAAGTGACCTGTAGCAGTTTATAAACTGCTACAGGTCACTTTTAAACAACTCTTTCTTGATGTTCAGAGTTTACATAATGCATACCTCAGATTCTACACATCACAAATTTATCTATCATTTATATCTTTATTAATTGGTCTTCTCATAGATAATAGCATTGGTGTAAAATACTTTTTCCAAAATTTATTACCATATAGATTTGCTGTTTCAAAATCAACATGAATATATGAGATATTAAATTCCTTGCAATAATCATTGACGATTTTCAATAGCTCAACACCTATTTTTTTATTTCTATATTCTGATTTTATATAAGCACCAATTTCGTCAATTAAGCCACAATTTTTTACAGACATATCTATAAAGTTATTGTTATCAGCAATACTTAAATTAATAAATCCCACTGGAATATCTTCGTACCATGCAATAAACACATTTCTCTTTAATATTATTTCTTCAACCTCTTCTTTAGTAACTCTGTCTCTCTTAAGAAATAATGGTGCAGACACATAATATTCATTAGATTCCTCTACAAGCTCATATAAAACATCTATATTTTCTATTGTAGCTTTTCTAATATCACATATAGATTTCTCACCAGATTGAATATTACAATCACTAAATGCATCTATCAAATATGATCCATATCCTAAATCAAACAAAATGTTTTTTAAATTTGCATCATTAAAAAATATTGTCCACATATGATTAAAAATATTTTTATTAATCCATTCCTGTGATATGCTTTTATATAATTCTAAATATACACTTTCTTTGTATTCTTCAATAGCAGAATGTCCTATTGCTGGACAAAACACTGTATTCTCTCCATTGAAAGGAAATTCATCATATGCCAAGAATCCAACTACCCTGTTGTACAACTTTGCTACAACTGCACTTTGATTTTTTATTCTTTCACTAAGAAATTTTTCTAATAATTCTGTATCTTGTTTCCAATGTAATGGAAATTTACTATTATCACAATATAGTTCATATTGACTAACCCATATCTTTTTCGCCTCATTTATATCTGCGCTTTCCATATTGCTTACTTCTATTCCTTTAATCATTTTTTATCTCCTTTTCTATTTTGGTATTGTTTATATCATTTTGTAACTTCCTTCTATATTCATCTATATGCTGTCTCCCTTTTTCATTTTTCCTCTTTCTCATCTCTCTTGCTACGATACTTTTATTAAGATTATTTGCCATTGCAGCCTCTAAAAAAGAGAATCCCTCTTCTACCATGTCTAGTGCTCTTTTAAGTTCCGCATCTGTATATTTTCTAATCATATATAGCCTCCACATTATTTTTTCTTAAAAATGGACATAAAGATACCGTAGACAATCAACCCTTTGTACTTGGCTACTATCTACGGCTACAAAAAACACGACCTTCCTGTCGCGTTACTTATCCTTTATAGGCAGTATTATGAAAGGTTAACTACTCCCGCAAAAATGCAACACAAATAATAGACTATGTCTAAGGTTACATTTAAGCCCATTTTAAGTTTTATACTAAAATCACCTTTTTACTTGTATTCATTAAAAACATCTCCTTTCATAAAATATTATTAGTAAATAACTGTTTACCTTGATAATTATACTTTTTTATGAATATTTTGTCAATTACAAAATAACAACTAAAGATATAATCAAAGTAACACCCTTATTCTATACTAATGTTGTTGCATATATAAGGTATTGGGATAGAATCCAAGTTTCTTATAAAACCCTATGGTAGTTTCATTCTCTTGTGATACCGTTACCCCAATTACTTTGCAATTATTTTCTTTCAACCATTCCATATGCTTAATTACAAGTTTCTTACCAATGCCATTTCCTCTATTATGCTCATCAACGTGAAGTGAATCAATTTCTCCTTTTCCATCAATTATCGTTGATATACAATATCCAATATATCCATCACCACTTTTGGCAACAGTAATTTTTATTGTCTGGTTCTCAAAAGCTTTAATTCTCTCCTCAAAGCTAATAAACCTATAGGATTCCTTAAAGTATTCTGAAGTATTTTCATGATACTGTCTGTTTTTTTCCCATAGGTTCTTGATAACTTCAACCTCATCATAAGAAATATCAAAAATTTCATTCATATTTATCGCTTCCTTTCAATAGTCTTAAATAAGTATGTCAATGTTCCAAATATATAGAAGTTATTCTGGGGCATGGCCCCAGAATGCCACTTGAATGTTTCTTTACATCTTTAGACAAGCAGTCATTTATATTGGCTGATGTCTACAGATATAAAAATATGACTTTCCTGTGGTACCTACTTATCTTTTATAGTCAGTACTATAAAAGGTTAACTTAATTCATCTATTATCTTCTTAGCTTCTTTATTGTTAGGATTCAACTCAAAAGATTTCTTATAACTTGATAAAGCTTGCTTCTTATTACCTTGACATAAGTACATTTCTCCTAAACTATCATAAAGGTTAGCTGATACTGGAAATATTTTAATTGATAAATTAAGCACATCTATTGCCTCTTTAATTCTTTTTCTCTTCAACAAGTTATAAGCAATAGCGTTAAATTCATCCTCATACACAAGATACTTTTCAATGGAATTTTCCTTTATTTTATAATATTCCTGTAGCGCTATTTCAGAATTATTGTTAAACATGGTTCTTACTATATGACTAGCAAGTGATTTCTTTATATAATCAACTTCTTCCCCTAAAAGTATGTCTAGAATACTTTCACATAAAACTTTAGTTCCAATATAATCTGAGTTGATCATAACAACAACTGCAATGCTTCGTTCTGGCAATATTATTAAATTGCTTCTAAATCCTGTATCCATACCACTATGAGATCTCACTTTATTACCCTTATATTCTCCTAAAAACCATGCTAATCCAATTTCTGAAGTATAACCACCCCAACCTGTAAATGCATATTTTCTCCAAAGTTCTAAATAACTATGGACTTCTAATATTTTATTTCCTTTAAATTTTCCTTCATTCATATTAGCAATAGCGTAGTTGCACATTTCAACTACATTAGAACACAACGTAGAGCTTGGACCATGTGCACGATTATAAGGAAAAACTTTGCTAACCGTAGCACCATAGCCATTCTTTATATCTAAGATATGAGGACTTGTAAGTAGCTCCTTTGAAACTAAAGGTTTTAAAAAATTGCTTTCTTTCATTTGTACAACATTGAGAATATTTTCTTTCATGTATTTCTCAAAAGACATACCTGAAGCTTTTTCAATAACATTTCCTAAAATCTCATAAGCAATATTACTATATGCAAATTTTTCTCCTGGCTCCCACATAAGTTCTCTTCCACTAATGCTTCTAACGTACCTTTCTAACGCTTCTTCATCATATTGAGGCTTATCCCATTCATAATCATCTTCATCTGGCATACCTGATATATGAGTTAATAATTGCCTTATAGTTATTTTTTTATATCTATCATCTTTAAGCTTAAAGTAAGGTAAATACTCTATTACATATTCATCTAAGTGAATTTTACCTTGCTGAACCAATTGCATTATTCCTGTAGCAACAAAAGTCTTTGATACTGATGCCATGTGAAAAATGGAGTTCTCATCAATAGGTTCTTTTGTATCTACATTTTTTACTCCAAAACCCTTTGTATAAATAACTTCATTATTGTATACTACACCTACTGATAATCCAGGAACAAATTCTCCATTAACATATTCATTTATTATCCTATCTAAATTTTTTATTATTCTTTCTTTAATATCCATAGTACTCTCTCCTTTTAAGTGTTATTATATTGTTTAATGCCTATACCAAACTCAAAGCTCCTCCTAAAACCAAGAATTCTACTTATTAAGTTTTTTAATGAAACAAAAAAGACTGTAGAATTGATACCCTTCTTACAGTCCAAAATAAACATTATTTTACATTATAAAATACCCTTAATTATAAAATACCCTTAAGATCATAGGTTATTATAAATATCTTATGTAAAATTAAGACTTAATTCTGGTTCTACAAAATGACTATCTCTACTTACTAAGTTTCAAAAGAAGCATATTAAAAAACCTAATTGAATAGGCATTTAAAATATTCCTTTCATATAATTTTCAATTTAGAAAATTAATTAGCAAGCAGTTATTACCATCACATTGTACCTCCTTAATTTTACTAATACAATTATATACAATATAGTATAGTAAATCAATAATAAATTATATATTCATTTTATTCTATAATATGTAATGAACTTATATCTATCTCCAAAAATTATAATTTTTACACTAACTTTTGAACTTCCTCTTCTGTAAGCATTCGATACTGGCCTTTTTCAAGGGTTTCATCTAAGGTTAACTCCCCAATAGAAATCCTCTTTAAATATACAACATAACAACCTACTGCCTTTAACATACGCTTAACTTGATGCTTACGACCCTCAGAAATTGTAAGATATCCACAGACAACGGATTGATGATGATACTTTGACTCTATTTTATAGAACTTTCCAATATTAGTTTCCCGTTCTAACTCTTCATAGTTCCCACATTTCACCACTTCTATTTTAGCAGGCTTTGTTAATGCCTCACCTTCTCCAATGGAAATTCCATTCTCTAATCTCTTCCTATCTTCCTCATCTAATGAACCCAATGCCCAAAAGAAATACTTCTTTTCAACATGCTTTTCTGGGCACATTAATTGATGATCAAAATCACCATCGTTGGTAAAAAGCAATAATCCTTCTGTGTCTTTATCTAATCTTCCAACATGAAATATCCCATTTATATTATCCTCATGAAAAAAATCAAAGACTGTTTTATTATCAGCATCCTTTCTTGCAGTAATACATCCTGCAGGTTTATGAAACATATAATACACCTTTTCTCTATAAGCAACTACTTTATCAAGATACTCAATAATATCAGTACTCTCCTTAATTTCTATTGCAGGTTCTGTTATCACTTCCCCATTTACTTTAACCTTGCCTTCTTTAATATAATCCCTACTCTTTTTACGTGTCTCAACGAATGACCCTGCTAAAAATTTATCTAATCTCATATTTATCCTCTTCTTTTCGTTTGTAAAATTATTTTAGTTCCCTTATCCTAAGTAAAATAGTAACTATATTAATATATAATACTTTCATCTATGAGTAAAGATGTTCATTTCTTAATAAGATAGTATCCTAATACATATAATATGAATATAAAAATGGACTAAGACAATATTAAATCATGTCTTAATTCACTATTTTTTAAATCTCTAAAGAATGTTTCTATTGCTCAACGTCTAGTATATTAAATTATAAATTAGTATATCTAAAGCTTCTAAAGATGTATCTAATAAAATAATTCCTGGCCGTTCATAATCATTAGGGAAAATAACTATATCAATCTTTAGCGTACCTATGTAGCTGTAGCCAGTTTTAATATTTATTCAGTTGTAAAATTATTGAATCATTTCTATACTATTATAGCATTCAATTACAATGTAAATTTTAAATCAATATGCAATATAAATTAATGAATATTTATCTCTTCTTAAAAACAGACCCAAAACCTCTCTTAGTAGGTTTTAAGTCTGTTTTATATTATCAAATAATAGAGTGAATTTTTAGATCTATATCTATTAAATAATATTAAACTTTTAGATTTATATTATTTAATAATTATAGTGCTGTAATTTTTACCTGTTGTTCTTGTAATACTTTTAGTGTTAAATTTACTACTACTTTTTCTGTAAGTTGAGTGAATATTTGCTCTGTAGGAACTATGCAACTTAAAGTTGGATTTGTGTAAATATCAACTTCAGCAATATCT
>DKGY01000052.1:0-167 GCA_002453475.1 Clostridium sp. UBA6758 | reverse complement strand
GGTATTTTCAACAAAAATCGGTTCTCTAATGAAATTAATTCTTGTTGTAAAATTAAAAGGAACTTCAACTGTACAATATCTTATATCTCCACAAACATTTGGAGTTTCAATTATACTACAAGTTTTGGTTGCATACTCAATATTATTTCTTATAAAACCTTCTATAA
>DKGY01000065.1:634-4601 GCA_002453475.1 Clostridium sp. UBA6758 | reverse complement strand
TTCTTCAGTATATCCATTACACAAATTTGTAGCTACAGATATAATTAAATATAACTTTATGGCTTTTGTAGCTGTATTTTCAATCCTACTACTTACTCTAACTGGATTGGATAGACTTATTCCTAAGTTTGGTCTACCAAGTGAACCTGCTGTTAGACTAAAAAAAGGAAACAAAAATATAAACACTGATACAAGTAAAGCTATATAAAACAAACAAAAAGATAACCTTAAATCTTAAGGTTATCTTTTCTATTTGATTCAATTATAAATTTTATATGTTTATAATCATAGGTAATTTATCTCTTATTACTTTCTCATCTCTTCTTCGAATATTTTATCATATTCTGCAACTACTTTATCAAATTCAGCCTCATCTTCAACCATTTCATATAAAGCTGTAGCACCTTCTCCAATTACCTTATATACATAAGCTTCCTCTTCTTCTTCAAGTGGTGCTAAAATGACATAGTGCTCTCCATCTATAGTTAAATCTTCAACTATTTCTAATTCTACTTTTTCCATTGTTTCTGAGTCAGTAAGTGTTATTATATTCATTTCTTCCATTTTCATGTCCTCCTAAATTCTTTCAAATAAATCTTATTTCATTATATAGCATATAAAACTATAAAACAATGCTATATTCAAAATATAAAGCTCAATTGCATTATTATCTTATTTAAATTATTTATTGGTAGACATGTATAAATCATATATATCCCTTGATCTTAAATATAAAATCTAGTATCTGGATCTATGAGATTATCTTTTATTTCTACACCAAATAATCCATTCATTAAAGTAGCACTTTCAATATGATGTGCATCCTGTACATCTCTATTTAAAATTTGTACTTGATCTATAGTACTCTTTTGTGATGGTTTAATTTGATTATTCTTTTTATTTTTCTTTTTAGATTTACTCATGTTAATTTACCTTCCTTTCTTATATAATATAAATTATTTAAGATAAAAAGATGGTTAATCATGTTTTGCATTATACGCAGTTAAAACTTGATTGAACTCTTTACCAGCTCCTATAGAGGCATACTCAACCATACCATTTTCTCTACTTACAACCTTATATGCACAAGCTTCATCTGAATCCTTTGGACCTGCAATTACATATTCATTCTTCCCTACATTAACCACATCAATAAATTCTAATTCTACTATTCTTCCATCTTCCCCTGAAACTTTTATACATTTATTATTGCTCATCTTATAACCTCCAACTATTTTTATAATCTTTACTTAAAAGTTATATTCCCTATTTATAAGATGTGCATAAAACAAAAAATTATTTATGTTTTTTAGTTTATTTTATATTTTTTAAGATATCTAGTCTGTCCTTTATACGTTTTTCATATCCCATTGATGTTGGAATATAATATTTTTTCTTCAATAATTCCTTTGGCATATATTGCTGTCTAACATAATGATTTTCGTAATCATGAGGATACTTATATTTTGATCCTTCATTTAGAATATTAGAACCACTATAATTGCTACCTCTAAGATGCAATGGAACTCTACCTATATCTTCCTTCTCCACATCTTCAAACGCTAAATTAATAGCATTATAAGCAGCATTACTTTTAGGTGCTCCAGCTAAATAAGTAACTGCTTGAGCTAATGGTATTCTAGCTTCAGGCATACCAATAAACTTCACTGCATTTAAAGCAGCATTGGCTATCAAAAGCGCATATGGGTCTGCATTACCTATATCTTCTGATGCTGATATTACAATTCTCCTAGCTATAAATTCAGGATCTTCTCCACTATATAGCATTCTGGCAAGGTAATGCACTGCAGCATCTGGATCACTTCCTCTAATACTCTTTATAAATGCAGATATTATATCATAATGATAATCTCCGCTCTTATCATAACTAACTTGTTTTTTTTGCATGCATTCTTCTACTACATCTTGAGTTATTTGTATTATACCATCTTCATTTTTATTAGTAGTTAATACAGCTAATTCTAAAGCATTTAATGCCCTTCTTCCATCACCACCAGAATTGTCACATATAAACTCTTTCGCTTCATCATATAACTTTATATTAATGCTTCCATAACCTAACTCTTTATTCGTAAGCGCTTTATTTAATAAAACCACTATATTCCCCCTTGATAATGGCTCCAATTTAAAAATCATAGATCTAGATAAAAGTGCTTTATTAACTTCGAAAAAAGGATTTTCTGTAGTGGCACCGACTAACGTTACTATTCCTTTTTCTACATGAGGTAATAGACTATCCTGTTGGGTCTTATTAAATCTATGTATTTCGTCTATGAAAAGTATAGTTTTCTTTCCACTTATAGAAATTTCTTTTATTGCCTCATCTATTACATTCTTTATATCTTTGATACCTGAAGTCACAGCATTTAACTCTACATAGTTACACTTAGTAGTTTTAGCAATAATTTTTGCTAAACTAGTTTTTCCAACTCCAGGAGGACCATAAAATATTAAGGATGTAATTCTATCCCCTTTAATACTTCTATATAATAATTTGTCCTTAGCTAATATATGCTCTTGCCCTACAAACTCATCTAAATTACTAGGTTTAAGCCTTTGAGCTAAAGGCTCATTGCTATTAAATTCAATCTCTTTATTTTTCTCTTTTGTTTTTTCTAAATCAAATAATGAAATATTATAATCTCTTTCCATTCACATCATCCTTTAATAAATACTTACACCTATTATATCACCTAAATCTAAATTTCACTTGATAATATATAAAATATAACATAAAGCCTTCTAGAATAAAATCTTTAACTCTAGAAGGCTTTAGTTATATGTTCTTAAAATTTATTAGCTTTATCAAGGTAATAATCTGCATATTTTATATAGTAATCTAAAATTACCATTAATCAAAATAAACTTGTAAACACTGTGGTGAATTATTAAAGTAAGTTTTTACTTTTCTTTTCATTGTAATCATCTAAACATTTCTTAACCCCTGCAGATAATGCTAAAAGAGCAAGTAAATTAGGTAATACCATTAATCCATTAAAAGTATCTGCAAGCTCCCAAACTAAATCAACTTTCATACAAGAGCCCAGGAATATAAATATCATAACTAATATTCTATAAGGAGTTGTTCCTTTTTCACCAAATAAAAATTTTATATTAGCTTCTCCAAAGAAATACCATCCTACAATTGTAGAGAAAGCAAAGAAGAATAAAGATACTGAAATAAATATTCCTCCAACCTCTCCTCCCATACCAGCAGCAAATGCCTTTTGAGTTAATATAATTCCTGTTTCTCCACTATCTAAAGCTCCAGTAGTCAATATTACAAGAGCTGTTAAGGTTAATATAATGAAGGTATCAATGAATACCCCCATCATAGCTACTAAACCCTGTTCTGATGGATGATTAACCTTTGCTACTGCATGAGCATGTGGTGTTGAACCCATACCTGCTTCATTTGAAAATAATCCTCTAGCAACACCATATCTAACTGCTTGTTTAATAGTTACTCCTACAACACCTCCAGTTATAGCCTGAGGATTAAACGCTCCAACAACAATCATTTTCAAAGCTGGCAATATATTTTCATAGTTTATAAATATAATAAATAAACTACCTACTATATATAACAATGCCATTATTGGAACAATTTTCTCAGTAAATGATGCTATACGAGAAACTCCGCCTATAAAAATAACACCTGCTAATACAGCAACTACCAAGCCTACTATTCTAGCATCAATTCCAAAAGACTCACTAAATGCACTTCCTATGGAGTTTGCTTGTACCATATTTCCTATAAAACCGAGAGCAAGTATAATAGTTATTGAGAAAAATATAGACATCCCCTTTGCTATTTTTTTGTTTTTTAATCCATTTTTAATGTAATAAGCTGGACCTCCAGTAACTTGTCCATTCACTACAGTCTTGTACTGCTGCGCTAAAGTTGCTTCAGCAAATATGGTTCCCATTCCAAAGAAGGCACTAC
>DKGY01000065.1:0-606 GCA_002453475.1 Clostridium sp. UBA6758 | reverse complement strand
TTATTTTTCCAAAAACAAGTTTAAAGCTTTCTCCAAATTTTACAACTTGAACGAACTTTAACTTAAAAGTGAAATAAATTCCGGTTCCACATAGTAAAAAAATTAATGCATAGTCCCAAAGAACTCCATTGATACCCTTAACTATTTCTAGTAAATTATCCATAATATCCTCCCCATGATGTTACAGTTTACTACCTTATGTTCATTATAAAGTTATTTTGTGAATTTTTCAACAATTTGAAATAACGTTTACATATTTAAATATATAATGATACTATTTGATATTTAAATAGATAAAATTAAAAATATCAAATTATTACATACAAGTTTTCATTACTGTATATTTATTATAGGAATTAACTTATTTCTTCCATATGCATTCTTAAAGATAATAAGGTGACAAACATTATTTTCAATTCATTTCTTGAAAATAATACTTGCCACCTTATATTGGTGCAGATGGCGGGATTTGAACCCGCACGAGAATTCTCTCACTACCCCCTCAAGATAGCGTGTCTGCCGTTCCACCACATCTGCATAATAAATTATACAATTTTATTATATCATCATCCATTAATGGATTCAACAACTAAAATTAGCTCGATT
>DKGY01000063.1 GCA_002453475.1 Clostridium sp. UBA6758 | reverse complement strand
CGACGACTTTTACTATTCTACTCGATAATTTATCCCATGTCAATAATATTTTCTATGTTTTTTATTTTTATTTAATAATATAACTATAACTTATGCCGTTTTATATTATTCTTAGACTTTCTTACTATAAATATTTTAAAACTAAACCATGAATTTATACTTCTATGGATATAATTTCCTTCATAACTCTTTTATCTATAACTAATTATTTGTAGGCTTAGAAGTTTAAATGCTATATGAAATGAATAAATGTATACCCCAGTTAATATACTTTAAATATGAATTTTAAATTTCCAAGGAGTATTTTATGGAGGATATAAGCAAGATAGCTACTAGCATAGACAATTTGTCAGCATTAATATCATCTAGCCTTGATAAAATAAATGAAAGCTCTACAGAGTCTGTTTCTGATTCTAGTACTTTACTTTCTCTTAAAGATGAGTTGCTTTCTTTAACTGAAATTACTACTAGCCTAAATGTTCTAAGAACTCAACTTAACTTACTGACCCTTAATGATTATGAAGCTTTATACGTAACTAATTGTATATCACCTTTACTTCAAATATTATCTCAGCTTTCTAGCACCGCTTATCTTAATATGGCTACAGCACAATTATTAAATAACTCTAATACCACTAAGCGAAAAACCTCTAAATTAAAGAAAGTTGAAAAAACAACTTACAAAATTCTAGATCAAATTAATTGTGTGTATCCTGTATTAGAATGCAGAATATATAACTTTATCAATAATATATGTAGGTGTGATGATTAAATAAAAAACACATGGAATTATTTTGAAATTCAAACCATGTGTTTTATTTTATTAACTATTAGAAACGCACACCATTTTCATAATATAATTTTTCTTGAAGAACGTGGAAAATCACATCTACAGTTTCATGTCCTAACCCTTTAATATATCTAGTAATTATCTCAGCTGCCTTATCTTGAACTTCCTGACCTCTATCAAACCAGCTAACATCTATTATTGGATATCCATTACATATTTCACCATCTTTTACAAAGGTAGAATTTCTAAGTTCTATAGTAAAATACTCACGTGGACACTCTAATAAATCCTCTAATTCATCTATAAGTTTCTTACTAATACTTATTACTTCATCTTCTTTTATAGCTCTTAATGTTAAAATCGGCATAATCTCTTCCTTTCAAACCGTTTCAAATATAAATTCACTTAATACATTAAAGACTAAGTGAATTTATTAAATGATATCAAATTTACTTTACTCTCCAAGTAGTTCCTTCTTTACTATCCAACACTTCTATATTCATTTCTAATAACTGTGCTCTAATTTCATCTGATCTTTTGTAATTTTTTTCTTTTCTTGCTGTATTTCTTTCTTCTATAAGGTCATTTACAAGTTTCTCATCTACTTCAATAGCTTCTTTTTCAATAGTCATTAAATCAAGTGAGAAAACTTTATCAAAATCCTCAATTAGAATAGCTTTTTCTCTATTATTTAATGCACCATCTTTTATAACCTCATTAAGCACAGTAAAAGCATTGGCTATGTTTAAGTCATCACTTATTTGTCCTTTAAACTTTTCTTGATATTTACTAACAAATTCTTTATTTATACTATGATTTTCAACTATATTAGTTAATATAGTTGCTATCTTTTTCTTTAATGCCTTATACCCATTTTGAGCATCTTTTAGGCTTTCAAAACTAAATACCAATTGTTTTCTGTATTTAGATTGTAAGCAGAAATATCTATAATCTAGGGGACTAAATCCTTCTTCTTCAAGTCTAGATACTGTTAAAAAGTCTCCACTTGATTTAGACATCTTTCCACCATCTAACACTAAGAATTCCCCGTGAACCCAATAGTTTACCCACTTATGACCTAAAGCAGCTTCTGATTGAGCAATTTCATTTGTGTGATGAACTGGTATATGGTCTATTCCACCACAGTGAATGTCAATGTTCTCACCTAAGTATTTAATACTCATAGTTGAGCACTCTAAATGCCATCCTGGAAATCCTCTACCCCAAGGAGACTCCCATTGCATTATTTGATTAGAAAATTTAGAATTTGTAAACCAAAGTACAAAATCTAAAGGATTCTTTTTATTTGGATCTATTTCTATTCTACTACCTGCTTCTAACTCATCTATACTTAAATTAGCTAGCTTTGTATAATCTTCAAATTTATCTATCTCAAAGTATACATTTCCATTTGATTCATATGTGTAACCACTTTCTTCAAGTCTTTGGATAAATTTAATCATATCCTCTATGTGTTCTGTTGCTCTACATACCACTGTTGGTCTTTTTACGTTTAGCTTTTTGCAATCTTCAAAAAAAGCATCTTCGTAAAATTTTGCGATTTCCCATACTGTTTTATGCTCACGGCTAGCACCTAGAGCCATTTTATCTTCACCTTCATCTCCATCAGATTGAAGATGACCTACATCTGTTACATTCATAACATGCTTAACTTTATAACCTACATATTCTAAGGATTTTTTTAATGCATCCTCAAATATATAAGTTCTTAAGTTTCCTATATGAGCATAATTGTAGACAGTAGGACCACAAGTATACATTCCAACTTTATTTTTATTGGCAGGAATAAATTCTTCTTTATTTCTAGTCATGGTGTTGTATAAATAAAAACTCATCTCATGTCTCCTTTGCATATTTCTTATAACTAATGTTTTAATGATAATTACTGTTCTGTAACTTATAAATCACCTATATAATATATACTTAACTATATTTATACTTTACATAACATTAAACTGTTCTTATTTTAAATCATATTAGTATACAATATAAAAAGCCACAGAACCAACTGTAGCTTAAATAACGATTAAAATTTATATCAATTATTAATTACATTATTATAGCTCAGTAGTATCTTGTTAAATTATACATATATTACAACAGCAACAACAACATCTACACATAATAATGCTCTCCTTTAAAATAATTTATATTTAAATTTTATCATATAATAATAATTTTACAAGTTATATGTATAAATAATCCTGCAATTAATTTAATATTTCTTAAGAATTAAAACCTTTACAAAATTAAAAAGGATTTTATATCGTTCTAAAGAATAAATATATCTATGAGGTATTTCTCATTATATGATTTATTAAAAATACCTTAAATTTCAAGTAAACTATAAAACTATATTAAGGTGGTGATTATATGTCTATAGATATATACGTTAATGGAAATGTTATATCCTTAGATAAAGATAATATTTATGAAGCCTTTGCTGTGAGAGATGGAAAATTTATAGCAGTAGGAAGTAATGAATATTTACTATCATTATTTTCTACATATGATTACAAAATTACAGATTTAAAAGGCAATACTGTGGTACCAGGTTTTAATGATGCTCATATGCATCTACTTAATTATGGATTTCAAAAGACTGCAGTACAACTAAATAATTTGTCATCCATAGATGAAATGATATGTGTTGTGAAGTCCTATATAGATAAAAATAATATTCCAAAGGATACATACATAATATCTAGAGGATGGAATGATAACTTTTTTAAAGAACATCGACTTCCTAATAGATATGATCTGGATAAAATCTCTTGTGATCATCCAATTATATTTTCTAGAATATGTGGTCACATAGGAGTACTTAACTCAAAAGCTATTGAGCTCCTAGGCATAGATAAAATGCAAGAGAATCCTACTGGTGGTGCTATAGACAGAGAAAATGAAATTCCTACTGGAATCCTTCGCGAAAATGCTTTAAATATTGCTCTTAGTGAGGTTCCACCAACTCCTGTTGATGAGATAAAATCTTCTCTTCGTAGCACCTTTCATGATTTAATTAAATGTGGAATAACCTCTGTTCAAACTGAAGACTTAACTCACTGTAGAAGTTTACCTAATTTAATTCAAAGCTATAAAGAATTAGAAGAAGAAGGCAATCTTCCTGTAAGAATAACTCTTCAACTCTGCCTTAATACTAATGAATTATTAGATGAGGCTAAAAATCTTGGTTTGAAATCAAAGGTAGGTAGTGATTTTCTTAAAATTGGAGGTCTTAAGCTTTTTCAAGATGGTTCCCTAGGTGCTCGTACTGCAGCTATGATAGATAACTACGAGGATACACCTGATAATGGTATTAATATTTATTCTCAAGAGAACTTAGATAGTTGGGTTTTTAAATGTTTTAAGCAAGGATTTCAAATTATTATCCATGGCATTGGAGATAGAGCATGTGAAATGATATTAAATTCCTATGAAAAAATCTCTAAAGACACTGAGGATAATCTTAGACCTGTTATAGTTCACTGTCAATTTACTAATGATGATTTATTAAATAGATTCAAGGAGATTAGTGTAATAGCTAATGTGCAACCAGCTTTTATTATGAGTGATTATCGTATAGTTGAAAAAGCTGTAGGCAAGGATAGAACTAAAGATAGCTATGCATTTAATTCTATGGTGCAAAAAGGCATTCCTGTAGCCTTTAGTTCTGATGCTCCCATTGAAAGTTTTAATATAATTGATGGAATCCATGGGGCTGTAAATAGAACTGATTTAAATGATAAACCTGAAGGTGGCTTTAATATTAATGAAGGTGTTACTGTCGTTGATGCGTTAAAAGCCTATACTACAGGTCCTAGTTACATGTCCTTTGACGAAGATGTAAAAGGCAAAATTAGAGTAAATTATCTAGCTGATTTTGTAGTTTTATCTCAAGATATAACTTCTGTTCCTAGAAATAAAATTAAGGAAACTAAAGTTTTAGAAGCCTATGTCAATGGACTAAAAGTTTTATAGTATATTTATATAAAAAATAAAGAAACGGATGCAAGTATTATTGAATACTTACATCCATTTCTTTGTCTAATTCAATTATATTTTACTTATTATTGGAATTATTCTTAACTCTATTAGGTTTTGCTTTTGGTTTTATAACTATATCATTTTTCTTACTCTTAGGTTTATTATAAGCAGCCTTGGCAATTTTATTTTGAGTTTTACTCATAAATCCACACAAATCCCAGAACCATAGAAATAATATAACGAATATACCTGGTATTACATAATTTGTTACTATCACTGGCAATGTTGTAAATACTAGTGGTGGTACTACAAATACAATAAACGCCATTATAAGTACTAACCATTTGTTTATTTTTATTTTGTTAAATACAAATTTCTTTAGTAAAGCATATATACCTAATACTACAATTGAAAATAATATAATACTTCCTAAAAATATTAATACATTTTTCATAGAATCACTTCCTTAAATTCATTATAACTAAATAGTATTATATAATATATATTTATAAAAATGTACTTACTATAACAGATTTTTCATATGTTCACAAAATATTAATAATAATATTTTTTATGCTTTTGGGTTTAAAATTTATAACTACTGGTAATACTATCAACTGTAATCTATTTATAAGGAGATGTTTTTATGAAAGTATTAGACTCAATTGCACTGCTTTTAGTTATTGTCGGTGCTGTAAACTGGGGCCTAATAGGATTATTCCAATTTGACTTAGTTGCAGTTTTATTTGCAGGTTCTAGTGCATTCGGTGCTATAAGTACATTTAGTAGAATTGTTTATGCCATAGTAGGATTAGCAGGTCTTTATGCTATATCATTCTTTGCTAAGAGTAAATATACTGATGTGGAATAATTTCTAAAGCCGCAATTGCGGCTTTTTTTATTTTATTTTATAATTCCTTAGGTTTTTTTTGGTTTTTAATTTATAATAGTATAGATGGTTTTGTAATACATAATATAGATTTATTCAGTATTTTTTATTTATACATAAAAATATTCTATACTTAACTATCCTATGATAAAACTTAGTTGAGGTGTTCTAAAATGATAAAATATGTTTCTTATAATGTAAAAAAATGTACTATAGATGAATTAATAAAGCATTACGCTCCAAAGATTATAAATAAATATTGTGAAAGCTGTAATAAATTCAATAAAGTATGGTCTTGTCCTCCACTAGCTTTTAGTGATTTAGAATATGTTTCTAAATATAAATATTGTTATGTAATTAGTGGGAAAATCTATATAGACCAAATTCCTAAAGAAGAACTGAATAATATTGTTACTCACACTCTTAGCAAATATAGTGATATAAGTAATAGTGCTGATGAATTTTCTAATATCTTTAATGGACTTTATTATAATTTTAGAGAATTTAATGATAATAAAGTACTATCTTTGGAATCTTATTTTAATGATAGTACTGCTCTTTTTTCTGGAAGATGCTTAATTTGCAATAACTGCTCTCGTAGTNNCTCCAAGAAAATTAAGATATTCTTTAGAAGGTCTTGGTTTTGATGTGTGTGGAATAATTGAAAATATTATTAATGATAAAATTCAATGGAGCAGTAATTCAATACCGGAATATGTAACCTGTGTTTCTGGATTACTTTCCAATTTAGAAATTTCTGAAGAAAAAATTTTAGAAATATTGCATAGTAACTAGAACTTAATATTTTATTTCTAGTATTTAAACTCACCTCTTTGATAATAATATTATTAAATAAAATTATGAAAGAGGTGGTTTTTCTTTGTTCAAATGTGTAAAGAAAGAAAATCATTACTGTAATCTAGTAAATGGTCAATGGATGACAACTGAAAATACTATAGATATTTTTTCTCCTAGTGATAACTCATTAATAGGTACTATACCTCAAATGAGTCAAGCTGATGTAGATCATATAATAAGGTTTGCAAAAGAAAGTCAAAGTTCTTGGAGTGATATGCCCGTTAGTAAACGTTCTGAAATTTTACATAAAGCAGCAACTCTGCTAGAAGAAAATTGTGATGAGTTATCAAAAGTTCTTATGATGGAAATAGGAAAAGATATCAATTCGTCAATTTCTGAAGTAAAGCGTACTGCAGATTTTATAAGATTTACTGCAGACGCTGGGAAAAATCTAGAAGGAGAAACTATCGCAGCGGATACTTTCCCTGGATTTGAAAAAAATAAGATGAGTCTAGCTCAAAGAGTTCCTATCGGCTTAGTTCTTGCCATATCACCTTTTAATTATCCAATTAATTTATCAGCATCTAAGATTGCCCCTGCCTTAATTGGTGGTAATAGTGTTATTCTTAAACCCCCAACTCAAGGTGCTGTTAGTGCTCTTCATCTTATTAGGATTTTTCAAGAAGCAGGTGTTCCTGATGGAGTACTAAACTCTGTTACTGGTAAATCTTCTGAAATAGGTGATTATCTTGTTACTAATGACAATATTAACTTTATCAACTTTACAGGTTCCACAGATGTAGGCAAACATATAGCTAAAATTGCTGGTATGGTACCTATGATTATGGAATTAGGTGGAAAAGATGCAGCCATTGTACTTAAAGATGCTGATTTAGATGATGCAGCTAGAGAAATTGTTTCAGGGGCATATAGTTATTCTGGTCAAAGATGTACAGCTATAAAACGTGTATTGGTTACAGAAGATGTTGCCGATGAGTTATCCTCTAAAATCTTGGATCAAGTTAAAAAACTCACTATAGGTTCTCCTGAATCTGGAGCTAAAATCAATCCTTTAATTGATAAAAAATCTGCTGATTTTGTTGAAGATCTCATTCAAGATGCCTTAAATAAAGGTGCTAAATTACTTCATGGTAATAAACGAGATGGTAACTTAATGTATCCAACTCTTTTTGATATGGTTACTAGTGATATGCGTATTGCTTGGGAAGAGCCTTTCGGTCCCGTACTCCCTATAATTAGAGTAAAAGATAAAGACGAAGCAATTGAAGTTGCTAATAAATCACAATATGGCCTTCAATCTAGTGTATTTACTAGAGATATTAATGATGCCTTCTATGTAGCTAACAAATTAGAAGTGGGAGCTGTTCAAATAAACAATAAATCTGAGAGAGGTCCAGATCACTTCCCATTCTCTGGTATCAAGGCTTCTGGTATGGGTACTCAAGGTATAAAATATAGTATTGAAGCTATGACTAGACTTAAATCAATAGTATTAACCATCGATTAAATTTAATTTCATAAAAAAGCTTCAAAGAAATCTTCTTTGAAGCTTTTAATTTATATATTTTCTTCTAACTGTCTTGCTATTATCTCTCTACATATTTCAGACAAATTTGCTTTTTCATCTTTACTCAAGTCCTCCATATAAATTGGTTTATGGAAAATAATTTGAGCTCTTAAATCTCCTGACTCTCCTTCTAAACCCTTATAGGTTCCATCTACTGTAATTGGTATCACAGGTACATTAGCCTTAACTGCAAGTTTTAAGCTTCCTTTTTTAAACTCACTTACACCCTGGCCTCTACTCCTTGTACCTTCTGGAAATATAAGCATAGATCTTCCACTTTTTATTATTTCTATAGCTTGGAGAATTGTCTTTAAACCTTCTCTACCATTTTCTCGATCCAAAAATACACATCCCAATTCCTTCATCCAATAGGATATAACAGGTACCTTCTTCATTTCAACTTTAGCTACAGCTCCTGCAGTATCTTTTATATTCATCATTATTAAAGGTATATCTAGCATACTTTGATGATTTGATATATAAACACAGGTTTGATTCAATAAATTTTCACTACCTATAACTTCAACTTTTAATTCAGAATATTTAATTGTAGAAGCAGCCCAATCCTTCTCTAAGTCATATAAATATTCTTCTCTTTCTTCTTTCGTTAATTTATTTTTACATATTGAATATGTAATTCTTTTAATTGCAATTTCAAGCATTTTCAAAGAAAATTTTATTCCAAATCTTAATTTTCTCAACTAATTCACGTCCTTTTTAATGTTTATATTTAATTATATCAATAATATGCATTCTAGTGAAGTATATGTTTAATTTCTGTCAATACTTTAGCTATTAAATATATTGCTTAAGGAGATTTTATGAAGATTTTTTTCAAAAGAAATAGTACCTTATTTATATTATCTATAATAGTTTTTATTGGATTTTTCCTATTAGGTTATATTAGTAAAAATAATGTTAATCCTAAATTAAAAGATTCAGAAACAAATATACATTTCATAAATGTTGGTCAAGGAGATTCTATTCTCATTGAGAACAATAATTTTAATATTTTAATAGATAGTGGACCAAATAGTACTAAAGACACTTTAATTTCTTATCTAAAAAAACATAAGATTAAGAAATTAGATTATGTTATTGCATCCCATCCTCATGAGGACCATATTGGTTCTATGGACGATATAGTTAATAAGTTTAATATAGAAGAGTTTATTATGCCTAAAGCTTTAACTACGTCTAAGGACTTTTCTAACTTAATAGAAGTACTTAAAAATAAAGGGCTTACAATAAAAAATGTTACTGACAATTTTAAAATTCAACTTTCAGAAAATAGCTATATAGATTTTCTATGGACTGGTAATATATCTGATGATAATTTAAATAATCATTCTATAGTAATAAAATATATAAATAAAAATACCTCCTTTTTGTTTACTGGAGATATGGAAGATGAAATTGAAAATATTTTATTATCTAGTAAAAAACCCTTAGAATCTACGGTATTAAAAGTAGCACACCATGGAAGCAACACCTCATCTTCTAAACCATTCCTAACTAAAGTAGNNTCTGTAATAAGTTGTGGTATGGGAAATGATTATGGTCATCCTCATAAAAATACTTTAGCGACATTAAAAAATCTACATTCTAAAATACTTAGAACTGATATAAATGGCAATATTATAATTAAAACAAATGGAAATGGATTAGTGATATCTACTGAATTCGAGGATATCTAATATCTAATTAATAGTTATGTAACATTATCTTAAAATATATTATCAAAAAATAAAAAAAGCCTTACTTTGTAAGACTAAAAAAATGGCTCCGCGAAGA
>DKGY01000113.1 GCA_002453475.1 Clostridium sp. UBA6758 | reverse complement strand
CGAGTCCCTTCTGGGTCGCCAATAAATTCTAAAATTTGTGTCTGGCTCGATAGCTCAGTCGGTAGAGCAGAGGACTGAAAATCCTCGTGTCGCTGGTTCGATTCCTGCTCGAGCCACCATTATTACGCGGGAGTGGCTCAGTGGTAGAGCGTCACCTTGCCAAGGTGAACGTCGCGAGTTCGAATCTCGTCTTCCGCTCCAATATGCGGGTGTAACTCAATGGTAGAGTGCTAGCCTTCCAAGCTAGTTACGAGGGTTCGATTCCCTTCACCCGCTCCAAATATGGTGGATGTAGTTCAGTTGGTAGAGCGCCAGATTGTGGTTCTGGTTGTCGTGGGTTCGAGTCCCATCCTCCACCCCAGATGATATAGATAAGAAAACCTTTTGTTTTTATAAACAGAAGGTTTTCTTATTATTTAATATAAAAATAACATCATACTAAATTTATTTTAATCATAGTATAATTAAATAAAGCTGTGGATAAAAACTTATAAAATCAAATAGTTAGTAACATATTAGGATTATAAGTGGATAAATTCTAAAGAATTTCAGCTTATATGTGGATAAATATTATATTTAGATAAAATTTATTATAGCATTTTATCTAAGCATGGAGGATAAAATATGATTTTTGATAAAGAAACTAGAGTTGTTGAATTTGTAAGAAGACCTAATAGATTTCAAGGGTATGTAATAATAGATGGTAAAGAAGAGTTAGTGCATGTACCTAATACAGGAAGATGTAGAGAAATTCTCATTCCAGGATGCAGTGTTTTAATAAGAACAGAGAGTGGAGCTAATAGAAAGACTAGATTTAGCTTAATTGGTGGATATAAAAATGGAAAGTTAATAAATATAGATTCTCAAGCTCCAAATAAAATTGTAGAAGAAGCATTAATAAATAAGAAGATTAAAGGATTAGAAAGCTATACGACTATATGTAGAGAGAAAACTTTTGGCAATAGTAGATTTGATTTTAAGTTAACTAATGATAATGGAGAAGAATATTACTTAGAGGTTAAAGGGGTAACTTTAGAGGAAAATGGACACAGTATGTTTCCAGATGCACCTACAGATAGAGGTCGTAAACATCTTTTAGAATTAATAGAGGTGAAAAATTCAGGTAGAGGTGCAGGAGTTATATTTTTAATTCAAATGAATAATATAAGTACTTTTAAGCCAAATGAAAAAATGGATAAGGCATTTGCAGATGCATTAAGGTTTGCTAAAGAAAATGGAGTTGACGTATATGCCTATGAGTGTAGGTTAGGTGAAAATTTTATAGAACTTACTAAACCAGTAGAGGTTTTAGTATCTATTTAAATATGTAATAAATGAGTGTAGTACTATTTGAAATTTAAAATCTATAAAGCTAAATATTATGATAATATAGTAATGTAATCAGATATCTAAACAATTTCTAAAACATAATATTTTCCTTTTCATGGCTCAACGTGCATATGTTGGGCTTTTTTAAAGAGATTTTGTTTATGTAGAAAGTTAATTAAAAATTTAAAATACAAAAATAAGTATAGGTAATAAAGTTTACCTATACTTATTTTTTTAAAAATACATTAAAAATTATTTTAATCTAGTTAAATTAATTTTCAATACATCATTAGTGTAGTTTACATCCACTGAATCAGTCATCATGCCTACTAAACTTAATTCAGAAGAGGAATCATTATCTCCATTAAGAGCCCAATAATATTCCTCAATATCTTGTCTTCTTGGCATATTTAACTGAGATGTTAAATCATTTAGTGTTTGTTCACTGATATCAGGATTTACACTGGTAAAACTGATATAGGTAATATCACCCTTGGTATTAAAATCTATATGTAGATCACTACAGCCAATTCTAACTAAGTAGCTAGTTAGCTCACCAAGTATTTTTATATTTCTTTGACGTAAGTGTTTCATAATTAATATTCCTTTCTAAATGCAGAAATTAGTGGTAGCAAGAACATACATACAAGACCACCAGAAAAGCCATTATTGTATAAAATCATTCCACCGTGTAAGTATGTAATATTCATTACTAGGCAAGCATGTAATACTCCTGCAATTATTCCCCACAGCCATCCAAAAGAACCTGCAATTGGAGCTAAAGTTGTGCCAAAAAGTAAACTTAGAATAACGCTAGGTGAATTTATTTCCCAAATATTAAAGAAAGTACACAATATTATACCAAACATTATGGGAATTATATTTTTCAAGTGCTTACCAAAGGCTCCAAACCCAACAATAGTTAATATACCACCTAAAGTTGGACCATTCAAGTCACCATTTACTAAAACCACTAAAAACATTGAAAAGAGTCCTAGAATCCCCATATTTATTAAAGTAATTCCTTCACCAAAAATAAGATAAAAATCTGTAAGTAATCTACCAGAATGTCTCGTTATTTTTGTAATGTTTTTAAAGCTATTACCATTATAGTGAAAACCTAAAATTATCATAGCTAGAAATATTATTGAGAATAATATCATAAAAGGAACATTATTACCTGTAGACCATATGAGTCTACTTTCAAAGTCAATACCCAAAGCTCTAAGCAAAGACATTAATATTGTACCAATTAGTCCTGCAGCTAGACCTACATTATAAAGGCTATATCCCTGATGTATTCTCATACAAGCAGAAGCTAAGGGCGGAAGTAAAAAACCTATTACTATACTAATAAGTATACCTATTATAACAGATAGATAAATGGGTATTGTATTAGTACCTATCAGTTGAATTAAAGCTGGAGATAAGGTTGTTCCAAAAAGTGCAGTAACTATATAATTGGAGAAGGGTTGTTTTTGAAATCTGGAATACAACCAAATGCCAAATATAATAGGCCAGATATTTAAGATATTTTTACCAAAGAGAGAAAAACCACTTACTGTAAATATACCTGAAATTATAGTTCCTGAAGGTTTAACGTTTAAAAAAATTAGCATAGTTATATAAAATATAATCAAAAGTGCACAATTTATGAAGGTAGCACCAACACCGCCAATTTCCATGTAATCTGTAATGAGTATATCTGGATTTAAGATTATATTTCTTAAACCAATGAATATCTCATTTGGTGAGTTAAAAAGAAAAGAGACCATTATTAATATTCCACTAAGACATAAAAATAGTTTATAGGGAAGTGGAATTCTAGTGGTAAAGTCTTTTATAATAATCAACTCCTTTGAATTTATTTACACTTTTCAAATAAAAGTGTATATTTTTAATATATAAGGCTTTACTTCTATAGTATATCAATTTTTTTAGATCATAACTATAGTATTTATATTACAGTTATATAAATTATAGGTAGAAGTTGGCGTATATGTAATATTATTTTATAAACTAGTTTAATTATGTAGGTAAAATATTTTAAAATAGAAAGAGGAAATAGAAATGGTAATGGACATAGTAGTTTACAATTGTGAGAAATGCCCCGATTTTAAACAAAATAAATGTGATGGAAAGGAAGTTAATTGTATGTGCAAAAAATGTCCTAGAAACTTAGGACAATGCTTAATTGTTAGATATTGTAGAGAAACAGAATCAGTTTTAGATTGTTTTGACTATTAAATTTTAAATTAGGTATAAAACATAGAATAATACAAAAGATATACTATTATAATACATAGGAGTGTTAAAGCAATGGTGTCTAATGAGATTAAAAGTAGAATTGCTCAAAACTGTTCATTTTATAATGAGAGATCATATTATCCAGATAAAATAATTATGCAACTAGAACAAAGTTGTAATAATTGCTCTAATTTTGTAAGAGGACACTGTGTAAAAGACATATTTGATGAAATATATGAAGAAATCAGATTAAATTAAGTATGAAATTTCCAAAAACTTAATAAAAATTTAAATTATAATAATATATCCCAATATTTAATTTATTTTGGTTGAGAAAGCTATTGAAAAATGTTAAAATGTAATTGATTTCAAATCAGATATTGGAAATAATAAAGTTTACTTTATTTTAGGAGGGTTAATCATGCACAAGAGATTATTTATACCAGGTCCAGTAGATGTGGCACAAGACGTATTAGAAAAAATGGCTACACCTATGATAGGACACAGAAGCAAAGAGGCATCAAGAGTACAAAGACAAATTAGTGATTACATGAGAGTTATCTTTAATACAAAGGAAGAAATATTACTTTCAACTACTTCTGGTAGTGGACTTATGGAAGGTGCTATACGTTCATGCACAGCTAAAAGAGCTGCAGTTTTTGCTGTAGGTGCTTTCGGTAAGAGATGGTATGAAATGGCTGTAGCTAACAATGTACCAGCAGATTTATATGAAGTTGAATGGGGTACACCAACAACTCCAGAGCAAGTAGATGAAGTTTTAGCAACTGGAAAATATGATTTAATAACAGTTACTCACAATGAAACTTCAACTGGTGTTATGAACCCACTAGATGAAATAGCTAAAGTAGTAAAAAAATATCCAGATGTTGTATTCTGCTTAGATACTGTAAGCTCAGCTGCAGGAACAGAATTAAAAGTAGATGAATGGGGAGTTGACATCTGTATAACATCAACTCAAAAAGCTATAGGACTTCCTCCAGGAATGTCAATGTGTACTTTCTCTAAGAAAGCTATAGAGAGAGCTAAACAAGTTCCACATAGAGGAATATACTTAGATCTTTTAGGGTTATATGAATACATTCAAAAGAAAGACTATCAATATCCTTCAACACCTTCATTATCTCACATGTTTGCGTTAGAATATCAACTTGATAAGATAATAAACAAAGAAGGTCTTGAAAATAGATATGCAAGACATATAGCAGGTGGAGAAATTGTTAGAGCATGGGCTAGAAAATACTTTGAAATATTACCAGATGAAAGATACATGTCTAACACTTTAACTAACATAAAAAATACTAGAAATATTGATGTTGCAGCTTTAAATAAAGCTCTAGGAGAAAGAGGATATCAAATTTCTAATGGATATGGAAAGTTAAAAGATAAGACTTTCAGAATAGCTCACATGGCAGAAACTACTCCAGCAGAAATTGAAGAGTTATTAAAGAACATTAATGAAATATTAGGACTTGAATAATAAACATAAACAATTAAGAAGGGGTAATTCCCTTCTTAATTTTCAATTAATAATATAGATTTAGTAGATATAAATTTATTACTTATACTAAATAAAGCTAAGCATTAGATAATTAATTATAAATTAATTTTATTTTAGGAGGGTATCATCATGATAAGAGTATTAGTTACTGATGGCATGGAAAAAAGTGGAGTACAGGCATTAAAGGATAATGGATATGAAGTTATAGAGAAATTCTATGAGCCTGAGGAATTAGGAGTAGCTTTGCAAAACTTTGATGTAGTGGTAGTAAGAAGTGCTACAAAGGTTAGACAACCAATAATNNNNATGTCCGTGGTGGAGTAGGTGTAGATAACATAGATGTAGCATATGCTACTGAAAAAGGAATAAGAGTTGCTAACACTCCTAACTCTAGTAGTGCATCAGTTGCAGAACTTGCACTAGCTCATATGTTTGCAGTTTCTAGATTTGTAAGTACTGCAAATGTTACTATGAGAGAAGGAAAATGGGAAAAGAAAAAGTATGAAGGTATTGAGTTAAGTGGAAAAACTTTAGGATTAATAGGATTCGGAAGAATTTCTAAATGCCTAGCTCAAAAAGCTGAAGTATTAGGAATGAAAATTATGTACACAGATATCCTTGGTAAAGCTGAAGGACATGATAAATATGAATTTGGTACTTTAGAAGAAGTATTAGCTAATTCTGATTATGTATCTCTTCATATACCATTCATAAAAGAGCAAGGAGCTACAATTGGTAAAGCTCAACTTGATATGATGAAAGATGGAGCTATACTAATTAACTGTGCTAGAGGCGGAGTTGTAGATGAAGCTGCTTTACTTGAAGCTTTAAATAGCGGAAAATTAAGAGGTGCAGGTGTTGATGTATTCGAAATTGAACCAACTAAGAATGAAGAATTAGTTAACCATCCAAGAGTATCAGTTACACCACACATAGGTGCAGCTACAGTAGAAGCTCAAACAAGAATAGGTGAAGAAATAGTTCAAACTATATTCGATTTCTTTAAATAATATTAATTACGTAGGAGGAAATAATATGGCAGTTGTAAGACCCTTTAAAGGCATAAGACCAACAAAAGAGCTAGTTGACAAAGTAGCAGCTCTTCCTTATGATGTTATGAACACAGAAGAAGCTAGAGAAATGGTTAAAGGAAACCCTTACTCTTTTTTACACGTTGACAAAGCTCAAATTGATTTACCAGTAGAAACTAATCAATATGATGAAATAGTTTATAACACAGCTAGAAAAACTTTAGACAAAATGAGAGAAGACGGAACTTACATTCAAGACAATGCTCCAAGCATGTATATTTATAGACAAATCATGGATGGAAGAGTTCAAACTGGTATAGTTGGATGTACTTCTATAGATGATTATATGAATGATATAATCAAAAAACATGAACATACTAGAGCTGAGAAAGAGCAAGACAGAATTAATCACGTTGATCATTGTAATGCAAATACAGGTCCAATATTCTTAACATACAAGAATGTAGGAGAAATCGATGAAATAGTTTCTACATGGACTGCTAAAGAACCAGAATATAATTTCGTTTCTGAAGATGGAATATCTCATATTGTATGGGTTATAAATGACACTGAAATTGTAAAAAGATTAGAAGAGTTATTTAAGTCAGTTAAATATTTATATATAGCTGATGGTCACCATAGAGCTGCTTCTGCTGTAAAAGTTGGTAAAATGAGAAGAGAAGCAAATCCGAGCTACACAGGAGAAGAAGAATTCAACTTCTTCCTATCAGTTATATTCCCAGCAGATGATTTATATGTAATGGATTATAACAGAGTGGTAAAAGATTTAAATGGAAATTCTAGTGAAGAATTCTTAAAGAAAGTTGCTGAGAAGTTCACAGTAGAAGAGTATAAATGTGAAGGACAATACAGACCAGAAGGAAAAGGTTATTTTGGAATGTATTTAGATAACAAGTGGTATAAGTTGACTGCTATAGATGGAACTTTTGACTCAAAAGATCCAGTTAAGAGCTTAGATGTATCTATACTACAAGAAAACCTTCTAAGACCAATACTTGCTATAGAAGATCCAAGAACAAGTGATAGAATAGATTTTGTTGGTGGAATTAGGGGTCTTAAAGAACTTGAAAGAAGAGTAGCTGAAGGTATGAAAATTGCGTTCTCTATGAATCCTACAAGCATAGAAGAACTTATGAACATTGCTGATGCTGGAGAGGTTATGCCTCCTAAATCAACTTGGTTTGAACCAAAATTAAGAAGTGGAATATTTGTTCACGAATTAAGCTAGGGTAAATTAAAGATAAAACTTATTTATATCTTATCTAAATATAAAAGCTAAGTCCTATAAAAGTAACTATATTTTTTAGGATTTAGCTTTTATTTTAGTATTTAAAGTTATAAACATAAAATAAGAAATACTTTATATAAATACATAGTTGAATTATATTAGTAAAAAATATAAAATTGATATGTTCAGGGAATAAAAATTTATGTATTTATTTATAATTTGAAAGGAATAGTTAAAAATATCTTTAAGGTTATAAAGTAAATACCACATATTAAGGAGATGCAAAAATGTTACAACATTCATTATCAAGAACAGAGCTATTAATAGGAAAAGATGGTTTAAATAAATTAAGAGATAGTAAAGTTATAGTATTTGGAATAGGTGGAGTAGGAAGTTTTACAGTAGAAGCCTTAGTAAGAGCTGGTGTTGGAACTATTGTTTTAGTTGATGATGATACTATTTGTTTAACTAATCTAAATAGACAAATTCATGCAACCTATGATACTGTAGGAAAAGTAAAGGTTGAATCTATGAAAGATAGGGTTCTTTCGATTAATAAAAAGTGTAATGTTATAACTCATCAAGTTTTTGTTACTAAAGAAAATATTCCAGAAATAATTACTGATGATGTCGACTATGTAGTAGATGCTATAGATACTGTATCAGCTAAAATTGCGCTAGTAGAGTATTGTAATGAAAAAGGCATAAAAATAATGTGTTCTATGGGAACAGGAAATAAATTTGATCCTACGCAATTTAAAATTGCAGATATATATGATACTAAAGTATGTCCACTTGCAAAAGTTATGAGGCATGAACTTAGAAAAAGAGAGATTAGATCTCTTAAGGTAGTTTACTCTGAAGAGATGCCGACAAAGCCAAAGTTAGATGATGTGATTACTTGCAAAACAGGGTGTGTATGTACAGGTGGAACTAAAAAGTGTGCTATAAAAAGACAAATACCAGGGAGTATATCTTTTGTGCCACCAGTGGCAGGAATGATAATAGGTGGAGAAGTAATAAAGGACTTACTTAAAGAAAGCTAATTGCAAGCAATCTAATATAAAACCGATATTAGGTAAAACCTAACTTTAGGAGAGTGTAATTGCTTATTTAAGTTTATAGTTTTATAATATAAAAATCCGTCAATATAATACTTGACGGATTCTTATTATAAAAAATTCTGTTTAACCGATGGTTACTTGCCCTAATATTTCCACTTTTTTATGAAAGATAAGGTCAAGTACGTCCACGGATAACAATTTATAAAGATTAAAGCTCTAGGAATTCAGCTTATTTAGCCAGTTTATATAATGCTAAAGCGTAAATCTCTGTAGCTTTAACTAAATCATGCATAGTTATAAATTCATTAGGCTGATGTTCTGTTTTTTCTGATGTAGGGAATACCATACCAAAGGCTACACAGTTATCTATGGCTCTAGCATAAGTAGCTCCACCAGATGATTCTGGTACTCCATTATATCCAGTTTCCTCATCATATACTTCCTTTAATGTTTTAATTAAGAAATGATCTGCAGGAACATATATAGAATCCATCCAATCAAATTCATTATATTCTAAGCCGTATTCTAAAGCTTTTTCCTTTATAGGATTAACTATATCTTCTTTTTTATAAGTAACAGGAATCCTAATATCTAAAGAGATAGTTTCTGTATCTTCATTTAAATCAATTTTACCTACATTTACAGTTAGTTTGCCAGATACATCTTCACAGTTAGGTATTAGATTTTTAATAGCAACATCCTCTCCAATAACATTAGCTATGAATTTTATTGAGTTAGAAGTAGAGCCCATTTTCTCTAAAGCTATAGCAAGTCTAGAAATGGCATTTATACCTTCAGCACTATCTGCAGAGTGAACACCCTTTCCAATTACTGAAATAGAGTCTTCATTTAAGGTATATTTATAATTTAAACTATCTAATATATCTTTTAAAGAATTGATTTCCTCAGAAGTTCCTGTGTAGGCAGCATTGTCAGGGACTGAGTTAAATGCATTTCCGGCACTTAGAACTAAATCAGAACTTTTTTTGCAAGTTAAAGTTGATTGAAGCAAGCCCTTTTCTGCATTTATGCAGAAGAACTCACTGTCAGGAGTTATTCCCATAGCAGGAATCTCTTCACCATTCTCTTTATATTTATTAATACCTCTCCAAAGATTTTCTTCATCTGTTCCAAATATGAATCTTATTCTTTTATTTAATTTTATTCCTAAATCTAATAGAGCTTTTACTGCATATATACAAGCTATAGTAGGACCTTTATCATCTTGAGTTCCTCTTCCATATAATTTATCATCAACTATAGTTAATTCATATGGCGGGTATGTCCAAGAATTCAAATCTCCTTCAGGTACTACATCTAAATGGCCAAGAACTCCAACTAATTCTTCACCTTCCCCAACTTCTGCATAACCATAGTAACCATCTTTATCATAGTAAGTTTTAAAACCTAAGGATTCACATAAATTTAAAGTGCTTTTTAGACAATCATCTATATTTTTACCAAATACATAATTAGGATCATCTTCATCTATAACGCTTCTAAAACTTACAGCTTCCTTTATAGATTCTATGAGCTCAGGTATTAACTCGCTGACTCTTCCTTTTATTTCTTCTTTTTTTACCATGAGACTATCCCCTTTCATTTCAAACAAGCTATATATATTGTTAATATATATGAAATTAAGGATAATATATCCTATAGTTTAAATTAAACATAGATAATAAGATATGTCAACATAGGTACATTAATGTAGTTAATAGCAATGTATATCTCTTAGTTAATCCATATATTAAATAATAAATTTTTACTAGGAGAAAAAAGAACTTAAGAATTATAACTTATTAAATAATTCTTAAGTTCTTTTATGATTAAAGGATTAATATTACCACTGATTTAAAAAATCATATAAAGCTGGATATACATTTAAGCTGCTCATCATACTCATATATTCGCTCATAGCATCCATATCTTCATCCTTTTCTTTAATAGCTCTAATCATTAAGTTCTTAGGAGTTTCAAGAGGCGATATATATTCTACCACAGAAACTTTATATCCCTTTGCTTTAAGCATTAAAGATCTCATACCATCGGTTAATATATCAGCCATTCTTGCTTTAAAGATTCCATGGTCAAGAATACTTTTAAATGGGGCATAAGAATATTGATTTAACATCTCTCTATGACAACATGGTACTGCAATTATTATATCTGACTCAATTCTTATTCCTAAGGCTAATGCCATATCAGTTGCAGTGTCGCAAGCATGTAGAGAGATCACCACATTTATTTTCTTATCGGGATTATAATCTTTTATATCAATAGCATGAAATTCCATGTTTCTATATCCAAGATTTTTAGCCATATTTTTAGAAGTATCTATTACAGTTTCTGAATAATCTAAACCAATAAAATGACATTTTCGCTTTTTAACCTCAGTTAAATAGTAGTTTAGAACAAAGGATAAGTAGGATTTGCCACATCCACAATCTAATATATTAATAACTTTATTCTTAGGAAGTTCATCTAGTATACCTTCAAGTAGTTCCACATAATGATCTATTTGATTATATTTTCTTATTTTATCATTTTTTATTTTACCTTCTTTGCTCATAATACCTATTTCTTTTAATAGATTATCAGCTTCACCTACTTTTATATAGTAATTACGGTTTAGTAAGGTTGAAGTACTAGTATTGTGCATGGTTTCTTTCGTTATTTTATTATCTTCCCTAGTGAAATTTGAATTATCTACATCAATAGTTTTCATAGTTACATTTTTATTATTTGCAGTTATTAGAAGAACCTCTCCTCTTTCACTATATGTAAGGGACAAACCTTCATAGTTTAAACATTGCTCAAGTATATTACTAAAGAAGCTTTCTATAGTTAGTTTCTTTGTAACACCATTAAAGTTGTAATTTAACTCTATACCATCTAAAGTAGCTTCACCTTTGAAAGATTTTAAGCCAGATACGAATTCCACATTAACATGCTTAAAAATTGATATGTTTTCTTGAAATCTATTTTGTAATCCCATAAAAAACAGATTAAGTTTATTTATATTGTTCTTATTCATATTTACACCTTCTTTATATTATTTAATGAATTTAATCGATACAATAGCTTATTTTTACTATGATTATGGTTTAAAATGTTAGAAAAATTTAAGTATACTTATTAATATATAAAATTACAGCATGATTATATTAAATTAAATAAGTTCATATTCTAATTGTTAACCATAATGTTAAGTATAACAAAAGGAATAATTTCAGTGAAGAAGAAATAATTTATAATAAAAAAGTTAATTATTTTACTTAATAGTTATAAAAAATAAAGAGTTTAATTCAATAAAAACGTATATTAATTATGATATAATATCATTGAAAAAGGAGTGATGTTAGTGAAGAAAAACAAAAGCCTTGCCGTAACAATATTTATATTTATCATTATGGCCGTAATTGCTATAGTCGATAACACCAAGGGAATATTTGTCCCTGTATTTAAGGAGACTTTTAATACTAATAATACAAGTATGGGCATGCTCTTATCGGTATGTTCTTTAGGATACATAATATTTACTTATATAGGTGGATTACTATGTGAAAAATTTGGACAAAGAAATGTAATCTGTACGGGACTTTTCACTATTATAGCCTCTGTTTTAATAGTAGCTTTTTCTAAAACTTATACAATACTATTGATTGGAATGTTTTTAATAAACATGGGTATTGCTTTTGTAATGATTGGAGTAAACACGCTAATACCAGCACTATTTATTACATTCCAAGCAATAATGATGAATTCAGCTCATTGTTTTTATGGATTTGGATCTACTGTAGGACAATTTGCTATTGGAAACATTTTAGACAATGGAGTAGGTTGGAGAAGTGTATTCTTTGGAATAGCAATGATTTTTATTGTAGTATTAATAATATTTTTCTTTATAAAAATACCTAATTTTAATGTAACTAAAAAAGAAAGTAAATTTAATATAGCTTTAGCTTTTAAAGAAAAGTATATGTATATCTATGCTATAGGATTAGGAACATACGTGTTTGCAGAAATGGGGATGTCTAATTGGATAGTTAATTTCCTTATGGAAAGTTATAACTTTACTAGTAGTAGTGGAGCTATCTTCTTGTCAGCATTTTTCTTTTTACTTACTATAGGTAGATTATTAGGTGGATTTGTAGCTGAAAAGGTAGGATACTTACAATCAGTTTTATATTCTTTACTAATTGCATGTGTATTATTAATAGTTGCGCTAGTTGTTGGTCATAGTGCTCTCATTTTAATATGTGTAACAGGACTATTTTTTGCAATAGCATATCCTACAGTAGTAGCTACTATTAGTAAAGTTTTTAAAGACAATAGCTCATATATAACAGGATTAATTTTAACTCTATCAAGCACTATAAGCATGATTCTAAATCTGCTCATGGGAAGATTAAATGATATTATAGGTACAACAAAAACTTTTTATTTAATACCAATAAGCTTAAGTGTTTCTATATTGTTTATATTCCTAATATATAGAGGAAATTATAGTATTTTTAAAAGGGGAGGTAATGAAGTTGAGCAGTGAAAGGGCAGTAAGTATTAGTAATGCAACTGATGAAGCAAATAAATATATAATAAGAGATTCATCTGGAATTATAGTAGGAAGATTTATAATCTTAGATTTAGATGATGAGAACAAAGGTGTAATAATAAAATTGAAATTTTATAAAAGTGGAGGAGATGCTAATAAAACATTACAAGATGCCCTAAAGTTGATGTTAAATAATTTAATAAAAAGCAAAGGTCTTCATAAAGTAAATATCATCTGTGATGAAAAAATAAGTTTAACTCCTTTTACAAACCTAGGATTTCAATTAGAAGGATATATATCAGATAGTATTATAACAAAATTTAAATATGAAGGCAGTTTATTATTTGGAATAGTAGAAGAAGAATTTTATAATAACTCATATAAGAAGGAGCTAGCAATTCAAGGAGATAAAATAAGTATAAGAGTTCTTAACTCCGATAATGCAAGTATTTTATTAGATTATTATACGAGAAATAAGGCTTTCCTATCTAAATTTGAACCACATAGAGATGAAGAATTTTATACAGTAGAAGTTCAAAAGCAATCTTTAATAGAAAACTATAAAGAATTTATTAAGGGCGAGGGAGCTCATTTTGGAATATATAAAGCTGATAAGATGATAGGAAGAATACGTATATACAATATAGTGCATGGTGTATTTAAGAGTGCATTCATAGGATACTCTATGGACGAACAATATCAAGGAAATGGATATATGAAGGAAGCTGTTAGTTTAGTTGTAAGATATGCATATGAAGAATTAGGACTTCATAGAATAGAAGCGACAACTTTAGTTGACAATGAAAAGTCACAAAGAGTTTTAAGAGCATGTGGATTTAATGAACTAGGTACATGTAAAGAATATCTACATATAAATGGAAAATGGAGAGATCATGTTATATTTTATAAAAATAATAAATAGATTATCTTAACTATAGAAACTAATTAGTTTAATTTAAATTTGTTATACATCATCTATATTAAAGGTGGTGTATTTTTATTGTCTGAGTTATTACATATAAGGTGATGTTCTATTTAAGTATATAATTTTCTCAGGAGAGAATTATTTTACTACCTATACGTTAGAATTTTACCTAGTTTCCTATATAAATATTTATATAGGATTATAGCTATATAGAGTAATATTTATATAAGAAACTATTTAACTATTTAAATAGTTGTTCTATCCATACAGGTTTCAAGGGGTTGCTGTTTTAATGATGGTATTAAATATATTAAAAGGGGAAGAAACAATAATGATATTGGTAGTGGGTTTAACTAGAATAAAAAAGGTAAATTAATATATGATATTTTA
>DKGY01000077.1:13396-14085 GCA_002453475.1 Clostridium sp. UBA6758 | reverse complement strand
TAAGAAGACACATTGAAAAAATGGGAATAAAAATGAGATTTGTAAGTCGTGTAGTAGATGTAGATATGGAAGGAATTAAGATTAAGGGAATTTATCTTAGTAATGGTGAATATATAGAAGCTGATGTCTTTGTGGAAACTACTGGTTCTACAGGCCCTATGGGAAATTGCTTACGATATGGAAATGGTTGCTCTATGTGTATTTTAAGATGCCCAGCATTTGGACCAAGAGTAAGTATTAGTTATAGAGCAGGAATAGAAGATATTAAAGGTGAAAGGCAAGAAGATGTATTTGGAGCTTTCAGTGGCTCATGTAAGTTGGAAAAGGATAGTTTATCAGAGAAAATAGTAAAACAGTTAGAGGAGAAAGGAGTAGTAGTATTAAAGGTTCCACTTGAAGATATTAATACTGATAAGTTAAAGCAAAAGGTTTGTCAGCAGTATGCACTAAAGGAATTTGCAGAAAATATAGTGCTTTTGGATACAGGCCATGCAAAGTTGATGACTTCTTATTACCCATTAGATAAACTTAGAAAAATTGAAGGTCTTGAAGAGGCAAAATTTGTAGATCCATATGCAGGTGGTAAGGGAAATTCCATTAGATATTTATCAGTTGCACCAAGAAGCAATCAGATGAAGGTAGTAGGACTTGATAATTTATTCTGTGCTGGAGAAAAAAGTGGACTTTTT
>DKGY01000077.1:0-13294 GCA_002453475.1 Clostridium sp. UBA6758 | reverse complement strand
GAGTACTTTAAGAGAATGAAGGATAATGGACTATATATTTTAGATCCAGAAGAGACTCAAAAAAAGGTAAGAAAGCTAGAGTTAGATAATATTTTCAATCAAAAATTAGTATAGAATACATGATATTTATTATATAAATTTATTTAATAGAAACCATCAAGATATAAGATTAAGTATATCCTGATGGTTTTATTGATGAACTTTTAATAATTCATTTATATAAAAATTTATGTCTTAGAAATTTTATATCTATATTTTCACATTTAGCAATAGTGTTTATAGATAAACCTTCATAATTAAGTATTATTGATTTATCAATCAATAATTCAGCTGCAAATTGATCAGCTTGCATTTCATATTTACCTTTAACTTGAGTAGTTTTACTTTCTAGAAAAAGTATATTTAGATTACTGTGCAATATAGCATGACCTAGTTCATGAGCACAAGTAAATAACATATCAGTTTCACTTAATCTAATATTTAAGTGAATTATCTTATTTTTTGGAGCATATTGATAAAATCCATGAATAGACCCTAAATCTTCATACATAACTTTTATTCCAAGATAATCACATAATTCTCGAGGATCATTAGTCTTATATTTTTTTACTAAGTTATTTACTAAATTTGAAATTTCCAAAATTATATTCCCCCCCAAAATATGATTAAATTTTACTAAATAAAATATAAAAATTATTTTTTATATTTTTTAGGGGTATATTTTATCTTATTCATTTTCTTAGCGTACTCGATCCCATTTTGAATAGCTGATTTCAATAATTCCCAATCTTCATCATTAATTGGATTACCTGAAAGCATAAGACCTTCTTGATTTTCTAAAGATTCCAAGGTACTATTAAAAATTTTTTCAATATCTTTTTTGTCTTTTGGATTTAAATCTAAATCATCAAGAGTAGATTTTTTAGGTGATGATATATCACTTCTTCCAAGCAAATAGTCTACAGAGACAGAGAAAAAATCGGCAATTCTTTGAAGTAATTCGTTTTCAGGTATTGCTCTATCATTTTCATATTTAGAAATTGAACTATTATCTATTAAAAGAATATCTGCTAATGCTTTTTGTGTTAATTCATGTTTTTTTCGAAGTTCTTTTAACCTAATACCGAGTGTGTTCATATATTTACGCCTCCTATAATTATATTATATCCATATTTGAATTAAAATCAACAATAGTTGAAATAAAATCAAAAAAACTTTAATATATCTTGACAACTTGAAATTAATTCAATATTATTGGGATATAAATATTGAATTAATTTCAAGTCTGGAGGTTGTATATGAAATAAATTTTATCTGAAAAAATAATTTAATAAAAGAAGACTATGTTAAAAGGCGGATGTAAGTTGAGATATACTTTTGAAAAATGAATTATTATATTGATATTAATTCAATATAATATTCTGAAAGACAAATAATAAAAGTTGAATTAAATTCAAGGGGGCCAGTATGAATATGAATAAAAAAATTGAAACTATGCTTTATAACTTTAATCAAACGAAAGTGGAGATAAAAAATATAAAACTAGATATAGAATTATTAGAAAATGAATATGATGATGGAATTGGTGTAAATTACGTTGAGAAGACAGGAAAAACTAATAAAATTACTTCAACAGTGGAAAACATGATAATAAAGAAAGAAGCTCAAATTAACAAGTTGAATTATGCTATGAAAGTTAAAGAGGCTGAAATAAAAAAGATTGAAAATGCCCTAGAAATTCTTACAGATAGAGAAAGAAGTATTATTGAAATGAGGTATTTTCAAAAGGAAAGTAATAGAAATATTTCAGCAAAGCTTTATATTACAGAAGAATATGTTTCATCAATAAAGTCAAAAGCCATTAAATCTCTTGCGAATATATTCTTTTTAAATTCTTTTTAAAATCCTTTTAAACTCTCTTTATATAATTGGTTTTAAGAGGTGCTAGAATAATATCATCGCAGTGGTGATAAGTTATTAAAAGTTGAGTCTTGAGATAATAAATTAGTTTTTAATTTTTAAATAAGAATAATAAAGTTTGGATTATTAATTTATCACTATGAGTTATGGTTAAAAAGTTTTATTAACAAATAAGAAATGAAGCTAAAGGAAAGGGGTGATAATAATGCGGTGACTTTTACATTAAGATTTATAAATTCTTTGAAATACCTTAGGATAATTTAAAAAGAAAGAATAGCCTCTAATTTAAAGTAAATAAAAATATATATTTAAATTTAATTAGCTTAATAGGATCTATATAAATCAATTCAATTTTAAAAAATAGCAACCAATGCTCTTAAACTGTGATAATGATTTTAATAAATAGCTAATAGATATTGCAAATATATAAATCAGTAGAGGAGGTAGAGATGAATATAGTAGAAAGTATCAAAGAATATATAGGAACCTGTCCTTATTTAACAAATATTAATGATGGTATTAATGTTAATTACTTAGGTGAAAATACAGTATCCTATATGATAGAAGAACTTCCTAGAGAACAAACTTTAAAAAAATATATTGATGGTAGTAGTCTTAGACAATATTGTTTTATGTTTGTCAGTAGGGAAGTATATGGACAAGATATAGTACAAAATATAGCCAATAGTGAATTCTATGAAAACTTTGCTAAGTGGTTGGAACTTCAATCAGATCTTAATAATCTACCAGTATTAGATAATGGTAAAGTGGCACAAAAAATAGAAGCATTAACAAGTGGTTATGTTTTCGAAAAAAATCTAGATAAAGCACAATATAAAATAGAATGTAGAGTGGTATATTACCAAGAAGGAGGAAAAAATAATGAGTAAAGAATCAATACAAAGACATCAAATAGCAGATTATATAAATATAGGTGGAGCAACAGGTACAGAGAAATATGAATTAATGGGAGCAGGTTTTAATACATTAGACGAAAACCCTGCAGCTCAACTTGATACTAAGGTTTATATTAACGATAAGTCATCTTCAACTACAATTAAGTCATACCAAACACAATTCCCATTTACATCAGATTTAATTAAAAGTGAAGGGGCAGTAATGGCATTATACAATGTTGGAAGAAATCATCTTACTGGGTCAGATGCACAATTTGACTATGTTAAAGTTGAACTATTTCAACCAGTAGATGGAAGTGAAAATACTTATAAGGCTAGAAAATTTAAAGTAAGTTGTGAAGTTGCTGGACTAGCTGGAGCAGGTGGAGAAACTATTGTAGTATCAGGAAACTTAAATGCAGTAGGAGATTTTATTGAAGGTACATTCAATACTGCAACAAAAACATTTACAGCAGTTTAATAGGGGGAATATTTAATGAATATTAATGGAATTGAGCTGGAATTAGATATATTTGATGCCGATGTGGCGGAAAAATATGATAAAGCAATAAAAAAAGTAATGAATATAGAAGAAGACACAAAAGATATGTCAATTGGAGAAGGAATAAGAACTCAGTGCAGAGCCATCTTTAATGTATTTGATGAACTTTTTGGTGAAGGTACTTATAAAAGAATATTTGGAGATAAAGTTAACTTACTTGAATGCTTAAAGGCTTTTGAGGCTCTCATCACAGGTATAAATGAGAAGAATAAAGAAATTGAACTTATTGCTAATAAGTATTCTTCTAATAGAATTCAAAGACGTTCTAAAAAATAATGAATATTTTAATTGATATTTTGCCTCAAAAAGTTGAAATAGATAGTATAGAATATAGAATTAATTATGATTTTCGTACATCAATATTATTTGAGATAATGATGCAGGATGATGAGCTTGATGATAAAGAAAAAATATATAATGCTCTTCTTCTATATTATCCAGTAATACCAGATAATTTAGAAGAAGCAATTAAACAAATTCTTTGGTTTTATAGAGGTGGAAAAGAGATTAATGAAGGAAGTAGTGGAGTAGCTATGGGCAAGAGTACAAGAGCATATAGTTTTGAATATGACGATGATTATATTTACTCCGCTTTTTTAACCCAATATGGCATAGATCTTCAAGACATAGAAGACTTACATTGGTGGAAATTTAAAGCCATGTTTAAATCACTAAAGGAAGAAAATGAAATAGTTAAGATTATGGGATATAGATCTATGACTATAAATAGTAATATGAGTAAAGAACAAAAGGATTTCTACAGCAATATGAAGAAAATCTATGCAATTCCATTAAGTAAATCTAAAAAACAAAAGGTAACAGAAATTGAAAATGCTCTTATGGGAAATGGAGATTTAAGTGGAATACTTTAATTGGGTATTCTATATTGGAATCAATAGAATAAAAAGTGCTTAGAGAACTAAGCACTTTTTATATTGATAAAGGTGGTGATCTTTATAGTAAAAGTGAAGTGTCCATTTTGTAACAAATTATTAATTAAAGCTGATTACATCAAAGGAGAAATAAAATGCAGTAGATGTAAGAGGTTAATAAATATAGAAATAGAAAAGCCAGAGCTTAGAGCCACACCCTAGAGTAGTGAGCCATAGCCTGCTAATAAAAGGCAGGTGATATTATGTCAAATACAAGTATAAATGAAGAGATAAATGCAACATTAAAAAGCATATTAGAAAATTTAGAATCACAAGGTGAAGAAGCTAAACAGGAAAGTAGAAAAATTATTTCTAAATTAACTAGTGAAGCAGGAAAAGGAATACTTAAATTTAACTCTAAAGCTATAAGTAAAATTGGACAAGGATTAAGGAAAGAGCTTTCTAATATAAGTTTTTTTGATTCCATGGCAGAGACTTTTGAAAGAAAAGTAGGGGAACTTTCAGAAAGAATAAGAAATAGTTTTAGTAGATTAGGAGCAGTAACAGAATCAATAAAGGGAACTAAGTGGGGGAAGTTTGCATCTTCAACTATAGAATATGGTAAAGGAGCTTTTGAAAGAATTGGTTCTGCTGTTGGAATATCAGGAAAAGGAGCTTTTCTAAAGATTGCTGCTGAGGTTGGTAAAGAAGGAATAGGTGCGTTTGCGAACATATCATCCAAAATTGGTAAGGCTGCATCAGCTGCTTTTAGTGGAACTATTAAAGCTATTGGAAAAGTTGGATCTTATGGAATAAAGGCTGGAAAAGAGTTTGCACAAGGAGTATCTAAAATTGCTGAATTTAGTGGAAAGGCAGAGGAAGATATAGCAAAGTTAAATGAAGATGCGGCAGGTATGGAAGATGGTGTGGGTCGTGAGGTTACTTTATTTAAAAGCTCACTAATGAGTCTTGGAAAAGATATGAGTGATAGCCTAGATGGCCCATTAAAAGAAATAACAGCTTCAGCGACAGGTATGATAGGAATGTTATCTTCAGCATTCCAAGAAGGTGGCTTTGAAGGACTTGCAGGTAGTATTGGAGGTGTATTTACTGAGGCAATTGCAGGCATAGCTGAAAAAGCTCCTGAATTTATGGGTATTGCAGTTTCAATTATAGAATCATTGATAGCTGGATTCCAAGAAAATATGCCAGTAATAGCAGAATCATCAATACAGATAATAATGCAGCTAGCTGAAGGCATTATTACCATGTTACCTAGTATATTTGAGCTAGGAATTACTTTAATATCTGAATTGCTATTAGGATTAGTAGAAGCTATTCCTCAGTTAATAACTTTAGCACAAGAATCTATTATAAGTATTATGACATTGATAACGGAAAATTTACCATTAATTATGGAAAGTGGATTTCAAATTGTTTTAGCACTTATAAATGGAATATCTGAAATGTTGCCAGAGTTAATACCGCTAGTAATACAAGCCATAACAACTATTATTACATCTATAGGAGAAAATTTACCACTTATACTTCAGAGTGGTATAGATATTCTTGTGGCACTTATTAATGGATTAGCATCAATGTTGCCAGAGCTAATTCCAATGGCTGTACAAGCTTTATTAAATATAGTAGATACTCTCATAGCAAATCTTCCACAAGTCATAGAAGCAGCCATTCAAATAATACTGGCTCTAATACAAGGAATAATTGGAGCATTACCACAATTAATTATGGAAATTCCAAAGATAATAAATGGAATAGTATTAGCAGTTATTAATAATTTACCATCAATTATAGAAGCAGCCATTCAAATAANNGGTTTGGAGGGCTTAAAAAATGGTCTTCTAGCAGGGGTTAGTGCAGTGGTGGATACAGTAAAAAATGTAGCCAGCAGTATAGCAAATGGATTTAAAGACTTTTTTGGAATCCATTCACCATCAACTCTATTTAGAGATATGATAGGTAAAAACCTTATTAAAGGTATTGGCGTAGGTATTGATGTAGAAACTCCAAATCTTGAAAAAGAAGTAGATGGTAATCTAGATGATCTAACAAGAAAAATGAGAGCTACAATTGATTTTGAAACTACTAAAGTTTCTGGCAATATGGCAATGAACTCTAGTTATAGAGCTGCTATGGAAACTCCATACACTAAACTAAATAGTGATGATATTCAAGAAGATAGCACATTTATAGTTCCAGTATATATGGATAGCGAGAAAATATCCGAGTATACTTATAAAAAAGTTGATGGTAAATTTGCTTTAGCTGGAAAGAGGGTGAGATAGTGTTTATAAATAATATTAATATAAATAACTTTAAGGCAAAATTATTAGATAGAAATATAGGAACCGCTGAAATTGATATTATAAACAATTGGAGCGCTAACTCACTTAATTCATATATATCTAATAAATTTAGATATAAATATAAGGTACTTAAACTTACTTTAGATATAATCTGCAGTAATGATGATGAGATAGAGACTATGAAGAGTAATATTATTAAGCAATTAGCTATATCAACAATAAAATTTCATGATATAGACATTTATTATAGGGGCTTTATAAGTGATACTCCATCATCAAAGCATATAGTAGAGGGAAATGAAATTCTAGAAGTGACTATGCTTGTTGTAGCTGAGAAAGAAGAGAAAATTGAAATCATGAATAGAATTACTGATAAAACTATAAATGTAGATGGTGATATAGAAACACCAGCTATAGTTGAAATAATACCTTCTATAACTATTGCAGATCTAGTAATCAATGGGTTAAGTGATAAGCCTATTACTATCAAAAGTTTAACAGGTGGTAAAAAAGTAATAATAGGAGAAGAGACTGTAACAGTTGATGGAATTAATAAGTTTAATGATTGCGATATGTGGGAGTTTCCTAGACTTAAGCCAGGAATCAATACAATTGCTGTTAGTAGAAATAATGTAGATATAAATATTAAATATAAATCTAGATTTATCTAGATGAAAAGATGAACAATATTTTAAAAGCAGCTAAGAAGATAGCATTAACAAGAATAAATGCGATATAAGGTCCACAATTAGCTTACATGAATGAACTTTATAAAACATATACATTGTTGAAGAAAAATTAGTTATAGGAGGTACTTTATAATGATTATAAAATTAAGCAATAACCGAATAGTAAATGATGCTCCAGCTTTAGGAGCAATCTCACAAAAAAATTTACCTATAAAAGTTTCCTATGTTTTAGCTAAGAATATAGCAAAAATAGAAGATGAACTTAAGTTATACAACAAAGAAAAACAAAAACTTATTGATATGTATAGTATTAAAGACGAAGAGGGAAAACCTTTAATAGAAGATAATAATATAAGGATTGCAGAGGAATATATAATGGACTGGAATCGAGATATTAAAGATCTTTTAGATATAGAGAATGAAATAGATATTCATAAATTCTATATAGATGAACTTGTAAACTCTAATTGTGATATGAGTCCAATGGAGTTAATGCTTATAGATTATATGATAGAGGAGTAATCCCCAAAACTCTTGATACAGAGAAAGGAGATTAATAATGCTACAATTATATGACTTAAACAAAGTTAAAATAAGTAATTTAACTTTATATAAAGACCTTAAAATACAAAGTGTTCTTAACAATGGAGATAAGACACTTTCTTTTTCATATCCATCTAGATCCTCCGATGAGATTAAAGAAGAGGGATATATAAGAACTAAAACCCATGAGTTTGTAATAAAAGAAATTTCAACTAATGGAGATTGGAAATCTATTAAAGCAGTTCTTAATGTAGAAGACTTAGAGGGGAAGACTTGGGAACACTTTGATACTCCTAATCAAACCATAACTGAATGTTTGACACTTGCACTAGCTGGAACAGGTTGGATGATAGAATATTGCAATGAGACTAAAAAGAGAACCATAAGAAAAACTAATTGTAGTACATGGGATATAATCCAAGAGATTAAGAAAACCTATTTTGTAGAAATGGAGTTTGATACACTTAATAAAAGGATAAATATAGCCAAAAAGCTTGGAAATGATAAGGGAGTCTATTTTATAGACTCTCTCAATTTAAAAGATTTAGATGTAAAAAGTAATTCTTATGATTTTTGTACAAGACTTATTGCCATAGGAGAAGACGACTTAAAAGTTACAGTAGAAAATTATCAATATTCTTCTAAAAAGAAAACTATTATATGGAAAGCTGAAAAATATACAGATGAAAATTCACTTAGAGAAGATGCAATTGTAAAGTTAGAAGAATTAAGTAAGCCCTATAGAAGTTATGGAGCTGATATAGTAGATCTTGCAAGCATTAATGAGAAGTATAGTATTTTATCATATGGTCTTGGAGATATAATTACACTTATATCTAAAGAAGAAGGTATTAAAGAAAAGCAAAGAATAGTTAAAATGGTAGAGTACCCAGATGAACCTGATAAAAATACATGTGAGATAGCAAACACTGTATTGACATTTGAGGATATGCAAAAGGAATATGAAGATACTTCGAAAACTGTAAATAATATTACTAGTAGTAACGGAACTATATCTGAAGGGGCTATAAAGGGCACAGTAGAAAAAATTACAATTAAAAAGGCAGATATAGAAAGCCTTAATGCAGTTGAAATAAGAGTTGGTGATCTTGAAGCTACAAGCGCTACAATAACGCAGCTAGATGTAGCTAATGCTAATATAGCAAATTTACAAGCTAATAAGGCTGATATAGGTGAGCTTAATGCTGGTGTAGGAAGGATAAATATATTAGAAAGTAGTGTCGGAGATATTAAAACCCTTGTAAATGGAAATCTTACATCTAACAATATCCAATCTTTAATACTAAGTTCAGATAAGGTCACAGTAGCCAATGGATTCATAAAAAATGCCATGATTGAGAATGTAGACGTAGGTAAAATTCTTGCTGGAGATATTTCTACTAATAAATTTAGGATAAAATCTGATAATGGTGGAATTGAGATAGTAGGAGCTACTCAACAATTTAAGGATAAAAATAATAGAGTTAGAATACAGATGGGACAGGATACTCAAGGTAATTTTAACTTTATTTTAAGAGGAGAAGATGGCACAACTACTCTTATAGACCATAATGGTATAAAAGAAAAAGCCATTGCAGATGACCTAATAAAAGGTAATATGATTTCTGAAAATGCAGTAGGTGGCAAGCAGATAGATTACAATAGCTTCACAGAAGAGTTTAATGCAGATACTAATACACATGCTCTAAAATCTTCTAAAGTGCTACTAGATAAAGATAATCAGACGTATGATGTAGCCTTTAATTCCTTAAGTACTAAAGTGGATAGTGCACCACCGAGTATAACTACGGAGAGCTCTATAAATAAATTAGATGGTGCTATAGATGGAATGCTTAAGCTTAATAGTATTAAGGGTAAGACATTACAGAATCTATTTAAACTTAATACAATTATTGAAGGTTCAGATAGTATAGGTTATTGGTATTACAGAAACATACATCCTATAAGTGATTTAAGTAATAAAACTGTTACAGTTTTCAATCCGACTTCAAGAGAGATACAAAGTAGTATAAGGACTCTAGATAATACATTCATAGAGGAGATTGTAATTCCCGCTTATAGTAAGAAGGTAGTAACTTTAGTATCAAACAGAAAAATATATACTGCTACAGGTTTAAAATCTAAAGGATGGACAGAAGCTAATAAAACTGAACTTAAAGCAATGGTACTAGAAGGTGATTATACCAACAAGCCTATACCTGACTATTTTGATGGTATAAGAAGTGTAGGAGAAAGTGGAGAGAATTTAGAGTTTATAAGTTGTGGTAAAAATGTGTTTAATGGTGATATGGTATTTGGTTCGGTTAAGATAGAAGATGGTACAGTTGCATCAAATTATGTAAGAATGTTAACTGACTTTATTAGAGTCAAACCTAATACAAGTTATAAATTATCCGGTTATGGTAGTTATACAATATCTTGGGTTACTTTTTATGATGTTAACAAAATTTATCTAGGACAGGTATTAAACTATGGCTATAAACAGGGTAATTCTACACTATTAATACCAAACAACGCTCATTATTGTAGGCAATGTTTTCAGCATTCAACTACATTAGTGCAGTCTGATTTAGATTATATAAACAATAACTTTCAAATAGAAGAAGAAACAGTATCAACAAACCATGAAACTTATCAAGAACATAGACAGTTAATACCCCTTACCGAACAACTTAGAGGTTTCAATGGAATTATGGATATTGCTAAAGGGGGGTTAGTTACTAAAAATATAGATAAGGCTGTCTTAGATGAAAATAGAGGATGGGCTACGTACTCATTAACTACAAATGAAACGTATGTAACATTTTATACCTCATTACCAAGTGGATTAAAAAATGCTCCAATATTGTGTGATACTTTACCAGTTGACCATTCTATGTATTTAGGTACTAAATCAATGATTGCAAGTGGTACAGCTACAGGGTTGGGTATATTTATATCACTTTTGAAGTATTCATTAACAACTCCGGATATTAATGGATTTAAAGCATGGTTACAAGCTAACCCAGTTACAGTTTACTTTCAACTAGCAACACCGGTGGAAACACCTATAAAAGTTGAGCAATATATGAAGCAATTCAAAGATGGATATTTCTTAACGGAGGGCAGTCTAATAAATCCAACTATAGAATTAGAGTACTCCACAAGCATTGCAAGTGCCACTTCTATGATGAAGGAGGTCACAGAAAGTAATACTACTGCATTAAACNNAAGGGCAAGATAGATAGCTTAATCTCTAACACTACAATAATCAAGGATGGACAGAGTATACAACTTAAAGATGCCTATAACTCCACAGTAGCTACAGTAAACTCTATAAATAGTGTAATTAGTACTCATACAAGTAAAATTGATGCCTTAACAGGTCAAATTACTGATGTAGAAACAAAGACTAATGAAGTAATAAGGGACTTAGATGGAGTAAAAACAAGTGTATCTAGTGCAACGATTACTGCAAATAGCGCATTATCTAAAGCCACAGAAGCAAAGCAAACTGCAGATGGATTTTCACAAAGAGTAGGCAATATAGAAACTAATTATGCTACAACTTCGGCTATGAACTCAGCTATAGCTCAAAGTGCTACTGGAATAAAAAGTGAGGTTAGCAACACATTTGTTAGTAAAACAGACGCTACGTTGACTTACGCTACGAAAGCAAGTATGACACTAACAGAAAATCAATTAAGGTTAGATTTTAATTCAATAGATGTAACTAATCTTTTAAGAAACTCAAGTTTTTCTAACAGAGAAATATCAGGCTGGGCACTTTCAGGAGTTAATTTATACGATTCAAACCCTTCTTACTTTATGCCTTATGACGGATGGAGAGCTTTTTCATTGGCAACCGATAGAGGTCTTCTTTATCAGTCAAGCATGGTAAAAGATAGGTTACCTAAACGAAACACTAAGTATACTTTTTCTCTAAGTAGTATAACAGAAAGCAATATAGAAACATTTAGATTATATATAGATTATAAGCTAGGAAGTACTTATGTAGGTAATCAAATTGTTAATCTAAAAGCTGGTTACAATGTTAATAGATATTCTGTAACCTTTACTACAAAAGATATTGAATATGATACTTTTTTATTTTATATAGAAATAAAACCAAAAGCTGGTACTACTGGATATAGAGTGTTTAGTATAGGATTGCCTTGTCTATCTAAGGGAGAGAATGGTTCTTATACAGCAAGGCAAAATGAAGTTATTAGTGGTTCTACTCAAATTGATGCCAATGGAGTAACTATATTTAATGGTGCACTTACAGTAAAGAATAAAGCCAGCCAAGATGTTTTAACTGCTAATGCTGCTGGTAACTTAAGCATGGTGGGGGTAATTACTACCTTTAATGATAATATGACAAAAAGACAGATAGAGCTGATTAAAAACGGTATTACTTTTTACGATTGGGAAACCGCGGAAAACAACATATCTATAGGTAGAATTTATACTGGTAAACAAATCCTAAAGGGGTCTACTACTACAACACCAGTGCTGACTATAAATAATACCCCAGCCTCTTATTTGGCTATTTCGTCTGATAAAGGTATGTTAATGCATTTTGATGCTTATAACAAATCTACGTATAGTGGAAATATTCCTATTTGGCTTTATAAAAACGCCATCATGGATATCGGTGCTGGTATGTATTTTAATATGCCAGGCGATAAAGGACAAATTTATGGAGGCACCAATGATGTATTAGTAATAAGTGTTCCTAAGGCTCAGGGTAATGGGTTTAAAGTGCAAACTGATAGTGGTACTAGGCTAATGGAGGCTAGAGCTGGCTACGATTATGTATGCTATATGTATGATACCTATATAGATGGTAAATTTGCAGTGGCAGGAAGTAAAAACTCTATTCAGAAAACTTTAAATTATGGGGAAAGGCTTATAAATGCATATGAAACTGCAGAGTATTATTATGGTGACATAGGCAGTGGAAAAATAATTAATGGTGAGTGTGTAATAAGCATAGATGAGATCTTACTAGAATGCATTAATACTAGTCATCAATACCACGTTTTTACACAGGTTTACAATGGAGCTATTAAGAAAATAGAAAGATTCAAAGACTATTTTGTGGTATATGGAGAAGAAGGTACGGAGTTTAGTTGGGAACTTAAAGCCAAGAGAATAGGATATGAAAACCATAGATTAGAAACTCCTAATGACTTTGACAAGACAGAGAGTTACGAAAATATGTTTAATAGGCACTTTGAGGAATTCGAAGCAGAGAAAACTACAGAAAGGCAGAGTGTTGAGGGGGATATGTATACAAATGATACACTAGCTGGAGATATGCTTGTAACGGAGTTAAATTTTAAACTAGATGATTTTTTATTAAATAAGGAGGAAGTAGCATGAAGAAGATAACAGGATTCGCAGTAATTAAGGACAACGTAGGTAATAGAATAACTTACACTTATACAGAGATAGATGACCAGGGGAATATTATAGATAG
>DKGY01000092.1 GCA_002453475.1 Clostridium sp. UBA6758 | reverse complement strand
ATATTGCACAATGAAAATAAAGAGAGTATTTAAATTCTACAATATAATCACAGTTAACAAATATAAATTGTAAGTATGAGAAAAAGTGGATCAACTTTTATAGTTGATCCACTTTTTAAAAATTTCCACTAGGTGATATTATCTAAAGTATCTTAAGGTGAGAATGGAAAGTTTAATATTAAAGACTTTACTATTATTTTAACTCTCACATTTCATTAGCGTTATATAGTAATGCCTCGATATCAGATTTATGTTTTTCAATATTGGAGGCAGAATTTGTGTCATCTTCTATTGTTAAACTTGTTTTACAATCCTTGCGAATAAACTTCAAATTCTCTTTAACCGTTTTATTATCAACTAATGCGAAGTTTTGAAATAAAAATCCTATTTTTGTTCTAAAGTACTTTAAATAATTTTTTTATCTTTAATATCAATATATAATTGTTAAATATATTAATTTATTATATATTATGTTCAAATACCAAATTTATGAGTTTAAAGAATACAACATTGGGTTTATGATAGTAATATATATTTATTAATGATGTGAAAAGGATGGGGTTAAATTGTACGTTAAACAATTGTCAGAAAACGAAGAAAAAGCACTAAATCAAAGATTTGAAAAGATAAAAGAATTGCAAGAAAAAGGCATATGCTTCGGATGTTATAACTTTAATACAGGAGATATATTCCCTGACGAGGGTTTAATTTTTTACGAGGACGATAAGGTAAGGTATCAATTTGAAAAATATCCAAGAGCAACTGGGCAGACAATCATTGTATCAAAGGAACATTATGAAGACATTTCTGAAATGCCTCTTGAATTAGGAACATATATATTAAAAATATCAAGTGAAATAATTAAACTTCATAAAGAAATTATTGGTGCAGAAAAAGTATATATGTGTACAATATGTGATGGCAAAAGGAATCATTTACATTTTCAACTTTTCCCTCGATTAAAAGGAGAGCCGAGAGGCTATGGAAATTTTGTCAGAGAGGAAGGAATTATTATGGATTATCATGAAACAGTAGAGCTTTATAAACGTAAAATGAAAGAATTCATACTATAAGCTAGGAAGTATAAGAATGCCATTTGTAAAATGCAATCTGCGTGCGACACTCCATATTTTATATGAATATAATGCTATATCTTCTAATGTTTTGACCTAATCATAAAAGTGCGAGGAACTTGGTATTTCGCACTTTCTTCTACATAAAATAAATTATATTTTCCAAAGTAAATGGTTTATCTGCTATCCCAAGTAGCATTGCAGGAGTTACTTCCTCCTTCACATATTTTAAGGAACTCGTTAAAAGGTTCCCTTGATTTACATTTAAAGAAGATTATTAACAAACTGAATTTATCTGATGACTACCCGCTCTAATAATCCTATCTTCTTCAAAGCAGGGGTAAGGAGCGACTACGTCCATGAATAACGATTTACCATAAAGTACAACGACTTCTACGTATTAAAAATACTGATACTTAGAAGTCTGTTAGTAAGCTTCAGTGGGAGTAAAAACACCTTCTAAAGCAAAGAACCCTGTTTATAAAAATGTACTTTCAATCTAGGCGCCATAATCTTAGCTATGTCAATGGTTTAAATGGGGTGGAATACCGGAAGTGTGGAAGTTAGGAAGTTAGGAATATGGGAAGGAGCATGGTGAAGATAGTTTTAGAAATCAAATATCCTCCACCATAATTTCTATCTTTACACAGTATTGTTGTTCATCCTTAGTGGAAAGTTCATTTAGAGGATATTCCTCATAGGCGTGACCACAAATGCGTAGTTTATTTTCTTCTATAAATGTAAATAGCTTTTGGTAGAGTTCATCTGATTCTCCATAAGCACATCTGCCATAGATCACTGCATATTTGCCTTCTGGCTTATATGCATTTTGGTCGTTTTCCACTTTAAAATAACATTGTGAAAGCAATAGAGGCCCTCCAGATTGAATATTTTCTTTATGTATAATAGTGCCAAGGGGATATCCTAAATCAATTCCATTTTCAGCTGCAAAATCATAAAATGAAATGAAAGAAGCATCTAGATCATCAGTAGAAAGTATGGGTCCTAAAAAAATGGACTCTTTCTTTTTATATTCTATATTTATGCTATTCTCTTCATATTTAAGAGCATCCTCTGCCATATCCATGTATAAGTTCATAACCTCAAGCATGCGCTGAAGTTTTTTCATTTCCTTTAATATATGTTTTTTCTGTGATTTAAACAAAGAAAACATCTGCTCAGGAGTACGTCTATCTACATACTTCTTGATTTCTTCTATACCAATACCAAGTTCTCTTAGAGAAACTATTAAATATGAGGTATTAAGCTGCCTTCGAGTATAATATCGATAACCATTTTCACCACGACATTCTGGAGACAGTAACCCAATTTGATCATAATATCTTAGATTCTCACTTTTAATATTAGTGATACGGGAAAATTCGCTGATTGTCATATAAGATTTATACTTCATAATCCCCTCCAAATTTTTAATAAACTATTGACCTTAAAGTCACTTTAAGGTTTATAATACCACTGAACAGAAATTTCTGCAAACTAATTTACATAGCGGAGGTACATTATGAAATATTTAAAACTGTTCCTAAAAGAGAGAAAAGGAAAAGTAGCAATAACGTTGATTATGCTTTTAGGACAGGTAGTCGGAACATTACTGATTCCATTTCTAATTGCAGGTATTGTAGACAATGGAATTTTAAAAGGAGATATGACGGAGATTCTTCGTATAGGAGTTCAAATGCTAGTAGTTGTACTAGTGACAACGGTGGCAGCTGTTTTGGGAAGCTACTATTCTGCTGATTTAGCTGCAGTTTTTGGCTATGACATGAGAGATAAAATTTTTCGTAAGAGTCAAGAATTATCTATCCATGAATTTGACACCATTGGTGTTTCTTCTATGATTACACGTACAACTGCGGATATTTCTAATCTGCAAATAACTCTTGGATTGGTCTTACAATTGATTGTTCCAGCTCCCCTTATTATTGGGGCATCTATTGTTATGACATCAGATACTAGTTTGGCTCTATCATTCGTACTGATTTTCAGTGTGGTGATATTTATGGCCTTTGCTGTAGTGGTCCTTAAGAAATCAAATCATATTTCTCAGAGGGTTCAAGCTAAATTAGATCGTATTAACCAGGTAGTAAGAGAGTCTATCACTGGAATTCGTGTTATACGTGCTTTTGGAAATGAAAAATACGAGGAAGGTAGAGCAGGTAAAGCCTTTGAGATGTATGCCACAGATATGATAAAATTAAACAAGCTATTTGCTGTGTTGAATCCTATCATATGGCTAATCATTGGTTTGTCCGTGGCGGTCATAGTTTGGTTAGGTGGGTTGCTTTCTATAAAAGGTACTATGGAAATCGGACAAATCACTGCAGTTACAGAATATTCTATTATTACATTGGCCTATCTAATCATGGCTACAACAACAAGTGTTACCCTTCCTAAAATGTACTCATGTCTAAATCGTATTGAAGAGGTATTAGATATTAATCCAGAAATTCAGGATTTAAACAAAAATTTAGGAGGCGTAAGAGGAAATGCACCGGTGGTGGAATTTGAAAATGTATCCTTCTTTTATCATGGAGCAGAGGAGCCAGTTATAAAAGATCTATCATTCTCTTGCAGCAAAGGACAGACCACGGCCATCATTGGAAGTACTGGTTCTGGTAAGAGTACTATCGCTAATCTTATTCTTCGACTACATGACATAGATGATGGTGAGATTAGGCTCAATGGTTTGGATATACGAAACTTATCACAACAAGAATTAAGGGACAGTATTGGTTCTGTTCCTCAGAAGGCTTTCTTATTCAGTGGAACAATTGAGGACAATCTTAGAATGGGTTATAAAACTGCAACTAAGGAAGATATGATAAGGGCATTAAGTATTTCTCAATCAGATTCTTTTGTAGAGAAATTACCTCTTGGATTAGGCTCTCCAGTTGCCCAAGGTGGCTCTAACTTTTCAGGTGGACAGAAACAGCGTTTGGCCATTGCAAGGGCTCTTATAAGAAAGGTTCCAGTATATATTTTTGACGATAGCTTTTCTGCTTTAGACTTAAAAACCGATGCTGCACTGCGTAAATCACTAAAAGAAAATATGACTGATGCAGTTAAGATTATAATTGCCCAGAGGGTAAGCACCATTATGGATGCAGACCAAATCCTTGTACTGGATGAAGGAAAACTAGTGGGAATTGGAAAACATGATACTCTAATGAAAAACTGTTCTGTATATCAGGCAATTGCTAAAAGTCAGATGAATCTAAAGGAGGCTTGATTTTATGAAGAAGGATAAGAAAAAAAACAGTGACACATTGTCATTCAGTGAGGATATCCCTCAAAATACAAAAAAGACTATTAAGAGATTAATGAGCCACTTGGCACCACAGAAGAAAAAGCTAATGATTGTTGGAATATCGGCACTACTCAGCAGTGGAGTTTATGCAGTTATGCCCCTTATGGTTGGAGTGGCCATTGATAATCTAGTAAATGCAATCCGTAGCTTTGATGGTTCTGTAAGTATTCTATCCATAGCGACAAATGCACTAGCTATACCAGTTTTACTTTTAATATTAGCTACCATTGCTAGCAGTTTAATTTCTTATATGCAGCAGTACATCGTAGCTAGCATCGGTGAAAACTTAACTTTATCTCTGCGCCAGAATATCAGCGAGAAAATCAATAAGCTACCATTACGTTACTTTGATTCACATAAAACAGGAGATGTTATGAGTAGAGTAACAAATGATCTTGAAAAAGTATCCATGGTGATGCAGGTGGGATTCATGCAGTTTATATCTTCTTGCTTTACAATTATACTCACCATTATTGCCATGGTTATCTTAAATCCAAAGTTAGCTCTTTTGGTTCTTATATTTGTTAGTATCAGTGCTATTGCAACAAACTTTGTATCCCAATTAAGTCAGCGTTATTATGCAGAGAATTTTGCTGCTATGGGTGCCTTAAGTGGAAAAATTGAAGAAGTATATTCAGGTAATCGCATTATTAAGGTATTTAATCAACAATCTGATGTGATTGAAGAGATTTCTCAGTTAAATCACAAGCAGTTTGAAGCAAATAGAAAGGCACAGTTCGTTGATTTCGCTATATATCCAACCATAAGGCTTTTGAATCAGTTAGGTTTCGTGGCAACAGCTATTGTAGGAGGAATCATGACTCTTAGTGGACAGATTTCCTTAGGTGGGATTCAGGCATTTTTACAATATGTAAATCAAGTTTCTGAACCTGTTACTCAAGCTNNAGATGAAGAGGAAGAGATTACAGATAGCGCATCTAGTACATTTCCAATATCTAATGGCAGAGTGATTTTTGAGAATGTAAAGTTTGGATACACACCAGAGAGAACTTTAATAAAGGATTTGAATTTGGAAGTAAAGCCTAATGAAATGGTAGCCATTGTTGGTCCAACAGGTGGAGGAAAAACTACATTAATTAACCTGATCATGCGTTTTTATGAGTTGAATGGTGGCTTAATATCCATTGATGGGGTTAATATTACTGAGATTTCTCGTAGTACATTGCGTCGACAAATTGGTATGGTACTTCAAGACACATGGCTATTTGAAGGCACAATAGCTGAGAATATTGCTTATGGTAAGATGGATGCTACACGAGAAGAGATTGTAGCTGCTGCCAAAGCAGCCTGCTGTGACCATTTTATTCGCACACTTCCACAAGGATATGAGACTGTAATCTCTAGTGAGACATCTAATATATCTCAAGGACAGATGCAACTTTTAACTATTGCTCGTGCCATGATGACTAATCCTACAATTATGATATTGGATGAAGCAACTTCCAGTGTAGATACAAGAACAGAAGTAGAAATTCAAAAAGCTTTAACAAAGCTTATGAAGGATAAAACAAGCTTTGTCATAGCTCACAGATTGTCAACTATCCAAAATGCAGATATGATTTTGGTTGTAAGGGATGGAGATATTGTGGAGAGAGGAAATCATGAGAGCCTTCTAGCGCAAAATGGATTCTATGCTTCTCTTTATTACAGTCAGTTTGAAGTGGCCAATTAAATATTAGCGTTTTTATTATTGATAGATTTGTAGACAAATCAAGTATAGAAGCAATTTAAAAGAGTGACTATGCATAGTATATAAATCAATATGCATAGCCACTCTTTTATTAATAATTTTTAAATGCCTTATATGCTTATAAAATCAAGACCAAAGTAAGATTCGTCTTCTGGTTTAGATTTTTCAGGTTGTGTATCTGACATATATGGATATTCGAAGTTGGTAGGTGGGCATAGGGTTTCCTTTATGGTTCTAGGAGATACCCATCTAAGCAGGTTAAGATGACTACCAGCCTTATCATTAGTTCCAGATGCTCTAGCACCGCCAAATGGTTGCTGACCAACAACAGCTCCAGTTGGTTTATCATTGATATAGAAGTTACCTGCAGAGTTTCTTAGTTTATAAAGCATGTGTTCTATATTATAGCGATTATTAGAGAAGATAGCCCCTGTAAGTCCATAGACAGATGTTGTATCACAAAGGTCTAAGGTTTCTTCAATGGATTCATCTTCATAAACATATATTGTAATTACAGGTCCAAATATTTCTTCAGCCATAGTTTCATAGTCAGGCTTTAGAGCTTGAATTATGGTAGGTTGTACAAAGTAGCCAATCTCATTTGTACCAAAACCACCAGCTATAACCTTTGCATCATCAGAGCTATGAGCTCTATTTATATAATTCATAATGTTAGTATAGGCGCTTTCATCAATAACGGCTCCCATAAAGGTGTCAAATTCCCTTACATCCCCTACTTTTATCTTAGAAACAGCATCAAGGAGTTTCTCCTGTAAAGAAGGCCAAATTGAACTAGGTATATAGGCTCTTGAAGCAGCAGAGCATTTTTGACCTTGATACTCAAAGGCACCACGTATAATTGCAGTAGATAATTCATCAATATTAGCAGTATTATCAGCAAATATAAAGTCCTTACCTCCAGTCTCTCCTACCAATCTTGGATATGTTTTATAATTGGAAATATTATCTGAAACTTTTTTCCATAGAGTTTGGAATACTTTTGTTGAGCCAGTAAAGTGTATACCAGCTAAATCTTTTGATGCTACACATACTTCTGATATAAGAGCTCCACTTGAAGGTACAAAATTTATAACTCCAGCAGGAAGTCCCGCTTCCATAAGTATTTTCATAAATAGATAATTTGAATAAACAGCAGTACTAGCAGGTTTCCATACAACAGTATTACCCATCATNNAGATAGGTTTCCGCCTATAGCTGTAAAGTTGAAAGGTGAGACTGCTAAAACAAAACCTTCAAGAGGCCTATATTCTGATCTGTTCCAAGCATCAATAGTTGAATCAGGTTGAACATCATAGATTTCTCCCATAAAGTGAGTGTTAAATCTAAGGAAATCAATAATTTCACAGGCTGAATCTATTTCAGCTTGATAAGCAGTCTTACTTTGACCTAACATGGTAGCAGCATTTAACAGTGATCTATATTTACCACTTATCAAATTAGCGACTTTATTAAATATAGCAGCTCTTTGGTACCAAGAGGTTGCTTCCCATCTTTCCTTTGCCTTTAAAGCAGCATCTATAGCCATTTTAAGTTCCTTTTCTGTAGCTTTGTGATAACGAGCTAGCACATGACCTTTTTCATGGGGAATAATAAACTCTTCAGTGATATTTGTGAAAACTTCCTTTCCATCTATAATTAAAGGAATATCTGTTTGGGTATTGTATAGCTTGTCTAATGCGGTTTTTAATTCTAGTCTTTCAGATGTACCAGTAACATAACTCTTTATAAGCTCATTTGTAGGCTTATTTATTTTGTAATTAGTGTTCATTTAATACAACCTCCATTTAATAAAAAATAGGTCTTGTGACCTTTGGCTACAATAGATAATTACACGTTGATGTAATAATTATATAAATATGCAATAAAAATTGAAAATCATAACGAGTATATTAGATATATAATAATTATTAGACTTTTTATTCATTAAATCATATGAATCAAATTAATATATTAGAACAAGATGTTGTGGACAAAATTAACCTATATTCTTTAAGCTTGCATATAGTGTGCAGGAGTAAAATTTTTAGTAATTAATTGATATCTTTTGTCATTTTGAGTTACAATAAGGTATCTGAAAATAAATAA
>DKGY01000085.1 GCA_002453475.1 Clostridium sp. UBA6758 | reverse complement strand
ATACCAGTTTCATCTAAGCAATAAAACACTTGTGATATTTCTATTAATTACGATTAGCTTTCTACATACCACTTACTTTGAGAATTATACAATTCTTGATACTTTCCATTTATACTAATTAATTCTTTGTGAGTTCCTATCTGAACAACTTTGCCTTTGTCCATAACAACTATTTTATCCGCCATCTTAGTTAGAGCCAGTCGGTGCGTAACAATGAAAGATGTTTTTCCTTTTGAGAACTCGATAAACTTCATATATAATTTAGATTCTTCTATTGGATCAATGGCAGCTGTAGGTTCATCAAGAAGAATCATATTATGCTGCTTATAAAATCCTCTTGCGATGGCTACTCTTTGCCAATACCCTCCTGAAAGGTCTACCCCATCAAAATCTCGTGAAAGCATTGTATTCATACCTTGTGGAAATACTTTGGAAGGCACATTTAAATCAGCTTCTTTTAATGAGTTCTCAACACATTGATTTATCACAGTGGTTGATGTATCACTTATGATAATATTATCCTGTAGTGTCATCTTATAGCGTTGGAAATTTTGGAATATACTAGATATATTTTTCATCAAGCTTTTAGGGTCTAATGATTTTGTATCTTGATCATTAAAATATACGCCACCTTTATTAGGCAAGTAAATTCCTGAAATTAGATTTATTAATGTGCTTTTCCCAGCACCATTTTCNNGCCACTCTCAAATTTGATAGACACATTTGAGATAGCCTCTAGCTTACTTCCTGGATAGCTAAAGGAAACATCCTTAAGCTCAATTTGTGGAGCTTTTTCATAGTTGATTTTCTTTTCTTCTTGTTCTTTTATATTCATAAATTGAAGATAGTTATCAACAGTACCAATCCGTTTCATTGCGTTTCCTATTATGTAGCAAATCATCTGTTCTAGCATACTCATAATCATTCCAGTTGAAGCTAAAACAGCACCAAAATTTCCTACCGAAATAGAACCGTCAAAAAGATACTTAATAAGCAATAAAAGTGTAAGTATATGTCCCAATAATGCCGAAATTTTAAATAACAGCTCAATTCTTATTGATTTAACTTGAGTATTGATAATTTCGTCATTCAGTGTTTCTAATTTATTCTTATATCTCTTAATAAAGAAATTATATGCTCCTAGTAATCTTGTTTCCTTCAATTTTTCTTTTCCAATGATGCATTCCTCATAATGCTCGCACTCTCTACGCAACGGTGCAGCCTTATCTTCAAGTCGAGCATATAATCTACTTTTAAACATTTGAGAAAGCATAACAGGGAGAGAAAATAGAAAAATAATTATAACTAAATTTGGTTTTAACCTATAAAGGTAAATACCTATAATCATAAAGTATGGTATGTAGATAAGTGTAGTATCCACAATTCCTGTTATAAGTGATACACTATTTTTTACACCTTCATGAGCCTTATTGATATCATCTAAAAAAGAAGTGTCCTCAAAACAAGCTGTTTGCTGCATGGCACATTTCTGATTAAACAATTTTTCAAGTTTTCCTGTAACTTTACGCTCATAATCCAAACCAAAAACTGTACTTATTCCATTCAATACTGGATTGGCTAAAATGCAAAGGAGAAGTAATATAAAAGAACCAATTATTCTTGCTAACATTGCTTCACCAGTAATATATTTACCAATAACGTTAAAAAAGTGGTCAAGTGCTACAGTATTAAGGGCAAGTGTTAAACCCAATAGCAAGTCAATAATGCAAATAAATAGGAAGTACATTGGACAGGCACCAACTACTTTCCGAAAAGCCTGAACAATTGTAAGGAAGGAAGATTTTTTATTAGTTTTCATTCTCATACCACCTCCTCTGACTATGAAACATTTCTGCATAATAACCACTTTTTGTCATCAATTCATCGAAATTACCATGCTCACTTACAGCTCCGTCTTCAATCACATATATAACGTCTGCAAGTTTCGTTGAAGCTAATCTATGACTAATGAGAAGTGTTGTCTTCCCATGATTAATTTTTTCAAAGTTCTCGTAAAGCCGACTCTCACTTACTGGATCTAGTGCTGCCGTTGGTTCATCTAAAATTCTCAACGATGCATTACTTACCAGTGTTCTGGCCATTGCAATTCGTTGCCACTGTCCTCCTGATAAATCAAGACTATCTTTTATAATTCTTCCAATATAGCTATCAATGCCTCTAGGTAATTCTTGTACTAACTCAATTAATCCACTTTCTTCAATTGCTTCTTGAAAACGTTGAGTGCTATAACCATTCACATTTCCTAATGCAATATTATCCTTCAAAGAAATCTCGTATTTTGCAAAATCTTGATATACCACAGCAAACATGGATTTTAATTTCTCCTGGCTGTACATCTTGATTGAAATATCGTTAATAAGAATATCTCCTTCAAATTCCTCATACAATCCTGTTAGTAATTTAGTGATTGTTGTCTTTCCTGAACCATTAGCTCCAACAAGAGCATAGTGCTTTCCTCTTTCAATAACAAGGTTAAGGTTCTTTAAAACATCGCGTTTAGTTCCTGGATATCGAAATGTTACATTCCTAAATTCTATGCGATTCACTAAAATTGGATTCTCTGATGAAACGCATAAGTACTCATTCTTATACTTTAATGACAATAGACTCGTAAAATCTTCTAAGTATTCTTTGGATTGAGCTATTGCTTCGGTATACTCCGGCAATTGCCAAGCCAAATCTGGAATTAGTGATATTGTACTATTAACAATAGAAATAAATAGTCCTATAGACAATAAACCTCTTTTCAGTGGAAACACAAGAATTAAGATAATAACCGCTATCAATAAAGAAGTTAAAATTCCACCAATTTCAGACTCCTTTAACCATTTTAAACTGGCTTTAAACTTGAGATTCCTAGCAACTTCGTATTGCTTATGCCATGAATCATTAATCTTCTTTGAGTAGTTAAAAAGAGTTCTTTCTTTAGCAGCATTTCTTCCTATTAAAATTTCTGATAGGTACCCAGCTTTTCTTATATGTTTTTCAGACTCTCGATTGGCTTCATAATTTTCTTTACCTCCTCTTATAGCAATACGGAATGTTGGTATTGCTATAAATGCAATTGCTAATGCCGCCCACGCAACCTTAAATAGAAGGACTCCCATAATTCCTATGATCTTAAGTATCAGACTAAATGCTCCCAAAATCTGTCCATAAGACTTAACACATTGAGTCTCAGGTTGTCTAGAAACCCTGGATATTAAATCTAGACTTAGGTCATCCTCGAAATATTCATATTTAAGTGATGCAACCCTTCCTATTAAAGAAACAAAAAAATTCTCTCTTAAACTATTTTCAAGCTTAGTATTAAGATACTCCATTAATAAAGGAGATAAACTCGAATACAGTGAACATAAAACAATTGCCAATACAGACAACTTTATATGAGCCGCCCCTGAACCTTCTGTAAAAAATTTGATTGAAGAATTGATGAAGTATGAAACAGCTAGCAATGAAAGTGTTGGAACTACACCACCGAAAAAACTAACAACTGCAATTGAAATAGAATAAAAGGGACAGTAATGAACAGGAATGCGAATGATATCAAGTATCCCAAGTGCCTTTTTTGTGAATAAGTTAAAATTTGACATCTAATTATCCCCCTAAAATATTTTAATACTTAACAGTCACATGTACGATTATAATAAATTTCTACAGCTTTTAATTCATTATTTAAATCTAAATTAAGCAAAATGCTCATAATTGTCAATTATGCGTTGAAATCTTTCTTCTGATTCTTCAAGAATTTCTACAATTTTTAGTAATGAATACTCGTAATGTTTTTTCATATAACAATTTCCTGTTAAGTATGGACGTTCTACTTTACCTGAAACATACTGTGCTACACAGTCTCTACATATATTTCTTGCCCAACATGCATTGCATACCTTATTGTTTTTATTGTTGCATTCCCTTACCAATGAATCATTAATATCATATTTAATTAAACTTACACATGGGTGACGATTCCCATCGGTGTCAAAAGTTTCTAGAAATCCTTTACTCAACTCACAGCAAAAGTCATCAAAGCATATACCATGTAATAACGACTCAATGATTGCCTTTACAAAGATACTAATATTCTTATTTGGTGCATTTTTATAAATCTTACTATAAGATTCATCAATATACTTTTCAATATCTTTTTCTTCATCTTGATTATCTTTTATTTTAAGCCAATCTATTTCAGTTGCTACTTCAGAAATATAGTATTCAACTCCCAAGCTTTCAAAATACGCAGCAAGTTCATCTCTACTTATATTGTCAAGATGAAATTTTGTCAATGTGCAATTAAGTTTAACCTTATCTGAAATTGCAGTTTCTTTTAATCGGTTTATAACACTTATTATTTTATGATGTAAGCAATTTACTCTAAGCGTATCATGGATGAAACTCGGACCATCAACACTTATTGTTATATTAAACTTATATTTTTCAAAAAAACTGATCATTTCATCATCAATTAATACACCATTAGTTACAATATCATAATTTTCAATAATAAAATTAGCTTCAAGTTGCTCCACAATATATTTAATAACTTTAAAATTCAAAATGGGTTCTCCACCAAAAAAGCTAACCTTAGAAATTTTATCATATTTATCTTGTAAGTATTTAACTGCTTTATCCGCAGCTTCCTGACTCATAATAGGACTTACATCTCCAAAAAAATCTCCTTTTTCATAACAATAAGCACAGTTTCCATTACAATTTATTGTTGTTAGAAATAGTGCTTTCCCTAATGTTCTATCTGCCATTTCGTAAAATTTAGGCATTTCCTGAACATTTTCAAATGAATCTTTATATAATGTCAAGGAATTGCCATCAAAATAGTATTTTGATGTATTTACTGGAAATTCATATATCATTTTCGCACCTCCAATTGTCATTGTATTAATTTAAATCTATAATAATACATTCATTTCAAAACATCAGAAGACCTAGTCACTACTTAATCAGTAGTTGCTAAGTCTTCTTTTTGATTGGATTACCATTTAAATAAATAGTAAGCGTCTAACTCATTGTGTCTTTTGCATTACTATTAATTTATGAGTGCTCAAAATCTCCATATAGTAACTCAACAGAAAATTTTTTAAAAAGCACTATATGAAACCCATACATGCTGTATCGTCTATTTATTTCACTATTGTTTTAATTTATCACCATAAATAGCTTATTGTGAAATCATGGCAATAAATATAGTAATCAAAACTTTGACGATGATACTCTCATGTTTGAGAATGTATCAATAAAAGACTATTACTTTACATTGTTGTAGCTTGATTCTTATGCACGCCACAGTTGTTTGGTACGATAACTGGTTTCTTAACTACATTACTCTTAACTTTGATAATTTTCATTTGGTTTCCTCCTTTCTTTTTATATAGCATGATGAATACTATATAGCTTGCATCATTGCTACATTTATATCTATTGAAATGGCAAGTCTTCCCTTTTTAGGATATATACACATCAATAAGCTGTATATAACCTAAAATAAAATCGAAATTAGAATCCTATACCAGTTTCATCTAAGCAATTAAACACCATTAATATTTACACTAATTTTGATTAGATTTAAGCTTGTACTACTGAAAAATAACATTAAATTCTATCTAATATCACAAAGTTTTCTTATTAAGTTATACATAGTCTTTTCATTTTTGCATTTACACATTGCAGAATATTCACAGTTCAAGCAATCATTACTACAATTTAGTGGATAGAAATATTCAAAAGGGTTATTATCTGCATCAATCATAACCTCATCAACTATTTCTTCATCGAAATAACAGTATAACAATTGACTAATGTACTGCTTGTTCTTATGTTCAATTTTTAAAGCCAAGTATAATTCATAACAATGGTAATACCTACTACTTGGGTCAGAAGGATCTAGCGTCTCATTATATTTTCTCATCCATAGAAGNNGCATTCTCAAAATCATTGACTTTGATATAAAGAAGACACATGAACAATTTTATGGAAACAATGGAGTAAATATTATCATCAGTAAGCTTAATATCATCGATAAAGATGTCAAGGGTGTGATTTTCAGAATAGTTTTTTTTCTTTAGAAATTCAATCACAAAATAAGCTTCTTCAGTGGATATGTCATGCAACTTAAATTGTATGATATTTCGAAGCCTTTCATAATCAATGCAATCTTCAATCACCACTGGATCCATAACATTGAATAATTCACTCATCCCGGGAACTAAAATACGATAAGCTAATATCTCAGACTTTGTTACATCTCTCACAAAAATAGAATGACCTAAATCATTAATCAAAGAAATCAATTCAAATAGCATCTCTTGATTATCAACATAAGATTTCTTCTCAAAACTTCCCTCATATGATGGATTTCCTACAAAAAATGTTGATGGATATCGACCTGAACTATCTACAAATATTTCTATAAAATTATCAATATCTCCACCTTCTTTTAAGAAATCACTTCCCCGTGTCATCCCTTCGAAATCTTCAATCTTTTTACCTTGCATTAATTCTGTAAAACAACGCTCAACAGCAACCTCAAGTGATGGATGTGCAGCAGCTTTTACAAAGTAAGAAATATCTTTACAGTTGTACAGAACCAAACCAATGGCTGGAATCCCTCTCCCCAGAGAGAAATCCTTTAATTCCACTTTATAATTTCCGGTTTCTTCAATTGCATTTATCCAATTAATAACATCTGGCATGTTATTTTTAACTTCAGTAGTAATAGTAGGTGGTGTGATATGTTTTTCTATAATTTCTTTGATTACAAACCTTTCTAAAATTTCTGATATTCCTTGGACAAAGGCCTCCGCCTGAGTGTTTCCTGCCACCATTCCGTTGGTACCATAATAAAGATCTACAATATCTATAGGTAAGGCTATCACTTCATCATTTTGAATATTGTGAAATCTTTCATATCTAATATACTCTCCTGATGAATAACTAAACTGCTGCATTTTTTCAAGTATTTTATCATCTGTCTCTCCTTGCACACAGTTCATCCAATAAAATAAATTAGAATAAATAACATCATTATTCTGTTTCTCAACAAAAGAATCGTCGTTATATTCACAATTATCTTTTAAAAGACTTCTTCCTTTAAATCTAAAAAAGGCAAGATTTTGCATTCTCTCCATAATCTCACCATAGGCACTTGCCAGTGCATATATCTTATCTGTTCCTTTTCCGCATGTATAGAAATCAGTTCCATCCACCACTAATGCCACTGAATATAGTCCATGAAAACTATCGAACCATGTTTCAGTCACAAATACTCCCCAATCTGCTAGTGCTCTTCTTGCAATTTCAATTGTTTCTAACGGTTTTCTGTCCTTGAATTTTTGATACATCATTATATCTCCTTTCAGCCTATTAAGTTTCAATACCTTAGCATATTTATAGAAACATTTCATTAATATATTTGTATCATTCAGCTTTGCATTGTTCATTTTTTTACTATTAGTTTATTTTCAAATGAATATCTCAATGAATAATTTACCATTAATTACATCTTAATTATATTTTAGGAGTATGTCTACAAAAAGTATTCGTCAATTATCACCTTTATATTAATTTATTCGCCTTGCAATTAGAATGAAATTTTTGTCCAATACTCTTTTTCAACAAAAGTGTTGCATTTATCATGTTGTTTTTAATATATGTATTATTTTATTTACAATATATTATTTTCTTTACAATATATCTTTTTATTATTTATTGGTTTAAAGATAAAAAGAAACGGCGGCTCTGATATCACAAAACCACCGCAAGTAAAATATTAGAGTGCAGAAACTTCTCTGCACTGAGAACGATTTTTTTTCTTTATGAAAGTGTCAGTCAACTAACCGTAATGTAAATGCTATTATAGTTCATTTTTATTGTTAGTACCAGGAGTAGTGACAATAACTTTCTCCGGAGTAATAATCAATGTACCCTTTGCAGTAAGTTCTCCCTTAAACATATCAGAAACCATCTTCTTGAATGTGTCAACCATTGGTCCCTCAGTAATGTATTGAGCAGTGCCCTTGATCTGATACCCCTCCATTGTGGATGCGTTACTGGGTGAAACAACAATTTTTCCATTTGCTCTGATGTTGTTTATAGTTACCATTTATTAAATAATTATCGTATAAATCATACCACCCAAAATATACTCCACCATCAATTTCTTTCAAATTACTATCTAGCAACATTTCTCTATCTATTTTTTTACATTTTCCGATACTTCCACAATATGAAATTTACCTATTTCTAGATATCTTCTATCATCCTCCATTGGATATAATGAACTAAATATATCTTTAAGCTAATTCTAACTTCTTTATTTCTATAGATTTCTCCAACAATAATAATAGAATAAGCGAACTTAACCTTCCAGATTATATTATGACCTTGTTATATAGTATTCCTATGAATCAAGCACATTTTCCNNAGAATACTATAATGTTATAGTTCTATGGAAGGAAGAGAAATATGTATCCTAATGAATATATCCCTTATACTGATGAAATTGATTATGATTCAAGATTTAATTTTTTAAGATCTGAATATACTAATAGTTTTATTGAATTGAAGGATTATGGACCAGAACCCTTTGTAGTAAATATTAATGAGGCTACTAAGCAAAATGATACTTTTCGTACTGCTTTATGGACTGGAACTCATTTGCAACTTACCTTGATGAGTATCCCTGTTGGAGGAGAAATAGGTTTAGAGAGTCACCCTAACCTTGATCAATTCATCCGTATTGAAGAAGGTGAAGGGCTTGTTAAAATGGGCAACAGAAAAGATAACTTAGATTTTCAAAAAAAAGTCTATGATGATTTTGCCTTCATCATACCAGCTGGTAAGTGGCATAATCTAATAAATACAGGTAATATACCAATTAAATTATACTCTATTTATGCTCCTCCTCAGCATCCACGTGATACAGTTCATGTAACTAAAGCTGATGCAGACGCTGCTGAAGAGTAAAGCAACGACTCCCATCAAGAGAAACAAAGAAATCTTAGGCAAACCAAGAATTTATCTTAAGTGAGATTTCTCAGTATGATTGCACAATGAGAAAACCTGCTTATGTATAAGTGAACTGGAGAAGCTTTCTAATGTTGGGATACTTAAATGTAAGCATAAAAACCATATATAAACCAAATGCGGTAACTCATTTTTATTGAGCTATCGCATTTAACTTAAATTATTCTATTTAACTAATATTTCTATTGAAATAACTAAGTAGTAAAATATTAATCCATCTTCATAGAAATTTTTTCACTTATATTTGACATATCTAATGTGTCCACAATAGGTCTATATTCATCAATGCTATCCTTTATATTATTTAAGGCAAGTGACATTAACCATTTAAGAAATTCTTCAACATCCCATGTTAAGTTATAAGCTCTAACATCAAATACAACATTGTTAACTACCCATAAATATGTAAAGTAATTTTTAGTTATAAACATAGCAGAATATTGCCCTAAAAATTCTGGTACTTTTACAAAAGGATTTTCACATAATTCTGTAATGGAACCTAATGATAAAAATCTATTTAAAGAAATATATTAACATATCCTATTTTTTCTGAAAACTCTCTATTAAAGTGTATAAAAGATGTTCTCCTAGGGTCATTAGGATTTAGAACTTTAGCATCACCGGTACTCTCATAAAATGGATTATTACACATTCCTCTACCTTTTAAATTTGTTTCATTTATATATCCAAAAGGATTCATAAAACAATATTTTGAGCTATAACCATGTTGCTTCAAATTACACTGAAGGTAAGCAGCCTCATCATAACAATTACTTATAGAATACATAACTCTCTTCATTACCTCTCCTATGTCTTAAAAAAATTGATGCAATAGGAGTCCCCATTTGTTTTCAATCTTAACGTGTCCTTTATGATCTGTCATTTAAAAATACCTCCTTATATATCTTTATAAAATTTAGTTTTAAAGGTCTAAACTACATAAATATGAGTTATAAGATATTAAATATTTTATTAATTTTAGGAATAGTGATTACAGTAGCAGCTCCGTTTTTAGTACCATCTATAGTACGATCTATGTTATCAGATTTATTTAAAAGTTACTCAGTAGATATAGGACAAGGTAATCTAGCTAGGTTTCCATTAGGTCTAAATATAGCAACAACAGCATCAATAGGAGTTTATATATGTGCTGTACCATATGTAATAGCATTATTTTTATTAAAAAGACTATGCACATTGTTAACAATGAAGAATCCATTCACCAAAGAGGTGCCAAAGAGGTTTAAGGAGATATCAATTTGTGTATTTGTTGAATTTCTACTAGTTAATATTATTACTGCTTTAATATTATTTGTTTATATTTTTGATAAGGATTTGTTTTTCTCAACATTTATGATATTAGGAATAACATCGTTGTTGTTATTAGTAATTGGACTTGTAAGCTTAACTGCATCTAATTTCTTTAATATGGCTATACAATTAAAAGATGAAAATGACAAAACAATATAAGGAGATATCATGTCAATTATAGTTAATTTAGATGTAATGATGGCTAAAAGAAAAATAAACTCTACTAACTTATCAAAAAAATTAGGAATAACTCCAACCAATTTATCAATTTTAAAAACAAATAAAGTAAAGGCAATAAGATTTACTACATTAAGTGAAATATGTAAAGTATTAGGATGCCAGCCAGGAGATATTTTAGAGTATATTGAAAAAGAAGAATAACAGGTTAATTAAAGAAGTTACAGCCTTACAATGAAATAACATTGATTTAAATAGTAAAACTATAAAAGTTCAGCATACTCTAATAAATAAGGGAAAATGTATATTTGAACTTGGCACACCTAAAACTAAAAGTTCTAACAGAGCTATTGTTATAGGAGATACTTTAATAAATATATTAAAGAAAAACAGCTTATATCAAAAAGATTTTAAGTTAAAGTATGGTAAGTATTATGCAGATTCTAATTTTATACGTACTAAAGAAAGTGGTGAACATATAACAACTAATAGTCTTAAGTATTTATCTAAGGTAATAAATTATGAATTAGGTATAAACTTTAATTTTCACTCACTTAGACATACTCATGCTACTATACTTTTAGAAGCTGGAGCTAATATCAAAGATATTCAAGAGAGATTAGGACACTCTAATCTTGCTACTACTATGGATACTTATTCTCATGTAACTTATAAAATGAAAAATGATACTGCTAATATTTTACAAAATATACTTATACAAAAATAATTTGCCACCATTAAAAACTTATGGTGGCAAATCATATTTTTATTCATATCAAAATGGCTCAAAATGGCTATTTCTCTACTTAGTTTAACTACAGTCTCAACATGTGTAGAGTGCTGACCGTAGACAAACTCAAATATAAAAGATGTAGTGAAATTTACCTAATGAAAAATAATATTATTCATAAAGTTAGGCTTACCATTAAAAGTAATCCACTTTTCCATTTAATAATTATGATGTTAAATAAGAATGGTGTGAATTAGTTCAACTCTATACTTCAATCATTTTGTATTGTTTTCTACTGCTGCTACTGCTTCAATTTCCACCAATTGATTTGTATATCCTAATACTGTAACTCCAGATAAGGTGCTTGGAACATCATGATTACCAAACTTTTTTCTTATTGTTTCCCATGCAGTTACCAAATCTGACTGATTGTGAGATGCTACAAGAACCCTTGTATATACTACGTCTTCCAAAGTAGCCCCACAGTCCTTCAGTGCTTCCTTCAAATTCTCTACACAAAGTTTTGCCTGAATTTCATAATCACTCAAGCTGGGTACTTCTCCATTTTTATTAATAGGACATGCCCCCGCTAAAAATAATAAGTCCATTCCTGAAGGTATACGTCCAGCATAAGCATAATCTACTGGAGCTAAATTTGTAGAATGAATTAATGATATTTTTTTATTCACTTTGATTCTCTCCTTTTGTTCTAATATCTACTAAATGAATTTTATGTTCAATATCATTTTAAAGCTTCTACATTTTTTAATAAAGATAATAATCATTTCTATATCATCTTTTACACAAAATCTACTACACATTACAAGAGTGGTAGCTTTAACCTACTTATCTTTTTTATATACAATTTTCTTAATACTACTATGTGAAAGAAAGAATTCTTCAGCCAGATTGCTAATTGATTGCCCACCTATATATTCGTTTAGTATCTTTGCATTTCTGGCTTTTAGATAATCTTGGCTTTTAGATTTTTCACCCCATCTTTTTCTCTTTTCAGGAAGGGAAGGGATGTATACATATTCACCTTGGATATACTTTTGAATTTCTTTAACTAAATCATCTGGTAATATTCTATCAATTCTTACATATTTCATAAAGCTCACTTCCTTAAATTTATTATTTAATTAAGGAAACAAAGCCTGTATATGTATGAATTTATTTATCAAAAGCGACTACTAAATATATATCTCTGTGCAAATTGTCGCCCAAACTCATACCTACAGACTTTGCACAGAGCATTTTAAGCATTTTTCTATCCATGAGATTAATATTCATGATATCACACTCCTTATTTGTATTAAATCAATTATATTCTTTATTAAGAGGATATGCAATTTTTTACAATCGAGTCTTATCACTTAAAATGAATTATATTACTTATTTACATGTAATTTAAACTAATTTTCAACATACCGAAAAATAGTTGATTTTGCATCCTTAATTCATAATAATATTTAAATATAAACAAGAGCTTACACGGCAGTAATCTCATATTTTTTTGATATTATAGACAATATAATCCATATTGAATCATTAACTAAGGAAATCTGTAAATTATCAATATTCACAACGGTACTTTCTACGAACTAGCTATGGTTTGTTTGTTATTTGGTTATTATTTAAATTATTAAACTCTGCTTACATAAATTGATAACATAAAACTAATGACATCTATCACATGGGTCATTCTTTCCACTTTCTTGTATTGTTCCCTCTAAAATAGTTTTACTTCTAGATAAAGTAGAACAACCCTTTGTAGTATGATAGCTATTTCCATTAGGTGTCCAATATACTTTCCCTGGACTGCTTGTACTAACTGAATTATTGATAGTAGTATTTGTATTACTACTAGAATTTGAGTTGTTAGTTGAAGTATTCGTTTCTAACCTTGCATTATATTCATCAGGATTCACATTATCAAATTCATCATTAATTACATTGCCATTAATTGTATAAGTGTAGCTGTAGTGACTCGGTATCTGAGTAGTTGTATCTGGATAAGTTATTATTGCAACAAACTCTGTACAACCTCCAGCATCTCGAATAACCTTTTCCATATAAGCTTGGTCACCATGCCTATTAAGGATACTATTCTGAGGAGTTATATTGTATGCATTGGAAACTCCACCAAGTGAATCAGCTATAACATGTCCCTCATCCAACGTCTTACTTTCAACTCCTGGCACTTTCGCTTCATCTTGATAATATCTACCAATTGAATTAACAGGCTCTGTTGAATCATCTTGCAAGATTATCTCCTTTGCCATTACCTTAACTAGCTGACCGTATTCATTGGTAAAAGCATAATATTCTCTATCTCCAAATCCTATGTCAACTACAACATTAGGTTCTCTGTGTCCAGATAGATTTCCACCATCAACTACTATCAGCTTATATCCTGAAAATATATCTTCTGTGATAACAGATGAAGATTCTTTCTTTGATTCATCCTTTAAATTACTTGCAGTTTCCTTATCTGCTTCAGTTGATTCATCCACTGAAGTATCTTCAATTTTATTCTCTTCTTTAGCTTCAATTTTATTACTTGCAATATTTTGTTGATTTTTTGTATCTTTTGGCATCATGGTCATGCTAAAAATTAAAACAGCACATAGTATTCCAATTAAGCTTGACAAAAATTTCTTCATTTCTTAAAAATTCCCCCTAATCATCTTCAGTTCTCTATTATTTTACCATCCAGGCATGGATAAAGCTACTTACATTAGTTTTTTATGTTAAGGTTATTTCTATTTATCTACATAAACTGCATAACTTATGAATATGTTACACTTATAACCAACCTTTCCATATACCCATAATCCCTTATCTGTTATAATTAGCCTATTGGCAATACTTTGAATAAATATTAATTAAAGGAGATTACTATGAATTATAGAAACTTTTATGAATTTGAAGAATACTATTCAATACTCTTCTCTGAAAAAAAGTATGATGAAGTTTTAAATATACTCCTTCATGCAAATGAACTCTTACCAAAGGATGAATATGATGAAAATCTATTTGAACTTATAATCGATAAATCTAGGGTATATACTCAAACCAATAATAGTGAGAGCTGTATTAATCTTATAAAAAAATCACTTGAAAAAGGTTATCCATTTCCCTTACACTGGCCAAACTTTGATTTATTAAGAAACCACCCTGAATATGAGTCTCTTAATAATTTAAATACAAAACTCCTTCACCAAGCTAAAGAAAATTCTAAGCTAGAATATGAAGTTCACCTTCCAAAATCTTATGATCCAACAAAAAAATATCCATTATTCTTTTGTCTACATGGTGATGGATTTCATTGTAACATAAAAAATACTAGCTGGTATTGGAAACCTGATGCACTTTTAGAAAAAGGGTTTATAGTTGTATATCCTCAATCATCACAAGTGTATTTTCATAACAGCTTTGGATGGCTTACTGATCCCGCTCTATCAAGAAAAGAACTGAAATATTGCTATGAGCAATTATTATTAGACTATTCCATTGATGAAACTTGTGTATTATTGGGAGGTTTCTCTGGCGGTGCAACTACCTCTATTGATATGGCTTTTTATAACACTATTCCAATAAAAGGAGTTATTGCATTATGCCCTGGTGATTACTTAGATATCGTCGGACTTGAAGATACAAAGAAATTATCAGAAAGAAAAACAAAAATAGTTATTCTTGAAGGGGACCAGGACACTGACCCAGTTGTTCAGCATCTCTTAAAGATATTTAAGGAAGTTGGACTTGCCCATGAATACCATATTAATAAAGGAATTGGGCACTGGTACCCAGAAGATTTAGATGAAAAAACTTTGAAGGCAGTGGAGTTTATAGTTAATAATTAATTGTGGGTGTGTCTATATTTTGTGGTAATCGTATTATTTTATATAATGTGGTTAGCGCAAGCTTTAAGTAGGTGGTGATGACCATCACATGTATCAGGCTTTTGTTGATAAACAATTTATCTTCTCACTTCTGGTATTGACTTTGGTGATAAATTATTCAGATATCCGTAATGTTCAGATATGGATGATATAAATTTATTTTCACTAGTTACAATTTCATGATTAGCTATAACTTCTAAGATTTCACTAGTGTTGTGCTAACTCATATTAATATTTTTATTTTATCCGAAAATAGGCTAGTAAGGATTTTATTCCATACCAGCCTTTGATATCTTTTTAAAATATTGTAGTGCTTTTTTACTTTGAAATTATAAATTTTTCATCATCAAATAAGATTTTAAAAATCATATAACCTAACACTATACTAATTGTATTAAAAATCAAATCTGTAATATCACACACTCTATATCCTCTTGTGAATCCAAAGTATATTTCAAAATACTGTAGTACTTCTATTGTAAGAGCTATTACAAATCCTATTATGNNTATTATAGTTATTTTTTTCAATCTCTTAAATCTATTATTCCATATGAGTGGTAATAGTATACCTAGCGGTGTCAAAAGTATTAAATTCCCAATAGTATTCTTGAAAAATAATACTTTATTTGTATTACTATATGACCTTATAAAATCAAAAATATCTAAATTAATAGATGGTTCCATTACATAATTTTGTGGTTCAAAATATATAAATATAGGTAAAAGTGTAACTGAGATTAAAGAAATAATATACACATAAAATACCATATATAATATTTCGTTTTTAAATACAATTTTTTTGTTTTTAATAAATAATATACCTCTAATTACACTCCATACAATAATACTAAAGATTAATAGTAATCTACCACTTATAAATATCCCTGCTATTTCCATATTAAAGTTATACTCCTTATTTATTGAATAATTTTATTGAGCAATTCTACCTTTCACAGTCATATAGGTATAAGCATTTCCACCGTAAATAAATAGATGATATTTTCTATCTAGAACCGTTCCCATTGAGAAGTCAGCTGGACTACCACTAAAAGAAACAGACTTTTGTATAATAAGCCCACTTTTTTCATTTCAAAAATTATTGATTTATACAATATTATTACATAAATATATATACTTTTCTTTAGCAAATGTATAAAAGAGTTGTTTTTGAACCTAACTTTCCAATATTATAATTGGTTTAATGTATGTAATTAATATTAAATGTCTATACTTTATTTTAGTTCATTCTTACATATGATTACATAAAAGAAAAAGGCTAAGGATAAGTCCTTGGCCTTTAATTAAACTACTATTTCATTTTTGCTATTTTGCTTATTCATTTTCAGATATTTTAATATGACCTACCATATGCTTTTTATTTAAGCTTGACCTTGGAGCCTTTTTCTCAATGCTTTCTTTAACTAACATATGCTCATCATAAAGGAATCTTACATGAATAGAAACATCTGCAGATTGAGCTTTTTTATCTATTCCAATGTACTGGGTTGGATCAACTAAGATTATATCTCCCTGAATGGGTTATAGTTACGAAGCATGAATACCCTTATTATACGATGACTTCACCGTAAACTTTACAATAAGTACACTATTTATTACTTTGATTTTGAATTATTAACACGAATATTAAGTGCATTGTAACCATATTTGCTCAACAAGAAGAAAATATCTTCTTCGGTTACTCGTGAACTATGCCCAATATTAATTTCTATTATGATATCTTTGATAAGTAAGTACTTAATAACTTTATATTTTACTTACCTGGTTTCCATTGGTGCCCACATTGTAGACAAGTTACAATAACTTTATTTTTTCCATGTCCTGCGGCTATAGCTCCATACGCTCCTACAGTTGCTACACCTAAAGCACCTTTTGCTAAACTAAATCCTTTTTTATTAGCTGTAATTGATGTACTACCACATTTAGGACATCGAGCTACAGTCGAATCTTTAGTAACAAGGTACTGATTGCGTAACAACAATTCCGCTTTTCTTTCATACTCTAATTCCTTCTCGGTTTTAATTTTATACTCAGTCTTTGTTGTAGCTTTAGGTTTAGTACTCACAGTTACTTCTGGATTTGAAGCCATTATTCTTTCATATTCTTTTCNNGTCTTTTCTTTCTTGCTCTTTCTTCTTGTGAATCAAATAATCCCATGCATACCCCTCCATATATTACTATCAGTATAATAATATACTAAAAACAGGAATAATAAAAGCACCTACCTTTAAGACTCAGGTAAGCGCCTTTATTCTTCTAATCCATATTTTATTTTCTGTTCTTTAGTCATATATTGAGCATATTCCTTTAATGTTTCTTTTTTTTCCTCATCTGTTGGTTGTATATACTTTTTACCAGTACATTCTTCATACTCTCTTCTAATTTCCTCTTTAGTTTTTAATTCATATGGCTTATCATTTAAATGAAATATTTTACTCACTTATATCTCCTCATACTTCCAATTATATTTATTCGATAGCATTTCAACTATATCATTAGGACTAAACTCCTTTCTGTATAACTCTTTAAATTCTTGTACTATAGAATTTAAAGAGTTAAATTATTTATTTCTGTTCTAATACCTTTCCCAACAGATAACTTATAGACAGTTCCATTATGTCCACCCGCAATAATACTCTTAATTTGTGGATTGTCCATTAATATTTCTAAATCATCTCCACTAAATGATGAACTTAGTGGGTGATTATGTGTCAATACTACACTATTGTCAGGCATTTTTTCTAAACAAGATAAATCTATACTTCCTCCAAATGAACCTGTGCTTTGATTGGTTAGCGCTTTTCCATTCTTATCTACAAGGCTCATCATTTCAGTATTTTTACCATCATTTCTCTTTATTGCATTTTTAGTTTCTTTACACACTGTTTCATTTTGCTTTTTAGAACCAATGCCATTAAATTTATCTTTATATTCTTCGGAATTAATGTAGTCTCTATTAACTTTATAATTATTTGAATCACTTGTTATCTCTTTAATTCTATAATTATGTTTTAAATCTTTCCAACCTTCACTATTATTANNTCTCCATACTTATCAACTACATGTTGTTTATACCATTCTTGATACTTCATATCTCCAGGTACTATATACGTTTTTCCTGTCTCTGGGTCTCTTGCCCTTCTCTTTAAGTTGTTATACCATTCTGTACCCATATAACCTATTGTTGTACTTCTACACCAAGGATATAGTGGTGGTAAATTTTCTCCAGGTACTCCTTTATCTACTTCATATATTTCTTTATCATGTTCTCTACACAATGTTGAAGTTCTTAAGTCTAATGTAGCCACAAAAACATACTTATCTATACCACATTCCTTATAGCTTTCTTTCTCTGATGCATTAGTAATATAAGTTGTTTCTGTACGTATAAGTCTTTCACTAGCCATCTTTCCATACTGGCTCAATTCTTCTAGCTCTATAGCCATCTTCTTCGAACTCTTACCACTCATTAAGCCAGATGTTATAATCTCTTCTAGTTTTTCTGCTAGTACTTGTGAGTTACCCCATACTCTTTCACTATAGTGTTTTCCACTCCAATTATTCTTCAGTATTTCTTCTATACTATTTACATGCATAGATGCAAAATCAAATCCAAGGCCTATACCTTTTTGAATATCAAATATATTTTTATAATAAGCATCATTAATACTGTTTATATAGCTTAATTCTCCTTGTTTTAACTGTATATTAGCTAGTTTAGCAGTATTTATACTAATACTTTCTTTAAGTGCCTCTAGCCTTGTTATTCTAGCTTTATATGCATTAGCATTAAGTTGATATATTCTTAGTATCTATCTCGGTACTATCCTTAATCTTAACTCCAATGTCTCCATTTTCCTCTGTATGGAAACTTAAATAGTTCTTTATATCATCAAATGCTATATCTGCAAGCTCTATTAAAACCCTATCTTGTATTATTTCTGTTCTCTTTTCTCGTTCTTTCATTCGCTTTTAAATATATTATTGAACCTTAACATTTCTTAACAACCTAAAACCTTCTTCTGCAACATCTGAGTTCCTTTAGCTCCTTGAGCTCTAAACCCTTGCTTATACATTATTGCATTTTATTCAATCCTATTTAAATTCATATAAAACCAAGGACTATTGTGATTTTTTCACACAATATCCTTGTTTTCTTTATCTATATAGCATTTTCCTTTATCTCTCTTATCCTACCCAGCAGCTTATTCCTCACTTCAATGTCTTCTCCAAAGAGTTCAACAATGTTTCCAACACTTCTAAATGGATCTTCTGTTAATACTCTATTATCGTCTATTAATCCATTCTTAACTATATAATCTACTATAAGTTTTATATAGTGTATCTGTGCAGTGTTTAAGCTTTCACTATTTAGAAATTCGGAGAAGGCTTCGTTTGCTGCTTCTCTATCTAGTCCAACAATATTTCTAACCAGCTTAGTTACAGGTGTTTCACCGAACTCTTTTGCATAGTCTGATTGGCTGCCTAGTTCATTGAACATTATATCTTCTAGGTGCTTTATTTCTTCCTTTGTTAGCTTTTTATTGTTTCTTAATTTATAGATGACCATTTCATCTTTATGCTCTTTTAGATAATGCTCTACTTTCTTTCTGTAGTTCTTTAGGCCATTTACGTTATACATGGAGCCATGCTTTTCTTCTGCGATTATCATGTCTTGGAATTTGGTATAGTAAATAATCTGTCCTTCTTTTTCAAGGTATTTTAACAGTTCTCTTATAGCTTCACGGACACTTTCAAGTTCAAATACATCTGCGGTTTCCCAGAATTCTTCTGTCATTACTTTTTCTATGACATACTTTTGTGCTTGGATTTGTGGGATTGTTCCTAGCTTTGAAAGTCTTTCTGCTGTGTTTATTACTGATTTTATACCTCTTGTGGCATTGGTGCCTTGAAGGTATGCCAGCTGAATGCTATACATTACAAGGTCAAAGCGTTTTGCCAGTTCATCTTCGTTTAATGGTGTTATAAGATATGCAATATGGTCTTTAAGTTCACTAATTGCCACAGCTCCAAGTGCTTCCCATGCACTTTCATTTTTATACCTATGAACATAATTTAGGTTCATTCTTACCATGAAGTTATCTTCATTTAGAACTTTTATCTTAGCTAAAGCATCCTCCACTAAAGCTTTTCTCATTGCAACATATTCCGGTTCAGAGTATTTTAAATCCTGTAATTCCTTTATGATATTAACCTTAATATTGAATAACTTTTCACTTATTGCTTCGACTTTTACACCTTCATGACCTTTAGCGTTAACTCTAAAGAATTCAAAGTTATTACAGAAATCAAAGATTAAAAACTCTTCCTTATCTTGACCTAAGCCCAAAAGGTCTGGACATAGTCTTGTACCTCTTCCAATCATCTGCCAGAACTTAGTTTTACTTCTTACCTTCTTGAAGAATACTAAGTTTAATATCTCTGGTATATCTATTCCTGTATCAAGCATATCAACAGATACTGCTATTTGAGGCAGCTTATTTTTATCAGAGAAATCATCAATTAAAGTTTCTACATAGTTGGTGCTGTAATCAATGACCTTAGCAAAGCTTCCGCCATATTCAGGATATATTGTATTAAATCTATCAACTATTGCCTTAGCATGTCTACTGTTCTTAGCAAAGATTATGGTTTTACCAAGCTTCTCATTACCTTCAATCCTTAAACCTTCAGAAATCAGTCTGTTTAAAACTAAATCTATGGTATTGGCATTAAAGAGCCACTCATTAACTGCTGTGTTTCCAATTTCTTTATCGATATCCTCATCATCCTCAAAGGTAGCTTCAAATTCTTCCTTTTCCTCTTCTGAAAGTTCATCGTACTTAATACCCTCTTCCATTATCTTAGACTTTACTTCTATGGTGGTATAGTCCACTAAGTAGCCATTCTCCACAGCCTTTTCATACTCATAGGCATAGGTTGGAACACCATTCTCAAGGTTAAATATAGTATAGGTGTTTTTATCCACCTCATCCTTAGGTGTAGCAGTAAGGCCTATTAAAGTAGCATCAAAGTAATCAAAGATTGCTTTAAACTTTCTATAAATACTTCTATGGGATTCATCAATGATAATTAAATCAAAATGTCCTGGAGTAAATAATCGTTTTCCATCCTTACTCTTTGTATCATCAATGGCATTCATCATAGTTGGATAAGTAGAGAAAATCATTCTTGCTTCCTCTGGATTATCCTTATTATCAAGCAAATTACATAAAGCTAAGTTAGGCAGTAGCTTAGAAAAGTTGTTTTTAGCCTGCTTAACAAGGGCCTTTCTATCTGCTAAAAACAGAACATTCTTCACCCAGTTATGTCTTGATAAAACATCCACTATGGAAATAGCAGTTCTTGTCTTTCCTGTACCCGTTGCACAAACTAGGAGCATCTTTCTTTGTCTGTTTTCTAAAGCCTCACATACATTGATGATAGCTTCTTTTTGATAATATCTGTTAGAAATTTCATCCTTAATATTAACTCTTTGAAGAGAAATTCTACTGGTTCTTCTATCAATCATAAGCTGTAGCTCAGACTTTTTATAGAAGCCATAAATTCTTCTCTCTGAATAACCATTAAAATCATCCCAGATAAAAGTGTCAAACCCATTAGTAATGAATATTACAGGTCTTTGACCATATTGCTTCTCCAAACAATCCGCATAAAGCTTAGCCTGTTGTTGTCCAACTTTTGGGTCCTTTGAAGTTCTTTTAGCCTCTATAACAGCCACTGGCTTTCCGTTATTACCATAAAGAACGTAGTCCACATAGCCTACTCCTTCATTATTAGGCATTCCTTTAACTTCAATCTCTTCACCAATATCACTGCCAAAGTTCCACCCTGAAAGCTTCAGCTCCACATCAATATATCTTTTTCTTGTTTCAAACTCACTAATTTCATCTATATTAAAATCAAACTTCTCTTTAGCTGATTTTCTTCTCTCTGTTAATTCTTTTCTTAACTCTTCATTCTGTTTAATAATTTCTTCTATTTTTTTATCCTTAGAGCCAAGCTTTTCATATAAATTCTTAAGCTCCTCTGGCCTAGTTCTTTTCTCTTCACCCTCAAGTAAAAGATCCTCATCAAAATCCGTTGCCGTAAACTCATCAGCATAGCAATAGTCGATATAACTAACAAACTTATGCAGATTGTTAAGTGCAAGGATAGCCTCACTTCTCTTAACTGTAGCATTAGTATGTACTGCCACATTACCAAGCTTAATAACATACTTCAGCCTCGGTAAAAGCTCATAATCAATAAGCTCTATAAAGCTTGTATTATGAATAAGTGAACTCACATTATCTTGATAAGGTAAAATTAAATCTGTATCAAAGCTATAAATCCATCTAACCGCCAGCTCTAAAGCTCTTCTTGCAAGGATTGCAGTAGTAGCAGGACTTACAACTATACTTTTTTCTGCTTCTAAACAAGCCTCTGTGAAGCTTTTAAAATTCTTCTTACCCTTTAAAAATTCAAAGTTACTCAAATCTTAACCTCCCATCCCAATAACTAAACATTATTGTATAATTACACATTAGCAAACTAGTAAGTACTAATGTGTAATTTATCTATTCACTAAATAATTTTATCGGCATTTCCTTTAATGACTTTCTTCTATAAAAGTCCTTTAAATCCGTTATATTAAGAGAATTATCCTTACTTTGTTCTTTAAAAATATTTGCATTAGGACAAGGATTAACCTTAATATATGAGAATTTATTTTCAATTGCATACTCTTGAAGTTTCCTTAAATAAAAGGATGCTATACCTTTATTTCTTAATTCACTATCATTAACATTTAGTAATTCTAACTTTAAGTATGCCAACTCTCCATTAGCCCTCAAAATTGCATTGTTTGACTCAAAAAAATCCATAGAAAAGGCTATAGTTTTAGTATCAAAATTATATAAGCAAAACTTAACATTATTCTGTTCACACTTTAAATTCATATAATATTCACTAGGATTTTTAAGCAACTTACTATCAAATACAAATCTAATATCTTTATGCTTTAACTCCTCTATTGAAGGTATTCCCCAGCCTTCAATGACATGTTTCATATTTTTATCAATATTACTCCCCAAGCCTCGTCCCCCCCATATTAGTTAAATAACTCACCTTTAAAAGCTCTCTGCATTAAAGAATTAAAATTATCCTCTAACTCTTTTAAACTCTGCTCCATTTCAAATTTCAATTTATCCACTTGATTGATAAAATCCGTAAATTGCTTTTGTAGTTCTAGTGGTGGAACAGGTATCATTAACTCTCCAAGAATTTGTTGATTTAAATTTTGTATATTGGCTCCTCTACCAGCCATGTTCTTTCTCATAGAATCGGTTTTTAGAACTTGTAACAGATAAGGTATTTCTAAATTACCATCTGTTTTTCTNNTAATACAAAACCCACTATATGTTGTTGATACTCCATTTGGATACACAGCTAAACATCGTCCTACTAAAGCCTTATTACCATTTGAACGCACAAACACTATATCTCCATCTTGTAAAAGATATTCTGTGCTTGGCATTTTGTTTAGGCTTACTTTGCCTAAATCATTAACATCGTCAATCTTAGATAAATCTTTAAAATCACCAACACCCAAATATTGTAGTTCCACACCAGTTTCGGTTGCACTAAAATTCATACCATTTTTACAGCTACCACTCTCTAAAAATGGTTTAAGCTCCCAATCTAATGGATTTTGAACTGGATCTCCAAACATCTCGATAAATCTCGATTTAACTAACTCATCACAAGCTTCAATTTGTTCTTTTCTTTTATCTATAAGTTCTTGGGCTTTGTCTAATGTGTTAATTATCTTATTTTGAATTTCCAGGGTTGGAATCGGTATAACAACTTCTTTTAGATATTTAAAATGTCTACTATATCCATCACTTGGCAAATCTATAGTTTTCATAAAATAATAAATATATTTCATATTTACTCTAGTTTTATCAATCTTTGATTTTAATAATTTAACTCCATCCGCGCCTAAATATAATGGAAAATCAACATACTTAATTATTCTTGTGTGATCTCCGAAAATTAATGCACCGTCTGTTTCATATAGTCCGTCGCTTTGATTGGTAAAGCCAGATATATATGATTGACCTTGATCTACAATTGGATATTCTCCTTGTTTTAAATAATCTTCTTTTTTTATTTTCACACCATTCTTTGTATCATCAAGTAAAATATCGTTAAAATCATAAAGCTTCCAAGATGATAGCTTTTCTACTTCTATTAATGGAGTTCTATTTTGAAACACATTAAATTTCATATATTACTCCCCCAACATTTCAGCTAATTCTTCAATCCCTGAACTGATTTCCATCTCTAGCTCTCTGATTTTCATTAAGATATCTTGTGGGTGAGCATATTGCACTTCTTCGTATTCAATTTCTTTATATTTATTTATTGAAAGGTCATAACCATTTTCTCTGATTTCAGCCACGTCAACGAAGAAGCTTTGCTCTGTTCTTTGTCTGTCTGCTTCTTTATCAATGTTTCTAAACCTTTCAATTATATCTGGAATATCATTCTGCTCAACTTCATTTCTCTTATCATCCAAAGAGTATCCATCAGCTTTCATGTCATAGAACCATACTTTATCAGTTCCGCCTGTGCCTGTTTTTGTGAATATCATTATAGCTGTTGATACTCCTGCGTATGGTTTAAATACTCCACTTGGCATTGATATAATAGCTTCTAGTTTATGATTTTCAACTATTTCTTTTCTGATGGATTTGTGTCCACCTGATGAACCAAATAAAACTCCATCTGGAACTATTGAAGCACATCTTCCACCTGTTTTTAATATTCTTAGGAATAACGCTAAAAATAAAAGCTCTGTTTTCTTTGTTTTAGTGATTTTTAATAAATCTGCTGATACTGCTTCATAGTCAAGACTACCTTTGAAAGGTGGATTTGCCAAAACTAAAGTGAATTTTTCTGCATCTGTATTTACCTCTGATAGGGAATCCTTGTATTCAATATTAGGGTTATCAACTCCATGAAGCATCATGTTCATGGCCCCGATTCTTAGCATGGTTCTATCCATATCAAAGCCATAGAACATATTGTTGTTAAAGTGTTCCTTTAACCCCTGTACAAAGAATAAGTCATTGTGATTTTTTCTTAAATATTCTTGTGAAGATACTAAGAAACCAGCTGAGCCTGCTGCTGGGTCAACAATAATATCTTCAGGGGTAGGCTTCATAAGGTTAACCATCATGTCAATGATATGACGTGGTGTTCTAAACTGTCCGTTTGTACCTGCTGTTGCTACCTTAGATAAAAGATACTCATATAAGTCTCCCTTTGTATCCTTATTTTTGTCAAACTTAATATTATCAATTCCAGATACTATTTTAGAAAGCATTAATGGAGTTGGTATTTTAAAGATAGCATCCCCCATATACTTTGCATAAGCAGACTGTTTATCTCCATGGAGCTTCTTTATAAAAGGAAACACTTCATTTTGAACTATTAAATGCATCTTTTCAGCATCTCCCTCATTGGAGAATTTGCTCCATCTTAAATGCTGTTTATCCTCTGGAAATATTCCAACAAAAGGTATTCCCAAAGCTTGAGCCACTTCTTCATTCGTATTTTCTGTATCATCTAAACCTTTTATAAACAAAAGATATGTAAACTGCTCTATAACCTCTAATGGATTAGTAATACCACCAGTCCAAAAGGTTTCCCAAATTTTATCTACTTTACTTCTTAATTCACCAGTAATCATTTTCATTTTCCTCCTAATTGGTCGATACCTCTATTTTACTATGATTAGCAAGTTTTTGCTATTTATTTCAGTGAGATGATTATTATCTTGGATTCTCTTCTGCGTATTAATATCCCCACACACAAAAACTCCCTCCAAGAAATCCTTGGAAGGAGTCAAAACACACTTAATTATTCACTTGAAAACCCCACAAACCCTTTGATATCAGCCTATTTCTTTTCTAGCCTAACGACCGTCTCAACATGGCCCGAGATGACAGAAAGAATGTCTTCCATGCTGTCCGTTCTAGGAAACATATCCACGACATTTTATGTAATATCGGTAGGCGCAAACATATCAACATAAATTATTATCCATTGATAATAATGGGTTTTCTATATTGTTCTGCCATTTCTATTACTCCAGCAAGATTAAGTTGTTCTTTTTTTATCAATGCCGTGATAGGAGATCTGAAAAGTTCTGCTAGTCTAAAATCTTGTTGCACTGCAATATCAGTAATATCTATGTGGTCAATTAAGTTCGTTGCATACGCAGCCAATATACGAAAGTATTTATCAATTTCTAAATGCATTTCTGGACAAATATCTTTTGCTGAATAAACAATATTATTTGGATATCTTTGTTTCAATTTCTCACAATCATTACATAAATCAAAACATATAACAGGAGTAAGGAAATATTTATCCAATATAAGATTACCACAATTCAGCGTTGCCTTTATTTGAAGCTTTGCATTTTCTACGTACCCCATTTCATCTATCCTTGCTTTAAGTTGTGATAAAATATTGTCCTTTTTACACCAAGCAATGTCTTTCGAAGTATGATTTGGGTTATAATCTGGTACATTATAATTTTGATAAATCCCTGTCTTCGCATTTTTATATATAATATATTTAAATGATGTTGAAAAAGCAAAATAATCATCATAATCAATGTCCTTATGTTCACTAAATACATTTTCCCTAAACATAGCTATATTGATGCANNATTGACGCATCTATCAACAACCACACACTCTGCCACTTGTCCAAGTAATTGCATAATACACTTTGTATAATGATTAATAATATTCCATGTGTTTGTATGCATATCATCTTTAATTTTATTAAAATCTTTTTCATATCCTTTTTCATTAGGAAAAACAAACCATCTCAAATATCGTTTTGCCTTTTCTGTGGCCTTACTAGAAAAAGATTCAGTGTCTAACTGCATCTTATTGAGATACCATTGCAAATACCATGCAAGCTGTTTTACATAATTTGAAATTGGTATTTGGATATCTTGTTTTTTTACTCCTTCTATACCATATATCATTTTTTACCTTCTTTCCCTAAAAACACTCTAAATTATTTTTACACGGCGAACCACACTATCATCTTCATCATTTATTAGTTTTCCTTCTATATATTTATCAAATATTCCAAGAGAAAGAAATGTAACAACTCTGTCGTTATCTTGAATTTCTAATTCTATTGGCTTAGATGAAAGAAAAATCAGATGGACTTTTATATTCCCATCAACACCAATAAATTCTTTTACTTTCTTTGGCTCTGACAATATAAGGTCATATCTTCGCCTGCAATGGTCGTAATACCCATCTTTCTCAAATAATTTTTTATAATCTGTAACTATGCCACTTGAGTTTAATGAATCAGAAAAATACTTTGCTTCAATTAAAAACAGTTCTTTAGTATCTTCCGTGTAATAAAAAACATCAAAATCGCCATAATTTATATCTCGTTCACCAAAAATCCTTTGATACTTTACATCTTTTTCGTCTACCTTCGGACTGTAATGTTGATTAAGTTTTTCTCTTATTTTATCAACTAAAATATCCGATAGTTCTTTGTTGCGCCTTCCCATGGCGTCGGTAAGAATATCTGATACATTAGTATAGCACATACCGCCATTGCTGAAATAGGACACCCATAACTGCTTTGCCTGTTCTGCTGCTCCATATGAAATCAGAATATTTCCATCTTCTAAACCTAAAAAAGGTCTAATTTCATGCCGTTCCTTGTTTGTTGCAATCATCCAAATGATGTTTTCTTTCTTTCTCAGCTGCCTTTTGACTTTATCTTTTGTCAAAACAAAGCTATCATAAAAGGCTGTTCCATTAATTTTAGGTTTAGTATAATGTTCTACCAAATAAATAAAATATTCTTTGCTTATTACTGTTAATGCTTTTTCATCACCTCGCAGCAAATCGTCTTGAAATCCCTTTATAGCTGCTAAAAATTGCAAAAATCCCACACCATACTCTTTGAAAAAACCGTTTCCGAATTCAGTATTGTTTGCCTGACTAGTTAATGGGTTTTCTACTAATACGTTCTGATTTCCTGTAATAGCTGTATTAAAAAATATAATAGGATGATACTTTAATACTTCCGCAGGTGTATTATCATTAGGAGTCACTGTCAATCCATAATATAACTCTTGAGAGTTAAGATTTTTAGATAATGTTAAGAGAGATACACTTTGTGAAGCAAAACCATATAAATACAGGTCTATCATCAAATCAAAATCCATCTTAAACCCTTTATCTTTTGCCTTAGACATAGTATTAGTATCATGCTGATATAATACACAATTTTCTATCCACACATTGCAAGAATCAATAATATTTCTCATTATATTTCTGTTTTCAATAAATAAGTCTATTAAATCAAGGTTATCAGCATTAATGCTTACTAATTTACCTCTAGCTTCTTTTTCTCGTAAATAAAAATAATGAACTTCATCAAAAATATAATACAATTTCATAAACATATCGTATGAATTTACAGAGTTCAGCTTGCTTATCATTTCATTCTGAATTGTCGTAATAATATTAAGCAATATTTTAAGCGCATCATCTCGTTTTTCAATGATTACTTCATTTTCTCCAAAGAATTCCTTATACCTCTTTTGAACCTTTTTCATTGGAACTCCCATACATCTCCAAAAGGGTCTTGTTTGAAAAATATACATAAACCTTTCTCCATCCAATTAATTATGATCAATCAATTAATTCCCCACTTAATTTCTCGCCATCCGACAAGATAAAAGATTATCTATACTCTAATATAAAATCCTATCTCCCATTCATCTTTTCTTGCTCAATAAAAGAATCCAGCGAAATCCCATAATCATCACAGCCATCAGGGAACATTTTATCCGTTTCTTCTATTGGCATCCCATATATATCCTCACCATTATCTTTTCTGGTACCATGCCCGGCGCACACATCTCCAAAATTAAACTCACAAGTAGAGCAATTCTGTTCAACAAACTTATCACCCATTTTCACTCATCCTCCTTATATCTTTTATTCCTTTTTTAAAGCTGGTAAAACTGCTTCTAAATACTCCTGCCAATAATCATTATCGCCTTCCATATCATGAAGCCAATAGTACATAAACAGTATTTCAAATTCCTGCTTTTTTCCTTTTGTGAAGGATTTTTTTTGCATCTTTCTGTACAGTGAATCAAGGTTAAAGAGATTACTTTTCTGCTTATAATCATAATCGTACTTTCTCCAAGTATTTAGACTTTTCTTCCTATGAGTTGAAGGCCAAATATCCTCGCTATCATAAAAACTATTTATCCAATCATAGGCAAATGCAAGAAGATTAACCTGATGTTTGGCCCAGGTCTTATCAATCCAATCATTTATTTCATCGGAAATAATCGGTGTACCGAAATTGAATCTTTGTTGGCTCTCTACCCTATGATAGTCTTTTATAAAAAGAAAGAGCATCTCTGTCTGATCTTTAAGAAATGGTAACTTTTTAATGAGCTGCGAATAGCAATCATATGAAGCATTTCTAAATTCACTATCAGTATTATACAGAAAGAAAAACTCATTCTCCTTCATAATGCTTCCAATGTATTTATGTAATTGCTTCCCATATTCATTATAAATACCAACAACCCATTCTCTAACTTCAGGCTCAAACTCCCTAAGTTGCTTACGATACTTCTCCAGCTTTTCATTATGTAGAACTGTTTTTTCTTCAGCTTCCGTAATATTCAGATAGTTGTTAAAGTACTCAAATACATAATCAACACAGATTTTCATATTTTGAGTACGTGCATCAATGTCAAATTCATTGAGCTTATCTTCTTTTTTCCTTCGGGAAATGTATTCCTCAATTGTAATCATATGAACACCTCATTTTTTCCGCTTTTACAGTTCTCTTAGTCAACCACATCAAGAGTACCTTTAATCTTATCAGAGAGACACATTTCATAATAATCTCTTCCCTCGGTTTCTTAGATGTCATTCTATTAAAGGACATATCCTATTTTGTTGACCCCTATCACACCCCTACGAAGAACAGTCATATTAACCGTTTCGTATGATGTGCGGTTTACTATATCACTTGGCAATGTTTTTTTGATTTCTGTGGTATTAACATTAGTTCTGTCTATCTTTATGGTATCAATACCGATTTCTTTAAGCACTTCATCCGAGAGTTCATAGTTTTGTTCTACCAGTCCAAAACAGGTGAAACCTGTATCAACACAAAATGAGATCAGTTTTTTCTTGCCGATATTATATACAGTAGCAAAAGCACATCCAACTAAACTTCCTATTAAATAACCAAAGACAGGTAATTGGAAACCTAACGCTTGACCGATAGCACCACCAATTTTCACACCAATCAGATAGCCACTTGAAATTACAATACCATCAACAAAGGCTTCTCCCATTTGCTTGGCTGTCATTTTACCAGCCGCCACCAATATACTGTTTTTGACTGTTTCCATCACAATTGCCACAACAGAACCAAGCAGACTTGGGTCTACTGTTCTAAATGCCTCACCCAACAAACCTTCTTTGCAAATAATATATAGGGAACAGGAAACTGACCCTCTCAAAAAACCTTCTGCACTGGCAGTAATTGCCTTTGAACCCATTTGCTTGACATGGTTTATATTGATTTCTCCGTGCTTTATAAGATAATCAATGGCTTTATATAATTCTGGAGCAAGTTGCATGGCAACAGTTATTGCGGCAGCCGTGCAGCCAGCCTCTAATGACTGTTTCAGCAAATGTTCATTTTTTATAACATTAGCAAGTGTTATACCTCGTTCTTCGGCATTAAAATTCTGCTCATGCCCATAGCGAGCCATGTCCTCTAATTCTTTTTGAGTAACAGGATTTGATTTAATCCCTTCTTTGTTGGAAATTCTATCCGTTAGATGTTTTTCTGTATCTCTATTGGCCGCAGCAACATCCGGGCGGATTTCTTCATTTCGCAACGCTCTCTGATGAACATCCTGTTTAGCTCCTTCCAAATGGTCCGTTGGTATAAGTCTTTCTTGACCACCATAAAGAGGTTCTCTCGTATCAGCAGCTAACTTTGCCTGTGCAAGACCACTCTCTTGTGGTGAGCGATAAGCCTTAGCACTATAGTCTTGAGTATACCCATCTGCTTGAAGTTGAATATCAACTGACCCCAACTCATTACTATGCAAAACCTGTGCTTTATCTGATGACCCCGCAGCTACTGCATTTATATTGAAAGTTCCTGCTGCGTATTCTTCCAGAACATACCCCTTAAAATGAGCAACATCCTGTCCACGGTACGGATGATTATTTATATCTTTTTCTAACTGTTCAATAGCCTCGGCTACTTTTGACACATAGTCAAGACCGACGTGAGCTGCCACATCTGCACCAACTACTTTTGCAGCAAACTCCCAGCCTTGTTGCATTTCAGTTTTTTTCTGCATACACATCACCTTTATGAATTCATGAACTTCTTAAGCCCATCATTATATAAACTGATTACTCCAAAGAAAAGCATTTGACGTTCCATTGCTTTTTTATTCTTGAAATTTTCTTCAGAGAAAACAAGTGCCTTTACACTAACTTCTGCAAATGTATCTTCGATTGTATTTCGTACTTTTTTTACAACACTCTTTCCTTTTGCAAAAAAGCCTGTTTTTTCTTGTACTTCTGGTTGAACTTCTTCCTCAGACACAGATTCTTTCATTGGAGCAATTTTAGGTTTTATTGCATCTTTAACTGCTTTAGGAGCAGGGAGTGTTTCCAATTCTTTGTGAAATTCACAATAACTCTCAATGGATTTTATCTCATTCGGAGTAACATATATCACTGCCTGATTTCCTGCCCAGCCTTAACGGATGCCGTGTTTATCGAATTTCACATCAATAACAGGAATCAATTTATCAACACCCTTAATATCACCTAAAAAGAGGACCTTTGAGTTAATATTTCCGGCTTTTTTATTTTCAAGCCACACTTTTTCTGTCCAGGCAACAACATTGATGCTGTTGTCTGTTGTTCCTGTCACTGAACCTTCTGAACCATCCTTAGTTTCAATTAATTTCTTCATCTGGTTAGCAAGCATCTCATCCTTATACACGATAATTAATGTCTTAGGTTCGTAAAACATATCAAATCTCCTTTGCGCATTGAATATTAATCGTATCAAATTTTATCCAAGCAACTGACGTATTTTAGCTGTCAGCAGCACTTTTCTCTTTTCGTAGAACTCTTCAAAGTTCTCCAATTCAAGAGAAACACTGTCTGGAATAAGAGCTTCTCTGCAAAACTCTGCCTTTTGCTCGTCATTCATATCATTGTAATAATCCACAAGACGCATTGCATTTTTGCTGCCATTACTTCTTCCTTCAAGCAACTGTAGATTTGGTAATCTATTTCTGTTACCCCTCCATCTACGCCAATTATCCATAGAAACAGATATAGGTTTGGTGCTGTCAAATCGGTCATACGGATGCAAATGGTCTTGTTCATATTTGAAGTTCTTATTTATCCAATCAGCCCCTAAGAAATACAGAGCCTCACCTGCAACACGGCTACCTTTTTCAGAATTGATAATATCATCAATTTTTCCATCGGTAACTCTAAGGTCATTCATTTGCTCAAGGATATCAACAGTTATTTCATACTCATTATCGTTGATATTACTTTTCATTTGCTGCAACTTACTTGTTGTTCCAGATTGGAAATAATTAAATAATACAGCTCTAGTAAAATATGCTCGTATACCTTCAACATTGTTTATATACTCTGGATTATAATAAATGAAATATATAATAGGTAGAAGTACGTTCCAGCTACTTGAAAAACGGCTGACTTCTATTTTCATATCCTTTAAAACAGTTTCAAGGTTTTTAAGGGACTTCTTGAAATCTTGCCAATTGTTTTTTAGGTCTTCTGCTATTTGTTTATTTATGTTTGATTTTACAACATCCCCATATAGCATAAGAGCAGAACGAATGATGAAATCAGATCCAAATCCCTCATACGAATCCACAAGGAGCTTACCAAATTCCGTCTTTGCGTTAGGCCAATAAGCCTCAAGAATAGACATGGTTATTTCGTGCTTTTTCAGAGCTTTCCCACCGCTATTAAAACGGACAAACATTTCCAAGGCATCATCCTGTTTCATGTCCTGAATTTCTGTATATCGTATCAGCTTTTCCACAAAAATTTTATTATACAATTTATTCAATATGCCCCGTGCATACTCTTTGCTGTCTGCTGGAACATTAGAAATAGCTGACTCTATAGCCTGTTCTCTTGTTGTTTCGTCTTGGAACTTTTCACTTAATATTTCTTTAATTTCAAATTGGGTAGGACTCAGTTTCCCTACCTTTTCAGTAAACTTAATATCAAACTTTTTACTGTTATATTCTTCTTCGTCAACTGTTAGCTTGTTTTTGTTTAGTTCAATCAACAGCTTTACAACAGTACCTCCCGTAGTATTCCTTCTTGCGTGTTTCTGTCTAATATACGCTCTCCCAAAAAGAGATAAAAATAATGATGTTAATCTTTGTTGTCCATCCAATACAGCAGTATCTGTAAGCTTTACATTAATATTACTTAATTCATAATTAACGCTATCTGCTTGCTTTCTACTATCAAAGGTAACCTCTGATAAGAAATTGCAAAAATATGTATCCCAACTAACATTGTTATCATCTACGTGCCAAAAGAGGAAAGTTGCGATAGGGTAATCTAAAAGGATAGAGTCCCACAGCTTTTCGATCTGTTCCATACTCCATACATATTGTCTTTGAAATGCAGGCATAACATATTTTCCGTTTTTAATATGCTCAAGTGCTTCATAAATTGTAATGCTGTTATCAATTAAAACGCTCACGTTTATTCCTCCTCAACATAAAAACTAGACTTATATTTCATAAGAGTTTTCTCAACTTCATCCCAAACCCATACTCGCTCTCCGTCATCTTCAAAAACCTTACCATGCGATTTTGGTCCGTCTAACTTCATCTGCGAGTAGTTATTCCTGAAAGTAGGAACAAATAAATCCGGGCGTTCTTTATCACTACACAAACGCTCCATCATAAGAAGAGTTGCTTCTCCTTCTATATCTATAGCCATAAAATATGCTTTGATGATTTTGTGGTTATACTGATTTGGTTTCAATGCCCACATAGGAATACGCTGCGTAGCTTTTCCATAAAAATCTTTATCTATATTATCTATTAGTTTACCTGTCTTTGGTATATATTCTTTTGATGCATTACCAAAGGCTTGAGCGATATACCAACGGAGGCAGGCATCTGCAGCCTCATCAGAGGTTTCACCAGTTAGATTAAGTGCTATATTAAACTTCTCATATACATCTGCATCAACCATAAAAGAAATATTTTTGCTCACAACAATACCTCCATTTGCTTAAAATCCTATATTTTCCATTGTATTTACAATTAGTATTTTTGTCAATACTCATGTACTAATTGGAAATAAACAAAAAACACCCTACATTGCTGCAAGGTGCTAACTTCTGTAATCTATTCTTTTATCTTTCCACATCCATGCTTGTGCCTGACTTGAATTCCACCATAAATTTTTCCTCATAAACCGTTACCTTTTCAATAGTTCCTTTTGCAATTCATCCAGTTTAGCATTGATGCTTTCCATAGAACCTTCATCTTCCAAAGCAAGTACCGATGCAATATTCTGCTCTAAAGCTACAAGCATATCAGCCTTGCCACCAAGTGCCATATTGATGGCTTTTACTACAGCCTCTTGAAGTTCCGTTTCTTGAACCGTTGGTGCATCACAGCGTTCTGGACCATGTTCCACTCGGGTGACACATTGCCACACAAAGGAACGCTTGCCTCTGTTATTCCAAGCAATTCTGCGATATATGTCACCACACTTTGGGCAATATACAATGCTTGAAAGAGCGTATTTGCTACTATAAACTCTTTTCTTTCGGTCAGCACCACTATGGAGATTAACTCTTCTTAGCATTTCCTCCTGCACCTCCATATAAAGGTCACGTGGAATGATGGCTTCATGGCTATTTTCTACATAATACTGTGGAACGATACCGTTATTTTTAACTCGCTTTTTCGTAAGTACATCCACCGTGTATGTCTTCTGCAAAAGGGCGTCACCGATATATTTCTCATTTTTCAGGATTTTCTTTATAGTTTCTGGTCTCCATCTTGCTTTACCAGCTGCAGTTAGGATACCATCTGATTCCAAACTTTCTCCGATTTGTTTTAGGCTTGATCCTTGCAGATACTCCAAATAAATACGTTTTACAACTTCTGCCTCAGTAGGTTCAATAATCAGATGACCTTCATCATCTTTGGTATATCCCATAAAACGATTGTGGTTCACCTGTACCTCACCGTTTTGGTAACGGAACTGCAATCCCAGCTTTACGTTCTTGCTTAAGGATTCAGATTCTTGTTGGGCAAGACTCGCCATAATTGTAAGTAGAATCTCTCCCTTAGAATCTAAGCTATTGATATTTTCTTTTTCGAAGTATACGGAAATGTTCTTTTCCTTTAATAATCTAATGTATTTCAGGCAGTCCAGAGTGTTTCTTGAAAATCTGCTTATGGACTTTGTAATAATCATGTCGATGTTACCTGCCATACACTCCTCAATCATTCTATTAAACTCATCACGCTTTTTAGTGTTAGTACCTAAAATATCATCAGCAGCAAATACCTCAACATGCCTTTAGTAGACAATAATGATGTCGCAGGTAGCTGGTGATTCCTTGGCGGAGGGTATATTAAGTAATAATTGTTATCAATTGTATGGAATAAATAAAGCTTAAAACTCATCTAAACTGTCTATAATCTGTTGTAAAACTTGCTCAGAAGTTTCTCCATTAGAAAAGGTTTTTTCAGTGTAATTTATACCTAAATCTTTTATCTTTTTTAACAAATCAGTAATACGCCTGCTTTCTTCACTCGAGTATGACCCAGCCTCATTGTAAAAAGCATATCTTATGCCTATGCCAGAATCAATTATAACCAAAAGTGAATACTCTTCATCTGTATACCATGTTTTTCCTCCATCTCGTACTCTTTTCAGCCATATTATTTTATTAATATTAAAATAATTTGATATTATTAAATGCTCCATTGCTTCTTCATACGACTCTGGCTCATTATCTCCTAACTTGACCAGCTGAATTGTACCTATACCATTCGTGTGAGTACCCAGCCCTTTCTCATAAAAAGGATAAAAACTCTCAATTCTTATTCTATTATTTAGTGTTACCCTTTTATTTAAATTATGATCATAGGCCTCCAAGCTCTCCCATGAATTATGTAAATGCATATCCTTATCATAGCCTATGATTATCCTATCATTTTCAAATTTAACCATTTTCATCTCTAAGCTATCTTTATAATTTCTAATGCATTCCAATATTTCATTTGCCTCAGGATATCTGTTTGTTCTGACATTATTAAAATAATCAGTAGCTGTAGATATCTGACATTCTTTTATGTCAAAGATAAATTCGATGAGTGCTTTAACATCCACTTTGAGCATATCTTTTTTAAACATTCTCATATCATCAACATCCAAGTCATATCGAATGCTCTCTATAATGTAGTGAAACAATCTTGCCTTATATAATAAAGCAACATGTGCAGAATCAAACAAATTAAGTCTGAAATGTGTCTTGTAATTAATATTTATTACTCTGGTATTTCCAAGCGAAATATAATAAAGTACATCAGCATTACATAGGTCTTCTTCACAATGTTGTCCAAAACAATACCTTAGCGTTTCTTCATATGACATATTTGATAAATAGAAGGCTTTTATAAAATAAGTAAATAGTAAACTGTCTCTTGATTGCTTGTAAGCTTTATATGTCTTTTCATCTGTTAGGAATATACTGAAAATCTTAAAATTAGTTAATAAATCTTTATATTGATTAAATATTTCATCTAAAAACGTTGTACTACACTTGTCTACTTCATCAAAAATAAAAATTAATCTAATACCTAAACTTTCAAACTCATTTAATAATTCTCTAAATAATTCATGTGGATCTTCTTTCATATTGTATTCAATTTTTCTTTTCGTATTTGACTCTGATTCAGTCTTAGCAAAATTGTTACTCATTTGCCCACGTATTAATCTTCCTATTAAAGGCAATTTAAATGCTCCGGTTACATCAACTCCAACTTGTTCTTCTTTTGTGAAAGAACTTGAAACACCTTCATTAAGTGCAGTTGCCGCCTCTTCTTCCCAATGAACTTGTAAATTTCCAGAACATACAAGTTCTATTTTTCTTAGATTGTTATAAAAAACATTTATAAGGCTGTTTTTATCTTTTGAAACACGTAACAACTCTTTAATCAGTAATGAAAATAAATTATTAACATCAGCCACACGAGTAGAATTTAATTTGATTGTAACATAAGATTTTTTGAATATTTGATCTTCTAAATTTGATAAAGTAGTGTTAATAAAACTTGTTTTCCCAATACCTTTCATACCCGATATTAAATAACAACCATATGTGTCCTCTTTTATGAGGTTTTGTAATTCACAAATCTGTTTTTTAACATTTTCGCCAACAAAAAAGAAACCCGTTTGCTCTTCCGTTATTGGTTCTATAATATTATTAGCTCTATAGGAACTTAATGAATACTTTCTATGCATAATTTACCCTTTCACTAAATAAGCTTATTTTATATCTTGATTCAAATTCTTAAGGTTTCCCAGGCATCTTATTGCACTGATCCAAATATTTATGTGCAAATGATATTAGCGTTAAGATATCAAGTGCTTTTGCTTCATCTACTTTCCAATTTATTTTAGGGGTATGTGCTGCTGGATTCCTGACCAAATGAAAAATTGCTTCAAGTAACTCTTTAACACCTGTATGCTCACTCTTTTCACTATCAGTTTGCAGTCCATTAAAAAACAAATAAGGATCATTTTTTGAAAAAGCTGTTTGAAACAAAGTACCTCCGTCAGTAGTCAAACCTGTAATTTGTCTTACTCGTTCAGCCAAGCCTTTTGAAGCCTCAAATACTGCATCATAATAATCCTTTCTCAAGAAATCCTTAATACAATACTTCTAAACTTCACTGTGTATCAACCTATTATATAATTGCTTTTTTAAACTATTCACTCTCCTATCCACTTCATCAAGCGTTTTCGCTTGAATAACCTCAATCAATTTACCTTCCTTAGAAACTTGTAAACCAGCCAGCAAAAGTGCTTTATTTGTTTCCTCTAATAAATACTCATATTTTGTCCTGCTCTCTGAATTTGTAAAAGAAACCGGATTTAGTGATTTTTCAATAAAAGTGTAAACTCTAAATAAAGTGTGGCTTTTATTAATTTCATTTACTAAACAATTATATAACCAATCTCTTTTATTTAAACCCACTTGATAAACATATCCATTACTCGATTTACCATCCGATACTATTTCTATTCCACACTGCTGAAGTAACCTAGTTAACTCTGTTTTCGTAAATCCCAAACTTGTCTCACCTAACACATCACAGACGGCTTTCACTTGCTGTTCATCTATAACTTTAGTTATCATACCTCTCTCCTTCAAACTATTCATCCTGCACTGTATCCGATATCTATAATTCACTGAGATATAGTGAGTTCTATTAGTTTTAGTACTTTTTCAATAATTGATAATCATCACTGTCCTGCACATATACTTCCATACTTACAGGAATAAAGGTAGCATCATTTTTCACATATAATGTCAAGCAATATGAAACATGGGGACAGGTTCACTGTCTCATTACTCTATTCGATTTATTTCAATTACCTTCTCCCCCACGTCGCTATCTCAATTTTATACATATCTCTAAAATTTTACAATAGCAAATTACTGAAATTAGACATCGATTGATAGATAAATTTAAATTGCCTTTTTATCTAATTTGTTAACAAAAATTTAAATATTACGCAAAAACTCAAAGTAAATAAAAGCTTGAAAATCAGTCATATAAACCATTTTCAAGCTTTTTGTTTTCATAACTATCAATGATAATTCCCCTAAGTACTAATCCTTTAAAGCAATCAATTTCTAATTTCTAATCTAGCTACTTATGTAATCATTCCAAAAATAAGACAACGAACCTGTCCCCCTAGCTCCCAAATTTTATAACTTTTTCCATTATTTAAGCAAAGATTACTAATTGGCAACTGATAAAATGAACCTTTCTGCTCTACTCATAACTTCAATAAAAGATTTCTCATTTTGTTCCTCAAAATTCCCTATCAATCTATCCATGATGTCTACTGAATAATAATCTATATATTCATAGATACTGTTTGTAGGAATATTTTCTATTTTGATATCTATAGTACTTAAGCTTATCTTGTTTTTTTGTTTATCAATTTCAAGCATATTTACTACTAGAAGATACCTTTTATTATTTGTACTTTCAAAAATAATTCCACTTTCAATTTCTGTCACTTGAATTTTCTTAACTTCGAATTTTGTATCACAACTTCCATCTAACCGCTCATTTTCCAATAAATATATATTCGATTTAAAAATCCCATTCAGAAAATCTTTCATTTTGGTTATATTTGTAATTATCTCAATGTCACTTTCTATCGTGTATAAGTTTTGTCTTATTACTTCAATATGGTTAATCAAACTGATATCTTTATCGGATAGCTTGTTATCCATAACAAATGATTCTAACTCTTTGATAACCTCATCGATTGATGGTCGATTTACAGGTAAATATTCAGTACCTCTCATAATTAAATCATTCAATCTTGAAAATGTTCTGATTCCATCGTGTCTGAAAATTTCCATACTACAATTTAAATAATCCTTTGTCTCATAACTGTACTGATCAACAAAAGCTCTTTTCCTACCAAGTATGAGCATCCATATTGTTTTGACAAAAGAATAAATGTCAGCCTTACTTGAGTGTTTTAGCTCTGGATTGTTTTCCCTCATTTCTGGGGCAATGGTCTCTGTTGGCCCTACTTTCTCGTCATTATGTGTTCGCGGCTCAAAACTTGGGTGCCAAACCAGCCCAAAATCAGCAAGCTTGATTTTATCTTCTACAATCAATATATTATTAGGCTTAATATCTCTATGGCAGTAATCAAGCTCGTGAATACTCTTAATACCTTTTGCTATATCAATAAAATATTGTATTTTGGAATAAAGGTCTATTTTTTCATTAGAAAACACTTCAGAGATTGTTCTGCCTAACGGCATTAAATACCAGTACAGTCCCTCATCAGAAGTATTATTATCAACAAGTGGCATAACATATGGATTACCCAATTCGCCTAAATCATTTAAAGTATTTATCTCGTTTCTAAATCTCAATTTCCGCTTTTTATCCCATTCCTTAGTTCGACTTCCTAAAAGGCACTTTAAAGCAAAAATTGAACCATCATGATTTCTCGTAACTTTGTAAATACTCCCATTTCCGCCCTTATCAATATACTCGCCAAGCTCATAATTTTCTAAAAAACGTGTCCCCAGTTCACTTGGCTTAATATTCATACTTTGCACTCTCTTTTTCTGATTCATATTGTCTATGAAAGCTTTCAGAGATTGCATTCAAAATCTTCTGTGTTTTGGGATACATTTTAGAGTTTTGAACATAACCTTCATATCTTCTTGATAACTCTAAGAAATCTGATCCATCTGAAATAGTCCTTACACCTATACTGTTACTAATTTCTATTGAAAAACCGATTAGCAATTCATCATCAAATGCCTCTTCAATTACTTGCTTTACAGATTCTTGAGGAAACTTTGATTCGTTAACCATATTTGTATTAGCAAGAAACTGTCCTAAGTATTGTAATCCGACTTTTCTCTGATTATTTTGTGTTATTGCAAGAGTATATTTATTGCACCAATCTTTCAAAGTACTATAATCAATCAAGCCTATGCCATCATTGGTAGGTGAAAATTTAATAGAAAACAGAATGGAATGAGCGATTTCTGCTAAACGCTTTCCATTTTCATCAAGCACCTTATTATCATTACTATTTTCGCTTTTATATGCATATTTAATAAGCTCAGCTGATAGATTGGGATTAATACTGAGATTATGCCTTAAATACTTTAATCCATTTTCCTTACCTAAGATTGGTAAAAAGTAAATTTCCAAATTCATAACTTGCTGAGATATTTCTTCTTTTGGAAAGTTCTCCTCATATATCTTTTCAAAAATTCTTTCGATGTGGTAAGAAGTCATTTGGTGATGCATAATTTGACTTTCTTTGACAACTTCAAGCACTTCAATAAGCTTATCAGTTGGATAACTATAATGATCAGCTAATTCAATTAAAGTATTTGCATTTCTGTAACTAATGTAATTATTGAGAGCATAGTCTTTAAATTCTTCTGGAACATGATATGCACCACCATTATTTTTCCAAAAAATTTCCTTGTGTTCTTCACTCAGTTTGTCCAAAAAAAACAAAGTTGATTTATCCAATTTTACTCTACTCAACATTAATTCAAGATACTTCTTTTCACTCAATTTTTTGCTATTAATAAATGAATCAACTATATCCAAGCCAAATATTGAATAAAGTGAACCATAATACGCAGCTAAGATTGAAAGTCTATTATCATCTGCCAATGATTTACTTATTTCTTCAATAAAAACAATATCATTCTTTACTTCCGCCATGTAGATACCAATTGAATTTGATGTGTCTTTAGAAAGTCTTCTAAAAAACTTACTCCAATTAATATTAAGCTCTACTAGCTTTTTTATTGAACTTCTTTTAAGTTCATCCTCAAGCTTTTGGTTTTCGGTAATAGAATTATGTCCATCATTTCTCTCATAAACAACTGGATTAAGTAAAATATCATGATATGATTCAAAAATATGCTGATACCTATATGATTCATCTTGAAATTTAATTTTATCAAGTATTTCATTTTCAAGTTTCTTCATATTTTCCTCTGATTGAACCCATTCAGCATTTTGAAAATGTCGATTCCTTGAAATCAAAGAATATATTCTTTTATATAAAACGTACTTTTCTTCATCAATAAATTTGTTTATTAATTCCAAGGTTGTAACTTTCAAAATTACATAGATTTCAAAATTAAAAAATATCGAATCCTCAAAAAAAACACATAAGTTATCAACATTTCCGTTAATACTATTCAAAGCAATCTGATAATACTCATTGTAGGTATCATATATCTGCTTTTTCCATTTCAATTCATCACTTAGTAAGTAAGGCATATATTTAGGCCTACTTAAGGTGGAAATACTCCCTCCTCTATTTGAAGGTAGTAGTTTTTTGAGTAATTGCCAGCCTTTTTCTCTATTTTCAACAATGTATTTTACGAACTCTATTTTTTCATCAATCGAATAAATATACTCATGATTCCAAGCAACTAAAGCATTATATAAGGTGTTTAATGGCGAATTTGATATTTTATACTCTATGTCAAAATCCATTAGCTTTGATAAAATTACTATTGCTCTATAAGCATATCCTTTTGAATAAAGAGCTTTTTCTAATGTACATATAACATGTGTATAATAATTTCTACCGGTAAAAAAATCATCAGATTTTTCAATAAAAAGATTTACCAATCCCGAATCATCCTTATCTAACTCTTTTTCTATCTTGTTTAATACTGCATCAGGGTTTATCTCAAAAATTAAGGGTAAGATTTCCGATATTGAAAACCATTCTTTCTTAGAGTTTATTCTATCAAGTGCATCTTCAATTTTTTGTTTTATATTATGACTAATTTTCGATTCAGGCCTTGATAGATAAATTAAAGTCTCTATAAAACCATTTTTAAGTTCATTTGAGAATTGAGGTACATACCCTAATATACTTGCGTAATAGTGTTGGGTTGTTGGCAATTCAAATTTAGGATCAATTTCTCCTAAAATTAAATCAATCATTGGCTCCAATTTGTCAAATAATGAATTGTCAACTAAATCTTTAAAAAAATCCCAAACATCTTCAGGATCAGATATCATGTACTTATTGTTGTTATACCATGTTTTATGTACAACAAAAAAAGGATCTTGAACATTGTTTATTCCTTCAAGTTCATTAATATAATCATTATAACTTTGTTTATCATCGATCAATAATTCAAAAAATACAGCATCTGTGTCAAGCCATTGATTAATTATCATAGCAGGTACTAAATTCTTATATTTTTTAAGATTTGCCCATATAGGTTCCTTTTGCTTCCCTAATAAAAGTCGTCTCATTAAAATAGTATAGTTATTTCTTGAGGCTCTTGAAATATCATAAGCTTCCTGATGATCGAAACCACATTGAGTAACCTTGTCAATTAGATTTCTAAAAAATCTTTTATCTAATTCGATTAAATCTTTGGATTTTGAATAATCATTTTTTCCGTATACAAACACACATTTGTTTTTTTCTATTACTTCTAAATGGTCAATGTTATTAAACCTGTTTACGAAAATATAGTTTGAATAATTCATCTTACCCAATTTATTCCACGATTCTTCATCTTCAACAATTATTAATTTATCTTTGTATTCCTTAAATCGATCATTATTTAAAAACAGATAAGTGATATATGCTACAGTTTCAAAAACATTTTCACCTTTAATATTTATCGTGTTTTTACTTAATCGGTTAAGCAACTCATTGATAAATTCCTTGTTCTCATGATTGAATAACTCTAATGTGCATTGGTTTTTGGTATTTGTCTTGTACCAATTATTTAATTCTTCACAGGTTATAATATTAAGTCTAAATGCCTTTAGCTCTTCAATATTTCTATTTACATTCCTTTCAACTCGATTAACAGATTCATCAATAATAGATACCATGGCTTTATCTTTTATACTTAGCAATGATTCTCTGAAATCAACTAAAACCTCAAATAACTCTGAAAAATAGTCTTCAAAGTCACTTGCTCTTTTTACATGTTGATGTTTGAATTTATCTTTTTTCAATNNCAAATTAACAAAGTCTATTGCCTCTTTAGCTAGGTCTTTTGATAATGAGTTATAATCATCTTTCGATGTTTTGTATACATGAAAAACCCGATCAATTATAGAATTGCCAACATTGCTTTGTTCAAGGAATTCAACAAAGTAATTACTATCAACTTCAGTATCATCAAACTTTCTATTAAACTCTGATACTTTTTCATCAATTTCTTGAATCAGCTTATTTTCTTCACGATTAGTTAAACCTTTTGAAATTAGATACCCGGCGAAATTAGGAGCTATTAATGATCCCGCTATGTAACCTAAAAAACTCATGTAGTTCCCCCTTTATATTCATAAAATAATTAAATACATATAATTCTATTATACTCCTAATAAACTTAATTTTCATCACATAGCTAGTTTAATATTCCATTCTATCTAATATTAAATTTAATCCAATAGATATGTTCACACACAAAAAAGCCCTTGGGTGCTCATAGTCACACTCAAGGGCTCAAACTATTGATATTACTTTGTTTTATCGTTTTTCTAGCTTAACAACCGCCTCAGCAGTAGCTTTCTGCCATTCAAAGTTCGTCTGCGACTCCTTTTCATGGGAAA
>DKGY01000066.1 GCA_002453475.1 Clostridium sp. UBA6758 | reverse complement strand
TAACTAGTTGTTGTGGCCTCAAGGGTTTCAGAGATTTTGTTATATATTTCCATAATAACTAAACTCTTTTTAGTCTATACTTTTAATAATTTATTATTCCCCTCTATTTCTCTTTAGATACTTATATCTTTACTTACTATTCAAATATCAAATTAAATTTATTCATCTTAACACACAGTCTAAAAACAAAGAAAAAGATGCTCCATCCTCAGATGATTAGCACCTTTTATCTTAAATTTAATTATTTATATAACTTATCTTACCCTAATCATTTATATACTATTTTTAATTTATCCAATAGCCATAAAAAATATATTTCTATTCATTAAATACTAATCTCATAGCTAAAAAATCATAATCATTTCCTCTTATTGTATTAACAAATTCTTCAATAACTTTAAATCCTAATTTCTCATACACTTTAATAGCTCTATTATTGAAATTTGCAACTGTTAAATCAATATAATTAAATTTATATTTTTCTCTTCCAAAATCAATTATTGCTTTTGCAAACTCTATACCAAAACCTTTTCCTGTAAGCTCTGGTTGCATTTGCAAACCTACGCAGAAAAATTCTTCAATATAATAGAATGAACAATTCCCTACTAGCTTGTTGTTATCATTATAAATTGAAAAATTATCATCCGAATCAACAAAGCTTTTTATCCACTCTATTTTTTCCTTTTGTATATCATTATCATAGAATGAATATATTCCGTCATATTTCCAAGTTAAAATATCATCTACATCACTTTTTGTAGGTACCCTAAATTCTAATTTCATATTATCTTCGCCTCCTAATTAATATAGTTACTTAAGCAAAGACTACATAAAAATCAATTTAATATGCTAATAATTCAATTTATTCATAGCAGTCTTTGCTATGAAAATAAAAATACTTTTAAAGAAGGATATTTCATAATAATCACTCCGATCATATCATTTCATGGTTTCAATTTGTTAAATTATACCTAATTACAATACTAGCAATATTATGATAAAAAGTCAAATTATTTATGTTATAGTTTTTATAACTACTACGATGATTATACATCATACATAGAGCCTACTTTGCACTTCAACACCTCTTTAACTAAATCCTTAATCGGTGTTACTTCCTTTATAATATAAAATCAAGTCTATTAAATCCACATTATTCCTTAACAAACTCCCTCAACCTGAAGCTTCCTGCTGTAAAGAACATAATAGACATCAGAGATATAATCAAAATAGGAATAATAATTTTGCCTGTATCTATTATTTTTAATAACCATGTAAATGGTGATATTACGCTAATTCTAGTTATTATTTCTGGAACATTCTCAAATGTATCTAACTCTGATCCAAAAATCCCCAAACCAAAAGCAGCTATTCCAAAAACAACTGTAGATAGACTTGCTAAGGTTACATTTTTAATCCATCTTGTTACTGCCACAATAATAGATGTTGTAACTAAACTACTTAGGAATATAATCAGTATTCCTTGAGGAATATTGTTGTTAGGAAGCTTTAATAAGATAGTTAAAATTATAAAAGCTGAGCAACTTAAAACTCCTTGAATTATAAAGGATGAAATAAATAAACTACCTAAAATAGTTATATCTGAATTACTAGTTGCTATGGTTCTTTTTAATACCTTTTGCTCTCTAAGTTTAATTATTTCTCCAGCAATAACAGAACCACCTATCATCATAAAATAACATAGCATTAATACAGTCATCTTATAGTCCTCTTTACTGTCTACTTCTTCATCTACAATAACTGCAGTGGTAGAATTTGTGCTTAGTCCCTCACTTACTTCTTCCTCAACAACTCCGGATACATAGCTTGTTATAATATCTTCTGCCATTATTGAGCCACTAGCAGCCTCAGTTCTATAACACTTAATTTTAGGAAGCTCTCCATTATCTAATAAATCTTGAAAATTATCATCTATAACATAAATTGCTCCTAATTTATTTTCTCTAAGCAAATTAAAGTTCTCTTCTATCTGACCCTCTAGTGTGCTTATGGAGTATTCTTCACTCAACCTCTCAATAACCTCAGTAGAGTGATTTGAATTACTTTTATCTATAATTCCTATGCTTTCTGATTCATTACCTAAACCTCCACCATTTATAACTAAAATCATAACAACAGGAAATATCAAGGTCATTAGTAACATAAATGGACTTTTTAATTGTCTTTTCATATTAATTAATACTAATCTTATTAAGCGCATACCTTTTTCCTCCCCTGAATTACTGCTTTAATTACTGCTGCAGAGTACATAATAATTGACATTGTAAATATTATTAATACCCATTTACCACAGCCTTCTAAATTTCCATTTAGATTGTATAAATTAAATGCATTATTTAAATAATGTGTTGGCGTTAGTAATGCAATTTTATTTCCTGAACCCGTAAATATTTCCCCACTTATTAATGGCAATGTAAATATTATGGATCCTATTATTTTTCCATACTTAGGACCAAATATAGTGGATATACTTTTAGACATGGATACTACCAACATAGTTCCCATTAAGATTAACAGTATTAAATCTAAAATATTTCCTTTAAAACTTAATCCAGCTACTCTAAAGAAAATTACATATGCACTAATTATTATAAACACATATACTATCAAAGCTATAGTATCATAAAAAAGGCATTGTAATTTTGTTATAGGAGTTGCATTAATTCTTTTATCTAAATTTATACTAATATCTGCATATCCACTTTGAATCATAGTAAATATAAGCATGGTAACTACAAATCCAATCATAGATGCTGATATTTTTTCATAGAGATTATTAGTCTTTAAGGTATCTATTGTGATATCTTCAATTACAGATGACTCCATAATTTTATTTAAACTCTCCACATTTCCACCAGCTATAGATACATATAAGCTCTGATGGTATCTATCTAAAATTACCTTTAAAGTATCAGTAGACATTCTCATGCCTTCTACTTTTTTATTAATAATTATATCTCCCTTATTTAAAGATAAAATATTTTCCTCATATCCTTCTTTTATTACTAATTCCACATCTGGCTTTTTATCTACTATACTTACAACCTCTTTCAAATCATCACTTTCTAGTAACTCCACCAATCTTTTTGATGTCTCAGTATTGTCTTTATCAATAATTTGAACATTTAATGCCTTAAGCTTTAGAGGGTTTTCATCATTCACGCTTCCAACAAATGCCATAAAACAAGCAAGTAAAATAGGAAATAAGATAAAATATGGTATGGTAACTACTCCATTTGCAAACATACCCTTAAGGGTAGTTTTTACATAATATAATGCCTTCATATTAGCTTCCCCCTAATCTCTTAAAGTTTTTCCTGTTAATGATAGAAATACATCTTCAAGCTTTGCTTCTTCATAGCTAATCTTCTTTATATTAATGATTTCTTTCTCTAATAAAGAAAGTACACTAGCTAGCTTAAACTTTGAATCAATAGTTAGAGTAAGTATATTATCCTTGTCTGATACCTTATCAATTCCTTCTACATCCTTTAACTTCATTATTGTTTCTCCACTTATATCTTGTGTTTCAATAATTACCTTATTGTTTGAGAAAACTGAAGCTTTAATCTCTTCTCTATCTCCATAGGATACTTCTTTCCCTAAATCTATTATAAATACTCTCTTACAAAGCTCTTCAATTTCCTCCATATAATGAGAAGTATAAATTACTGTAGTACCCCACTCCTTACATATATTTTTTATAAAAGAAAATATATGATTTCTTGATTGTGGATCTACGCCAACGGTAGGTTCATCTAGTATTAAAACTTTTGGATGATGTAAAATTGATACTGCAATATTTAATCTTCTCTTCATTCCCCCTGAAAATTTTTTAACCTTTTGCTTTCTAGTTTCCGCTAAACCAGTTACCTTAAGTGCCTCTGCTATTCTTTCCTTCAAAAGTTTACCTTTTAGTCCATATAAAGCTCCAAAGAACTCTAAATTATCATAAGCATTAAGATCCTCCATTAGTGCTAACTCCTGTGGAACATATCCCATACATTCCTTTGCCTTAATTGGCTCCTTTAAAATATCATATCCACATATTTCGATAGTCCCATTGTCTGGAGTTAAAAGGCTTGTCATAATATTTATTAAAGTTGATTTACCTGCTCCGTTAGGTCCGATAAATCCAAATATCTCGCCCTCTTTTACTTCATAGCTAATATTATCTAAAACTAACTTATCATTAAATCTTTTGCTTATATTTTTTACTTTTATAATGCTCATAAAATTACCCCCTAGACTTATCTTACTATTATAATAAGATATTACCAGGGGGATAACCATAACTTGAGGTCACTATATAAATGACTTAAGTCACTATTCCATTTTTAAAAGCAAAAATTGCAATCTGTGTTCTATCTCTAAGCTTCAACTTTGATAGTATATTAGTAATGTTATTTTTAATTGTTCCTTCTGATAAAAACAATTCTTCAGAAATTTCCTTATTGGTCAATCCTTTAGCTATTGCTTCTATTATCTTAATCTCTTTCTCTAAAAGTCCATACCTATCTATATCACTTTTAATCGCTCCATTACTTCCCATCATTTCTAAAGCCACATCAGGATGGACTACCATATTACCTTTATAAGCCGTCTTTATCCCTTCATAGATTACATCATGGGAACTATCCTTAAGCATATAGCCAAAAGCCCCATACCTCATAGCTTCTTGGATATACTCCTTGTCCTTGAATGTGGTAAGAATTATGACCTTTATCTTTGTAAACTGCTCCTTAATAAGTCTTGTCCCCATAACACCATCACAAACTTTCATTCTTATATCCATAAGAACAACATCCACATCAGAGGTTTTGCAAACTTCCAAAGCCTTATATCCATTTTCAGCTATTCCAACAACTTCAATATCATCAAAAACTGAAAGCATCACTTTCAAGCCTTCTCTTATTAACTTCTCATCATCTACAATTAAAAGTTTAATCTTCTCCATGCCTACACCTCCATTTCCCTTGGTACTATAACTTTAACAAAGAATCCATTACCCCCACTAGATTTCATATCCACTAAACCATCTATTTCCTCTGCTCTTTCTCTTATACTCCTAAGTCCAAGTCCACTTTCCACAATTTTATCTGTTCCCACACCATTGTCATTAAAGGATATTACAAACTCATCCTCTGCAAAATTCATAATAACCTTAACCATAGTTGCCTTACCATGCTTTAAAGAATTTGATAAAACCTCTTGGGTCATTCTATATAAATGATTAATCTGCTTAGTTGATAAATTCCAATCACTCTTTGATATAATGACTTTAACCTCAACTCCAGACATTCTTTCAAAGTTTTTACATACCTCCTGAAGCCTTAAAATTCCTTGATAATTATCATATTCATCTGGTTTTAACTCCCTTACAGCTCTCTTTACATCTTGAAAACTTTCACTAATAAAAGCTCTTAAATTTCCCACCATATCCTTCATAGAACTATTTTCTTTCTCCGCAATAGCTTCCATGGCAGATAACTGAATCAGAGCAGTAGATAAAGTATGTCCAACGCTATCATGAATCTCCCTTGATATTCTATTTCTTTCCTTTAATAAGGTTAATTCCTCAATAGATTCTACATATCCTTCAAGTTCTTTATTAGCTTCTATAAGCTTTTCATCTGAAACCCTAAGCTTATCATAAAGCTGCTGAGCTTCTACCTTAGTACTATAAAGTCTAGATATATAGCTTAAAAGAATAAAAAATAATCCAAGCAAAACAAAATTAATAATACCATCTTCAATGGGTCCACTAAACTTCGGATAAATCCCAATAAATAAAATTATAAGACCTATTCCATACTTAACTATATTATTTTTAAAAGCAAACAAATCTATGGATACCCCTATTAAGTAAAAAATAATAGTTCCTCCAAAATTTAATTGTGCCAATGGTATAACTGCTAACTCTATTATTATTGATAAAATAACATTTCTCTCTTTTTCTAAATAAAATGTTCTCAAATGATTATTTATAATAAATAATAGAAGGAAAACTAAACTCACTATACTCTTATTTCCAACTTCTACAAATAACTGAAAGGTTAATATACAAAATGATATGTATCTCATTAACAATAATTCTTTACTCTTTACCATAACACTCTCCTAATATATATTTTCTCTATATATTTATTTAAGCCTAAATCACAGAAAATTACTAGGGCATTTTTAGGATATCTTGAATTGAAACGTCTATTCCGCAAAAAAAATAATGCTTAAAATTTCACGATCTGAAATTGAGTAATGCTCACATTTATTTTCTTTATTTAAATGCCTTCTTATAATGTAAGTTACAAAAAATATAAAAGAGTTATAGGTAATTGTATTTATGATACAAGTCAATCGTAATATTAGTGGATATACTTTCAAAATTTTTAACTTCACATAAAAAACACAATCATACTTTATAATAATTGATATAAGAAGGTGAAAGCATGAATGAAAAGATACTTGTAATTGAAGATGATTTAGACATACAGGAAATAATACGTGAGTTTTTGCTTGCAAATGGATATATTGTTGAAGTGGCTGAGGATGGATTAAAAGGTATTGAAAAATTTAATTCAGATAAATTTGATTTGGTACTTCTTGATATAATGCTTCCAAAGATTGATGGCTTTGTTGTATGCGAAATTATTAGAAAGACATCTAAAGTCCCAATAATAATGTTAACTGCTTTAGAAGAGGAACAAGACCAGATAAAGGGTTTTGAACTAGAAGTAGACGACTACATAACGAAGCCTTTTTCAGTTAATCTTCTAATTAAGAGAGTTGAAGCAGTATTTAGACGAACAAAAGCTATAGATGAGGAAGCAAGGCTGAGTTTTGAAGATATCCTTATTGATGTTAACTGCTTTAAGGTGAGGGTCAGTGAAAAAGACATCGAACTTACAGCTAAGGAGTTTGAACTCCTCAAAATATTTATTAAAAATAAAGGTAGGATTTTAACTAGAGAAGTGTTATTGAATCAGTTATGGGGTTATGATTTTTATGCAGATTCTAGGGTTATTGACACTCACATTAAAAATTTAAGATACAAGTTAAAGGTTGATTATATTAAAACGATTAGAGGTGTTGGCTATAAACTTGAAAAATAATATAAGAAAAAGTATTACTTTTAAAATTTTCAAAATCACATCAATATTGCTAATTACTTCAACAATCTGTATATATTTAATACTATATTTCTTGCTACCAAGCTATTATTATAAATATAAAAAAAGTAATATTGAAACAGGATTGAATAAACTAGAAGATACTGTTTCAAAGCTTTTAATTAATGACGCTAAAAAATACTTTGATGAGTTTAATGCTAAATATACTGTTAGCTTGACTATATATGATAGTATAGGAAGGCTTATATACTTACCATTTAATTTAATAGAAATGCCTATATTAGATCAAGGTAATATAGATAATACGTCTCAATTCATGAATACATTCCAAACAGGTAGCGTTTCAATTTCGGGTAATAATAAACATTCTTCTACCTATATGATTTCAAGGCAGATAACTTTTTTAAATGATAATGAAAGATATACTATGGATGTTATAGTACCGCTGCAGCCAATAGACGAAGCTTCAAAGGTTATTTTTAATTTACTCCCCTTAATTGGCCTTGTAGTGATTATTATATCAGTGGTAGGAGCATTTATATATTCAAAAATAATTACTAAGCCCTTACTTCAAATAAATAATGCAGCTAAACATCTGGCAGCTTTAGATTTTGAAAAAAGCTGTGAGGTAAAGAGTGATGATGAAATAGGAGAAATCGCCTTAAGCTTAAATGAATTAGCCTCTAATTTGCAGCATACTATGAATGAACTTAAAAATACTAATTTGAAACTTTTGAATGACATTGAAAGAGAACGGGAAATTGAAAGGAAAAGAAGAGAATTTACTGCTACAATTTCACATGAATTAAAAACTCCAATTACAATAATAAAAGGTCAACTTGAAGGTATGCTTGGCAATATAGGCGTTTATACGGATAGAGATAAATATATGAATAGATCTTTAATAGTTTTACAAGATATGGAGTCAATGGTAAAGGAAATACTTGAAGTATCAAAACTAGAATCTCATGATTTTAGGCCACAATACACAGAAATAAATCTATCTTATCTAGTTAATAATTGTCTTAAAAATCTCAGTTGTCTTGCAAGTGAAAAGGATATAAATTTAATTCTAAATATATCTGAAGAAGTTTATGTTCAGGTTGATGAAAAACTAATTAAAAAAGCAATATCTAATGTTATTAATAACTCAATTACCCATTCAGCGAGAAATGAGAAGGTCTTTATAAACTTGTGGGAAGAAAAAGATCAGATAGTACTAACTGTTGAAAATACAGGGGTACATATAGATGAAACTGAATTCGAAAAGCTCTTTAATCCTTTTTATCGTATAGAAAAATCTCGAAACAGAAGCACTGGAGGTACTGGTTTAGGGTTATATATTGTAAAGACGATATTTGATGCTCATGGAATAGAATATAGAATGAGCAATACCGAGTCAGGAGTTTGTTTTAAAATTATTTTTAACAGAAGCAATTAAGCTTCTGTTTTTTCATGCTAAAAACACTTAGACTTCACAGTAACTACACAATACAAATTTACAATTAATAATGTAATAAGGCATCTTCAAAAAATANNTTTATTTTCAGATGCCTAAAGATTAAAAATAGGAGGAATAATAATGAACTTTATAAAAAGAGCAATATTAAGTGTTACTAAAAGAAAAGTAAAAACTATAATATTAATTGTAATTTTAAGTGTTATAGCTAATATGGTCCTTGCTGGTTTAGCAATACGATCTGCTACTGTTAAATCAGGTGAATTTGCTAGAAAAAAACTTGGAGGGGCTGTATCTCTTAGTGTTGATTTTGAAAAGGCAATGTCTAAATCAGGTAATAAAGGTGGTAAAATCGACATAACTCCACTTACTATTAAAGATGTAGATAAATTAAAAGACTTAGAGCATGTTAAAGCATATAATTACTCATCCTCAGGAATGGTTTCGTCAGAGAATTTTAAACCAGTTGTGAAAGAACAAGATGATAATAAGGATGATAAGAATTCTCCACAGGTATCATTTGGTGGACCCGCAGATATGGCTCAGCCAGATGTATCATTGGAAGGTAATTTATATACAGAGCTTTCTCCCGACTTTACTGAAGGAAAAAGTAAGCTCATTGATGGAAGAAACTTAACAGAAAGCGATCAAGGAAAAAATGTAGCAGTTATAGAGAAAAAACTAGCAGATAAGAACAATTTAAAGCTTGGTGACAAAATAAAAGTAAAAAGTTTACAAGGAGAAAATACTTTAGAATTAGAAGTGGTAGGAATATATACAGCTGAAAAAATTGAATCAGATCCTATGATGGATTCTATACCATTTTTAAGTCCGTATAATAAAATATATGTGCCTAATTCAGTTACATCACGATTGAGTCCTTCCTCATCTGAGCAAACAGATACTATTCAAAGTGCTGTATATTATATGGACGATCCTATGAATGTTGAAAGCTTCAAAAATGATGTAAAAGCTTCAGGTATAAATTTAGAAGATTATAAATTAGATGCAAAGGATTCTTTATACAAACAGATGATGGGACCTATTGAAAATGTTGGATCATTTTCAGAAACTATAGTTATTATAGTTGCCATTGCAGGCGCAGCAATTCTTTCACTTATAATAATTTTATCACTTAAGGACAGAAGATATGAAATTGGTGTGTTAATGTCTATGGGAGAAAGCAGACTTAAAATTGTTAGTCAATTGTTAGTAGAGACCATGATTGTTGCTTGCATAGCTTTTAGTATATCAACATTTACCGGGAATGCAGTAGCACAGAAAATAGGTAATAACTTATTACAGAATGAAATAAAGGCCACTGAAAACCAGAAAAATTCACAATCTTCAACCTCAGGAACGTCCTCAGGAGCGGTGATGATTGGACCTGGAGGAACAATGAACGAACAGGTTGATGCTATAGATAAAATTGATGTTGGTGTAAACTCAAAAGATCTTCAAAAATTATATTTAATTGGATTCCTAATCGTAATTTTAGCAACAGCTATTCCAACAATATCAATAATTAGGTTTAATCCAAAAACGATTTTATCTAAGAATGAATAAGGAGATGTAAAGATGAATACAGTATTAGAATTTAAAAATGTAAGTTATTATTATCAGGATGGTTCAAAAAAATCATCAATTTTGAACCATATAGATTTTAGTTTTGAAAAAGGAAAGTTTTATACCATACTTGGCTCTTCTGGTTCTGGAAAAACAACATTTCTTGCTTTAGCTAGTGGTTTGGATACACCTAAATTTGGAGATATACTATTTAGTGGTGAAAATATTAATAATATAGGATTAACTAACTTTAGAAATAAAAATATAGGAATAGTATTTCAATCTTATAATCTTATACCTTATATGACATCTTTACAAAATGTTTTAACAGCAATGGAAATAACTAAAAATAAAATAGAAAATAGAAAACATAAGGCTTATGATTTATTAGAAAATATGGGTTTAACAAAGGAGGAAACCAATAGAAACGTATTAAAGCTAAGCGGTGGACAGCAGCAGAGAGTTGCTATAGCTCGTGCCATAGCTACAGAAGGCGATTTAATACTTGCAGATGAGCCAACAGGCAATCTTGATCATGATACAGCTATTGAGATAATAAAACTACTTAAAACCTTGGCCCATGAGAATAACAAATGTGTTATTGTAGTTACTCATTCAAGTGATGTAGCAGATCAATCAGATGTTATACTTAACCTTAAAGCTGGGAAACTTGTTATAGCTTAAGAAGTTTGTTAAGTTCATAAATGTTATTATTCATAACATATTAGAGCCATGATTCTCATGGCTCTAATAATTGCTATTATCTATGAACATTTCTTCTCTTTCTTATAGCTATTTAAACTTGAAATGATGAAAAAAGTACCTAATATAATATAAAATATTGAAAAATATTTTTTCTCAATTAAATTTTCTATACCTAGTATCAGAAAAACACTACCTGAAAATACATTTACTTTCCACAAACCATTATTTAAACTACACCTACCATTTTTTCTTATTTGCTTTATTCTAGAATTATATGCAATATACGGCATGAAGTTAAAAATAAACACAAAAATATCTAACATTAATAATCCAAAAACAATTAGAAATATAGGTCTTATAGTAATTACAGAAATAACTAATAAAGCTATAAGAGCAACAGCTACTATTAAAGAATAAAGTGTTCCCTTTTTTGCTTGTCTTTTCATTCTTATATATTTTTCTATTTCCGATTGGCAATCACTATAAATAGGGTTACTCCCAGCTTGTGCTGAAAAAATGTGCATTTCGTTGCCTACAGAAATAACGGGTTTCCATCCTGATTCAATAAATAAATTAAAATACTCTTCATTTGCTTCGCTTTGATAATCTAAACTATATACTATATCTTTTGGTTCATCTCTTTTTAATTTATAAAACAGTCCTGCTACTATATCTTCTAATATCCAGCCTTCCCTTGCATAATTTCTCAGCTTTTCCATGTCACTTTCTTCACTAAATGCAAAGCCACTAATCATAACATATTTACTTTTCATGAATATTCCTCCCTTTTTATTCCAAAAAATTTTCAGCAAATTTAACCATCTGTTTTTTCCGTTCAATTTCTTTTATAAGCATGTCACGCCCCAAACTTGTTATTTTATATACTTTTTTATTTTCTTCTTCTCTTGAATTAAGTTCCACTAGGCCTGCTGCTAAAAGCTTCTTCAGTGTTGTATAAAGTGATGCAGGACCAATTGTAACTTCATTATTAGTAAGTTCTTCAATAGTCTTCATGATTAGGTAACCATGCTTTTCCTCTATAACACTAGATAAAATATAAAAAGCAGAATCTGTTAGTTCGCCTATATCAATAGAATCCTTTCTTGGCATAAAATTCTCCTCCATTGTAAATAAATATTATTATATCTATAAACGATATATCTATAAATGATATATCATTTATAGATATAATATACCATTTATAAATATACAGGTCAATGATATTTATTATTATCAAAAACATCCACAAGGAAGGCTTCATCACCTCCTTGTGGATGTTACTAAAATTTTTATATTTTTATACATTAAATTTTGTGGTAATATTTACCATATACTACAGTGAATGCAATAAATTTAATTTTGGCGTCTTAGTAAGCTATAAATTACTAAGTAAATCAAACTATTATAAAGCTCTACATAAAAGATAGGAGGAATTATTATGGAAGTAAAAGCAATAACTCGAGAAGAAATATTAAATTGCCTTATCAGAGCACTAAAGCCATTGAATTATGTTTATGCCGCATGGCAGGGTGGTTCTGCAGCATTTAAACGTGTAGACGTGTGGTCTGACATTGATGTTGTAGTTGATGTTGAAGATGACAAGATTAAGGATATGTTTAATGTTTTA